>CAZLJQ010000001.1:0-220004 GCA_964559875.1 uncultured Acidobacteriaceae bacterium
TCACAGATGGACCGCCTTGCGCGGCTCCCCGGACTTATCCGATGTTCGAGAATCTTACAGACAAACTTCAGCGTGCATTTAAGAACCTTCGCGGCCAGGGCAGCCTGACCGAGGAGAACATGGACGAAGCTTTGAAGGAGATCCGCCTGGCGTTGCTGGAGGCGGATGTGAACTTCAAGGTCGTCAAGGACCTGATCGACCACATTCGCGTTAAGGCGGTTGGCACCGAGGTGATGACCTCGCTGTCTCCGGCCGAGATGGTGATCAAGGTGGTGCGCGATGAACTGGTGGAAACCCTGGGACGCGACACGGCGAAGTTCAAATTTGCCTCGCAGCCGCCCACCGTTGTGCTGATGGCAGGGCTTCAGGGCTCCGGTAAGACGACGACCTCGGGCAAGCTGGCGGGCTGGTTCAAAAAGACCGGACACCGTCCCATGCTGGTCTCGGTGGACGTTTACCGTCCGGCGGCACGCGAGCAGCTGAAGGTGGTAGCCAAGGCGGTAGGGGCGCATCTCTACGAAGGCTCCGGGGTGGCGAGCGACACCGATAGCGTGGTGCGGCTGGCCAAAGAGGCGCGGCGCGAAGCGGTCATCAACGGCTGCGACGTGCTGATTGTGGATACGGCCGGACGGCTGCACATCGACGAGCAGCTGATGGACGAGATGCAGTCGCTGAAAAAACTGCTGACGCCGCAGGAAGTGCTGTTTGTGGCCGATGCCATGACCGGCCAGGACGCAGTGAATTCGGCGAAGGAGTTCCACGACAAGCTGACCCTTACGGGCGTGGTGCTGACCAAGATGGATGGCGACGCACGTGGCGGCGCGGCACTTTCAATCCGGGCCGTAACCGGACAGCCGATCAAGTTCCTGGGCGTGGGCGAAAAGTACGATGCCATCGAGCCCTTCCATCCCGACCGCGTGGTGGGCCGCATCATGGGTATGGGCGACATTCTTTCGCTGATCGAACGGGCGGAGGACAAGCTCGACAAGAAGAAGTCCGAGGAGTTTGCCAAGAAGGCGCTCAGCGGCGAGGGCTTCTCGCTGGACGACTTCCGCGACCAGTTGCGGCAGGTGAAGAAGATGGGCTCGCTGCAGTCGATCATCGGCATGTTGCCCAAGGTGGGGCCGTTTGCGCAGATGCACCAGGCGAGCAACAAAGTGGATGAGAAGCAGTTGTCGCGGGTGGAGGCGATCATCAACTCGATGACGCCCTACGAACGCGATCATCACGAAGCGATCAACGGCTCGCGGCGCAAGCGGATTGCGCGCGGCTCCGGCACCAGCGTGCCTGAGGTGAACAACCTGCTGCGGCAGTACGCGCAGATGCGCAAAATGTTCAAGTCAATGTCAAAGCCGAGCTTTGCCCGTCGCCTGGCAGGGATGAAGATGCCGGGAATGTAACAGTCGATCACAGCGAGTGGAGACAAAAGAGCGCGCCGGAGATGGCGCGCTTTTAATTGGTGCTCGGGCTACTGTTCCGGCCCTGCAAAGCCTATATCGTTGAAGCCGTGCAGCATCTGGATCTCCTGCGGAGAGTAGCGAGAACGAATCTCCGGCGAGTTCAGCAGCCGTTCGCGAGCTTCCGGAGGCATGATTCTCATCTGGCGCAGGGTACCGCGCATCATCTGCTTGCGCTGTGGGTCCATGGCCTGGAACTGCCCGAATAAAGCACGCGCCTGCTGCCGCTGCTCGGGGCGGAGGTGTTCGATCATCTCCATGCGGTTGAGTACCCGCTGCTGCTGCTGCGGAGGCAGCGTACTGAAGGTCTGCAGACGGTTTCTGAGCTGCTGCTGACGCTCTGGCGGAAGTTGGCGGAAGTGCTGATCCTGTTCGAGTCTTCTCTCGCGCTCCTGAGGTGGAAGCTGCATGGTGCCGCGCAGCCAGTCGCCGTTGTGCGGGCCTGGTCCACGGAAGAACTGGCGGGGTGGCGCTGCCGGGCGAGCGGGTTGGGCCAGAGGGGCACTGCGCTGGGCCTGAGCGGCGCCGCGCGGGACAGAGTTCGCTTGGCCGCGGGCCTGCATCCGCATACGCTCTGCCGACTGAGGCCGAATTGCTGCGGGCCTTGGACGTGCTGCGAAACCGGCAGGACGGCCAGCCTGGCGCATACCGGCCCAGAGGGGCGAGGCCAGCGCGAGCGTGACCAGAAGAGCCGGGATGGAATTTATGCGCATTACTGTCAAAGTACCTGAAAACAAGCTTCCTGAAAGCTAATTTGTGTTATCCGCGTCGCCATCCATGTCATCGAGGGCGTCGAAATTTTGCAGCATGTCTGAATTCTTGTCCAAGAATTGTAAGTCAGATACCGCCGTTCCCCTAGGTGGCGGTGGTGCGGGGAATCCTGCAATCTCTCGGGTATCGCCCGCCTTCATGAATCGGTTCACTTGATAGAAGCCCATACCGGCGACCAGGCAGAGGGCCGCGGCAACGCTGAGCGCAGGACGGCGGAGCCATTGCAACCATCCGGCAGAAGCACGCTGCTGCTCTTCGCGCAAACGCGCCTGCATGCGAACATCCCAGAAGGGCGACGGTTCGGGCGCGGTCCACTCATCCAGCAGGTTCATGGTAGAGCGGAGCGCCTGCAGGGTGTCGGCACACTCACGGCACGAAACGAGATGGGCCTCGACCTCGGGCGGCACCGGCGCGGTACCGAGGGCGACATCCGGCAACTGTTCTTGAATCGTGTTGCAATTCATAACGGCCTCTAAACGAAATCCTTCAAGCTCTCTCGCAATGTTTCATAGGCGCGGAAGAGCAGGCTCTTGGTAGCCGATTCGCTGAGGTGCAAGACCTCGGCGATCTGGCGGTAATCCAGTTCTTGATACTTATGCATCATGACGGCCATGCGCTGGCGTTCCGGGAGCGCCTCAACATGTTTACGAATGGCGCGCAGGCGCTCGCGGCGCAGAATCTCTTGCTCGATATTGGGCCGGCCATCAGCCAGATCCATCGACAGTCCGGTTTCCTCATCGGTCTCATCGAGGCTGGTCTTTTCCTCCGGGCGCTCGTGCTTGTTATCGCGCGCGTGGTTCACGGCCAAGTTGGTTGCGATCCGGTAGAGCCAGGTGGTGAACTTGGCATCGGCGGAGTAGCTGGCGCGCGAGCGATACACGCGAAGGAAAACCTCCTGCGACAGCTCTTCGGCGATGGCCGCGTTATGCACCATGCGGAACATGAAGCTGATCATCGCCCGCCGATAACGCTGGACCAGGTAGTTGAAGGCCGCATCGTCGCCGTCACGCACGCGAAGCATGACCTGGGCGTCATCCATCTCGGCCAGGTTGCAGGGATCGCTGAACCGAAGTTGCTGGCCTCGAACGCCGCTCGAAGCGGGGAAAGCACCGCCAATGGCCATGCTACTCATGTCATTTGGAACACCCCCAGCTTGTGAAAGTTGCGGGGGGTCGCCGGATTCATCTCCGGTTTCTGCGGCTTCCGGGTTGGGAGATTTCCTGCGATTCCAGATCATGCCACTCGGTAACGGTACTGGGCTATTATGCCCGAAGGCAACCAGAATCGCTTGCGAAAGTCACAGGCGGGCAATTTGCGAAATCAGGCGGGTTTGTTACAATCCGAGTTGAGCAGACAGGCGGGCGCTTAACTCAGCGGTAGAGTGTCACCTTCACACGGTGGAAGTCGTAGGTTCGAATCCTACAGCGCCCACCACTCCCATCCCAGGTCGAGTGGTCAGGGTCTGCAAAATGTTTCGGCAGGGAAGCCAAAAGCGGCAACGCTTGCAATTGGATAGCGACCTTCGCCGAGGTTTTAGCATCTGAACTATGTTGGCTGCTATTCTGGAATGGCCGACATCCACAGCCGGGTGAAACATTCGGCTAGCCCGCTCGGGAAGCGTCCTATCAGGTATCTTCCCGGGTTAAGAAGTTTGATCCTGAAGCTGGCGGCCCGATCCAAACGCACGGCCGTCCGGCAGGAAACACCAAAGATCAGTGCAATTGCGTGGCCGGAAAGACAACAGGCCAGGCGCGGCGCCGATGTGATCGCAGCAAGCGACGTAACACACGAGAAACCTGACAATATGAACAGTGGATCGAACCATCCTGCCAGCAACGGCGGGAGAGGACGGAAGCGGCGCCGCGGGCGTCGTGGTGGCCCGGGTCCGGGAATGCAATCCGGAACCCAGACCCAAGATGGATCAGCACAGTCCAATCAAAACCAACCACAAGCTTCTCAGGGAGCCCCAGCGGTTCAGGGGAAGCCTGCAATGAAGAGGAAATTCAAGCCGAAACCGCCGGCCCGCAAGAACTTTATCGAGGCCAACGGGAACGGAAATGGGAACGGCCACGCCAGCAAACGCGTCTTCCGCTCGGTGGTCAATCAAAATACTCCCGATGCCAGCGTCTACAGTGCGCCGATGGATCACTCCTACCGCAGCCTGCAGCACGAGGGCAACACCGGACGCCCGGGATATGAGGCGATGCCGGTGGTGGACAATTTGAGCTCCAAACCGATCTTTGCGTTCATCGATGACCTGTTCTTCATGGCTAAAGTCCAGGAGACGGCGCGCAAACTGAATGTGAAGGTGGACTTCGTCAAGACCGACAAGGAAGTGCTGGAGTTGGTGGCAGCCGGGGAAGAGAAGCCGTCGCTGATCATCATCGACCTGAACCACCACACGGCAAAGCCGCTGACGGTGATTCCCAAGCTGAAGGCGAAGTTCAAGAAGGAAACCAACATCATCGGCTTCCTCTCGCACTTGCAGGGAGAGCTGAAGGTGAAGGCGCAGGAGGCAGGATGCGACATGGTGCTGCCGCGCTCGGCGTTCTCACAGAACCTGCCGCAATTACTGCGGCGGCACGCCACCAGCGAAACCGAGCTGCAGGAATACTGACGCCCGGAAATCCCAAGCGGCAACCAGCCTGAGTTTTTGGGTATCCAACCGTGGGAGAGCGCCGGAGCTTCGATGTTAATTCCAGGCGCGAATCCCAATGGCCTTTGCGCGCGCCTTTGAAGAACATGAAGTAGGGGCAGAGCTACGCAGAATCTATGCGGAGCTGCGGGTCAACTTTGACCTGCCGTTTGTACCAACCCTGTTTAAGAACCTGGCCGCGACGCCTCCGTACCTGAAGGGGATGTGGCGCGAGTTGGGGCCGGTGGCGCTTTCGCGTGAGTTCCACGCAGCCTCGGATGGGCTCGACGAATTTGTGCGGGCGCAGGCGCTCAGCGGTGGATGGCTGCTGCGCGACCAGGAGCGGATGCTGGCCGAGCAGAAGATATCTACTGGCGACGTGCCGGTGCTGGCCGGAACGGTCGGCATCTTCGTGCGCGCGCTGCCGCGTCTTCTGCTGTTTGCGCGGCTGATGCAGTGCGGGTACCAGGGCGGACAGAAGGGGCGAGTCACTCCGGGCAAGCAGGCTCCAGCACTGTCTCGGCTGATAACGCTGCATGTACCCAACGAACGTGAGGCGGGATTGCGCATCTGGCTGCTCTACGCCGACATCCGGCGCACCCTGAAAACCAAAAGTGTGATCAGCTTGTATCGCGCGCTGTCGCCGTTTCCCGGCTACCTGGTTTCGGCGTGGGGAGATTCCAAACGGGTGCTTGCCGACAAGAGCTTCCAGCGTGCCAGCGAGCAAGTTGCGCAGCGCGCCACGGTGCTGCTGCGAGGGCTCCCGGTCCGCAACCATGACCAACTTCTCAAACAGTTAAGCCCTGAGCAGGTGCGCGACGTGCGAGAGACAGTGGATGAATTTGTCCGGTGCGCACCGGCCCTGGCGCTGCTGACGACAGCGTGGCGGAGATCGTTCTACGACGCGCGAGAGCGGAAGGCCGCTTAGGATTTCCCCCAGAGCGGTCCTGGAGACGATCAGTATCCTTCAGCATCCTCGACAAAGTGGTACTCACCATCAAGAACACCTGAAGCTTTACCGGCCTCGGCCGCCTCGGGGTTCGAGATGAACGCGCGGGCTTTTTCCATACTGGCGACTTCGAAGACGAAGAAAATGTTATTCGGCTCCTCGAGCGATCGCCAGAGGTTCATCAGCCGCAGACCGGCCTCCCGGTGCGCGGCCTCGTGAGAAGAAAAGACGCTCTTCCAGCGTGTGAAGTCGGAAACACGATTGCGGCAGAGTAAGCATTTCATCGTCTTTTACCCCGGAGGCCACTTCATATCACGTCCGCCGATGAGGTGCAGGTGGAGATGGAAGACCGACTGGCCGCTGCGAGGGCCTACGTTGAGCACCGTGCGGTAGCCGTCTTCGATGTTGCGCTCGCGTCCCAGCTTGGCGGCGATGATGTGGCAATAGCCGATGATCTCGGCGTCGGAAAGCTCAGCCTCTTTGAGTCCGGCAAAGTGACGCTTGGGTACGATGAGAATGTGGGTAGGCGCCGCCGGCTTGATGTCCTCGAAGGCGAAGACCTGGTCGTCCTCGTACACCTTCTTCGATGGAATTTCTCCGGCGATAACCTTGCAGAAAAGACAATCACTCATAAACCGCTCCTAGCGAGGCCAATTTTACACAATCTCTAGTCGAGACGGACCATGAAGACTCCGCCCTCATCGACATGGGTGTGATCGAAGACCTCGCGGGTCTTTTGCTTGTCGTCCTGCGGCATCCGGATGCGGACCCAGTAGCCGGTCGGACCCTGAAATTCGATCACCTGCGAGCCGGAGTAACGGTGCAGAAGGTGTTCCTTCAGATGGATGGCGGCAGATTGCGATTGAAAGGCGCCGATCTGCACACACCAGCGCCCACCGGTCTCGATGGGGTGAGGAGCTTCCAGCACTTCAAGGCGAACTTTGGCGGTGCCGGGCAGGTAGACATTCACGGCCTTGGCGGCAGCCACCGAGAGGTCGATGATGCGGTCGCCCACGAACGGCCCACGGTCGGTGATGCGGACCACAGTGGACAGATTGCTCTTGAGGTTGACCACGCGGACAATGGAATTCAGCGGCAGCGTGTTGTGCGCGGCGGTCATCTCGTTCTGGTTGTAGATTTCTCCGTTGGCCGCCTTCTTGTTGTGATAGTTGGGGCCGTACCAGCTGGCGAATCCGATCTCGCTCCAGAGGACGCGGGCGTTGGGATCGACATGAATTCCGGAGGCGACCGTCGTACGCGAGTTCAACTCGGCTGAGGAAGACGGAGTCGAAGGCGACGTCTTAGAAGGCAACGACGGTGCAGGCGGAACCTTGCTGGCGGCCGGCTTTTTTCCCGCGCAGCCAATGGAAAAAACAACCAGCCCGAGTAGCACGGAGATCAGCAGAGTGCGATACAGACGGACAGGCAAGAGAGTCCGCTGCGGGAGACAGCTTCGCAGAGAGCACGGCGATTGCTTCACAGTCGGCACGAAGGAATTCAAAGCAGTTTGATTCTGCGGCCGCTGGCGTGGGTGGGTCAATGAGGAGGAATACCAATCATCACCACCCACCCGTCGCAAGGCTCACGCTCATGCGGGCAGCATCGGGTACTCGGGGTCCAGAGGCATCACGATCCAGAGAATGATGTAGGCGAGCAGACCTGTGCCTCCGAGAATTGTGCAGAGTGCCCAGATGACGCGCACCAGGGTTGGGTCGAGATCGAAGTAGCGCGCGACGCCGGCGCAGACACCGGCAATCTTCTTGTCGGCGCTGTAACGGGCGAAGGGCCGCTTATCGCCAGAAGGTGCCATGGCGGGAATACGGGCGACGCGGGTTCCGCAGAACTGGCAGAACACTGGGCCTTCACCGATGTTTTTGCCGCAATTTGTGCAATACATGGTCTCTCCTGGTTGCCGGGGCTTCGCGACCGAAGCTAAGGCCGCTTGGCAGCCTGTAGAAGATGATACGCGGGCGGCGGCTCTGCGGTTCCATTTGTGGGGTTGGCCGCTGAAACATGTCTGCTTTCAATTGG
Organism: uncultured Acidobacteriaceae bacterium; assembly: GCA_964559875.1. Classification (GTDB taxonomy): domain Bacteria; phylum Acidobacteriota; class Terriglobia; order Terriglobales; family Acidobacteriaceae; genus TOLSYN. The sequence goes on from CAZLJQ010000001.1 coordinate 7,844, forward strand.
TTAGCGTGTGACGTGCATCACTGCTCGATGTGATATATCGCCGATCAGCCCATGAAACCCGCCATTCATGGAATCCGCATTGGGAATTACAGAGGACGCACCTAGCATAAGGTTGTGGCGCTCTATGCGCCGGTCAGGAGAGAGCGCTTTATGCACAAGCCGATCAAATATGTTGAGAAGGTCTTCACGTATGTGGCCAAGGGTGCCTGGGTGGTGTACGAAAAGCTGAACAGCATCCAGCAGAAGCCCTCAATCACGCCGCAATGGGCGGATAAGCCGCTGCTGAAGTCCTACGAGAAGACGAAGCCACCGCTGGGCTGGCCGCGGACGACCGACTCGCTATGCCCGAAGTGCGTCCCTGAAATTCGGAAACAGATTTTGGACGGCAAACTGCCATATCAGGTTTTGCTGAACGAAAAGATCGGCGAGATCAAAGCGCAGATTATTGAACGCGACGGCAAGATTCTGATGGTGAAGGACTGCCCCAAGCATGGCCACTTTGAAGACATCATGGCCGTGGACGCGGACTTCTTCCGCCACCTGGAGGAGATGTTTCCAGGACGCGACATGCGCGCCCACAACGACGAGCGGTTGCACAATCACGGCAGTTCGACGATCAAACATGGGCGCGGTTCGGTATTGACCATCGACCTGACAAACCGTTGCAACATGATGTGCGACCCCTGTTTTATGGATGCCAACCAGGTTGGTTTTGTGCACGAACTCAGCTTCGAAGACATCAAAACCATGCTCGACAACGCCATCACCATCAAGCCGCGCCGCCAGATGAGCGTGCAGTTCAGCGGCGGCGAGCCGACGTTGTCACCACACTTTCTGGAAGCCGTGGCCTATGCCCGCAAGGTGGGCTACAACTCGGTGCAGGCGGCCACCAACGGCATTGAATTTGCGAAGTCGCCGGAGTTCTGCAAGCAGGCTGCGGAGGCCGGGTTGCGCTACGCCTATCTGCAGTTTGACGGTATCGGCAACGCGGCAAACTCGCATCGCGCGGTGGGAAATCTGTTCGACGTAAAGCTGCGCGCAATTGAAAACCTGCACAGCGCAGGCGTGGAGATTGTGCCGGTGACCACAATCGTCAACGGCGTCAACAATGAGCAGGTTGGACGCATTATTCAGTTCGCGCTCGACAATCCAAAGCGCATCTCGTTTCTATCGTTCCAGCCGGTTTCATTCACCGGCCGCGATGAGGCAATTACCGATGAACGCCGCTACGCGCAGCGCTACACGCTGAGCCATCTGGCGCATGATGTAAAGCAGCAGACAGGGCTGGGCGAACCGGCACGCGACTGGTTCCCGATCTCGTTCATGGGGACCTTCAGCGATTGGGCGGACGTGGTACATGGCCCGAACAAGGAGTGGGGATCGCTCAACTGTGGCTGCCACCCGAACTGCGGCGTCGGCATGGCGCTGATGATCGACAAGGAGACCAAGGAAGCAGTTCCGATTACGAAGTTTGTCCACGCCGACCAGGTGGCAAAGGACGTGGCCAAGGTGAACGATGCAGGACGGGGCGCACGCTGGTCGAACCTCGGCATGGCCTTGGCCTTGGCGCGTAACTACAATCCGTTCCTGTCGCCAACACACTTCAAATTTACCGATCTGCTGAAGAAGTTCGACAAGACCTTTGCGGCGACCAAGAAGGCCGAGGTGAAGTACGGCAAGTCGAGCCCGGACCGCACTCTGGAAGACGTCCAGAAGCGCCGGGCCGACCGTTGGAACTTCCTCTTCGTCGCGGGCATGTGGTTTCAGGATTTGTTCAACTACGACTTCCGGCGCACCGAGCAGTGCATCATTCCTTACGCGACGCAGGAAGGCGAAATCAGCTTTTGCGCCTATAACACTGGCGTGGGCTGGCGCAACATCATCGAGAAGATGCACATGACCGCGACTTTGACCAAGTGGTACGAAGAGCACGGACGGCATGAGATCTTTGCGGGAGGCAAGCAGGTTTCGCTGCAGAGCACCGATCATTCGCTTGTGCTGAACCAGGAGCACGTGCACGCCGGACGCAACACCACGCTCGATGAGCAGGGCATTGCGAAGACGGCACGCGAGGAAAAGCTCCGCGCGCGCGACGCCAAGTTGAAGCAGGATGCCGAGAATGCCAGGATGATGGCCTTGTATCGGCAGCATGTTCTGGGCGAGAAAGCTCCTGAGGTCGGCGCATTTGTTCCGCTCGGCAACCTGGGCACAAAACCCGCTGCGCAGCCGGAGGAGAAAACAGAAGAAGTGATGGGCGACTAGCTCTCGCACATTCGAAGCGCGAACCGCTGGAGCCAGTCTCCGGCGGTTTTGTTTTGCCCATGCAATATACTTCCGCCATGGTCGAGGAGACTCGCGCATGAAGATTCTGCGGACGGGGGTTCGCACATTGTTGACGTTTCTTGCGGCGTTTTACCTTCTGCTGCTCATGCTCGCCATATTCTCAGACCATCTGATCTTCCAGGCGCACGCCTCCAGCTATCGCCTGGAGACGCTCGCCCACCGCGTGCACGGCGAGGTACAGACCTACACCATCCATACGGAAAGTGGCCCGCTGGCCGCAGCCTACTTGCCCAATCCCGAGGCGCGCTACACGCTGCTCTACAGCCACGGCAATGGCGAGGATTTGGGCGACGACCTCCCTGTGTTGGAGGAGTACCGGCACGCAGGATTTGCGGTCTTCGCCTATGACTACAACGGCTACGGCCAGAGCGCGGGCCGCGCGTCCGAGTCTGCCGTATATCGCGACTCCGAAGCAGCCTTCGACTTCCTGACCGGGACGCTGCACGTTCCGCCCTCGCAGGTCATCGCTTTTGGACACTCCCTCGGAGCGGCTGCCGCCATTCACCTGGCCGCCAGCCGTCCAGTCGCAGGACTGATCGCGCAGGCGCCATTCCTCTCCGCCTTCCGGGTGATCACGCGCGTCCAGATCGTTCCCTGGGACAAGTTCAATAACGCGCGGACCATCCAAACGGTGCATTGTCCGGTTCTGATCGCGCATGGCCGCCGCGACGGCGTGATTCCGTTCTGGCATGGAGAGCGCATCTACGCATTGGCCAACCAGCCTAAGCAGAACCTCTGGCTCGACCATGCCGGACACAACGACGTGATGCTGGTGGCCAGCGAGCCATTCATTGCCGCCATCCAGAGCTTTGCGGCGCGGCTGTGAATTCTGCGTTGGCGTTGCCTGGCTCATCAACTCCTAATCGCTTTGCGCCGCGGAGATTTGCTCCCAGGGGCGTATGAGAATTGCGTTAAACGAAAGCCTGTTGAGTTGACTCCATTACAGGGTGGCTCACATCCTCTATCTTCCGTTCTTCCAGATACCTACGCAAATTGTGCGCCGGCACCCTGCTCCGGGTCAGGTTGGCAGGGAACGTGCTTGTAATACAGCAGCGCAGGCACAACTGAACATTTCGATCTGCATAAATGAGTGGTCCGCGTACGGATCCGTGCGTCATTGTGGCTGAGACATCGCCAAGATAAATTCGCGATAGGTCTTCGCTATGCTCTGTCGCTGCGGAGAGACGAGCCTTATCAAGCATAGGGTCTACGGAGTGTGATGGCTGCGTCGAGTAGGACACTTCCTGCCATAGAGAGAAGGAGCACGTTGTGAAGATCGCATTTGTTTATCCCGCCACAGAGTTCGACATCATTAATCATAAAGATTCTCTTCCGAACGGGCTTCTCTACCTTGCGGCTGTTATCGAAAAGGAAAACGTGGCCGAAGTATCCCTGTTCGACGCGCGCCACGGCGAGGCACTTCCGGCCAATCCCAGCGAATTCGATGTCATCGGCTTCACCGCCATGTCCATGCAAATCGATCATGCTGTCGAACTGGTGCAGAAAGTTCGCGAACAAGGGTTCACCGGGAAGATCGTCTTCGGCGGTCCCCACGCTACGGTAGCGCCGGAATCTCTGATGCAGAACCCGATGATCGACGCCGTCTTCCTTGGGGAATCCGAGATCAGCTTTCTTCTCTACCTGCAGTTCCTCAACGGAACGTTGCCCGCTCCCCCTGCCACCGTCCTGCTGCGCAAGGCGACCCATGCCGCGTTTGTTGCCGAAGACGACGGCGCGCCTTTTGCCAAAGGGACTACGCCGGTCGAGTATGTCAAAGACCTGGATTCTCTTCCGTTCCCGGCCCGGCATCATTTCGCGCATGTGCTGCGCAAGATCAAATTCGTGAACATTTTCACATGCCGGGGCTGCCCCTATAACTGCGAATTCTGCCAGCCCACGAAGCGCATTTTGTTCGGGAACAAAATCAGGAGCCGAACCGCCGAGAACATTTTTCAAGAAATTGCGGAAGCCGTCAGATTGTATGGCGTCACCGGATTTTCCATCGACGATGACACCTTCACCTATAACAGGAAGCGGATTTTAGATTTCTGCGCCATGGTCAAGAATTTGGGTTTGCTTTGGTCGTGCCAGAGTCGCAGCGACATCTCGGAAGAAACGTTGGTAGCCATGCGCGACGCGGGATGCTGGTTGATCTTCGTCGGCGTGGAGAGTGGATCACAGCGTGTTCTCGAACTGATGGGCAAGAAGAACAATATCGAGAACAATAAACAGTTCATCGAAACCTGTAATGGGCTGGGGATCAAAACCTGGTGCAATATCATGGTCGGCTATCCGGGCGAAACCGTGCAGGATTTAGAACTGACACGGCAATTCGTCTTGAAAACCAAGCCCACGCGAGCTTGCGTGAGCCAAGCCACGCCCTTCCCAGGCACAGATCTTTATAACAAACATAAAGACGACCTGCTGCCCATCGTGTGGGACCGGTTGGCCCGCCACATTCCTTATCCTCGATTCAAATCGATGGAACATATGCAGGAAGTCATCAGCCTCTATCAGAACCTATGCTCAACCGGGTGGGACAGACCGCTGGAACCTTAGGAGCGTGCCCCCCAACGCCTACAAAAAAATCGTCCGCCGGGCTCCCGGCGGACATCGTTTCGGAGAAGACTATTTGAGTCTGGTCGAATGTCATCGACTCAGCCATATACTGGTATTCACTCTGACAGGGATTTAGTTCCAGTTCTTTTGCGGAAATCTAAGAAATTCAATTTGGCGAGCCGCTCCTCCTGCTGGTTCAGCCGGCGACGCTGCTTTTGGTGAGGGCTTTTTCCTCGGCAGGCGAGGAAAATCATGGCTTGCAGCAGATTGCAGATTCGTAAATTCTTGGTGCGCCCACAGTGCCTCGACTTCGACACGCAGGCTAAGTTCCAGTAATCACCACTGGATGCGTGAAATTGCGATTCGCTGAAAAACGGCCTCACAGAAGGGAGTGACCGATGCCACTGTGTCTGGATTGCCGCAAAGGGCAAACTAGCTACATACGGGAGTGTCCCTATGCTCCCGCGAATCCACGGTTTAGCGGAGACAGACTTGAGCACTCCATTTGCATCGGCGAAGCGGCCTGACTTGAACATTTTGCAACCTGAAAAGACCCTCACTGGTGCCCCAATTCAGCCGTTGCAGAAGGGGCTTCCGAAGAACACCACCTCGCTGTGTCCTGAGTGTGAGACGACGAACGTCATTCCGGCGCGCATCTTTGAAGAGAATGGCCGCGTGATGATGGAAAAGACGTGCCCCCAACACGGCGAGTTCAAAGATTGCGTTTACTCCGACGTTGCCCTCTATCTGAAGATGGAAGAGTGGACCTTTGGCGACAACACCGGACTAAGCAATCCGGCCAACGACAAGGGTGCGGAAGCGGTCTGCCCGGACGACTGCGGATTGTGCTCGTTGCACACGTCGCATAGCGCGCTGGCGAACGTGGATTTGACGAACCGCTGCAATCTCACCTGCCCGGTCTGCTTTGCCAACGCCAACGCCGCCGGCTACCTCTACGAGCCAGACATCGAGCAGGTACGCACTATGCTGACGGCGCTGCGCAACGAGCGTCCGGTAGATGGCCGCGTCGTGCAGTTCTCGGGCGGCGAGCCAACCATCCATCCCAAGTTTATTGAGATCCTGAAGATGGCCAGCGAGATGGGATTTACTCATCTGCAAGCTGCCACCAACGGCATCCTGATCGCCGCCAGCCTGGACTTTGCCAAGCAGTGCAAGGAAGCCGGGCTTGCAACCTTGTACCTGCAGTTTGACGGCGTCAGCGACGACATTTACATGAAGACGCGCGGCGAAGCATTGCTTGAGAAGAAGATGCAATGCATTGAGAACTGCCGCAAAGCGGGGATGAAGATTGTCTTTGTGCCGACCATCGTCAAAGGATTGAACGATCATCAACTGGGCGACATCCTGAAGGTGGCCATCGACAACGTGGATACGGTGAGCGGCATCAGCTTCCAGCCGGTGGCGTTTACGGGCCGCATCTCGAAGAAGGAGTTGGAGGCCAAGCGCTTCACGCTGACCGATCTTGCCTTCGCGCTGAGCGATCAGACCGGCATGTTCGACAAGTACAACGACTGGTTCCCTCTATCGGCAATCACACCTTTCAGCAAGCTGATTGCGGCGGTGGAGCATCGTGGCGTGCCAACTATCTCCAGCCACCCGCACTGCTCGCTCGGCACCTACATGTTCGTTGACGAGAAGTCACGCAAGGCTGTTCCGGTTACCCAGTTTGTAGACATTCCCGCGATGCTGCAGGATATCGAGATGCTCTCGCGCAAGTCCTTTGGCGGATTGATGAAGTACTACAACGGAGCCATGGGCTGGATGGAACTGAAGAAGCACTTCAAGGCCGACTTGGCTCCCGAGGGACTTACCTTCGAGCGTTTCCTGAACACCATTCAGGGAATGACGAACAAAAAGCTTGGGCGCAATGGCATGGACGGCACCTTCACCTATCGCACGCTGCTGGTAGCTGGAATGCACTTCCAGGACAACTACAACTACGACATTGAGCGCGTGAAGCGCTGCGTGATTCACTACGCCGCGCCCGATGGCAAGCTATATCCGTTCTGCACGTACAACTCCGGACCCACCTATCGCGAGAAGATTGAGAAGCAGTTCTCGATCCCCTTCGAGAAGCAGTTGGAGAACTTTGAGTTTGTGGAACTGACAACTGCGAAGTAGCTGGAATCAAGTTGAAAGAGCCCACCAGAAAATGGCGGGCTCTTTTTTTATTGCCTTTTGAAACTTACTTTGCAGGTTCTGCGGGCTTGGCAGCTTCGGCTGGCTTGGCAGCTTCGGGAGCCGGAGCGGTGGGCGCTACGGCCGGAGCAGGCGGTGCGGCAGCGTCTACCGGCTTCTCTTTGATCGACACGAGTTCGATGTCGAATATCAGCGTGGCATTGGGGCCAATTCCGGGGTTGGGGCTCGGGCCATAGGCGAGCTCCGCAGGGATGAATACCTGGTACTTGGAGCCGACGGGCATGAGCTGGAGAACCTCGGTCCACCCCTTGATGACCCGGTTTACCTGCAGGGTCGCGGGCTTGTCTCCGTGCTGCGCCGAGCTGTCGAACTCCTTGCCGTTGACGAGCGTGCCGCGATAGTTGCACTCCACGGTATCGGTGGCGACCGGTTTCGGTCCGTCGCCCTGCTTCACAACTTTGTACTGCAATCCATCGGCGAGTGTGACGACTCCCGGCTTGGATTTATTGGCGGCGAGAAAAGCTGCGCCTTCCTTTTTATTCTCTTCGCCGACGATCTTCATCTTGGCTTCTATCTTTTCGCGGCCTTCCCTCTGAAGAGTGCCGATGGCCGTTCTGGCCTCGTCGTTGGTTACCAGGAGTTTGCCGTCGGCGAGACCATCCTTCAATCCTCGCAGAAGCATGGCGGGATCGACCTCGATGCCATCGCGCTGCAGGGATCTTGCGACGCTGACACCGATAGCATAGCTACCCTTGTCCTTCTCGGTTTTAAGTACGAGCGGGGCGGGCTTGGCCGCCGCCTTTTGAGTGGAGGTGGACGAAGCCGTCGCCGGCTTCGACGCAGGGCTCTGCTGAGCCATGATGTTGGCGGATAGCAGAATGCCTGCGGTGAGGAGAATAGCGGCCGTGGTCAGTTTGGTTTTCATGCCTACGATCAGAACATAAAAACGCCAAAGAGGGCAAAGCCAATTCGGATAAGCAAGAGCGGAGCAGGCTGAGTGGCTGGTAGGCGGCGCCGGGAAGGATTGCTACAATCGGCTCACCCATGGCCAAGCAAACAGGCAAGCCGGAAGCGGAACCAAAGCGGAATGAAAACTCTGCACTAGGTGAGCTGCGGGCGGCGTTGCTGGCCTGGTACGCGCATCACAAGCGTGATTTGCCCTGGCGCCGGGATCGCGATGCTTACCGGGTCTGGGTCTCTGAGATCATGCTGCAACAGACGCGCGTGGCCGCGGTGTTGGAGCACTATCGCGCATTTCTTGAGGCCTTTCCTACGGTAGAGGCGCTGGCCCTTGCGCCGGAGCAGCAGGTGCTGGCGCTGTGGAGCGGATTGGGCTACTACCGCCGTGCCCGCATGATGCATCAGGCGGCCAAACTGGTGGTGAGCGAACTCCAAGGAGTGATTCCGCACGCGGTGGAGGAGCTCAGAAAGTTGCCGGGAGTCGGGCGTTACACCGCGGCGGCGATTGTGAGCATCGCATTTGGCGAACCGGTCGCGGTGGTCGATGGCAACGTGGAAAGGGTGCTGAGCCGGCTCGACGGCGAGCCGCGTGCCGATGGTTCAGCTTGGCAACGAGCGCAGGAGCTGCTGGATCTCCGCCATGCCGGGGATTGGAACCAGGCAATGATGGAGCTGGGGGCAACAGTCTGCACGCCAAAGAGTCCGCAATGCCTGGTGTGCCCGGTGCGTGTGTGGTGCCGTGCCCCTGGTGCCGGGACCAGTCAGCCCAGGGCCGCTCGCAGGCGAGTGCGCGCAACGCGAGCTCTGATCGAGCGGAACGATTGCGTATATCTCGTGCAGCGCGCCTCCGATGAGCCGAAGATGGCGGGCATGTGGGAGCTGCCGGAGTGCGCCGGGGAGATAACAGACCGCAGGGCAGAGCATGGCGCGGAAGAGCTGTGCGTAGTGCGGCACTCGATTACCGACACCGACTATGAGGTGCATGTGGTGCGCTTGCGCTTGAAAGAGCTGAAAGCATCGGACAAAAAGGCGGGGCGCTGGGTGGAACGGGGGCGGTTGCTGGAGCTTCCGCTCACGGGGCTGACGCGAAAAATCTTGCGCAAACAGGGTTTGAGATGAGCGCAGAGTTTCGCACGCAGGAGAGAGAAGTGGGCCGCGATTGTCAGCGAAAAAAAGAGACTGCCAAGGTGGAATCCAGTACTCCCGCTTAGCTACTCCGGTATGGTAAAGTCCCATTGTCAGCTCATAATTGAAACTTGAAGGAACGCATGTCTCCGTTGCCACTTTTTGGACTGGCAAAAACGCGCGAGATGGCCAGCCAGTTTCGGCTGACATCCTATGCTCCACAGTTCACCCTCCAGGGACTGGTTGCCGGGGTTGATAATCTGCGTCCGGATGTCTTCCTCAGCGCGAAATTCACTGAGATTGCGCGCGTCCACCTGGCCAACCTGATTGAGCAGCACGGCGATGTGGAGCAGTTGACACGCGTGCCCGAGGAGAATCCCTTCGGCGATTCTCGCTACGGACGCGCCCACATCAAACACGACGCGCTGCCCGAGCCGGAGGTGGACTATCCGGCGAAATTCAAACACTGCCTCAGCGAGTTGCAACTCGCATCCTTGCGGCAAGCCAGGGAGGCCGACGACATTCAACTGGATCTGTTGTGCCGCGTGGGACTGCTGAAGTTTCTACGCAACGAGTTGGTGCAGCAGTTCACAGGAGTTCTGGAGCGCTGCCGGGAGAACCTGAAAAAGCGAGACGAGCGGCGGCTCGAACAGCAGCAGATGGTGTTGCGCGACCGTTTCCTGCGCTTCCAAGTGAACAAGCGGCAGGTGCTGCGCCGCGTCGCCCAGGATGTGCTGGCCACGCTGAAAGAGGTGGAACGGGAGACGGTGGCGAGTACGCGGCAGTCGCTGTTTGGCGACCGCGAGGCTGCCGGATATGAGGTTTTGTCGAATCGCCTCGTCTTCCCCGATTCGAGTCAGGACCCATTTCTCAGGGCCGAGCACTACGCGCTCTTCGGAAGTTTCGATCGCGACCCCGACCTGTTCGATCACGTGGTGGTGATTGCCAGGGGTTTCTTGAAGCACGTGGGGCTGGCAAAGAGCGATGTTGAGGCCGGTGAGCTGCTGAATGTGCCCGAGAACGCCAAGATGCTGATGTTCACCGGGCTGGTGGACAACTCCCCGCGAGGCAAGGCGCAGAAGGCGCTTACCACCGAGTGGATGGAGGCGCTGGAAGCGGGCGGGGTGATGGACTATGTTGTGGCCGCCTACGAAACGGTTCCCATTCTGGGCGATTACGGCGCGCTAGTCTCACCACAGCAGTTGAAATGCGCCCTGATTCTGAAAAACGAACTGCGGCAGGTAGAAGAATTGCTGGAGACTCATAACCGGCGTCCGCTGGACAAACTGCACGGGGCTGCGCAGCGGGTTCGTTCTGCGGGCAAGCCGGAACGCTTGCGCTATGCGGCTCGATATTTCATCGACCTCTCGCGCTTTCACCGCGACGTGCGCAAGATGGAAGTGTTGGAGCGGGCGCTGGAGTCGGTGAACGTTGTGAGCAATGAGCGTCTCCGCGAACTCTCCGAGATCAACGGCACGCTCTATGATTACCTGCTGCCGGAAGAGCAAAAGCCTGCCGAGCAGCGGGTAAGCCATCATGTTGTGCTCAAGGCCGACATTCGCGACTCCACATTTCTGACCCGTTCGTTGCTGGAACGCGGACTGAATCCGGCATCGTTTTTCAGCCTGAACTTTTTTGAGCCGGTAAACAAACTGTTGCCGAAATACAGCGCGGAAAAGGTCTTCATCGAAGGCGACGCGGTGATCCTGACTCTGCTGGAGAATGAGGGCCAGCGCAGCTTTGGAGTGGCCCGAACCTGCGTGCTGGCGCGCGAGATTCTGAACGTGGTGCACGCCTATAACACCGCATCCACGGAAAACGGGTTGCCTCCGCTGGAAATCGGAATCGGCATCGCGTATCAGAATTCCGCACCGCTCTACCTGATGGATGGCGCGCACCGAATCATGATCTCCGATGCGTTGAACCTGAGCGACCGGCTGAGCGCCTGCCACAAGCGAGCGCGGCGGCACGTGAATGGGAAGGACAGCAATCCCATATGCAACGTCCTGGTCTTCCAGACGGTCGATGAACAGGCGGCAGCCGAAGCGCTGGAAGACTTCCTGCTCAACTACAACGTGGGCGGAATTCATTTGCCGAAAGCAGGGTTCGAGAAGTTGCGGGATGAGATTTCACTGGAAGAGTTCAAGCTTGTACTGCCCATGCCGTGGGGTGCGGAGGAGGTTCGGTTTTTCCGCGGACTGGTTCCGGTGGGCCCTGGCGTCTTTCATCCCATACTGGTGCGTGAGGGCAAAGCCGCGCAGGTCGAAGTGCGAGACTTCCATTTCGTGCGCTGGGCCAGCCATGTTTACTACGAAGTGTGCTCGAATCCGAAGCTGATCGCTGAAGTTGAGAGGCAACACCCCTCACCGGCACTGCAAGTAAACTAACCCACGCGGCAAACCATCACGCTCGCGCAAATTACGCCCGAGGCCGGAAGGCGCTCACGGAATCAACCATTGTCTTTCTGGTGAATCGTTTCCGGATGGCCCATGGCAGAAGAGTCAATCGTTGCGAACTCCGCGTAACGATTGCACAGAAAGATACCCAGGGCTTTTGAACGATTGACCACTTGGTGAATCGTTATCACCCGGCCCGGGAGCACCATGAGAGCACAACGCGTGCCTTATGCCTGGCGTTCTTCCCGCTCCAGAGTTGCCTCAAGGCGAGCGATGGTGTTGCGGAGCCACCCGTCGAGGGCACTCACCATGCGGCGCTCATCGTTGTTCGCGATGAATCCGGCGATGGTCTCGCCAGAGTCGTTGAGCTGAATGTGGTGGCAAGGGAAGTCCTCGGTTCGCTTCTCTTCGGGGACGAACTGATGCAGCAGACATTCGCGGCACGCATGGGTTTGGATCGGATCGCCGAAGTTAATGCAGGCGATTGTCCCGAGGAAGGGAGATTCAGTTCCAAGCAATGCGCGATCGCGCTCGAAGCCACCCTGCTCGAGGTAGTTCAACTCATAACGGAGAATCTGCAGTATTCCATTCAAGTCCTGTGGCATAGGGGCTCTCCAAAGCATTCCAACCTGTAGAGTCTGTCGCAATCGTCCCGCTCCGGCTGTGATTGATCTCACTGGCACCAGTGACGGCAGGCCGCAGCGTCTTCAGCTCTCGATTAGATGATTGTTGATGGGGAAAGATCACGGACTCGCCGCTTGTTTACGTCGCTTGTATCACGACCTGCTGTGACTGGCCTCACTGTAGAAAACCGGGAGGCGGACTAGGTTGATTGCGACCTTTAGCGAGCGACCACCTCAGGCAGTTACCAGAGAGGAGTGGTTCGCACGCCAGTTGAGGTGAGGCGATGAGCGGAGACCTTGCGAGCATAAAGACGCCCGTGGCCGGTGGAGTTAAATCGCCGCCCGATTCCGTCCGCCCAGCCTCGAAAGGAGAGGTGAACCATGCGACGACCGGTTTCCTTCAGGTTGGTGTTGGCAGCCGCTCTGATTGTTCTGCTCGCATCCATCGCGACAAGTGCCCAGGCCCCTGCGATCAGATACGACAAGAGCAGCGAAGTTAAAATCAAAGGCGTCATTGACGAGGTGAAAACCGCTTCCGGTAACACCGTCCACATTATGCTGAAGAACGATAAAGGCCCGATGGACGTGATGGTTGCGCCTGAGAAATTTCTGAAAGAGATGGAGATCACCTTCGCCAAGGGCGACGCCGTGGAGATTCTGGGCTCTCAGTTGACAGTGGACGGCACAGCGGAGTTGCTGGCCCGCGAAGTGACCCGCAATGGCGATGTGATGGTGATGCGCGACGCCCAGGGCAAGCCCGTCTGGGAGGGCTGGATCAAATAGAGCTTCAATACTTTCTCCGCCAAATAGAAACGGGGCCATGGCAGGCCCCATTTCTATTTTCTGCAGAGTTCTCCGCGGCGAGGCTATCTCTTCTTTCCGGGAGGAATCACCATAGGCCTCCGCACCGGCACCAGACCTTCCTTGGGCATAGCCTGATTGGCGCGGTAGATGACTTCCTGCTGCACATATTTCACAAACTCCTGCATCTGTATTTGCATCTGCTCCATGCGTTCGCGCATGTTGAGGATGATGCCGATGCCGGCGATGTTGACGCCAAGATCGCGGGCGAGGGAGAGAATGAACTCCAGGCGCTTAAGATCTTCTTCGGTGTAGAGGCGGGTGTTGCCGTCGCTGCGTGAAGGCTTGAGGAGACCTTCGCGTTCATAGAGTCGGAGAGTCTGCGGGTGGATTTCATACATCTCAGCCACCACCGAAATCATGTACGCGCCTTTGCCTTTACGTTTGGTCATAGGAGTGCCAGATTTTTGCTTCCGATTCTACCGCGCAAGCTCCTGCTTGCCTATGCTCAACTGCGCGCTCTAAATCTTGCTCCACAATTCCGTCCGGGGATTCTCCGGGTGCAGCTTTTCGAGCTTCTGCCAAAGCTCCTTGGCTTCGACGTTGGGGATCTCCGGAATGACGATACGGATTTCGACAATCTGATCCCCGATGACGCCGGGGCGGGTTGCCGATGGTACGCCTTTTTCCCTCATGCGCAGCTTCTGCCCGGTCTGGGTGCCAGGAGGAATTCGCAGCACGGTGCGTCCGTCGATGGTGGGCACCTCTATCTTGGCCCCGAGCGCGGCCTCCCAAGGGAGGATGGGCAGGGTGAGGCTGATATCGTCGGCATCACGGTGAAAGATGGGGTGCTCGGCGATGTGCACGATGATGTAGAGATCGCCGGGCGGGCCGCCACGAACTCCAGCATTTCCCTTACCGGCGAGGCGGATGCGTTGGCCATCGCGGGTGCCAGGTTTAATCCGGAATGAAACGGGCTCGGGAGTCATGCGTCCCAAGGAAGAAGGGCGCTGAATGTTGAGCTTCATCTCTGCGCCGCGGATTGAATCCCAGAAAGGCACCTGGACGGTGTACTCCGCATCGGCACCAGCGACGTTGGCTGGCTCCTGCGCGGCGCCTCCGCCAAACATTCCAGAGAAGATGTCGCGGAAGCTGCCGCCGCGGCCGCCAGGCTGCTGCGCTCCACCAAAATCAAAGTCGCGGAAATCGAAGTCCACATGCTGGCCACTCTGCCCCCTCTGATCGTAGCCTCCGAAGGGATTGCCTGCGGCGCCGAAGGGACCGCCGCCACCGCCAGGGTTGGCGTAGGCCTCGGCTGCCTTGGGATCGATGTTGTCAGAGTAGAAGCCTAGCTGGTCGTAAATCTTGCGCTTCTTGGGGTCGCTGAGGACTTCATTGGCTTCGGAGAGTTCCTTGAACTTCTCTTCGGACTTCTTGTCTCCCGGATTTACGTCGGGATGATATTTGCGCGCGAGTTTGCGAAAAGCCTTGCGCACATCATCGGCCGTGGCCGTCTTCTTCAGACCGAGTACGGCGTAATAGTCTTTCTTGTCGGTTGCGGCCATTGTTCTTCTTCTGGGTTTCCCTGATTAAAAGACCCTGCGCCCAGCATACTTGCGTCATTGCAACTCTGCCAAGCATTTCTCGCGGGAGCCGCAAATGAATGCTGCTGGCGGCCGCACGTGTTGCGCACGGCTACCGGCAGGAAAAGGGAAAGCTGGTTGCGGCCTTGGCGCCAGCTAGTTGACGCGTCGCGAGCCTCCACTGAGCGGCGGATGCATGACCGGAGCAGTCAGCAGCGTGCCGTCATGGTGTATCTTCACCGACTCGACGCCGGTGGAAGAGGGCGTCAGCAAGAACCACTGCGCCTCACTCGCGTCAAATGTGAGAAAGTACGGAATGCCGTTGACTTCAAAATTCATAACTCCCCTTTTGGTGAACCCGAAGGAGCCAATTTGGCTCCAACTACCCGCTTGCGATGCGGCCAGAGCCTACCAGCTCCGGCCGCGAGAATGAGCCGCCCGCGCTTGCGAACGGCGCGTTATTTCTTGTCCTCCACGTCCACGTACTCGGCGTCGATGACGCCATCATCTTTATCTTTCTTGGCTTCGGTCTTCGGTTGCTCCGCGCCCGGCTGCCCAGCAGCGGCGTCGGCGTTCGGCGGAGCTGCCGCCTTGTACATCGCCTCAGCTAATTTGTGAGATGCAGCTTGCAGGCGATCGCGAGCGGTTTGCATCGATTTGTGATCGCCGGTCTCCAAGGATTTCTTGGCGTCGCCGAGAGCGTTTTCAACTTCGCCGCGCTCGCCGCCGGAGATCTTGTCGCCGTTCTCCTTCAGCATTTTCTCAACTTGGTAGACCATGGCATCAAGCTGGTTACGCGTCTCTACTTCTTCGCGCTTCTGCTTGTCCTCGGCGGAGTGCGCCTCGGCTTCCTTGGCCATGCGCTCGACCTCTTCCTTGCTCAAGCCGCTGGAGGAGGTGATGGCAATCTTCTGATCCTTGCCGGTTGCAACATCCTTGGCAGTCACGTTGAGGATGCCGTTGGCGTCGATGTCAAAGGTGACCTCGATCTGCGGCACGCCGCGCGGCGCCATCGGAAGGCCGGAAAGATGGAACTTGCCCAAGGTGCGGTTCTGCGCCGCCATGGGCCGCTCACCCTGCAGGACGTGAATCTCTACAGACGTCTGATTGTCGGCCGCGGTTGAAAAATTCTCACTCTTACGCGTCGGAATCGTGGTGTTGCGCGGAATCATGGTGGTGGCAACGCCGCCATAGGTCTCAATGGAAAGCGATAGCGGGGTCACGTCGAGCAACAGAAGGTCTTTGACCTCTCCCTGCAGAACGCCGCCCTGAATGGCCGCACCGATGGCCACAACTTCATCGGGATTGACACCGCGATGAGGCTCGCGTCCGAAGAACTCCTTCACCTTCTGCTGAATCATCGGCATGCGCGTCTGGCCGCCGACCAGCACGACTTCGTCGATCTTGCTGGAGTCGATGCCGGCGTCCTTGAGGGCTTGCACGCAGGGCTTGATCGAGTTGTCGATCAGGTCGCGCACCATCTCTTCAAGCTTGGCGCGGGTCAGCGTCTTGACCAGGTGCTTAGGACCGGAGGCGTCTGCCGTGATGAATGGCAGATTGATCTCGGTCTGCATGGTGGTGGACAGCTCGATCTTGGCACGCTCAGCGGCGTCGCGCAGACGCTGCATCGCCATTTCGTTGCCTTTGCTGCGCAGGTCCAGGCCGTAGTCCTTGCGGAACTCGTCGGCCAACCAGCCAACCACGCGCTGGTCGATGTTGTCACCGCCCAGGTGGGTGTCGCCGTTGGTGGATTTGACCTCAATGACGCCTTCACCGACCTCGAGGATCGAGATATCAAAGGTGCCGCCGCCAAAGTCGTAGACGGCGATGGTCTCATCCTTTTTCTTGTCGAGGCCATAGGCGAGCGCGGCTGCCGTGGGCTCGTTGATGATGCGCTTGACGTCGAGTCCGGCGATCTTGCCGGCATCCTTGGTGGCCTGACGCTGCGAGTCATTAAAATATGCCGGAACCGTAATCACGGCTTCGCTGACCGGCTCGCCAAGATAATCCTCGGCAGCCTTCTTCAGCTTCTGCAGAATCATGGCCGAGACCTGGGGCGGGGTGTACTCCTTGCCCTGCGCCTCAATGGCCACGTGGTCGCCCGACTGCACCACCTTGTAGGGCACCATCTTCATCTCTTCGCTGACTTCGTCATAGCGTCGTCCCATGAAGCGCTTGATGGAGAAGACGGTGTTCTCGGGGTTGGTAATAGCCTGATTCTTGGCGACCTGGCCGACGGGACGCTCGCCCGTCTTGGTGAAGCCGACTACGGAAGGTGTGGTGCGACCGCCCTCTTCATTGGGGATCACCTTTGGCTCGCCGCCTTCCATTACGGCTACAACCGAATTTGTGGTTCCCAAGTCAATGCCGATGATTTTTGCCATGGTTCTTATGCCTCCTGCGGAAAAGCTGAAATATGTTGAGGTTGGCACTCCCGCAGGAGCCACCGAACCCGACGGATCGTCGCCGAACGCCCTACTCAGAACCTAATATAGCTGCGATGATAGAACCTGAGTGACTTACTGTCAACTTAATAGATGATGAGAGCCACGTGCAGGATGCACGAAGAGAAAAAATCCGAGCTGATAAGGCTAAGTCATTGATTGGATGGTAGCTCGGCAAGCTGGGGGGCGGTTGTGGGGGTGCGGGAGCGGCAGAAGCGCTGGGAAACTTTCAACGCAGCGCCCAAAAGAAAAGCACCCCACATCAAGGATTTGCCTGATGAGGGGTGCTGCTGGGTAGCGCGGCTGCCGAATTAGCGTTTTTCGTTTTCCTTCTGAGGACGTGCCGGCGGTGCGTTGGTATGGGCCGGCGGCGTGGAGTGCGCCTGCGGTGCAGCCGCACGGGGAGGCGCACTGGGACGCGAAGCCGGAGCGGGTGGACGTGAACCGGACGGCGGCTGACGCTGCGACATTGTGGAGGCCGGAGGCCTGGAAGCCGTATTTGTGGCGGCGGGCGATGACGGTCTGCTGCCGGTGTTTGGTGGCCTTGAAACGTTATGGCTACCGCTCGTGCTACTTGCGGGAGGGCGGGCTACCGTTGTGCTCCTGGCTGACGGTGGCATGGATCTCGCCGTGGCGCCCAGGCTGGCGGGAGCGACTTTGCCGCCTGCGGCCCGGGCTGGAACTGCGCTACGGGGAGAAAAATCGCCAGCTTTTGCAGTGGCCGCAATTGCAGGTCTGCCGCCGTTGTTCTTTGCCAGCAGCTGAGGATTGCGGCTGGCGGCGGTTTCATGTTGCGTCTGTTGAGGCGTTGGCTGGACGTGGCTCTCGTGAATCGCGGCCTGCTCTGCCGGATTAGGAGCTCTCTGAATGCCGCCAGGGCCGTTAAAACTCACATGGTTGACGGTTGTGTTGTTGACGATGACGGTTCTGTCCACATAGACGTTGGTGATATGGGCGCCGCCAACATTTACCACCGCACTGTTGTAAAAGAATCCGCCATGGCGCCATTCACCGCCGAAGAATCCGACGCCGCCGTAGCCAAAGCCGTAGTTTACGCCGCCGTAAAAGCCGATATGCGGACCCCAATATCCGGCGTTCCAGCGGTAATATCCATTCACCCAGCCCCAGTAGCCTGGGGTCCAGAGCAAGCCTACGGCGGGCGCGGGAACCCACGTGCCAGGAACCCAGTAGTAGCCTTCATCGCTCCAGGCCCAGTAGCCGGGAGTCCACATGTAGCCCGGCTGAGGGCACACTGGCTGTACATAGACCGGAAGCGGCGGCGGGGCAACTGTGATCGACACAATAATGCCCGCAAACGATGCAGCCGACAGGGCCAGCATCAACAGTGCAAGTACGAGCAAGCGGGTGAGGCGGGTGGTATGCATTGTGTAAGCCTTTTCCCTCGGGGTAGAAACCCCGACGAGATTGTATCGCTATGGCATGGCTTGCGCTGACTTCTACTTTGCTTTCCTGGGTGCATGGAGCCAGCGAGTTCAGGTACGGCTGGACAAGGACGGTTGACGAGCGCTAGTCGTAACGCTCGTAGATGACGCGCTTCTTATCCCATCCGCACTCGTTGATCAACAGATTCCGCACGGCGGAGACCATCTCATTGAGTCCGCAGATGTAGGCGTGCATGTCGGTGCGTTCGCCTACGATGTTGCGAAGGTACTCCTGAACATAACCCCGGCCTCCGGTCCAGTTTGCCGGTGGGCGGCTGAGGGTGGAGATGTAGTGGAAATTGGGATGCTCAGCCGCGAGCTGCTCGAACTCTTCGCGGTAGTAGATGTCTTCCGCGTAACGGGTGCCGTAGACGAGCCAGATCTGACGTCCGTTGTGGCGCTGCTGGCCGCTGCCGTCTTTTCCGAACAGGTGTTGCGCCATGCTGCGGAAGGGCGCGACACCGGTGCCAGTGGCGACAAAAATTACGTCCTGAACCTCCGGCTTGAGCACAAAAAGTCCGTGCGGACCGTGGCAGCGGGCGGTTTCTCCCACAAGGCGATCACAGAGGAAGTTGGACATGAAGCCTTCGTCGACGCGGTTCAGGCAGAGATCGAAGGTATTGTTGCCGCGCGGCGCAGAGGCGATGGAGTAGGCGCGAGTGACGAACTTGTCGCCTCGTGGTTCTCTGACCGAGATGAACTGCCCGGCGACGAAGTCGAACGACGAGAGCTCTTCGATATCGAATTCGAGATGTTTGGTTTTCTCCGAAAGAAGGACGGAGCGGGTGAGCCGGGCGGTGAGCAGGGTATGTTCCATGTCTTTCCTTGACGGCCAAGGGTACCCGGTCATTCTAAAGCAGAGAGGCCAATTAGCGCGCAGAAGACATTCAGATTGGGTTGGAAGCCCGTGAACTGGATCAGGAGAATCGGCATCCAACCAGCTACCAGTTCAATTGTGAGCCGCGCAGGAGCGCGAGCGGTGAGGAGGTAAACGATGAGCGCATTACCGATGGAAATGGCGGCGCCAGTGGAACTTGTGATCGTTGTTGGCGGTGCTCAGACGCGCTATGTGCTCAGCAAGCCGGTGGTCACCATCGGACGCCGTGCGGATTGTGACGTGGTGATTCCGGAAGTTCACGTGTCACGCAGGCACGCCCAGATTGAGCAGCGTGGTTCCGAGTATTTCATTGTGGACCAAGGCAGCAGCCACGGAACCTGCGTCAACGGGCAAGCGGTTCAAGAGCGGCGACTAAAGGGAGGAGACCGGATTGAACTCGGCTCGACCGGCGAAAGCTACCTGATCTTTAAGGATGGGCAGATGCCGTCCGGCGGATTTTCGGAGTCACATGAGCCTCTCTCGCTGATCGTCTCACGGCAGACACCGTCGAGCGGTCCTGGGGAACTGCATTTGTTGAGGATGTTCATCGAGGGCGCACGGGCGATGAATTCCTCTTCGGTGCTGAGCGAAGTGCTCATGAGCCTATTGGAGTCATCGCTGCGGCTCACCAAGGCGGAACGCGGTTTTGTGTTTCTGTGCAAAGAAAACGGCCGGTTGGAGTTAGCAGCTGGACGGACCGATCGTGGCGAGGTCTTAGCCGAAGCCCAGGGAATTTCAAAATCGGTGCTGCATGATGTGATTGCGTCGTCCGAGGATTTTGTGATGAGCGTTGGCGATCCGGGAATGACCGGGCGGGAGAGCATCATTGCCCACGATCTGCGCAGCATCGTCTGCATTCCATTGCGCAAGTCCCAGTTCCGCGACGGCAAAGACGGCGAGCATGGAGTCATAGGCGTGCTCTACCTGGACAGCAGAATCGGGAAGGGAAAACTGCCGGAGGTGAGCCACGAACTGATCAGCGCTATTGCCCGTGAGGCCGCGGCGCTGGTCGAAAATGCCTGCCTGGTGAAGTCCGAGGAGGAGGCGCTGGCCTATCAGAGAGAGCTGGCCATCGCTTCGACGATTCAGCAGAGCATGATGGAGGTGAAGATTCCGTCGCTCTCGTTTGCCGAGGTCGAGGCGCGTAACATCTCCTGCAAAGAGGTTGGCGGAGATTTTTACGATGTCATTCGACTGAAAGACTGCGTGGCAGCGGTAGTAGCCGACGTTTCCGGTAAGGGAATTCCGGCGGCTCTGCTGGCTTCGGTGTTACAGGGCGCGATTGATCCGCAACTGCGCCAGGGACTTCCGCTGGAGCAGATTGCGGAAGGGTTGAACCTATATGTCTACAACAAAATTGTGGGCCAGAAATATGCAACCCTGCTGATGATGAAGCTGTATGAGAACGGGGAGCTGGAATACATCAACTGCGGCCACGTCAAGCCACTGCTGTACTCCGGCGGGGCCATCCGCAACCTGGATAACGAGAACCTGCCTGTGGGGCTGATCTCTCCGAGCACCTTTAACAGCGCGAAGGTGCAATTGCAGGAGGGCGACCGCGTACTGCTGATTACCGATGGTGTCGCCGAGGCGGAAGACCCCACAGGAGAGTTCTTCGGCGACCGGGGACTGGGTGAGGCGCTGGCCTCTGAGTTTTCACTCGGCCGGCTTTTCGACGCGCTCGATACCTACCGCGCCGAAACGCCATTGGCCGATGATTGCACGGCACTTTGTTTGCGCTATGGGCCGCGCTGAGCGCCGGGACGATCATCCGGATGAGTAGCGCGAAACAGTTCGGCTCATTCGCGGGTCACCTTCTCCAAAAGGTATAGGTAGGAGCGGCAGACTTCGCCGGTGGCGCGGGTGAGGCCGATCTCGCAGGTACGGCTGCTGGAGTAACACGCGTCGTGTTTGTGGGCCTTGATTTCAGCGGCCTCGCCGGAGGTGGCCGAGGCGGTGAGCTCGGGAACCATAAAGCCGCGATCTCCGGCAAAAGCGCAGCAGCCAAGGCTGGGCGGTACGAAGACTTCTCCGCTGCATTTTCGCGCAATGGCTTCGAGCTTCCCGCTTAGTCCCATTTTGACGGTGGAGCAGACGGGGTGTAGCGCGACGGAGCGCTCGGGATGATTCACCTTGAGTTTGGGAAGCAGTTGATCGTGAACGAAATCGATGCTGTCCACAATCTTGAGCCGGTCGAAGCGTTGCTGGTTCTGCGGTGTCAGGTATTCGCGCGCATGGACGAGGCCGTAGGCACAGGGGCTGGTGTCAACCATGATGGGTAGTGCGCCTTCACTGGACCAGAGCCAGAAGTTTTCAATTGTGCGGTTCAGCATGGCATCGCGGGCTTCCTCGAATCCCTTGGACGAATAAGGAGTGGCGCAGCAGTTTCCTTCCACATTTTCAGGAATCCAGAGGGGCACGCCAGCGCGCGCGGCGACGGCAACCGTCGCTTGCATCAGAGAGATTTCGTCAGGCTCGCCGGGCAGGTGTCCCATGGCTCGCGAGATACATGAAGGGAAGTAAACGGCCTGCGCGACAAGCCGGTTGGTTCGTGGAATGCCGCCCCGGGTCCCATAGGGCATCTCCGCGCTCCACACCGGCATGTTGGAGCCGATCATTTTGCGCATGGCTCCGGTAATCGCCTTCATGCCGCCGAGTCCGACGATGTGCTGTGCAAAGTGCGCGATGTTGAGTCCGAGGCGAACGAGGGATTCGATCAGCGCAAAATTGTCGGAGGTAACCCTGGCAACAGTCTTGGAAAAAGGAGAATTGCGCAGGGCGCGGAAGCGCTTGACCAGCTGGCCGGTATCGATGCTGACCGGGCAGGTGGTAGCGCATAGTCCGTCGGCGGCGCAGGTGTCCAGTGCCATGTAGGGAAAATCGCGATCCAGCAGATTGAATAGCTCGCTGCCGCCGAGTTGCTGCTGGCGCGCCATCTCGCGCCTGACCACGATGCGCTGGCGCGGAGTGAGAGTGAGGTCGCGGCTGGGACAGCGCGGCTCGCAGTAGCCACACTCAATGCATTTGTCGATCTCAGGCTCAACCGTAGGGAAGCGTTTGAGGTCCTTAAGATGCCCGCGCGGGTCGGAGTTGATGAGGACTCCGGGATTGAGCAGTCCGGTGGGATCGGCCAGCGACTTAAGCTGCCGCATGATCTGGTAGGCCTCGCCGCCCCACTCGGTTTCGACGAACGGAGCCATGTTGCGTCCGGTACCATGCTCGGCCTTGAGGGCTCCATCGAAGCGGTTGACCACCAGTTTCACCAGATCGTCGATGAAGCGCGAGTACTGATCGATGGCGCGCTGGTCGTTGAAGGACTGGGTGACAACGAAGTGCAGATTGCCATCTTTGGCGTGCCCAAAGATGATGGCGTTGTCATAACCGTGACGGCCGAACAGGACGTTCAGTTCTTGCGCGGCGGGGGCAAGGTGCTCGATGGGGAAGGCGACGTCTTCG
Source organism: uncultured Acidobacteriaceae bacterium (assembly GCA_964559875.1). Classification (GTDB taxonomy): domain Bacteria; phylum Acidobacteriota; class Terriglobia; order Terriglobales; family Acidobacteriaceae; genus TOLSYN. The sequence goes on from CAZLJQ010000001.1 coordinate 30,613, forward strand.
ATGATGACCGTGGTGCCGCTCCGGCGGACGGAGCCAACGGAAGGGAACATTCCGGCGCGAATCTTCCAGAGCGCGGCCTGGACCGCGGCGGAGTGAGTAAACTGCGCGGGTTCGAGCAGTTTGAGGCTCGAAGTAGAGTCGGCTGCCAGGGCCTCCAGTTTGGCGCGGGAGGATTCCGACGCAGACTGAAACTCGACGAGCAATCCGGCGGCGCCGTCGGCCAAAGTTTTGAGTACCGGCGGCGTTCCGGCCTGATCCTCCACCGAGCGCATCGCAGCACGGTCCATGATCTCCAAGGCCTTAGCGCCAGCCTGACGCAGCGGCACGATGGATTCTGAGGCGGCATAGAGATCGGGGAAGAGCAAAAGGCCGGTGTACTTCACCGGTAGCTCGGGAACGGTGTTCAGAACCGCCTCAGAGATGAAAGCCAGCGTACCTTCTGAGCCGATCAGCAGGTGGGCAAAGATGTCCACGGCACGGTCGAAATCGAGGAAGGCATTCAAGCTGTAGCCAGTGGTGTTCTTGGTGCGGTACTTGCGGCGAATGCGCTCGGCCAGAGCGCTGTCTTGCTCAATCCGGGATTTGAGTTCGAGGATTCCGCGCGCCAGTACCGGCTCGCGGGCATGAAAGAGCTCATCCGCATCCGGCGCAGCAGTGTCAATGGCGGTGCCGGAGGGAAGCAGAAAGCGTATGGATGCAAGCGTGTGAAAGGCGTTTTGTTCGACGCCGCAGCACATGCCACTGGAATTGTTGGAGAGAATCCCTCCCAGGGTACATGTGGCGATGGAGGCAGGATCAGGGCCGATCTTTGCGCCATAGGGAAGCAGAATGCGATTGGCGTTGGCGCCAATGACTCCGGGCTGGACGCGGACTTTGTTGCCGTTTTCCAGCACCTCAATGTTTCGGAAATTGCGTGCGATCTCCACCAGCAAACCATCTGAGATGGATTGCCCGGAGAGGCTGGTTCCGGCGGCGCGGAAGGTGATGGGCAAGGCGTGCTCATGGCTGAACCGGAAGAGATGCGCTATCTCCTGCTCACTGGAGGCCTGCACCACGGCTTGGGGAATGAGACGGTAGAAGCCGGCATCGGCGGCGTGGGCAATGAGGTCGATTGGGCGCACCAGGATGCGCCGTTCATCGAGGATTTGAGATAGCAAGGAGACGAGCTGCTCGGAGGAGTACACCGGCTGTGCTGCTGCCGCTACTGCCATGTTTGGCTCCCGGGGAAATGTGATGTGAGTAAACTGCCCATCGCGCTGGAATCTTCGGACAAAGTTGGAAGGTTATATCACAGAGTCGCGCCTCGGCGCGCTGAAAAACGCACGAGCCGCCAGTGAAGGCGAGTTCACAACCTGCAGTTCGCACCAGGAGTTACACTAACGCATGATCTCCGGTATCCTCGGCGCTGCTTGCGCGGAGGCGGAGCTGAAGTGCTGTTGGTAGAGCAACGTTGTTGCTAGGAAGGAAGATTGCCAAGCATGAGAGTTCTTGTCTCCGGTGGAGCAGGTTACATTGGCGGGGTGGTAGTTTCGCAACTGGTGGCTGCCGGTCACGACGTTGTGGTCTATGACAATCTGAGTAAGGGACATCGCGAATCGGTATCCGCCGCTGCCCGCCTGGTGGTGGGAGATGTGGGCGACCGGGCGAGTTTGCAAGCGGCATTTGCCGAATACAAACCCGAAGCAGTGATGCACTTTGCGGCCTGGATCGAGGCGGGCGAATCGATGCACGACCCCGCGAAGTTTTTCCGCAACAATACGGCCAACGCTCTTACCCTGCTGGAAACCATTGTTGCCAACAAGGTTCCGTACTTTGTCTTTTCGTCAACGGCCGCGCTGTATGGGGACCCGGAGCGCACTCCCATCCTTGAAAGCGACAGACTTCATCCAACGAATGCCTACGGCGAATCTAAACTCATGGTGGAGCAGATGCTGGGATGGTTTCACCGGATACACGGCCTCTCTTACGCCAGCCTGCGCTACTTCAATGCTGCCGGAGCGACCGAGAACCTTGGCGAGCATCATGATCCCGAGACTCATCTGATTCCGATCATTCTGCAGGTTGCCGGCGGCGAGCGAGACCACATCAGCATTTTTGGCGGGGACTACGACACTCCGGATGGAAGCTGCGTGCGCGATTATGTGCATGTCACCGACCTTGCGAGCGCACACCTGCTTGCACTTGGCGCGCTGCGTTCTCGAAAGGAGTCTGCGCAACTTATCTACAACCTGGGCAATGGGCAGGGCTTCAGCGTGCGGGAGGTCATCGAGTGCGCGCGGCGCGTTACCGGTCACAAAATCCCCGCCACGGTTGAACCACGCCGTGCGGGAGATCCTGCGACGTTGGTGGCCAGTTCGGCAAAGATACGAGCCGAACTTGGCTGGAAGCCGCAGTATCCTGAACTGGAAGAGATCATTCGCAGCGCGTGGAACTATCTCCAGCGAAACCGGCAATGAAGATCGTGTTTTGATCCCTCTTTAAACACGCTTGTCGAAGCGGCCATGCTCACCTGTTATCCTATGGGTGTTCACTATTTACCCTGATTCAGAAGTGGAATCTCCCCAGTGGAATCCCCTGCTTAAGGAAATTATGGCCGCATTAATCGACGCTATCGACGTAAAGCGCAAGATGTTCTTCGAATTCGAAAACACCCCATATCTCTGCCTGGATGTTGAGGTGAATACTCCCACCGCTCGTGGCGGTCAGACCCTGGTTCGCCTGAAAATGCGCAACCTCCTCACCCGCGCGGTCTTTGACAAGACGTTCAAGGCCAGCGACAAGTTCAAAGACCCGGACCTCGAGAAGGTACCGGCATCCTACCTGTACAGCGACGGAGACGGTTCGCACTTCCTGGATCAGGAGAGCTTCGAGACCCTCACTCTCTCCGGGGACATGATCGGAGATGCCCTGGACTTCCTCGTCGAGGGAGCCATCATCGAATTGCATAAGTACAATGGCAATCCGATCGGCTTAGAACTCCCCATCCACGTCGAATTGGAAGTCGCCTACACCGAGCCTGGTGCCCGCGGAGACACGTCAAGCGGCAGTGTGACTAAGATTGCCAAGCTGGAAACCGGCATCGAGATTCGCGTTCCTCTCTTCATTAAAGAGGGTGAGAAAGTCAAAGTGTCCACGGAGACGCGGGAGTTCGCGGGACGAGCCTGATTCGTTTTCAGTTACACAAGAGTCAGAAGTTGAGTTTCTTCGCTACGCTCTCAGGAATTGCTCGGATGACAGTCATAATGGCGCGCCAGTAGGCCGGCACGTAGATGACATTCGACTTGCCTGAGTCCATCGCACGGTAGATGGTGGCGGCGACATACTGCGGGGATGCTGTCAGCAGCCCCTTCTTCATGTGCGCAATCATCGGTGTATCCACCGGGCCGGGTTTAATGGTGAGCACCCGCACGCCGCTGGAGAAGAGCTTGGCGCGCAGTCCCTGGGCGAAGAGCGTGAGCGCGCCTTTGGCTGTGCCATAGACGTAGTTCGAACGCCGGGCGCGATCGCCGGCAACCGAGGTGATCACGGCCAGCACGCCACGTTGGTTGCGCTCCAGCACGGCGGCGGCATGGGTCAGCAGACTTACCGCACTGGTGAAGTTGGTGTTCAACTCCTGCAGGGCAAAGTCGAGCGAATCTTCTGAGCGCTTCTGGTCGCCGAGAGAGCCATAGGCCAATAGCACCGCGTCGATCTGCGGCATCTGTTGCTCAATCTGCGCCCACAACTCCGCATGATGCGAGATATCCGCCAGGTCGGCTGCGATCACCTGCACAGAGGTTGCGCCGCGCGCCAAAAGGTCGCCTGCTACGGCATCCAGGCGCTGCTGGCTGCGCGCCACCAGCAGCAGTGCAGAACCCTTTTCTGCCGCAATGCGTGCAACCTCCTGCGCGATTTTGGAAGTTGCTCCCAGTACGACCAGGTTCCGGATCATCTCTGCTCTCCTGCAACCCGCCGCCAGAAGCTGGAACTCAGTGCCGGGTCCACATATTTGCGGAACTCTTCAAGACGTGGATACGAAGCCCGGAACATCTCTCGGCTCATGCGTGGGTCCTTGGCGGGATAGAGTGCGCCCTTGGCGGCCAGTACCAATTCATCGAGCATGGCGAAGAGTTTCAGGGTTTTCTCGCCACGGAAAGGGAAGTCCAGTGCGAGAGTCAGCCCCGGTCTTGGAAACGACATCATGCCCGGCGATTGCACGCTGCCGAACTTTTTGACCACACTCAGAAACGAGCCCTGCCCGGCGCGAGCAATTCGCTCCAGAATCTCCTGGAAGACCGCGGCCTCGCTGACTGGGACCACGCATTGATACTGTGTGAAGCCGCCCTTGCCGTAGATGCGATTCCAGTTGTTGATCTTGTCGAGGGGATAGAAGAAGGGATCGTAATGCACCTGGCGGTCTCCGCTCTTCATGCGGCCCGCAGCATAGTAAAGAGTGTTAAATCCCCAGATGGAAAGTCGATTCAAGGTGAAGCCCGGCAGCATGAACGGTACCGTGAGGTGGCTGCTTCGCGGATGTGTACGCAGCTCTCCGGCGGCAGCATGATTGCCTCGCATGAAGATGCCGCGGGTTTTGCGTCCACTCAGGCAATCCAGCCATCCGACGGTGTACTCAAATTTTCTTCCCTCGCCGTCGCTGCTGAGCTGAATGAAATCGTCGAAGGTCGAAAACGGATCCGTCTCCATCTCGATCTGAGAGCTGGCGATTCTTTTCAGCCGCAGCTCTGCCCACAAGATGATTCCCGTTAGGCCGAGACCTCCGATGGTTGCGGCGAACAGTTCCGGGTTTTCGTCGGGCGAGCATAGGAGTTGTTCGCCGGTTGAGCGCACCAGTTCGAAGCGTTCCACGTGGCAGCCCATGGTGCCTTCCACATGATGATTCTTTCCATGAACGTCATTCGCGATGGCACCTGCGATGGTCACCATCTTGGTTCCCGGAGTGACCGGCAGAAACCATCCGCGCGGCACCGCGACGAGCAAGATCTCGCCAAGTGAAACTCCCGCCTCGCAGAGAATGGTTCCGCGCTCCGGATCGAAATGAAGAATGCGATCCAGGCCGCGCATGTCCATCAGGGTTCCGCCGTCGTTCAGGCAGGAGTCGCCATAGCTGCGCCCCATGCCGTGAGCCAGCAGCGGAGCGTTTTCCCTCAGCAGGCCAATGGTAATTTCATCCATCCACGTTGGGCGCAGCACTTTGCGGTGCGCCGCCGTTGGGTAGTTACCCCAGCTCTTATATGCGTTATTGCCAGGGGGCACCGGCAAAGGTTGGCTACCTGAAGTGTTCGCAGGTGTTGCAGCAGTTTCAGTCTCTAATCCGGAAGTCATTGGTTTTATCGCCATAGGAATGTGAGCAGAATGCAGAGCAGGCAGGCGAAGCCAACCTTGTAACTCATCGGGTCGCGCATTGCCAGGGTGACCGGGTCCTCATGCAACTCACCGCGCCCGGCTCGCAGCCAGACGCGAACCAGCCAATAAAGAAGCAGAGGACAGATCAACATCATCGGTGCAGGATGCGGATACAACACCGTCAACTCTGGACTGCTGAGATAAAAGCTGAAGACGATGATGGCCGAAAACGCACTCGCCACGCCCATGGTAGAGATCAACGGCGAATCTTCAGCTCGGTAACCTCTGCCGGAGTTTCCCGACCCCAGCAACTCGCGCGCGTGCATCAGCTCACTGTAGCGCTTGGCCAGTGCAAGACTGAAGAAGAAGAACATGGAAAAGATCAGGAACCAATGGGAGAGCGGAGTTCTGGTGATGAGCGCGCCGGTGACAATTCGAATGGCGTAAAAGCTGGTCAGAACAAAGACGTCCACCAACGGCTTGCGTTTGAAATACAGCGAATACGCGAGCGAGATTGCACAGTAACATGCCACGGCGGCGGCAAAACGATATCCAAGCCAGAACCAACCAAAGCCAATGGCAATGGCCAGCAGACCGGGCGCCATGGCAGCACCATGCGCAATGGAGATTTGGCCAGAAGCGAAGGGGCGCAAATTTTTCCAGGGATGCTTGCGATCGCTGGGAAGATCGAGCAGATCGTTGAGCACATAGATTCCGGAAGCCGCAAGTCCGAAGAGAAACATCCCCAGCAGGGTCCTGCCCCAGAGGATCGCGGACCATCGGTGCGCCAGCAGCAGCGGCAGCAGCATGAGGGTGTTCTTGCTCCAGTGGCCCGGACGCAAAGCCTTCCAATATGCTTCCCAACCAACAGCCACAGGCTCAATTACTCCTATCACCTCGGTGACGGAGGCGGCGTTGCGTGCCAGGGTTGTGCTCCCTACTACCACTCCCTGCCGTGCTTGCGACCAGACGGCGAGGTCCGCCGTGCTGTCACCGATGTAAAGGAAGTTGTTTCCGAAGCGTTCAACTAGAACCTCAGCTTTAACTTTTCCCTTTAAATTCAGCTCACCCTCGGTGGCGATTACGTCATCAAAGATACCGAGATGCTGCGCGACCTGGCGGGCGAGCGTGATGTGGGAAGCTGTGGCCAGGACGATGCGTGCGGCTCCGGCACGTCGTAACTCCACAACGGTTTTGAGCACGCTCTCACGGTAGGGAAGATGCTCAGGATCGATGAAACTGCCGCGTGCGAGGCGTTCCTTTGTAAATGCCCGCCCTCGAAGAAGCCAGAAAGGAAGCAACAGAATTCCCAGCGGATTCTGCCGAATGTAACCGAGAAGACTTTCCCAGAGCAGGTCGGAAGCTAGCAGGGTTCCGTCCAGATCAATGCACGCCACCGGCGCAACAGACCCGAGTTGCTTTGCCGCCAGCGCGATGCCTGGGACAGACATCTTTCTCACCGCCTATTCAGAGTGATTGACCAGACCGCCCTATTCTCGCAGAATCCGCTCGGCGAGTACACGTCTTTGGCCGCGGCCGGTTTCGGGCAATATGCGTTTCAAGGGACCAATGATATCTTGAGTGCGCTTCCTGGCCTGCTAGGGCCGAGGGTTGAGCCAACTGAAAGGAGTCGCTATGAGTAGCGGCCCTGAATTCGATTTCGACTTCATCGTAGTTGGTTCCGGCTTTGGCGGCAGCGTTTCGGCGCTCCGCCTGGTGGAGAAGGGCTACAAGGTGGCTGTGATCGAGATGGGCAGGCGCTGGACGCCACAGAATCTTCCTCACACAAATTGGGCAATCCATCGCTGGTTCTGGCGCCCAAACCTTGGACTACGCGGATTCTTCAACATGCGCTTCTTTAAGCACGTCACCATCCTGCATGGATGTGCCGTGGGAGGCGGATCAATCACCTTTGCCAGCACGTTGCTGCGCCCGCCGGATAAGGTTTGGGAGATGGGCTCGTGGGCCGGGCTCTCCAATTGGAAAGCCGAAATGCCACAGCACTATGAGACCGCTTCCCGGATGCTCGGCATAGTCCAGAACAACATTCTCGGACCAGCCGACCACCTGCTGAAAACAGCAGCTACGGCATTCGGAGTCGGAGAGACGTATTACCGCACCAACGTCGGCATATTCCAATCTCCCGATGGAGAGCCGCGCGGAAAGACTGTTCCTGATCCCTTCTTTGGTGGCGAAGGTCCGCAAAGAACAACCTGCAACGCGTGTGGCGGATGCATGGTGGGTTGCCGATTCGGGGCAAAGAACACGCTGGACCAAAACTATCTATATCTGGCAGAGAAGCGCGGCGTCCAGGTCCTTGCCGAGACTAAGGTGATTGACGTCAAACCGCTGGATGGTGCGGCGGACGGCAGCCGCGGGTACGCAGTTCACACAGTGGATTCCCTGGCATGGTTTGGAAGGCGGCCTCAGCGGTTTACATGCCGCAGCCTGGTCTTTGCGGCGTCATCTCTGGGAACCACGGAGCTTCTCTTTCGCCTCAAGGAAAGTCGTTCGCTTCCCGCAATCAGTGACCATCTCGGAAAGCATATTCGCACAAACTCCGAATCGCTGATCGGTGTACGTGTTCCCGGCTCTCGCGACGATCTGTCGAAGGGCGTTGCCATCGGGTCCGGCGTCTACATCGATGAACACACGCACGTGGAAGCCGTACGGTATCCCAAGGGTTCGGATGTGATGTCGTTTCTTGCAACCACTTTGACCGGCGGGCGTCCGGGGAGTGGACGGGTGGGGCTCTGGCTTAAGAACCTGACGGTATCCATGCTTTGTCATCCAATTAAAACGCTGCGGGTGCTGCAACCCTTCGGGTGGGCGAGGGAGTGTGTGATTCTGCTCTGCATGCAGGCTCTGGATAGCCATATTGACATGTGCTGGGAGCGCGTCTGGTTCTGGCCGTTCAGAAAGTTTCTGGTGAGCCGCGGCGACAAGGTTCCTACCTATATTCCCAAAGCCAACGAGTTCGCGGAGCGGTTTGCTCGCACGGCCGGTGGCACAGCGATGAGCATGCTCCCGGAGATACTGTTCGATGTCCCGGGCACGGCGCACTGTCTTGGAGGATGCGTCATCGCCGAGTCCACCGAGGACGGCGTGGTAGACAGCAGGCACCGTGTCTTTGGTTACCAGAATATGTACATCTGCGATGGCTCGGTGGTCGCGGCAAACCTGGGAGTTAACCCCAGCTTGACGATTACCGCATTGGCGGAGCGAGCCATGGGATTTATCCCACCCGCCTCACGGGCATGAAAAATAACGACCGTTCGTTCCCAAATTGGAACGCGTTGTTATTATTGCCACAAATGCATACATCTCTGCCAACCCGGCCCGCCATCTTCTACACCGAACCCCCGGGGCGTGTTATGGCTGCACAGCTTAAAACTGCGCCGGCAATCTTAATGCCGTCTTGAGCTGACGCTGTCCGTGCCCCTTTCAGAATGGAGGCAGTCGCGATGTCTTCTTTCAGCATCAAGCCAGCTTCAATTGCAAAAGGACATTCCAACGTCGCTCTCATGGAACAGGAGAACTTTGAGCGATATGGCATATACACCCGGCTGCACTACGAAGGCCGAAGCATTACAAACTTCGATGAACTCCTCTATGCGGGCCGAATCGCCCGACTGCTGGTCGAAAGAGGCATACAGCCAGGAGATCGTGTCCTTACCGTCATGCCAAACACTCCCGACTTGACTGCCACCTTCCAGGCTGTCTGGACCGCAGGGGCGGTCATGGTTCCAGTGAATCCGCTGTGGTCTGTTCCAGAGCTGGCCTATGCGCTCAACAACTCCGGAGCATCTGCCGTGCTGACCTATGCTTCGCTTGCGCCGCGAGTACGAGAGGCGGTGGACAGCAGCCAGGTATCACCGCGCTTACTTTGTTTTGGAGAAAGCAGCGTCGCAGGTTTCCAGAATATTGTTCCCGATATTGCAGGCATTTCTCCGCTATCTACTCCGGTCGACCGTGAGGCGAGCGACATCGCGCTGCTTCTGTACACGTCGGGAACCACCGCCCGTCCCAAGGGGGTAATTCTGACGCATGGGAACATCCCAGCGGCACTGGAGGCTGTGCATCGCGTAAACCCGTCGTTACCACGCCGCCCAATCCTGCACGTTCTACCGATGAATCATATCTTCGGCGTGCTGATGATCCAATTGTCGAATCGCTGGGGATTTTCGTCGGTACTTATGCGGCAGTTTGAACCGGTGTCGATCTTCAATGCGATACAGCAATATCAAATCGGCTATGTTCTGATGGTGCCGACCATGCTGGCATACCTGCTGCATCACCCGGAGCGTTCCAAGTACGACTTCTCGAGTCTGTACCGGATTATTACCGGCGGAGCGGGTCTTCCCGAACCGCTACGGCTGAGTTTCCAGCAGGCCTTCCGATGCCGAGTTGACCAAGGCTATGGAATGTCTGAGGCAGGTTTTATCTCATGCTACGGCGACCACGAATCCTATCGGATGGGCTCATCGGGATGGCCTTGCCCGGGTTTTGAGATCCGCATCGTGGACGATGAAGGACGAGCTCTCCCGCCGCCTACCGTGGGCGAGATATGCATTCAGGGAGCTAGCATTACGCCCGGTTACTGGAACGATCCTGAAGCTCAGAACGGATCGTTCCGCGACCAGTGGTTCCATACCGGAGATGTCGGATACCTGGATAATGATGGGTATCTGTACATTACCGACCGGAAGAAGGATTTGATCATAAAGGGCGGTGAAAATATTTCTCCCAGCGAGATTGAGCAGGTAATCTATCTGCATCCATCGATTGCGGAAACAGCGGTGGTTGGTATGCATGACGAAGAATTTGGGGAAAAGATTTGCGCCGTCATTCAGTTGCGTCCCGGCACTGCGGCAACTGAAAGCGAAATTTGTGAACACATCGCCAGATATCTGGGCAAGTTCAAAATACCGTCTTGTGTCGTCTTTCAGGCTGCACTGCCTAAAACTTCAACCGGGAAGATCAATAAGCAGATGCTGCGGGAGCAACTAAACGGAGCGAAAGCAACTTAACTTGCACTCGCACCAGCTTAAACACCGGCGCTCCCAGTGGGAACCAAGTGAACGTCAGATTACAATTCAGCGGTCCTGCGCGGTATCGGGCTCATAGCGCCGCGATGCTGTGCAGGACCGCCGCAGAGGTTTCCCTCCGACGGCTGCTGCATGGTCCGCGTTGCGCCTCATGGAACCTGGCAATGGAGGTTGGCACAGAGGTCATGCGGCGGCAGTTACATGCTGCATTTGAAATATCGGATGTTAAGGAAGCTAGGAGATACCTCGATTCCGTTGCAATTCCCAGCGCCGCGCTGTCAAAGGTAAGCACTGTGGATATCGTTCAGAAGGATCTCAAGGGAGCCTGGTTCATTCCTCCGGGCATCGACTCCGGGTTATCGATTCTGTATCTGCACGGCGGAGGATATTCGTTTTATCCAAGAAGCTTCTACAACAATCTGGCCGCACTGGTTACGCTCTCAACTAACTCCCAACTGTTTGCACCGGATTATCGCCTATCGCCAGAGCACAAGTTCCCCGCACAACTCGAGGACGCAGTCACTGCCTACCAATGGTTGTTGCAGAAGGGGGTGGATCCGAAGAAGTTGGTGGTCCTTGGTGACTCTGCCGGAGGCAACCTCGCGCTGGCCTTGCTCCTAACTTTGCGAAATCTGAAGCTACCATCTCCCTGCCTGGCAGTTTGCCTTTCACCGGCAACAGACTTTCAGAGCACCGCCGCCGTGGCGCAAGTCAATGCAGAGTACGATTGGATCACTGCGGAAATGGCCTTACGGTGGTCCGATTGGTTCTGCTCGCTCGAGGAACGGAGCAATCCGCTCGTCTCTCCTTTAAATGCCGATCTGACAGGCCTTCCACCAATCTATATACAAGCAGGAGCTTCAGAGATTCTGCTTCCGGGAATCGAAGAGTTTGCAAAAAGAGCCAAACAACAGGGGGCCGATGTCACTCTCGAATTATGGCCCGGTATGAATCATGATTTCCAGGCGTTTGGCTATGATGTCCCTCAGAGTATGGAGGCGTTGCGGCGCATAGGAGAAGTTGTTACTTCGCAGCTTGTGAGGAGTTATGCGCATCCCGTGGCGCCTTGAGAAAGCGGCGGGAAGACACTCCGCTGGATTCTGGAATAGGTGTAACATTTTCACGGCTCTGTCAGGGTGATATCGATGGTTGCGCGTCGTGGCAGTCACGGGAAGTCGAACGAACCGCCGCCATTAATCAAGTGGCATGAATCGTTGTTCGGCATTGACCTTTTGCTGCTCCACGCCGCTCCCGTCTACTACTGCGCCGGTGTACCTCATGGTGATGGATCACCAGTTTTTTTGATTCCTGGTTTCCTGCATAGCGACGTCTATCTTGTCGTGATGTACGCCTGGTTGAAGCGCCTGGGGTATCGTCCGTACTATTCCGGCATCGACCTGAATGCGGAATGTCCCAACCTGCTGATCAAGGACCATTTGGACGAACTCATTAACCAGGCTCAGCAGGATACCGGGAAAAAAGTTCACCTCGTTGGCCACAGTCTTGGCGGCGTTATCGCGCGTTCCATGGCAATCCAGAGGCCGGACGCAATAGCGTCGATCATCACGCTTGGCTCACCATTTCCCGGTGGCGCCCTGCACCCCAGCGTACTTCGTGAGAGCGAGGTCGTCCGACGTGTCATTCAGAACCGGCATGGCGGCTCCGTGCGGCCGGAGTGCTATACCGAGAAGTGCCGGTGTGACTTTATGAAGTCTCTCCGTCGCAGTGTCCCCAGCCAGGTTCCGCAGACAGCAATCTTCACCAGAAATGACGGGATTCTCGATTGGCGGAGTTGCAGGACGGGCGACCCCGAAATCGACGTGGAGGTTGGAGGTACTCACGCAGGCCTGGCGTTCAATCCGAGCGCCTACTCTGTGATTGCGCTTCGCCTTGCAAAGATAAAGCAAGACGAGAAACACTCCGGAGACGCTATGCTGCATCGCGGAAAGTGAGGGGCGTTCACCCGCCACCGTATCCCGTTTGCAATATTCTTGCCCTGTTTCTGAATACAAGCATCTAATCACGAGGTTCCAGCCTACTCAGCGCAAGAACACTGGCTGGGTTTGAGAGCGTTACGACAGGTACGTGAACTTCTTTATGCTGAATCAGCTGGTCAAACTCCGGAAAGACGAAGCAGAAGCTGACATTACAATCTGGAAGGAATCGCTGTTTGCGGTCGAGCTTTTGCTGCTTCATGCCTCTCCTGTTTACTACGGATTAGGTGTCCCGCACGGCGATCATTCAGCGGTCGTTATCATTCCGGGTTTTCTTGGCAGTGACCACTATTTGTCGCAGCTCCGCTTTTGGATCGGGCGGATTGGTTATGAGCCATACTTCTCAGGCATTGGACTGAATGCGGAGTGTCCGAACCTCCTGATTCAGACTCGGGTCAACGAAGCCATCACTAAAGCTCTTAAGGATACAGGTCGAAAGATTCATCTCATTGGCCATAGTTTGGGTGGAACCATGGCTCGTTCAATCGCAGGTCAGAGGCCGGACGAGATCGCTTCGGTGATCACGCTGGCGTCTCCGTTCCGGGGAACGATTGCTCACCGCAGTATTCTGCGAGCAGCCGAAACTGTCCGCAAACACATCTTGAAGCAACATGGTTCCCATGTGCTCCCGCACTGCTATACCGCGCGCTGTACGTGTAATTTCGTAGATTCGCTACGCCGTAAGGTACCCGCTTCGGTGATGGAAACTGCAATCTACACGCTTGACGATGGGGTTGTCGATTCGCGGTATTGTAGGACCGGGGATAAGGAGAAGGATTTTGAGGTGCCAGGCACGCACATCGGACTGGCCTTCAACGCGTCCGTTTACAAGATCATCGCAGAGCGCCTGGCTGCGGCATCGCAGTCCGAGTAAAGCTTCCTTGTGAGGTTCTCTCCGCTCCTTTTGGCTCCGCTTATAACGCTGACTTACCTACGCTTACGGCGGACTTTGATTTGATGATGGCCTTTTCGCGCAGTTCCCAGGAAATAATTGCTTTGCGGCTTCCTTCTCTTGCCATGCTGGTGCTAAGTCTTCTTTCAGCCCGGTCGAATATGTCCTCGGCATCCATGTGGGCACGGTAGGCTTCCTCATCGGCTTGTTTAATGGTCTTCGCAAGCAGTTTGATCTTGGGATCGATGTTGATTCTCTTTCCATTGCCTTGCGGTTGAGTGCATAGAGGTTCTATGCCAGCGCCGGTTGGCGGTAACTCATCGTACGCAGCTTTCAGTTCCTCGTTCCAAGAGGCTTTAACTTCCCGGTCGAGCGCGTCAAGCGCGGCGTTGGCGATGTCGGCGGCTTTTCTGACCTTCTTTTTCTCTGCGAGCCATCGCATCACCGACCAGTTCACAGCTACCGTCATGATCTCCTTGGCGTTCTCAACCTCTGGCATATTCAACATAAACCGAAGGGCCTCCTTTTGAAGAAAGCAAGATAACGCACAACTCCCCGAACCGTCCAGTACTTATTGGCGTAGATGCCTGACAAAGGACTCTCTCCGAGAACCGAAAAGGTGTAACATGTCTGCGCATATTGCCCTCCTGCGTCGTTTCTACGGGCGTCAGACTGAGGGCCGATGGGCGTGCCTTGGATATGGGAAAGATAAGGCAGACGAGTTTAAGTCCGTGCCAATTGTCCTTAACGGAAGAGGATAACCATCATGTCAGATGCTCATGTGAATGAATGTCTCTCCTTCGCAGATGCGTTTTTCCTGTATCTGGAACAGCCGGGTGCTCCGCTCAATGTCGCGGCGATCAGTGCATTCGAAGGCGAAATTCCTCTCGCTGCATGTATGGAGTACGTAAATTCGAAGCTTGCATTAATTCCACGTTTCCTCCATCGCGTTGTAATGCCACCACTCAACATCGGTCCGCCAACCCTGCAGTACGATGCTCACTTCGACATTCGCAATCATGTTCGTGAGATTAAGCTCAAGCACGGAACCGATACAGAATGGAAGGCTGCTGTATCCGAGATCCTGAGCTCACACCTGAACCGTAGCCGTCCGCTTTGGGATATCACGTTGATTCATGGATTGAATGCCTCGCGCACCGGTCTTGTCATCAGAATGCACCACTGCCTTGTCGATGGAGTCGCAGGGGTGGGCCTGCTTGGTGTGCTTCTGGACCAAAGTCCCGTGATGCCGGCGCGGAACCGCAAGAGGCCGCGCGTGCCTGCGCCTCCGCCGCGCGACCCCGGAACGGTGCTGCTCGATACTCTCATCAATTCTTGCTTCACGACTGGGCAGGCGTTCCTTACCATACATTCGGAGTTGTTACGCATGGCCGAACAGGCCGCTCATCCCCATGGGAGCGGAACGCACTCAGATCAGATTCAGGATGCTGTCCGCCCGCTTGCCAAAATTGCTCCTCTGGGAGATTTGGCTCGCCTTATCTCCGAACTTGCGAAACCAACTCAGCGTCTGCCATACAACGTCCTTTGCCGCGGACCTCAGAAATTTGATTGGACTGAGATTCCCATGGCGGAAATTGCCGCCGTCAGGCAAGCCTGCGACGCTACGGTGAATGAAGTTGTTCTTACCGTTCTGAGCGCGGCTCTCCGGCGCTATGCAGAGCTGCACAAAGTGAAGACAAAGGGACGCAGGCTGCGCCTTGTGATACCGGTAAACATTCGTGGCGAAGGCGAGTCCAGTATCGCCGGAAATCAGATTACCTTTCTTCCCGTGGACATCCCATTCAATGGCCGTGAGCCCAGAAAGCTTCTCTCGCTGGTGCAGAAGAGGGTCAAGTTTTCCAAAACGGCTCACGCCGCTGAACTGGTGACCCTGGCGGGAATGCTGATCGCAGCAACTCCCCCGCCACTCCAGTCGCTGACCGGATCAGTCTTGAGCCAGCTGCCGATTAGTGTCTGCAATTCAATTTGCACCAATGTGCACGGCCCGAAAACTCCTCTCTATCTGCTTGGACACAAATTGCTTTCGACTTATCCCTGTGTTCCCATTGGCGGTGAAATGGGGATGAATTGTGCGGTGATGAGTTACAACGGGACGCTGTTTGTCGGCTTTACCGGAGACGCACTGGCAATTCCTGATCTATCAAGCCTGGCAGCATTTTTCAGCGAGAGCTTTGCGGAACTTCGAGATGCGGTTGTCGTCCAGAGTCCGAAGAGCAAGCAGCCACGCAGAAAGCCGAAAGTTGCAATCAACAAACCCCGTCCTGCGCCTATTCCCAGCGATGAAGGTGCGTCCAATGGCAATGCTGCATTCGGGAGCGAGACCGAAGCCATCGAGAGCCCGGCGGAAGCCATGTTTGCATAACGGGTAACGGGACGGGGCGACCGGTTGCGCGCCGGAACCCTACGTCGATGCGGAGGCAGAGCGGCGCTGGTCACCGGGCGCAGTGCGAGCGGTGATCAGGACCTTGGCTTGCGCTTATTCGGAGGGCGATTTGTCTTCTTCATCTGGGCTTCCACGTCCGCCAGACGCTTTCTGAGTTGCTGAAGTTCGTTATTTTCAGACTGCTCCTGTCCGGCTGCACTTTGGACAAACTTCTTCATCATAGACAGTGGCGAGAACGCCGCAGACTGCACCTCTGACAACCCGCCCTGGATGCTGGTCTGAAGCTTCTGATAGGTATCGAAAGCAGATTTCAGGTACCACATAATGAATTCCTGCCCGACATGGTCTGAGGCGATTACCAGTTGCCGAAGCAACTCCAGCGGCAGGCCCGCCGGCTGATCCTTGGCGTTCTCCGTGATGATCTGGGTCAGGGTGACGCGAGTCAAATCCTCCCCAGCCTCATTCACCACCTGCACCTCTGTTCCATTTCGGACCAGAGCGGCAATCTCGTCCAAGTTGATGTAGCGGCTCCTGGAAGTGTCGTACAATCTTCGATTTCCGTACTTCTTGATGACGACCTTATCTGGCATTCGATGAGTGCTCCATGCTGCACTGCAATAAATATCATTCTTTTATTGACACCGCAACCATCATCTACTAATATCTTCCCGAATGCTGCGGTGCAGCAATCTGGAGGTGTGAGATGCCAAGAAAAGCAAGCGAGCCCGTTTCCAATCACGAGCGGCCTTCTACTTTTGTCTCATTGTTGTCCGGTTGGGTGCAACAGGGATTAGAGAGCTTCTTTGCCACCCAGCGCATTCTCGTCGATCTGGCAATGCGCCAGAACACGAGTGCAATGAAGACAATTCGCGAGGAGCTATCCGAATCAGAAGCAAAGGATAGTCCCATGAATGTTCTTACAGAGATCGCAGTGGAAGGGACGGCGAACTTTGTCGAAGCCCAGCACATTCTGCTCGATCTGGTTCAGCAGGAAAACGATATCGTCCTGAACGGCATGAAGGAGCGCGTAGGCGAATACGGCACTGCGGTTGCGCTCACCAACGTCATTCGCCGCAGCGTTAATACCTTTGTCGAGATGCAACAGAATTTCCTAGTCCTCGCCAATCGGCGTGCGCAAGGCTTGTTGCAGAACTCAGAAGACGGCGAAGGCAAGGATGCCGGCAATAGCCTCGTCGGACTTGCCAGCGAGGCAATGGATGAATTCGTCACGGCACAGGAAAAGTTTTTCGACGTGATCTCCGAAGAGACGAAAGGGGAAGCCGAGAAGGAGCACGCTGGTAAGAAGCCGGCCAGAACCGAACTTGTAAAACTGGCACGCGAAGCAGCGGATTCCTTCATCGAGGCACAGAAAAAGCTGCTGGATCTAGCCGGACAGCAGGTCAACGTGAACCTGCAAACTGCAAGCCGCGCCGTCGGTCTGAAGTCGCCGATCCGGTTGTTGCCGATGGCCGACATTGCTGGGGAGGGCGTGAAGAGCTTTGTGGACGCGGAGAAAGCTCTCGTTGACTCGATCATGAAGTCTCGCACGCACACCCATGAGCATGCAAAGGTGACGGTGAAAGCAAAACGTCACCCCAAGCCAGCGGCTCGCCGGACTAAAGCGACCCGCGCCAAGGCAGCGCATGCAGAAGCAGTTGAAGTCTAATCTGGCTTTCAGCCTTTCTGTCCTGTGAAGTGGCGTATCATCTTCGGCGTGCTGAGGCTTGGCTTCAGCACGCCGACCGCTTTTTTTGCAGCTCTTGAATCTGTAGTGTGGAATTACTTCTTCACGTTGAATGTGGTGGAGTACTGCGTTTTCTCCCACATCAACTTCAGCGTTCCGTTGCCCGACGGATTCTTTTCGAGCGATATTGTGAACTGGTCCACCGGGTGTTCCAGGGTGTCCTTCTTCAAGTCAATTCTCGCTACATCCAGCGCCTCGTCATAAGTCGCCTTTGGGTCACCGCTGATGCCCCACTGTCCAATCTGCTTATTTACGATCAGTTTGGTTACGCCCTCTGTCGGCAAGGTTCGCAACGTATAAGCGCCCGCCGGAATGGTCGCCCCACCCAGTTCGATCGGCTGTTGAGTGATGAGCAACGTTGCTTCATCCGCACCAGTACGCCAAACCTTGCCATAGGGCACAAGGCCGCCCCAAATCTTGCGCATCTCGCCGGTCTTGGGATCCTTGGTGTAAGGCCGTCCATAAACAATCGTGACCCGGTTGCCTCCCACCACCGTGCTGATGGTTTCATGCGGGCTGATGCGTTGTTGCTGAGCGGCCGCCGGCCACGCGCAAGCGATGACGGCAACGACAAGAACGAGAGCAAATCTAAGATTTTTCATAGCGTTCATAATATCCCTCCATCCGGGTCAGTCCATTGGTACGCTCGGGCAGACACTGCAGCATGGTACCTGTTGGGTGTAAAAATGCAAATAGGCGCCTCCGGTTTGCAAGGGCTGCCATGGGCGGCTATGATTCCACTTCATGCCGAGCGGACTGATTCCGCAAATTGGAGCAATTCGTGTCCCCTGTTAGCGGCGGTTTAAAACAGACGTCCATCTTTCAACCCGATCTCTTTAAGTTTCTGCGCCAACTCAAGCGCAACAACAATCGCGAATGGTTTTCCAAGAATAAGGACAGGTACCAGCAGACCGTAGTTGACCCCGCAATGGAGTTCATCAACGCTTTTGCTCCGCATCTGGCCAAACTGAGCCTTCACTTGCTTGCAGATGCCCGGCCGACGCGGGGTTCACTCTTCCGAATTTACCGCGACACCCGCTTTGCCTCGGACAAGAGTCCTTACAAAACCCACATCGGTATTCACTTCTCGCACGAAATCGGCAAGGACGCTCACGCCCCGCTCTTCTATCTGCATCTTGAGCCGGAAGGCTGTTTTGTGGCCGCCGGAATCTGGCATCCCGACAATCGTGCTCTTACCAAAATCAGGACTGCAATTGTGAGCCAGCCGGAGCAATGGAAAAAGGCGGTCTGCAATCTGGAGTTGGAAGGCGACAGCCTTGCTCGTCCGCCGAAGGGATTCTGCTCGGATCACCCATTGATTGAAGATCTGAAGCGGAAGGACTTCGTAGCCTCGGTGGTTTTGACGGAAGAGCAGGTCTGCGGCCCGAAATTGATGCGCGACTTTACTGCCGCATGCCGAACCATGACGCCGCTGGTGGAGTTTGCTACTCTGGCCTTGGGCCTGAAGTTTTAGCATCCGGGCGGGCTACGGTAAGGGATTGGCGTGACCGCTAGCTCACGGAATGATTACCGCCGCTCCATTCACTGCGTCGTTCTTAATCGCCGTCAGCGCTTCATTCGCGTCATCCAGGGTGAAGGTGGTGACCTTGGGTTTCAGATGAATTTCTGCTGCCAGGTTGAGAAAGTCTCGCGCATCTGCACGAGTCATATTGGCAACACTTCGTATCTGCCGCTCTCCCCAGAGTAGACGGTCGTAATCGAACTCAGGAATCCGGTCGAGGTGAATCGCGTTCACGGCAACCACACCACCCTTGCGCAGGCAGCCGAGCGCGGCCACAACCACATCTCCGCTCGGAGCAAAAGTTACGGCGCGGTCCAACTCCACCGGAGGCCGCTCCGTCTCCGATCCGACCCATCGCGCGCCCAGTGATTCCGCCAGTTTTCTATGCGACTCGCCTCGCGTCGAGACGTATACCTCGCAGTCCCACGCCCGTAAAACCGCGATTGCCAGATGTGCGGAAGCTCCAAAGCCGAACAGCCCAACTCGCTCCCCACGCTCCACACCGGCCACGCGCAGGCTGCGGAAGCCGATAATTCCCGCGCACAGCAGAGGTGCTGCGTGCAGCGCGTCTAACGCGTCTGGCAAGGGAAACACAAAGTCTGCTCTCGCCGTTGCAAACTCGGCGAAGCCACCATTCACGCTGTAGCCCGTGAAGGTCGGCGAATCGCAAAGATTCTCCAGATCGTGCCTGCAATACCAGCACTCGCCATCGGTTCCCCCAATCCACGAAACTCCCACTCGCGCGCCGGTTGGCAGCTCCGGAGTGGCACCGCCCACAATCTCACCTACAATCTGGTGTCCAGGAATCAGGTTCTCCCGCCGTGGAGCCAGCTCTCCAGACACGATGTGGAGGTCCGTCCGGCAAACCCCGCAGGCCAGCACTCGCAGCAGAACCTGCCCCGCAACTGCCTCGGGCCTCGCAACTTCCTGTATTTGCAGAGCCCGGTCCGAATCGCTGACGGGGGAACTGAGCACAGCGGCTTTCATGCGAACACTCCTCCTCGTTACGATCAAAGTTATCACCACTTCGTTGCCGTCTATTCCACCTACTTATCTTACCCATAGGGCAAAGCGTGGCTTTGTCGCCAGCAACTAAATAACTAGTTACCTTTTGCCGCCTCGTGCGTCCAAGCAGAGGAAAGGAAAGATAGAGTGCCTCCAAAGCAGTCTCCAACTTTGACAGAAGCTGAACTTCGCATTATGGATGTGCTCTGGCGTAAGGGAGCCGGCACCGTCCAGCAAGTGTTGGATTGGCTTCCCGCAACGCTGGCCTATAACTCCGTTCTCACCACGATTCGCATTCTGGAAAGAAAAGCCTACGTGAAACACGTGAAGGATGGCCGTGCCCACATTTACGAGCCGATCATCGGACGCGACGAGGCTACGCGCTCTGAAATCAAACATCTGATCGGCCGCTTCTTCCGCAACTCCCATGAGGCGTTGGTCCTCAACATTCTGCAGGATGATTCGATCGACGCCGAGGAACTCAAACGCCTTCGCGAGATGCTGGAACGGAGTGATGCGAAATGAATACTTCAGTCCTGCATTCTCTGGCACAACTCTTCTCCCAGCGCATGCTGAATACTGCGCCCGAGGGCGTGCTGTTCGCTGGTCTGGTGTGGGTGTTGCTTCGCATGGTTGGCCGGCAGAACTCAGCAACCCGATTTGCCGTTTGGTTTTCAGCGCTGGCCGCCATCGTTGCGCTTCCATTTCTTGCCGGTCCTGTTTTCGCTGGACGGGGCTTCGGAGCTTCCCATTCGCTGGCGCTTGTTTCTGCGAGCCCGCATCAGAGGATCACCCTCTCAAGTTCCTGGGCCATCTATCTGTTTGCCGCCTGGGCCGTTGGCAGCGGTTTGTTGCTCCTCAGGTTGAGCATTGCGCTCTGGCAGGTGCATCGTCTGCGCAGTACTTGTTGGGAGCCGGATCTCGCCAATCTTGATCCCGCGGTTGCAGAGATTCTTCGAAACTTCGCCTCCCGCTGTCGAACAAAGCTCTGCGTTTCCTCGCAGGTGACTGCTCCGGCGGTTATCGGATTCTTCCAGCCCGCTGTTGTTATTCCAGCATGGTTATTGCCGCAGCTTTCGGCCGAAGAGCTCGACATCATTCTGCTCCATGAGGCCGCGCATCTTCGCCGCTGGGATCATTGGACCAACCTTGCCCAGAAAATCGCCGCAGCTCTCTTTTTCTTCAACCCAGCCGTCTGGTGGATCGACAAGCGCCTCACGCTTGAACGGGAGATGGCTTGCGACGACATAGTCTTAGTTCAGACTGCGAGTCCCAGAGCCTATGCATCTTTTCTGATTTCGTTTGCTGAGAAGTTACACAACGCACGAGGTTTGGCACTGGTGCAAGCTTTGGCGGGCCGGATGCACCAGATCTCGGCGCGCGTCACTCAAATTCTCGACACAAAACGGCCCGGCCATACAGGATATTGGAAGCCGGTCCTAGGTGTGAGCGCAGGCCTGCTTGCAGTGGTCATCGGTGCTGGACCTTACATCCCAACATTCGTGGCCGTGCAGAATGAATCGAGTCAACAATCTCGGCAGCTCCAGACGAAAGAAGGAAGCGCGCGGCTCGCAGCCGATGACTTGAGTCGCACACTAGCGACTCCGTTCACGCGAAAGTTAGCGCCTGTACCCCGGCCCCGGGCAGTCCTTGCTTCTTTCACCCCGCGCACACCGGCGGAGCCGTCGCGAGTAACGCCCCAAGGCAAGCCTCTGGTAATTCGCGCCAAGGCCGCATCCAAGGGGCTTCCCAGCCAGACATTCGTTGTCCTGCAAACCCGGGGGGATGACGCTTCCGGCGTCGAGGTCTGGACTTTGTGTATCTGGAGAGTCGAAGGAGGGAAGAACTTGACCGAAAGACAGTTGGAGTCCGCGATTGCGCTAAACCTCTAATTTTTTTGCTCTCACTAACTAATCAATTAGTTCGAAACAAGGAGAAACCGCAACATGAAAAACTGGGTCAAGTACGGAAAGGCAGCGCTTAACCGTCGCTTCCTGATCGGCATGGTAGCAGTCGCGATGGTTCTGTCGTTTGTTGCTTATGAATTTGCTGCTCCGGCGAGGGCTGCCGCGGAACCCGCTGCCGCCGCGCCGGCGCTTGACGATAACAGCGTCAGCGCATTGCTTTCGCTCGATCACGCAATGGAGGCACTGGCTGCACGCGTCACTCCTGCCATTGTCAACGTAACCGTCACCTCAAAGAAGCCGGGCGAGCTCGCGAACCTGCTGCCTGGAGACAATGACGGCAACAACGGCGACAACTCCAACCCGCTACAGCAGTTCGGCCCCTGGTTCTTTGGCCAGCCCATGAAGCCGCAGCCGCGCATTGAGCATGGTCTGGGCAGCGGTGTCATCATCTCACCCGATGGCTACATCGTGACCAACAACCACGTAATCGATGGCGCGACGGACATCCACGTCACCATGACCGACCGGCGAATTCTTCCCGCCAAACTCGTCGGCGCCGACCCGCTTACGGATCTCGCCGTTATCAAGGTTGACGCAACCAACCTGCCCAGCGTACCCATTGGAGACTCAACCAAACTCCATCCTGGCCAAACCGTCCTCGCCTTCGGCAATCCGCTGGGACTTCAATTCACTGTGACGCGTGGCATCATCAGTGCGCTGAACCGGCCCAATCCGTTTGCAGCGGACCGTCGTTCGCCCGGTGAGTTTATCCAGACCGACGCGGCCATCAATCCCGGCAACTCAGGTGGACCGCTGGTGAACGCTCGCGGTGAGGTGGTGGGAATCAACACCTTCCTCGTCTCTGAGACCGGAGGTTTTTCCGGCATGGGTTTTGCCATCCCCACGCAGATCGTGAAGCCGACGGTCGACAGTCTCATTAAGTATGGGAAGGTGAGTCACGGCTACATCGGCATTGGAATCAGCGATGTCTCGCCGGATGAGGCCAAATTTTTCCACGTAAACAACGCCTCAGGAGCCGTCGTCACCCAGGTTGAGCCGAACTCTCCAGGCGCAAAGGCTGGTCTAAAAGTTGGCGACGTCATTACCGAGCTCAACGGAAAGGCGGTGAACGACGCGGGTGCGCTACAAGTTGAAGTCGGACAACAGCAGCCCGGAACTACTCTCCACCTCCAGGCTCTGCGTGATGGCAAGCTTGTGAACGTTGCGGTTACGTTGGAGGCAATGGGAAAAGGCAAGAACGGCAACGAGAATGCCGATGCCAGCCATGGTAAACCTCGTTGGGGACTTGGCTTGGCCGACCTTACTCCGGAGCTACGGCAGCAACTGCAAGTTGGCGGTGACGTTCACGGCGCCGTGATCGAACAGGTCGCGCCTGGAAGCTCGGCGGATAATGCCGGGCTGCGGCGCGGTGAAGTCATCACGGAAGTCGATCGCCAGCCCGTGCATTCTGCCGCGGACGTGCAGAAGGCGCTTTCCAGCGTTCCTAAGGACAGCGATGCTCTGGTGCTGGTTTGGTCGAATGGCGGAAGCACTTTCCGCGTCTTGCACCCCACGCAAGGCTGACAGGTGGCAGGCGCGGGTGGACGTCACCTGCGCCTGCCGGCCAGTTCAGGACGTGCTACGCGTTCGGCCTGGTGTCGACACGCGACATTTCCGACGCAGGCGCGGAAACCACCACAAATACAAGATTCTCAAGACCGGTGTTTTCGATCGCGTGGACGACATTTGGCGGAATGAAGATCGAGGTATGTGGCTCGACAATGACGCGACGATCACCTAGTATCATCACGCCTTTGCCGCTCAAAATGTAGTAGATCTGCTCGGTAACAGCATGAGCATGCGGTTCGACGTGGCCCTTTGGAGTATAAGTAGAGATCCGAAAGTCAAAGTGTTTCGTCGGGCTGTTCTCGGGAGTCACTAACAACTTCGACAGAGCGCCGTGATGGCCGGGCGCTTCAATCCACGACAATTCCTCCAGCTTAACAACGCATGCTTCTGGCTTGCTCTCGGCAGTGTTAGACATAACCTTCTCTCCTCTTTGATCCGGAAACGAATAACAGAAGGGAAGGGAAGAGTCAAAGTGAATCGGCGGCAACGCCATGTGTGCGGCACCGCAGGCGTCCTAACAAATAGTGTTGGAAGGATCCAATTCGCGGTATATGATGCTTCCGCACATTGAGCAACCTTAAATCTAACAAGCCGCGTAAAGCAGCTTGTTGTTTTGTCGTGTCTTTCTGCAGCCGCTCAGGCCGGAGAAGAAACGAGTCCCACCCCATGGGAGGCAATCATATGTCGGCAGTCGGAGTACCGGTCGCGCCGGAGCAGACCGATCTGAAACAGCTATCTAAAACGGCAGCTGTCCTTTGCCTGATGTTGCTTGCGGCAGCCTACATTACGAACGCAATGGATCGGCACATCTTCCCGACTTTGCTTCCGATGATCAGTAAGAGCATGGGATTTGGCGTGAAGTCAGGCGGATTCGTAGCGACGATCTTTAATTTCGGTATCGCGATAACTGGAATTCCCGCTGGCTATTTACTCGATCGATGGTCGCGAAAAGCGGTTTTGGTTTCAGGCATGGTTGTCTACTCACTTTTTACGCTGATGACGGTCTTCGGTATCGGCTTGTGGGATATGACGGTGTATCGGACCCTTACCGGTGTTGGCGAAGCCATGCAAATCGCGGCACTCTATGTTGCCGCCGGCAGTTACTTCTACCGCAACAGAGCTTTTGTCGTTGGATGCATCAACGTGGGATACGGCATAGGAGGTGTCCTGGGGCCGTACTTTGGCACGCGCCTCGCCGTCGCCACCGGAAGCTGGAAGCCGCCATTCGTTGTCTTTTGTTTCACGGGTCTGATCATGGCAGCACTTGTCTGGGTCCTGATACCCAAAGCTTTTAGCGAGCGCAAGGGACTGCAACATCTAAGCGCGGTCGATCAAGCCGCCGTGATGAACGTGCCGGAGAGGTTGTGGAACTGGAACACTTGCCTGATTGCCCCGTCCACGCTTTGTCTAGGAACCATCATGTGGGGCTTCTTAGGACTCTATCCAACATTCCTTCGCACTCAACTGCACTTTACCCCCGGTGTTGTGGCCACCATATTTAGCATTTATGGTTTTGGCTGCATGTTGCCGATGCTAGGTGGCTGGGTAGGTGACCGTTTTTCGAATCGCGGAGCCCTGCTTGTCTGCTACTGCTCAGTGAGCGTCGTTACTTACTTCATCTATCATCTGGCGACGCTGCCCTGGCATCATTACGTGCTCAGCTTCTTGATGGCGCTGCTTTGCAGCAGCACCTTGCATGTAAACACACTTGCTCTTTTGCAGAGAAGCGTGCGGCCAGAGAAGACTGGAAGAGCTACCGGTATCTTTACGTCGTTGCACTTCCTGGGAGGCGGCTTTTCAGGCTTCTTGTTCGGCGCACTTGTTGATAAGTTCGGTTGGGCGAACGCTGGATTGCTTCAAGAAACGCTGATTCCAATTGTGGCGGTTCTACTGTTATTGGCAGTTAAACCGGAATTGCAGTGGCAGTCACGCCACCTTAGCCATTAACAACACAGAGGCTGGCTGCATAAGCGGCCAGCCTCTGGTACAACTCCCTTTTCCACATTAATTACACTGACACGTTTGGGTCGTTAGCCTTCTACAGCTTCGATCTTCCCGCTTTCCGTTGCTTTGCAAACCGCTTCAAAAACGGCGATATTGGCTACCATTTCCTCGGGTGTTATTGCATACGGCGCTCCACCGGCGGCGGCCTCGGCAAAAGCTTCCACATTAGCGCGAACTAACGGCATTGATGGGTATTCCACCTTTTCCGGCTTGCTGCCATGTACCGCCTTTGTCAAAACCCAGCCCGATGGCGACATGGGGTGAGTGTTGTCATATACCTCCACCCAGCCCTTGCTCCCGAAAACTGCGAAGCGGATCGAGAAGGGCGGTCCAATCGCGGTGGAAACCACTGCGTTGGCACCGTTCTTGAAGCTGGCGAGAATGCCGAGCGTCTCGTTATTGTCTTTAGTGACTAGCGAGCGCATGTTTGCCGTGACGCTTTGGGCCGGGCCATTGACCGCTACGCACAGTTCAAGTGCGTGGACAGCCATCGCTGTCATCGACGTGCCACCGGGTGCCTCGGTTTTCTGCAGACGCCAGTTATCTGCAGCCATCGGCTTCAGCTCGGAGGTCATGGTTGCCTCCGTGAATTGTATGGTGCCGAGTTCTCCCGAACGCACCATCTTCAGAATGTCCGCCATCACCGGCTTGAACCGGTGCTCGTGACCGACACCGAGAACGACACCGGCAGCTTTGCAGGCATCTACGGACACTACTGCCTCTCGCCGGGTAAGGGCCAGCGGCTTCTCACAGAAGACGTGCTTCTTCGCCTTGGCGGCAGCCAAAATCTGCTCTGTGTGAAGTGAGTGGGGCGTGCAAAAAATCACCCCTCCAATTCTGGGGTCTGCCAAGGCAGCATTGTAGTCAGTTGCGAACTCGAGACCTTGGGATCGTACCCATTCACCGGCAGAGGGTACCACATCGACAGCCATCAATACCTTCACCTTTGGGCTGTCTTTCAAGAAGCTGATCATGGTTTTTCCCCACCAGCCAAGTCCAATAACCGCCAGGTTCATCTGCCCGGTCTCCGAAAAGCCTTCCTTCTTCGTCACGAATAATCCTCCGATGATTTTGGTTCTCTAAAATCTTACACGGCATACTCAAGGCCCAACCTTGACCTCGACGCCTCAGGATGCCACGCCACAACAAGCTTATAACTAATCCCCGAACCATGGACCCACAAAGTACCAACCAACTGCCCGCCTTCAGCAGCGGCAGTGAGTGGCAAGCCATTAGGCGGACGTTATTAACGATCCGCCGCGACAGCTATCTCTTTTGGTTCGGCGACATCGTCGCGTTTGACCAACTCCTCCAACGCCTTTCCGCATGCTTCCGGGCCGAGCAACATGACAAATGCCGCTGCGATCCCGAGCGTGGCGGCCACCGCAGCGAACACTGCGTTGGTACCATAGCCATTTTGTATCCAAAGAATAGCTGGAATGATGAAGGCTGCGCCCAGACGGCCCACGCCGGAAGCGAGTCCGAATCCGGTGGCCCTTGCGCTGGTCGGGAAGACCTCGGAAGCCATGATCTGCATCGTGTTTCCAGCGAGCTGTAGGAAAAAGATCATCCAGAAACCGGCAATTAACAACGCTGTACTAGTCGAGGTGTGCACGAAGAGGACCGCGCACAAGCCCGACAGCACGTACGATATCATCGATAGCTTTTTGCGGCCGAAACGCTCAATCGCGAACATCATGAATGCACTTGCGCATGGAACGGCAAAATTCATACCAAGCGTATACGTCAGGGATTTGGTAATCGTCATGCCGCGCGTCTGGTTCATCAGGTTTGGCAGCCACACGCTGAGGCCGACGGCGACACCGAAGAACGCCACAAAGCAAACCATCCCAGCCACGACGCGCAGCGGATATTTTCGGAGAACAATCAGCAGCGGATCTTTCACTGCTACGTTTGTGGATTCGGCAACAAGGTTTTGTTCGGCGCTGGGCACGGGCAATTTCATGCGTCCGAGAATGTCAACCGCCTTTTGCCCTTTCCCATGGGTGACTAGCCATCGCGGCGACTCCGGAAGCGCGAAGCGCAGGACGAAGACCGTCAATGCACCCACTCCGATTGTGGCGTAAACTCCTCGCCATCCGAGGGCACCGGCAAAGAACAACACAAACAGGGTCGAGATGGGCCAGGGACATGCGCCGCCGATGAAGTGTATACCGGCGAGAATACGCCCACGGATTCGCTTCGGGGCATATTCACCAGCATAGGCGTAGCACAGCGGTTGTTCGGCGCCCAAGCCGATTCCGGCCAGGAACCGCAATACGGCAAGCCAGACGTAGTTAGGAGACATTGCTGCGGCGAGCGTCGCAAGGCCGAAGAGCAGCAGGTTGAATTGATAGACGGTCTTTCGGCCAAACCGATCGGTAAATTCCCCTTGCCCGGCAGCTCCGATCGCTAACCCGAACATGGTAGCGCTCCCCACAAGAGCAACCTGCCCCGGGGTCATAAAGTGGCTTTTCAGCAGCCCGGGTACCAGCGCGCCGTATACCACCACATCAGCAATGTCGAAGAAGTATCCTGCCGCGATAAGACCAAAGATACCGTAGTGCGTCTTTGTAAGTGGCGCATCGTCCATAGCTGCGCCAACGAATCGTTCGAGCGACTCGGCCATGCCCTACTCCCTTTGAGCCAAGCTCGGCTCGTTTTGTTGAGTTAAGAGTGCGGAAAAAAAGTAACCCGATTGACCTTTATTGTCAACGAGTAAATCCGCGCCTGCCGTTGAGTAAGGACATGGGTTATCGAATTACTACGTTACGTGTTCCCTTTTGCGGGCAGCGAAAAGAAACACACCCAAGCAAAGGTCAAACATAACGATGTGACAGTTAAGTTTGGCCGTGCTTGTGTACGCGGAAGGTGACTTAGGGTTCAGTACAAAGCGGGAGCATGGGTCGGCAGAGTAAAAGTAGTATGCCGATTGCAGTTTTGTAAGCTGTTGTTTCGTGGTTCATTGGAAGGAGTGGCACACGGTTCTCGGCCAGACATTGGATTTCTGACCGGTCAGACTTTATTTGTGAACAGGCGATTCGCCGCAGGAATCCTGCGGCGAATCGCGCCAGCACGTTTAGAAGTTCACCACCACCCCGGTCGAGACCCTGGTATCTTCCTGCCTTCCGCCGTAGAAGCGGGTTTGCAGTAGATCGGCTTGCACCCGCCATCCCACCTTTGAAAGCAGCCGGTAATCGACTCCGCCGCCAATCGCGTCGGCAACGCACGACTCACCGTGAGCATATTCAAGCGCGTCCACATGGACGTGTCCGACCCCGACCAATGCGTGTGCAAACGGACGGAACCTTCCCACCGTGGTCGAAACACGCGGTCCGAACATGACGCTTTCCACCCGCGTCGTGGCATTAACACTCGCTGTCCCGCCAAAGAGGTGCCCACAGCAAATCTGCAGCGATCCACCATACTGCGTGCTTATATCGGCAACTAATGAGGCAATTGGAGCGATCTTTCCTTCCACCGATGTTTCCCATCCGTTCAGATTGCCCGTGTTGCTCCATCCCGTGCTGGCGCGATTGAACGAGTACCCAACAAATACATTTCCCGACGCTTGCGCAAACCCACCGGCGCTCATCATCAGCAGCACCATCAGAAATCCAATACCTCGTGACAAAGTAGCTCCTTCCAGTCTTCGAACTTGGTGTCTGGCCGCGGCCACTCCGCACCAACGTCCTCTCAAAACGACAACACGCCAGTAATCGTTTGTCAATACGCGATTACTCAAACACATGGCACGATACTAACTTCTCCGCGCGCACAGCATCGGTATCGGGTTGCTCGCCAAGTTCATGGTTCGCTGGCTTGTATGCACTTTCCCGCGCTCGAATATACTTGGGAGAATTATGGCTGATTACAAATCCAACTTGCCAGGCGAATAGAGAATGCAAATCAGCGGAGTGGCGACAGCTTTTCCCAAGTACTGCTACACCCAGCGAGAGGTGGCGGAAGCGCTGAAGTCGCAATGGGACGACAAGGTTCCGAATCCCGGCATCTTAAGCCGGATGATGTCCCGCGTGGGCGTGGATCAGCGGCACTTTGTTCTTCCGCTGGACGGATACCTGCCCATGGACACCTGGGGCAAAGCGAACAACGAGTGGATACAGGCAGCCGTGGAGTTGGCGGAGTCGGCGCTGCTCAAGGCCGTTGAATCGGCTGGGTTGACGCTCGACCATATTGGGGCAATCTTTTTTGTTTCGGTGACCGGAATTGCCAGCCCATCGATTGAGGCCCGGCTGATCAATCGAATAAAGTTGCCGCTGAATGTGAAGCGCGTTCCGATCTTTGGGCTGGGCTGTGTTGCCGGTGCCGCGGGGATCGCGCGCGCTGCCGATTATGTTCGTGCGTTTCCGGATCAGGCCGCCGCACTGATCTCCGTGGAGTTGTGTTCGTTGACTTGGCAGCGGGATGACCTTACGGTGGCGAACCTGATCTCCTCCGCTCTCTTCGGGGACGGAGCCGCGGCGGTCATTGTGGCGGGAGCGGAGTTGAGCGCTGGTGGCCCGCAAGTCTTGGCATCGTGCTCCTCGTTTTATCCCAACACCGAGCACGTGATGGGCTGGGATATCTCCGAGAAGGGTTTTCGAATCGTGCTGTCGCCCAGTGTTCCAGATATGGTTTTTCAGCACCTGGCAAGGGATGTCGATGGTTTTCTGAAAAGCAATGGACTGACGAAAGCTGACATTCATAGCTGGATCATGCACACTGGCGGCCCAAAGGTTCTCGCCGCAACCGCCGAGGCACTAAGTTTGCCGAAAGGCGCACTGGATGCTTCATGGGAGGCGCTGCGCAATGTTGGCAACCTCTCCTCGGCGTCGGTGCTCGTGGTGCTTGAGTCCTACATGCGCGAGCGGCGTCCGCCAGCCGGGAGTTACTCGATCCTTGCCGCCATGGGGCCCGGCTTCTGTGCGGAACTGGTCTTGCTCCGCTGGTAGAGAAGGTTAATGGATGACACAGCGCACGGATGTCTTTGTCGTCGGCGGTGGTCCGGCAGGTCTTGCGGTTGGCATTGCGGCGGCGCAACGCGGAATGAGCGTAGCCGTGGCGGATTCGGCGCGCCCGCCTATCGACAAAGCCTGCGGCGAAGGCATCATGCCCGACGGTCTGGCAGCCCTGCGCGGTCTTGGAGTGGACTTGACCGGACAAGCCGGGGCTCCCTTCCAGGGAGTTCGGTTTGTAGACGCCGCAGGCGAGGCCAGTGCGCGATTCTTGCGCGGGGACGGCTTTGGCATGAAACGCGCAACCCTGCACAACGTGCTGGTCGCAAAGGCGGAGAGTGTAGGTGTGCGCCTGCTTTGGGGCACGCGCGTTCAGGCCGTTCGCCAGGGTGAAGTCGTCGCCGGGACAAAAACGATCCGCAGTTGGTATGTCGTGTGCGCCGACGGTCAGAACTCCTCATTGCGCCAGATGGCAGGCTTGGGAGCGGGCAAGGTCTATCGGCGCCGTTACGGCTTCCGCAGTCATTACCACATGCGGCCATGGTCTTCATTTGTTGAAGTGTACTGGGCGGATTGTGGGCAGCTATACGTGACCCCGGTTGGCGCGGAAGAAGTCTGCGTCGTCTTCATCACCGCCGACCCACACATTCGGCTGGAGGCGGCGCTGCCATCGTTCCCGGAAGTGCAGGAGCGTCTGGCGGGACAAACGCTCAGCGACAGATCTATGGGTGCGGTCACGGCCACTCGCAAGCTGAAGGCTGTAACTCTCGGCTGTATCGCGCTGCTGGGAGACGCGTCCGGCTCAGCCGATGCGATTACTGGCGATGGCCTCAGCCTGGCATTCCAGCAGGCTACCGCGCTGGCCGATGCAATGCTTTCCGGAGACTTGCGCGAATACCAGAGAACGCACGATGGAATCAGCGGATTTCCGCGCGGCATGGGTGAAGTCATGTTGATGATGCACGACCATCCGTGGCTCCGGAAGAGGGTTTTTCGGGGGTTTGCGCAATCGCCGGAGATGTTCGAGAAGCTCCTGGCTATGCATACCCGGACCATCTCGCCTGTGCAGCTTGGATTGTTGGATTGCCTGCACTTCGGCTGGCGCCTGCTATGGGCTTGAGGTCTCAGGAGGAAAGGATGAAATCCTGGCTGCTGAGCGCGGCTAGCCTTCTACTCTGGAATTCGCGCGAGTTCGCGGCCATAAAGTTGGTTGTTGGGGAACTCTCGTCCCAGTCCAGCCAGCAGCGTTCGCGCGGTTGGCCGGTCATTATCGCGGAGGGCGGCAACTGCCAGCAGTAAGCGGGCGAAGGGAGCAAGATAGCGTCCATGCGCAGCCGTAAGCCGGAGCCGTTCGACCCCGGCGTTCTTGTCGGTCTCCGCTCCTCCCATGTGAAGGATCCATCGCACTGGTGCTGCCGCAGTCCCCAGAAGATAGTTCTCCACGCCGACCGCCAGGTAGGCGTCATAGCAGGACGGGTCAAGCTCAAGCAGATGCTGTGCCAGCTTACGCGACATCTTCATATATCCGAGGCTGGCGAGGTTACGTTTTTCAATCATGGCCGCGTAGTCACTTCGCAAGCCATTTGCGAGTACCTGGGCGAGCAGAGCGTCACGGTCGTTCGGGTTGGCGGCAAGCGTAGTTTGCGCCAGCGTATCCGATTGCCTAAGTTCCGACATAAAGGATTCACGCACGGCTGTATCGGCCCGGTTTTTCTTACGGGCATCGAAGCGTGAGTCGTCGGTGAAAAGCTCAACCTCAAGGATGTGAAGACGGTCGAACTCGGAGAACAAGAAGGCCGCCGCATTGGAGACATGGGGGAGCGGATCGTGCTGCCGCTCGGACTCGCAACGCAAAAACATCTGGTGAGCCCCAGGAAAATCGAGGTTGTACATCTGGCGATAACCAGCATCCACATCGCACGAGGCGGTGGCGGCGGCCGGTGTAGCGAACAACGCGGCAACCAGAAGACACTGCGGGATGAACATCTTCATGCGGGTACGACCTATAGCCGACACAGTTTGGATGCGAAGCTGAGACTCGGAGATTGCGCCTCGAAGCCAACTAAACCATTGTCAATACGTGTCCCATTTTTGCCTTCTTCGTCTCCAGATAAAAAAGAGCGTGGGGGCTGGGTGAAACTTCGCATGCAATCCGCTCTGTCACTTCAATTCCAGCACCGGTCAACGCTGCAACCTTCTGCGGATTGTTGGTCAGCAGGCGCACCCGGCCAACTCCCAAATGCTTGAGTATCTCCGCCGGCAGGGCGAAGTCGCGGCAGTCCACGGCAAGTCCAAGGTGTTCATTTGCTTCAACCGTGTCGAGTCCCCGGTCCTGCAATTCATACGCCTGGAGCTTTGCCATCAGTCCGATTCCTCGTCCCTCCTGCTTTTCGTAAATCAGGATTCCTGCGCCTTCTTCAGCGATTGCCTTCATCGCGCGCTTGAACTGATCGCCGCAATCGCAACGAAGAGATCCGAAGACATCGCCGGTGAGGCACTGCGAATGAATCCTCACCAGCGGAACTCTAACAGAAATATCTCCCATCACCAGCGCGACCGCGGTTTCGATATTGTCCTTAGTCGAGCGCTCAAACCCCATTGCTTGAAACCGCCCCCATCTCGTCGGCAACTCTGCCGTCGCGACGTGTGTTGTTACGCTGTCACAAAGCTCTAAACCCATTTCAATCCCCAATCTGGCTCTCGCACGAACAGGCGATCTTCTCGTTAGCGCGCTCTGGCCGCTTCGCGCATTGCGCGTTACGAAGCCGATGTTCAACCAACTCCGCAATGCTCAGCACAACCATCTCGTGCTCTCTGGCAAACTCGTCGATTTCACTACCCTTCGTCATCGTTCCGTCCGGGTTCGTAATCTCACAGAGAACCGCAGCAGGTTTTAGCCCAGCCAGGCGTGCCAGATCCACCGATCCTTCGGTGTGTCCCTTTCGCTCCAACACACCGTCCCGAGCTGCTCTGAGAGGGAAGACGTGTCCGGGACGAGCCAAGTCCCACGGCTGCGCGCCATCGGCAATCGCGGCACGTATGGTTGTTACCCTGTCTTTCGCGGAGACGCCGGTCGTTACGCCCTCGCGGGCCTCGATCGTCACCGTGAATGCGGTCTGAAAGCGGCTCTCATTTTTCGGAACCATCAACGGTAGTTCGAGACGTTCTACCGTCTCCGCCGTAAGACACAGGCACACAATGCCGCTGCATTCGCGGATGAGAACTGCCATTGTCGCTGGGGTGATCTTTTCAGCCGCAACAATCAGGTCAGCTTCGTTCTCGCGGTCAAAATCGTCCACGAGAATCACCGGATGTCCCCGGCGCATATCGTTCAGGGCTTGAGCAAATCTCTTTTCGAAGGGAAGCGCGGCAGATTCAAGCAGGGCCGCAGGAGAAAGCAGTGTTGACATTATGAAACGCTCCTCGCATCGTAAGTCGACGGAAACGTTTCAGGGCTGTGGTATGCCAGATACTCCAACGCAACGTGACCGTTGCGTGCAATGTGGCCCATCTTCTTTCATCCGGACTGTTACCGTCGGCCCTGGAATTTCACCAGATCTGCTGACCCTGCAAGAACGCAGGCGCTCGCGGGCTATCACCGCCGGTGGGGATTTACGCCCCGCCCTGAAGACGTATGTCTAATGCAGCTTCAATCATAAGCCTTCGAGGTAGGTTTGCTGCAGTGTGTAAGATCACAATGATAAGTGACGTGTGCTCACAAAACCGAAGAAATTCAAGCGGACCAGCCCTCGCCGTAGCAATTCCACTCCGCACTCTTCCGTGTAGCAAGGCTCAAAAGGAACAGGCCACCATTTTCCGGTGGCCTGTGTAGAGGGTGATTTTAGTACCGCTCCCACGTTGTGCAGAAGAGGCTCTTGTCAATACATGTATTTCAGCGAGAACTGGATCAGTCTCGGAGTACCCACGGTGCTTGTGATCTGGCCAATCTGCGAAGCCGCAACGTTGGCAGTTCCGGTAAATGAAGGGTTCTGGAACGACGGATGGTTGAACAGGTTGAAGAACTCGGTGCGGAAACGCAGGCTCTGAGTCTCGGTCAGTTTAAACGTCTTGGCCAACGTGAAATCGACGTTTGCCTGTCCGGGTCCAATAATGCAATTGCGCGGTGAGTCTCCAAAACCGGTTGAGCCGTCCGAGCCGACCACCGGGGCCGGTTGATACGCAGCGGGATTAACCCAGTTTGCGATCTTCTTGGAGAGGCTGCCCGAAGTTAAAGCGTTGCCGCAACCGTAGCCGGGAGCAAAATTGGCCGTCGAGACAGGACTGGCCAGCGCATAGGCTGTGCCGCCACCCCCATCCGCAATCGTGATTGGGGAGCCCGATTGAAGAACGATTACACCGTCAGTCTCCCAACCACCCAGAGCATGTCCCACCAGATCCTTGCGGCCGGCAAAGAAAGGCAGGCCGTAATTGAAGCTGGTGACGAAACGCTGGCGGCGATCGAAGTCCGACAGACCTCGCGACGCGCGTGCATCGAGCTGATTGTTGACGCGCGTGAGGAAGGCCACACTGGCCGTCGAAACGTCGTCAATCGACTTCGAGAATGTGTATGCACTCTGGAAGTACAGCCCCTTGGAGAAGTGGTGCGAAGCGGTAACTTGCAACCCGCTGTAGTGGGAGTCAGAGTTTGGAGCGAATGCCTCAAACGCATCCGGAGCAATTCCGAGGTAAGGTGCGCGCGCCGTAACGTTGGCAGCCGTGGTTTGAGTGAGCGTGTACTTGGTTCCAGTAGCCGCAGTCTGGCAGGGCGCAGCAGCGGTGCCGCAAGTAATGGTGATGGGATTGCTCGCGCTAGCGATGGCTGGCTGGTCCGGATCGTAGACAGAGCGCAGATGCGTGCCCTTGGTCCCTACGTATCCGACCTCCAGAACCCAGTTCTGTCCGAGTTGGCGTTGTAC
The DNA here is from genome assembly GCA_964559875.1 of uncultured Acidobacteriaceae bacterium. Classification (GTDB taxonomy): domain Bacteria; phylum Acidobacteriota; class Terriglobia; order Terriglobales; family Acidobacteriaceae; genus TOLSYN. The sequence goes on from CAZLJQ010000001.1 coordinate 65,976, forward strand.
CGTCAAATTCCACTGCTGCGTGGTCGGAACAATCCAGTGCAGGGGAACCTGCAAGCTGATGTAGTTGATAGCAGTTCCTGAGAACATTGGGGACTGCGTTGTGTCGCCGCCAGGGAAGCCTTGGAAAATGCTCGGCGTCGGCAGGAAGGCGCCGCTCACTTGGCCCAGAGGAGGCAACGCTGAGTAAAGCGTGGCCAAACTACCTGGCGAGCCGCCGTTCACGAGCACCGGATACACCGGAGCCGAAAACGATAGGTTGTCCACCGCTCCAATGTCTTCGCGGACACTATAGATTCCGTAGCCGGCGCGAATTACGGTGTCATGCTTGCCACCCACGTCATAAGCCAGGCCAATACGCGGCTCAGGCACGGTGGCGTACTCATTGTTCAAGGCGGCACTGTTCAGCGTTCCGCTAAAGCCGGAAATACCGAACTTGCTCACGCAACTCGGATACACGAACGGGTTGCCGGTCGTGTTGGCGTTCTCGGGAATCGCGTTGCCCAGATGGCAGAGATCGTCGTAGGCCGCTCCCACCCACTCCACCCGCATTCCCAGATTCAGGGTCAGGCTTTGCGAGAGCCGGTAATCATCCTGTGCGAAGAGAGAAAATCCCGGAACCTTATACTGGTGATTGGAAGCGCCGCCGCCTGCTTCACCAAATGTCGGTTCTCCCAATAGAAAATTCTGGAACTCATTGAGGCTGGAGTCGGCCCCTGGGAGGAAGAACAACAGGCCATTGTCCAGTACAGGGAGGTTGCGCTTGATCGATGTACGGTCAATTTCACCGCCGAAACGCAAAACGTGGCGTCCGCGCGTCCAACTCACCGTGTCCAGCCAGACGTAGGAGTCCGACACCGACGATTGCAGTTGATTGGGGAACGGCCCAAATTGCACTCCGCTGGCGAACTCGAATCGGTACATGTCAGGCGCACCTGATCCGTTAATGATCCCAAGGTCAGTCGCCGACGCTCCCGGAACAGGAACGTTCTGCAGAGAGTCGCTGATCACATTTATGCCGAAACGAAACTCGTTGAGCAGGTTATTGCTGAAGGTGTGGGTTTCGGCAATGCTGCCAAAGCGCCCCCGCAACGGGATGGCGAGGGGGAAATTCAGGTTGGTGGGAGAGGCCGGATAGCCCGTCTGAACCTGCAGGTTGTCAGCGCCGAACGGCTGGTATTGATTCCCATCCGACCAGAAGAAGCGCTCCGAAACGCGATCCTTGCCATGGTTGAAGTCGCGGTCCCAGTTACCAATGAACTGATCCTCGGTGTATTTTCCCGCTTCGCTCAAAGTCAATGAACCGTAATTGACGCCGCCTCCCGGGCCATTTCCAGCGGTTCCCGGCAACGTCGGAAGCAGGTAGCCGCCAGGGCTTGCGCCGAACTGGCCGCCCTTGACGTTCAGCAAATTCACCGCAACCGGATCGAGGCCGCAGGTGCTGTTGCCAGGGGTGCCTGCGGGCAGGCCGCCAGGAAAGAAGGTGCTGACCAAATTCGCGCAGGAACGGTTGGTAGGCAGTACTGGAAAGGGCGCTCCGCTGAGATAGGTTCCTAGCGAATCGCCGCTGCGCTGGCGCGTGCCTTGGTAATTCGCGTAGAAGTAGCCCAGTTTGCCTTTTGAGCCGAGCGGGCCACTCACATCGCCGCCAAATATGTTCTGCTTGAGGGGGAAGGACCCAATAAAGTAGTCGCTGGCATCCAGCACAGAGTTGCGGAAGTACTCCCACAGTGCCCCGTGGTAGCGGGACGCGCCGCTCTTCAGAATCGCGTTGATGTTGCCGCCGCCGTTACGCCCCTGGGTTGCGTCGTAGAGGCTGGTGCCAACCTTGAATTCCTGGATAGAGTCCGGATTGGGAACCGGCGTATACGTCAACTCCCCGAACGAGTAGTCGGAGGCCGAAATACCTTCAATCAGATAGTTATTGTTGTCTTCTCTGCCACCGTTAACGTCAATCCGTACATCGCCGCGTCCCAGCGAGGCAGCATTGTTCAAACTGGCAGTTGCGCCCGCTGATAGATCCAGTAACTGCTGGAAGTTGCGTGTGGCCAGCGGCAGAGACGCGACGGTTTCGGTGCTAATGGACTCACCGGTGGTGGCGTTTGACGTGTCGATTGCAGCCACTTCGGAGTGAACCTCAACCTCCTCTTTCACCGTCGATGGTTTCAGTGCAGTGCTCAACCGTGTGGTCTCCGTGACCCTTACCGTGACCCCTGAAATCCTGGTTGTCGCAAAGCCTGCAGCGCTAACTTCCACCGAGTAAATTCCCGCAGGCAGCAGGGGTGCATTGAATAAACCCGACGCATCTGTCTTCAGTTGACGGAGTGTCTGTCCTGTTGCCGCGCTGATGATATTGACCCGGGCACCAGAAAGCACCGCTCCATTCGCATCCGTTAATGTGCCGCTAATGGCGCCGGTCGCGCCCCCTTGTGCGGAAAGTAATGAACTGACAAACATAAGCAAAACGGCAATTACCACAATTTTTTGTAGACCATTCACGGGACACCCCTTAGTGTCTAATCTTCAAAATTCAAGAGCTACAGTTTGGAAAAGCCAATGACGGTTAGCAGTGGCTCAAATCTGGATGCACCCCACGCGGTCCAGATCGGAGATATACAATTTAGGAATAGTTTTTAGGATTTGTCAATAAATGATCAATGTTTTATAGGGTTTCAAGAGAATTGTATATGCACCTATATGCATTTATATGCAGTCGGTGCCAGCTCCAACCCGGCCATTCAGGAGCACCGACCGGCTGCTTTACGATGTGGCATACTTACCCACATTGTGCGCCTTCATCTGGCCACGTTACTCGACGATTATCGGCGCCATGGCTCGCAGAGAGCCGTGGTGCTTTATCGTGGCAATCGCCGGCAGGTTTCCACCTACGGTGAACTGGCCAATCTTGCAGAGCGTTTCGCCGCCGAACTGATCCGCCGCCAGATTGTTCTGGGCGACCGCGTTGTGCTCTGGGGGCAAAACAGCGCGGAGTGGATCGCCGCGTTTTTCGGTTGTGTGCTGCGCGGTGTGCTCGTCGTCCCTCTCGATGCCACCGGTGGACTCGATTTCGCGCAGCGCGTCATTGTTGAAACTCAGCCCCGTCTTGTGGTAGGGGATCGTTCGCTGCTCTCCCGCCTTAACTCCAACTCCGAAGCGCCAGGCATTGTGCTCGAAGAACTCTCGGCCACGTTGCCCATCCCTCCCTTCCAAGCTTCGCTGCTCGAGCCAGCCGTCGGGCCGGATACCCCGCTGCAAATTCTCTTCACGTCGGGCACCACCTCTGAGCCCAAGGGCATCGTCCACACTCACCGCAACGTACTCGCCAGCCTTGAGCCCATCGAGCGCGAAATGCAGAAGTACCTGCGCTACGAGCGGCCGTTTCATCCGCTTCGCTTTCTCCACACGCTTCCTCTCAGCCATGTCTTCGGGCAGTTCATGGGGTTGTGGATACCGCCGCTACTGGCTGCTGAACTGCATTTTGAAACCCGTCTCCAAGCGCCGCGCCTGCTCGAACTGATCCGCCGCCAGCGCATCTCCGTCTTGGCCGCCGTGCCTCGCGTCCTCAATCTGCTTCAATCTGAACTCGAATCTCGAATTCGCGATCTTCCCACGCGGCTGGAGGCGTCACACGGTCTGCGCATATGGTCCCGCTGGTGGAGATTTCGCGACGTGCATCGCGAGTTTGGTTTCAAGTTCTGGGCCTTCGTCTGTGGCGGAGCCTCGCTTCCTCCGCAGCTGGAGCGTTTCTGGAGCGATCTTGGTTTCGCGCTTATCCAGGGCTATGGCATGACGGAGACCGCTGCGCTCATCACTCTCAATCATCCCTTTCACATCGCCCAGGGAACCATCGGCAAACCACTCCCGGGCCGTGAAATTCGCATCGGCACAGATGGAGAAATCCTGGTACGCGGCGAGATGGTGGCATCTGCCCGATGGCAGAATGGCCGCATGCAGACTCTTCCTGACCCGTGGCTAGCCACCGGCGACTTGGCCGAGCAGAATGGCGAAGGCCAGCTTCATTTTCTGGGACGTAAGAGCGAAACCATCGTCACCGCGGCGGGACTCAACATTCACCCGGAAGACGTGGAGGCGGCGCTGAACCGCCAGCCCGGCGTGCAAGCCTCCGCCGTCGTTCCTCTTGAAACGCCTGAGGGCTCCCTACCTGTTGCCGTTCTTCTCTTTCGCGGCAGCTCCCAGCAGGCTCAGTCCGCAATCAATGAGGCAAACTCCAGCCTCGCCGAGTACCAGCGCGTTCACCACTGGAAACTGTGGCCGCAACTTGACCTTCCTCGAACCGCCATCGGAAAAATCCAGCGCCGGAAGATTACAGAGTGGGTTGCTGCACAAAGCGTTGTCGCGCAAAGTGTTGCCACACAACGCCCCGAGCGCCCCGCACCCGACTCCCAGTCAGACGATCCTTTGTCCAGCCTCATCGCGGGTATCAATGGCACCCGTCACGGGCATTTTGCAGACGATGCACGTCTCGACCGGGAATTAAATCTCGACAGCCTTGCCCGAGTACAGTTGCAGTCCGAGTTGGAGCAGCGCCTCGGCGTCACCATCAGCGACGAGGAATTCGAGCGCATCGCAACCTTCGGACAATTGCGTGCCCGCCTTGGCTTCGAGCCGCAGGCGTCAGCGTCCGGAGAGCCGTCCGTTGGCTCGTGCCCGCCGCCAAGCCGTTCCGGTGTACCCGGTAACGAAGCCGGGCAGATGCATCTTCAATCAGCCGACTCCGCTGGCGAGTCCTCCCGTTTCATCTATCCTCACTGGACCTGGTCACCAGCCGTCCAAGCGCTGCGTGTCATCTTTCAGGAGGCTGTAATGCGCCCGCTGGTCTGGCTGCTTGCGGCTCCCTCCGTCCGCAGCCCTCGCCCCCGGCACAATCAACCACTCTTGCTGATTGCGAACCATGTCACCGCCTTCGATGCGCCTCTGGTTCTCTACGCGCTCCCATCTGCAATGCGCCGAAGGGTCGCCATCGCCATGTCCGGTGAGATGCTTGAAGACTTTCGCCATGGTCGCAACCAGGGCCACTGGTTTCTCAACCTTCTGGCTCCCGTCGCCTACTGGCTCATCACCACGCTCTTCAATGTCTTTCCCCTGCCGCGCGGTGCTGGATTCCGCCGCAGCTTTGCCTATGCTGGCGAAGCCATGGATCGCGGCTATCACGTCCTCGTATTCCCCGAGGGGCATCGCTCCGCCGATGGCGCGCTGCAGCCTTTCCGCCCCGGAATCGCGCTGCTCGCACGCGAATCCGGGGCCGCCATTCTTCCGGTTGCTCTCAAGGGTTTAGGCGAACTCAAACAACGCAACCGGCGATGGTTCCGCTCCGGCAAACTTCAAATTCGCGTTGGCGAACCCCTCCTGCCCAATTTGCAACTCGCTCCCGAGGACCTCGCGCAATCCCTTCATAACGCCCTCGCCGCTCTGCTCGACTCTTAGCGAATGTTTGCGCTCTATAAAAAAGCTCCGGCCTGTTGAGACCGGAGCCCGAGAGTCTGTGCTGGCAGCGCAGCGTTACCCAACCCTCGAATCAGAAGTGGAAACCTAGCTGCGCCGTATAGCTTCGCGGAGTCACATAGTGAGTCCCGCTGAAGGTGGATAGAAAGTTATACAACGCGTACTTATTCGTCAGGTTAACGATCGTGAATTGTGCGCTCCACTTGTGCTTGTCGCCGTTGAACAGGTTGTCGTGACCGAAGGAAAGGTCAAACAGGTTACGCGGCTGAATGCGCTGCGGATTGTGGTCGTCGTTTTCGGTTCCGGGCGCGGGCACTTTGATCAGCGAAGAGCTGAACTGGGACGCAAGGCAAACGCTGGGCAGCGGTTGCGTCGGAGTTGCGCGAACGCCGTTGCAGATAAACCCTGCCTGAAATTCCTGATCGGCACTCATGGGCGTACCCGTGCTCGGGTTCACCAGCAATATCGCTGGTTGGCCATTCAATGTAGTGGACGACCCCGCGCAGGTTGCCGAGAACGGGTTGTAGCAGGGAGTTGCTCCGGCCACCAATCCGCTGTCATAACGCCAGTTGAAGCCCATCCACGGGCCGCGCTTCCAGGGCTGGTATTGAATGTGAGTAGTCTCGTTGAACTTCTCATCGTGATCGATGCGGAAGACCCCTGACGAACCAGAGGGCGTTGCTCCCGCTCCTCCCACCTGCGGAGTAAAGAAGCGCGCCGCCACGCTGGAAAAGACGACCAGCGCGGAGAAGCCGTGAATATTCGGCACACTCAGCCGTCCTGCGTATCCGGGAATTTTCGAGCGATCCCACTCCACCGGGAACGTAATCGGAGTATTGCCCAATACGCTGAAGTCAAAGCCGTGGTGCGTGTACTTCCAGATGTACTCACCCGAGAAAACCATATATTTTCCCAGAGCTTGCTGGAAGCCGGCGTGGAACTCATTGCGCCATCCTGGACTCAGAATCGAGAGTCCGGAGGAGGAGCAGAGGAGCAGCGGGTTCAGAACGGCATTGGCACATCCAACGCTGGAGAGCACCAGATTCTCGTTGAACGGGCTCTCCATCGTTCGCGCGTACGATACGCGAAGAACCGTGTTGCTTGGCTTGATGTTGTAGGCAATCCCCACGCGGGGTTGGGCTTCCTGATGAGTGGCGAGGCCGTTGTAAAGATCGCCGCGAATTCCGAGGTTGAAGTTCCAGTTTCCCTTCGTAATCGCATCCTGAATGTACAGGCCCAACTCTTTGACGTCGGTATGGCCGTTGAAGGTATATAACCCTCCTCCGCGGGTCAAATCGTACGGCAGCAGAAGGCTGTTGAAAGTCGGATTTGCCGTCCCTCCAAAGCTTGCGCAATCTGCCGTGCTCGTCACCGTGGGACTCGTGTTCGGGCTTCCGTCGGCATTCAGGCACACCGCATTAAGGGTTGGATTCACAATCCCGAGATTGTCGTGCTCGTCCAGAAACGTCTGTCCGTAGGTGGCGCCTGCCTTCAGATTGTGTACGCCTTTCACGTAGGAGATATTCGCGCGGAGCCCTGCATTGAGCAGCGTCCGGTTCTGCCCGACGCTCTCGGACTGTAAATCCGGAGAAAGATCTGCGAACGGATCTGAACTCGGATAGTAGTTGTACGCATCCCGCCGCACATACGCTCCCATGGTGAATAGAGTCGTATCGCTGAGCAAGTGCGTCCACGATGGCGCAATATTGAAGGTCTTAATCTGCGAGCGCTGGTCCGTGGGACCAACCGGTAAACCGTTCGGTCCAAGCCCGCCATTATCCACAACTGTGCCCGACCACGCCGTCGCGTTCTGCTGGTCAAACGAATTGGGCGTCTGGAACCAGGAGCGCGTGAATTGCAGATTGGTGTGTACCGAGTCTTTGCCGGAAATCTGATAGTCCACTCGGTCGAATAGGTTTTCCTCGTTTCCCTTGTCGTGCATCACCTTGAATTCCGGAGGATCGAGGAAGCGTCCAGTATTCAGCCCGCTGACAGCGACAAAGTTTCCCCAGTTCTTGCCCCCGTAGCCAACATTAAAGGTCACGTTGGAAGTTCCAAAGCTGCCGTATTCAGCGGTGACCCCGCCATGTGGTGTTGTCTCACCCTGGCCAGAGCGCGTCGTAACGTCGATCACCAGGCTGGTCTTGCCGCCGAACTCCGCCGGTGGCGCTCCTGAGATCACCTCCATGGACTGGATCGAATCCATCGGAATCTGGTTGGAAAAGACCTTGCTCTGCTGATCCGTGATCGGTTGCCCATCCACCGAGAACGAGTTCTCCGCGTGGTCGCCCAATCCGTGGAACAAACCGTTGGAATCGGCGGCAACTCCCGGTGTGGCCAGTGTAACCAGTGAACTCACCGACGACGAAGCGCTTTCCAGCGGGATCTTGTTGAACAGGTCGCGATCCACGTCCGTGTGAAACGTCGAAGTATTTTCCAGCAGGTCTTCCGCGGTTGCTTCCACCGTCACCGTTTGGGAAGCGTTCTGCAAGCTCAGCTTGACGCTCACATTCACCGGAACCGATGAGCGGACATCCACGTCGTGAACGTAATTTGCAAAACCCTGTGCTGTGACCGTCAGGTGATATGGATTAAAAGGAACGTTCGGAAAGGTGAACTTTCCTGTGTTGTCGGTCACCATCGTTCGCGAAAATCCACTGACAGGATTTTGGATCGCGACAGTGGCGTTGGGTATTACTGCTCCTGACGGGTCAGCCACCACCCCGGTCACGGATGTCGAATTTCCTGATTGCGCATAAACGCTCAAGCCGAGCGCCAGATATAAGACGGCCAGCAAAGTCGCTGCAAGCGACTTCCTGCAAAAGTCCAGCATGGAATTCCTCCCGAAATCTATGGGCAGCAGAATGAATTTAATAAACGCGTTGATTCTTGCTGGGAACTAGACTTCCGGAGGTGGGCGAACCGTAAGTGCGAAGGCGATCAGGCGTTGCTTGGCGGCTGCAATCTGCACCGTCACTACCGTGCAGATTGCAAAAAAAGTGGTGCGCAGCAATAGAGCCGGAACCGTGGGAGAGGTCGAATGTGCCGCAACGCAAACCGTGCACGTTGCTGACTCGGTCCCATCCAAATGTTGATGCGCAGCAAATGCGATTGCCGATCCGAAGATCAACAAAAGGCATAGATACGCAATCCATTTTGAGGCTGGCCGCATTTGATTCACCCAGAAACTCGGGTTAATTTCCTTATACCACAAAGGGCTCGCGGGGACCTTCCCCGGCGGCCGCAGAACTAGGTGGATGCACGGCTCACATCAGGGGATGTAATCGCCTCGCCCTCACCTCTCAGGGCGAATAGCAAAGCCCCTTACTTCTAAGCAAGACTGCTCAACCCTGCCGCTGGAACCGGTGTTATCCTCAACTTTATGTTCGACCCTGCCGCAGGCAGCGACGCCGCGCTTCTCCTCACCGAAGAAGTCCTCGTTCTTGCAACCATCGTCGGCTCGGTCGCGGCGCTTCCTGCCTTCATCGAGTTTATCTCCGATTTGCGCAAGCGGCGCGAGCGCGTTTATCTGAGCCTTGATGATGTTCCTGTCAGCAGCCTCAGCCCGCGCCTGGCTGGCCTCGACCGCCTTCTGGAAGGAATTGCCGACCTGGTCGATCGTGCCCGCACTCCCGCCGCCTATCAGGATCTCAAGATCGGCAATGAAGTGCTGATCATCGGTCCCAACCAGAGTGGAAAGAAGAGTCTTGCGCAACGCATCGCTCAAATGGCGGGCATGGAGCGCCTGATCACCGTCTACAATCCCCGAGACAGTGACGCCCTCGCCAAGGCAAAAGGCATCGTGCGGGGATACAAACGCAAGAAGGTCATGCTGCTCCTCCCTCGTATCGACCTTGCCTATCAGATGGGTGACCCCGAGCTGCTTGCGGAACTCGATGCGCTCATCGAGACCACCTCCGAGCATCCCAATGTGCTCGTCGTAGCCACCACCGTATGGTTTGCGGCAAATAGCGATCTCGACAACATCTTCGGCATCAAGCTGGCTCTTCCCGGTGCTGGTCTCAATCCTGCCGACCGTCCCGAAATCTCCGCCGAGGAAGAGCGCGTATTAGTCGAGGTGACTCACTTCTATCTCTCCGAGGCGCAGCGCCGGGGTTTTCAACTGCAAGGCATGAGCGAAGCGGAATTCAGCGCGCGAATCCTGGAGTGCGTTGTAAACCCGGCGGAAATCGAAGATATCGTCGTACTCTGCCAGACCACTGCTCTCTACCGCAAACGAACCCGGCAAACTGCAACAACCATCTTCACACGCGAAATCCTCGAAACCGCTATCGCCCGCGTCGTCGCCAGCTAGCATATCTTTTCCACTAGAATTAAGAATCTGATTTGGAGAAAAGCTACATGGATGCCGAGAGACCATTCCCCGCCAAGCGGGTGCAAATCCCCAGTCCTGAAATGGACGCGGTGTCCAGCGCCGTCAGGCGGGCCATGCGGTTGACGGCAGAGCTGAACAAGCTTTCTTTCGGCGACGTCGCCAAAGTAAGAGAAATATTCAGCGAATTGACTGGTCGAAAGGTGGACGACACGTTTATCCTCATACCGCCTTTCTATTCAGCTTACGGCTTGGATATCCGGGTTGGACATCGCGTATTCATCAACCAGTGCTGCACCCTTTATGACATGGGCGGCGTTGACATAGCCGATCACGTCATGATCGGGCCAAACGTGAACATCATCACCACGGGTCACCCGCTTGAGCCATCCCAGCGGCGCGCTTACATTGAGGCAAGGCCAATCGTAATTGAAAAGAACGTTTGGATTGCAACAGCTGCCACCATCATCGGTGGCGTTACTGTGGGCGAAAATTCAGTGGTCGCGGCCGGAGCGGTTGTCACCAAGGATGTTCCTCCAAACAGCTTTGTGGCGGGTGTGCCCGCTAGAGTCATTCGTTCGCTTGAGGAAGACCCCGGTGCATAACCATTGACTTCCGAACCGAGCGCGAACCAGCTAGCATTCGCTTGCGCTTGCAGGTTTCGCCCGCCTTCATGTTAAACTTACGCATGGCCATTTATGGCTGGGTTGGGTGGTGATTTTGTTTGGCAGAAATTCGATTGCAAGAAGGCGAGTCCATTGAGAGCGCCCTGCGTCGGTTCAAGCGCAAAGTTCAGACGGAAGACATCATTAAGGAAGTGAAACGTCACTCCTACTATCTGAAGCCTGGCGCCAAGCTCCGCGTAAAGCAGGCTCTGGCTCGTAAGCGGGCACAGAAGAAGATTCGCAAAGAGCCCAAGGAATAAATGCTATAACCGGGGCCGCTGCCTTTCCGCAGCGGCCTTTGCATTTCGCCCAATTCTTCCAACCACCCCCGGGAACACCGTCCAGCCTCTGATGCGCGATTCCGGTTTGTCTTTTAGCTTCTCCTCTGTCAACGCAAATCTCTCGAAGGCAGATGCCGAGTTCGGCTGCATCTGGCATTATGGTTGGCAGCTTTGTTAGGACGATTGGCGGATGATGGAATTTCATATCTCCAGGGCCGTGCGCAACCGCTATCAGTTTGCGGACACTCTCTTTTTCTTTAACGGCAATGTCGTCTTCGCGAACATAGCCGCCAGCCGGCAGTTTGCCTACCGCATGAACCTCGTCCGTGACGCGCAAAACCATCCTGAGCGCGCCGTGAATGCTGGCGCCCTCTATGTGATGGGGCTCATCGACGAAGCCAGCCACGCCCTCATGGCGCGCTATCGCCAGCAGTTCGATCCCAATGTGATGGTCGATGCTCTCTCCTTTTTTTCCGGACAAGTAGGTCCTCAGGAGCTGGAGAAAATGCTGCTCACCTTTGTCGAGCACTTTCCCGGCGTCAGCGTTTACAAAGGCGAGCAAACTCCGCAACAGTGGCTCGCTGCTTCCACCAATGGGGTTCCAAACCGCACTGCCGCTATCGAAGAGATGATGCTGCTCTGGATGGCCAATCGCAATGCCGCCTTCCGTCCCTTTGAAGAACTCTTCGAAGACAGCACCCTGGCTGAGAAGACCGCCTATCGCCGTGTCGCCGATCAATTTCCTGCGTATTTCGCCACTCGCCCGCTGATCCCCGTCGAGGGCGCAGCTCCGGTGAATCTCTTCGATCTGCTACGCGCTCCCGCCGTTTCCGCGCCCGGCTCGTTAAGTGAGCAGCTCACCGTCATTCGCAAGCAGTGGAAGTCTCTGCTCGGCGAGAGCCTCGATCGCTTTCTGCTGATTGCCGGTGACATCCTGCGCGAAGAAGAGCTGGCCATCTGGATGCGCTTCAATCCGTCCGATGCCGACTCCGAAGCCGCTGCTCGTGCCGCCGCAGCCAGGGCCGCGGAGGAAGCCGCCCGTCGCCGACGCGAAGCTGGCACACAACAATGGCCCGGCCTCACCAGCCACTCTGAAGTTCCAATCTTCGGCGACCCAGCCTACGAGTACGAAAAGTTCAGCGCCGATGTGGCCTGGATGCCCACCGCCGTGCTCATCGCGAAGAGCACCTACGTCTGGCTCGCGCAGCTCTCCCGCAAGTACAGCCGCGTCATCAACCGCCTCGATCAGATTCCCGACGAAGACCTGGACGACCTTGCCCGGCGCGGTTTGAATTCCCTCTGGCTCATCGGCATCTGGGAGCGCAGCCGCGCTTCGCAAACCATCAAGCAGCTGTGCGGCAATCAAGAGGCTGTTGCCTCCGCCTATTCGCTCTACGACTATCGCATCGCCGATGACATCGGTGGAGAAGCCGCCTACATCACTCTGCGCGACCGTTGTTACCACCGTGGCATTCGCCTCGCCAGTGACATGGTGCCCAACCACATGGGCATCGATTCGCCCTGGGTCGTCGAGCATCCCGACTGGTTCATCTCGCGTCCGGAGCCGCCTTACCCCGCCTACAACTTCGATGGTCCCAATCTTTCTCCCGACCCCCGCGTCGAGATCAAGATTGAACGCCACTACTACGAGCAGACCGATGCCGCCGTGGTCTTTCAGCGCCGCGACCGCCAGAGTGGCGAGACCCGCTACATCTATCACGGCAATGACGGCACCAGCTTTCCCTGGAACGATACCGCCCAGCTCGACTATCTGAATCCCGCCGTCCGTGAACAGGTCATTCAAACCATCCTGCACGTCGCGCGCCTCTTTCCGGTCATCCGCTTTGACGCTGCCATGACTCTCGCCAAGCGGCACTTTCAGCGCCTCTGGTTCCCCAATCCCGGCAGCAGTGGAGCCATTCCCTCGCGCGCCGAGTACGCCATGACCACTGAGGAATTCAATAAGCACATGCCGCAGGAGTTCTGGCGTGAAGTCGTAGACCGCGTCGCCGCCGAGGTTCCCGGAACCCTCCTGCTGGCCGAGGCCTTCTGGCTCATGGAAGGCTACTTCGTCCGCACCCTCGGAATGCACCGCGTCTACAACAGCGCCTTCATGAACATGATGCGCGACGAGGAAAACGAGAAATATCGCTCGGTCATCAAGAACACCCTCGAGTTCGATCCAGACATCATGAAGCGCTACGTCAACTTCATGAGTAATCCCGACGAGCGCACCGCCATCGACCAGTTCGGCACCGGCGACAAATGCTTCGGCGTCGCCACTCTCATGTCCACCCTCCCCGGACTCCCCATGTTCGGCCACGGCCAAATCGAGGGATATACCGAAAAGTACGGCATGGAGTATCGCTGGCCACGCTACCAGGAGGAACCCAATCCGTCGCTAGTCGAGCGTCACGAGCGCCAGATCGCGCCTCTTCTGCGGCAGCGCGCCCTCTTCGCCGAGAGCAGCAACTTCCTCCTCTACGACTTCTTCCGCGCGGATGGCAGCGTCGATGAGAACGTCTTTGCCTACTCCAATCGCCGCGACGGCCAACGTGCCTTGGTGCTCTACCACAACCGCTACGCCACCACGCGCGGCACCATCGATAATTCAGCCGCCTACGCCGATAAACAATCCGGGCACCTGCGTCAGCGCCGTCTCAAGGAAGGTCTCGACCTTCACGCCGATCCCGCGCTCATCCTTGCCTATCGCGACTCGCTGACCGGCCTCGAGTATCTGCGCCGCGCCGTCAATCTCGCCGAGCATGGTCTCACCCTAGAGCTGCATGCCTACCAGTGTCATGTCTTCCTCAACTGGCGCGAGCTGCGCGCCACCGCTGAGCGCCCCTGGGATCGCCTCTGCGACGATCTGGTCGGCCGCGGCGTGCCCAGCCTCGACGACGCGCTCATCCTGCTCGAACTGCGTCCTGCCCATGATGCTCTTCGCCGTCTCCTGGAACCGGCTATCGTGCGCAGCCTCGCCGAACTTTCCGAGCGTGCTCCCGTTGGCCCCGAAAAACTCAAAGCCCTCGAAGCTCTCCGTCAGGATTTCTTCCAGACCGCTTGGCGCCGTAGCCGTGAGTTCCTGCGCGAGGCGCAGTCCTTCTACTACGGCCATCGCGACAACTCGCTCTCCGCCGATTTCACCAACCCAGCCTCATTGGATGAGCGCTTCCGCCAGCGTGCCCGCGCCGCCATGCGCATCCCTGCCTTGGAAAGTTTCTTTCCCCAGCCCTGGCCGGTCACTGCGCGCAACGTCCTTCCCAGCCAGAGTCCGCATCTCACGGCCACAGCCGTCTGGGGACCGGTCCTCGCCTGGTCTGTCCTGCAAGTTCTCGCCGAATCCGTCATCCCAACCAACCCGCAGCTCGCGGCGCTCGATCTCTTTGACCGCCTGCGTCTGCGTGAGCCCCTCGCCCGCGCCTTTGAAGCTCTCGGCTTTGAGGCCGAGGAGAGCTGGCGCGTCGCCGCTCGGATCAAGGTAGCTCTGCTGGTCGAGGCCCGTGTCTTCACCCCCGCTCCGGCCGCCGCCGACAAGTCTCAAGCACCTGAGCCGCAGCTCCCGATCCTCTCGCCTGCCCTCTGGCAGGACCCCGACGTACGCTGGCTCACCGGTGCTCACGAGGCCGATGGTCACTCTTACTTTGTCAAGGAATCTTACGAGGAATTGCTCTGGTGGCTGCAGCTTCCCGCTCTCTGCAGATTAGCCGCTGCCGAAGTGCCCGCACGCAGCTCTATCCAGCAGATCGGCAATTCCGTGGCATCAGCCACAGCCGCTGCCGCCCGTGCCAGCTACCGCATCGACGCCTTAGCCGAGAAGACTCCTGCCGAGCCCGCAACTCCCAGCTCGGACGCAGCACTCGCGCGCAACAAAGATGGCAGCGGGAATAAACGCGATGAGCCAGAAGCAGAGACGAAGTTGACCAGCTAGAGCTTTCCCTCAATCGCGGAAATCGGCAACACTGTTACCACGTGCTCCCCCGCGTCGAAGCCATCCAGCAGACCGTTGTGATGAGCAATGATCTGATCAAAGCTCAACCCGCCCGAATCGGCCGTCATATGGCCGTCAGCGGCGAGAAGCACGTCATAGCCCATGCTCACCGCCCGCCGCACACTGGTATCCACGCAATATTGCGTCATGCATCCGGCCACCACCAGCCGCGCAGCTCCTAGCCGCTTCAGTTCTGCATCCAGGCCGGTCTCAAAGAACGAGTCGCAGGCGCGTTTTTGTATCACCATTTCTCCCGCTCGCGGAGCAATCTCGTCGCGCAGCTCCCAATCCGTGTTTCCCGGATGCAGCCGATGTTCCGCTCCTCCATCGTGCTTCACAAAGAGAACCGGAACGCCCACATTCCTTGCCTTCGCCAGCAGCTCGGCACTCCGGTGCGCTGTCGCATCCAAAGCCTCGTCGTGCGCAGCCTGCCTCGCACCTCCCAGCCCGCGCAATATCCCCTTTTGCAGATCGATGATGATCAGTGCCGTCTCTTCATTCTTTTTCATCAGATCGCTTCCTTACTGGATGACAATGTTCGCCCAAGACTGCAGAATATCCATATGACGATCCGAGCGGCCATTCTTACCATCAGCGATAAAGGCTCCCGTGGCGAGCGCAACGACCAGAGCGGCCCGGCGCTTTTGCAGTGGCTCGTGAAGCGTTGCGTCGAAGTCACAGCCACCGGTCTCGTGGCCGACGAGCAGCCTCTCATTGCCGACGCCTTGCGCAACTGGGCAGACTCCGACGCAGCCGATCTCATCCTCACCACCGGCGGCACCGGCCTCTCGCCGCGCGACGTCACACCTGAAGCCACGCTGCAAGTCTTCGACCGTGTCGTCCCCGGCTTCAGCGAAGCCATGCGTGCCGCCAGCCTCGCCAAGACTCCTCATGCCATGCTCTCTCGCGCCGTCTGCGGAATCCGCAAGCGCGCCCTCATCCTGAATCTTCCCGGCTCCCCCGCCGCCGCCATCGAGAACCTCGAAGCCGTCTGGCCCGCCGTCCCCCACGCCATCCGCAAGCTGCAAGGCGATATGCAGGATTGCGCCCCTCCGCCGAAGTAATAATCTCGACATCCGAGAACAACTCGACGGTGTCCTATCCTTAAACTTGCGCTCTTTGCGAGTTTAGGGTGGGGTCGTTGACTTTGTTTCTGTCGCCGTCTCATTCCAAGGAGCCGGCAACGCATCCGGCGTCTGCAATCCAACCCAACGCGCACTTGCCGCCTTCAACCAAAGTCGCGAGGCGATCTGCGCAATTGTCACCAGCTCCAGCACCACAAAGCTCGCTCCCGTGGCCGGGTGTGGCAGATACACCCACATACCAACTCCCGCCGCAAACGTCACAGCGGCAAACGATCCAATCCCAAGATATTTCACATACAGTCCTGAGGTGAATGCGAGTTTAAAGCTGTGCAGCAATGTTCCAAAGACGTCGCGCTCGTCGTCGCGCACCACCTGTGCCTGAGCCAGGTCGAACCAAAGGCGCACCAGCAGCGCCAGCAGCAAAACGATCAGCTTGCTCCCAACGTTTACGATCAGGCCCAGCCGCTCTTGCGGGGCATCGGTCGAAAGCCTCCGCGCATAGCCTGCGATATCGTTATCCGCAGCCACCAGCATCCCGAAAGGCACAATCGAATACAATGCCAGCCGCAGCATTCTCCAGAAGAACAATGCCGCGTCTTGGAAAAACTCCGTTCCATTCAGCTCTCTGTCTTCCAGGTAGACCGTGAACACGCCGCCGTCGATAAACAGCAGGTACACCAAAAAAATCAGCGACGTTCCCACTACTCCCGAAGCCAGCGAACGAACCCGAAGCTCCGGACGTTGCATCAGCATCACAAAGGCGCCACCGTCAAATCCCGTTACCAGCTTGGATGACTCCAGGCTGTGATCCAGTACCGCACTCAGCGACATCCGCGCCGGCAGCGAACTCAGCCACCCCAGCACAAGGTTTACTGCAAAGATCCACCACACCAGGCGCTGATGATGCCACACCAATCCGGCTGAACTGCGAACACTTCCATTCATCGCGTTTTTCTCCTAAGCCAGCCAGCTCAGCGCTTGTTCCAGCCATTGTGTCAGCAGCGTCCAGTACCCGGCGACTTTTCCTGAAGCTCTGCGATCCGCCTTTTCCGTCCAGCTATTGTTGTAGCGATCACGATCCAGCCAATACCCGTGCTCCGGATCGACCTCCGCCGAGACCAGCTTCGCCTTCCGGTCCCACACAAACCTGTGCCAGCGATCCTTGCCATCCCAGTGTTCGCGAACCGTGGAGCCGTCGTCGAACTTCGCCTCCAGCACCACTGGCAATTCAAACGTCCCCTTGCGCTGCACAATCACCTCGTTGTGATACACCGTGACGCCCTTTTCCTCCGGCGCCTTGCTGTACCAGTCCACCCGCTCCGAGCCCGCCTTCAAAATGCAGTCGTCCAGTGTCTCGGTTCCGTAGATGGATTGTTTCCAATACCAGTCCAGGTTCTGTCCCACAGCCTCGTTCATCGCCGCGGTAAAGTCGGCAGGGTTGGGATGTTTGAACTTGTAGCGTTCAAAGTATTCATGCAGTCCGTGCATCACCGTCTTTTCGCCGATCAGGCTCTCCAGCGTTACCATCATCAGCGCGCTCTTCGAATACGAAATCGCATCGTAGGAGCCGTCATCGACAAACAGCCAACCCTTGCGCGACAGCGGATCGAGGTCGGCCACCGGCGCGTAGTCTGTCAGATATGCCCCGCGCTGGCCTAGCGTGTACAGCCGCGAATTCACGTACGACGTTGTCTTGCCATAGAGTGCGTCCATCACCTTGACTTGCACATACGAATTGATGCCTTCGTCCATCCACGCATCTTCAAATTCGTTGGTCGCCACCATGCCATACCAGTACTGGTGTCCGAACTCGTGCTCTACCGTCAGCTCCGGTATCAGCACAGACTTTGGCATCCACCACGAAGTGTCCGCCGTAATCAGCGTCGGATACTCCATCCCGCCCGCCGCGCTGGCGCCGTGCGCCGGATCCACCACTGTGATCTGCGGGTACGGATAGGGGCCAATCCATTCGTCGAACTTGCGCATCGCGCCCTTCAGCGCGGCCATATAGCGTGGTGCGCTGGCCATGTGTGCCGGCTGCATCAGCATTCGGATCTTCACCGTCCGGCTGCTCAGCTTGATCGAATCTTCCACTACAATCGTCGCCGGATCGGTGGTCCAGGCAAAGTCATGCACATCCTCCGCGTGGAAGCTCACCGTCTGCGTACCGTCGCCGTTATCCCTCGCCCCGGTCTGCACTCCGCTTGCTCCCACGTTCCACTTCGCGGGTAACGTCAGTTTCACGTCAAAGGTGCCAAAGTCCGCGAAAAACTCCGTTGTGGCATGGTACTGGTGGCAGTTCCACGCGCCATTCAAGAAAACCCCCACTTTGGGAAACCACTGCCCCGCCATCAAAAAGTCGCGCTTATAGCCGCTTCGAGCCACAACCTCGGGAAACTTCGCAACAAAGTGAATTTTGAACTGGATGCTTTCGCCCGGCTTCACCGGCTTGGGTGGCACAATCTCAAAAACCGTGCGATCGTCCACGTTCCCGTCGTCCGGAGAAACAAACTTCATCTGTTTGGTGACGTCGCCTGCCCCCACAATTTCCAGCGACTTCACCTCGTTCGAGCCATAATGCTTATCCTCCCACCTCGCACTCTCTTCTGTTGTGTCGCGTTGTCCAATTCGCTTCGCTTCCGTCTCCCATGTGGATTTCGGCTGGAACGCATTCAGATACAAATGGAAGGGAAATCGATCAAGCGTAGTGCCCGTCTTGTTGGTGTAGGTCAAAATTTCGGTGGCATCCAGCGCATGCGTCTTCGCGTTATAGACTCCCTCAATCCGGTAAGCCACCACGCGATCGCTGAGCGGGGCACTTTGGGCCGCGCCACTCGCCGCCATCAACACCGCCAAAGCAATCCAGCAAATACGCCAGCAACGGATCACCATCAGTTCTCCCCTTGCGCCCGCAGCCGGCGGGGCCATGGCCCGTTACCCGCCTTGCGCCCGCGGCCGGCAGGGCCGTAGGGTTCAAGCAGTTGGCCGCGCCGCGCTCTTCCACTCCGTGGCGTTAAACAGCATACCAAGCTTCCGCCGCAGCATGATGTACCGTCGGCTTTGATATGCCCCACGATTCTATCTTCCCGCTCCTACTCTCTTTTTTTTGCTTGCATCTAACGTTTGTCGAAAGGTATACAGAGACCGTCTCCGGAGCCTTCCATTGAAACGTCTGCTGCGTTTGCTCGTTTGGACTCTCGTTGCCATTTTCGGAGCGGCTGCCTTTGCCACCATCGCATTGCGCCGTTCTGAACCCATCAGCGCTCTCTGGATCGTGACCGCTGCTGCTTGCACTTACGCCATCGGTTATCGCTTTTATTCACGATTCCTGGCCATGCGCGTTCTCCTGGTGGACTCCCGTCGCGCCACTCCCTCCGAGCGCCTCGATAACGGCCGCGACTTCGTTCCCACCAACAAGTGGGTGGTCTTCGGACATCACTTCGCCGCCATTGCCGGTCCCGGTCCGCTCGTCGGTCCAGTGCTCGCCGCCCAGTTCGGCTATCTTCCCGGAGTCCTCTGGATTCTCGTCGGCTCCGTCTTTGGCGGATGCGTTCAAGATTTTGTAGTCCTGCTCTTCAGCGTGCGCCGCGACGGCAAATCCCTCACCGAGATGGCGCGTGAAGAGATCGGCCCGCTCGGAGGCACTGTCGCCTTCGTCGCCGTCATTACCATCATCATCATCCTGCTCGGAGCCATCGGCCTCATCGTCGTCAACGCCCTCAAAAACAGTCCCTGGGGAACCTTTACCATCGCCGCCACCATTCCCATCGCTCTGCTCATGGGCCTCTACCTGCGCCGCATTCGTCCCGGCAAAGTGATTGAAGCCTCACTCATGGGCTTCGTCCTCGTCATGCTCTCCATCTGGGGCGGGCAGTGGCTCTCCCATAGCGCGTACGCCTCCTGGTTCAGCTTCGGCGGAGTCACCTTGGCATTTGCTCTCATCGTCTACGGCTTCTCCGCCTCGGCCTTGCCTGTCTGGCTCCTGCTTGCTCCGCGCGACTACCTCAGCACCTTCGTCAAGCTCGGAACCATCTCCGTCCTTGCCATCGGCATTCTCATCTCGCGCCCCACCCTGCACATGCCTGCGCTCACCCGTTTTATCGACGGCTCTGGCCCCGTCTTTGCCGGCAGCATCTTTCCCTTTGCTCTCATCACCATCGCCTGCGGAGCTATCAGCGGCTTCCACTCGCTCATCTCCAGCGGAACCACTCCAAAACTGGTGCAGCGCGAGACCGAAACTCGCTTCATCGGCTACGGAGCCATGATCGCCGAATCCTTCGTCGCTATCATGGCCGTTATCGCCGCCTGTGCACTCTCGCCCGGAGTCTATTTCGCTGTCAACAGCCCATCTGGCATCGTCGGAGCCACCGCTGCCGCCGCCACCCACACCATCTCTTCCTGGGGCTTTGCCGTCTCTCCCTCGGAGATGAGTGACATGGCCCGTGCGGTTGGCGAAACCACCCTCTTCAACCGCACCGGAGGCGCACCGGCCTTTGCCCTCGGCATGGCGCACATCTTCGCCCGCACCATCGGAGGCACCGCCCTGCTCGGCATCTGGTATCACTTCGCCATCATGTTTGAAGCGCTCTTCATCCTCACCACTCTCGATGCCGGAACCCGTGTAGGCCGTTTCATGTTGCAGGATGCTCTCGGCCAGCTCTACAAGCCGCTCGGCCGCACCAGCTGGTATCCCAGCATCCTCTTCACCAGCGCCATCATCGTCGCGCTCTGGGGATACTTCATGTACGCCGGGGTGCGCGATCCTCTCGGCGGCATCAACAGTGTCTGGCCGCTCTTCGGAATCGCCAATCAACTGCTGGCCATTGTTGCTCTCTGCGTCTCCACCACCATCATCATCAAGTCGGGCAAGGTCCGTTACATGGCGGTCACTCTGCTGCCTCTTGTGGCGCTCGTCTCCATCACCTTCAGCGCCTCATACCACAAGGTGCTCAACCCCAATCCCCGTATCGGATTCCTCTCCCACGCCAACCAGCTCGCCGCCTCCAACGCCGCCGGAGCCGCGCGCCTGGCCTTCAATGACCGTCTTGACGCGGCCATCACCGTAATCCTCGTAACCCTCGTCCTGCTGGTCGTCGCCGAGTCTGCCCGCGTCTGGTTTGCTGTCCTCTCCGGACGTCGCCAGCCCTCGATTCACGAAGCGCCCTTCATCCCTTCGCAATTCTCGCCGGAGGAGCTCTGAGGCCACCATGCTAACCCTGCTGCCCGCCCCAATTCGCCAAGTCGCTCGCCTCTTCGTCCAAACCCTGCGCGAGATCTTCGATGAGAACTCCTACGCCCGCTTCCTCGCCCGCTCCGGCCTCGCCAATTCTTCCTCGGCCTACGCCGAGTTCCTCCACCAGGAGTCCCACCTCCGCGAGCGCCGCCCCCGCTGCTGCTGACCTCGCGCCCGCGGCTTTGCTTAATTAAGCGATTCTGCTCAAGAACCCAACGAGCGGCTCCCAAATTTGCGAAATAGCGTAGATGGATACTTGCCCTGTTGTCGTTGACAATCACGGAACTTAGCTTCGATTCGGGCGTAAACTGCTGACGTGAAAACCTAACCGTCATTCCCGTTCTCCTGTTTGCCGCAAGTATCTGTCACGCGCAGACGAGCGCACCGAAAAGGAATTTGCATATGCCAAGAGCCGTTGAATTGAAGAAACAGCGTCAGGCGAAAGCACAGGAACTTTTTGCACGAGGAGATAAGCAGCAGGAGAACGGCAATTTGAAATCAGGTTTCAGATTACTTTTGGGAGCAGCCAAACTGGGCGATCCCGGAGCACAGCTAAACCTTGGATACACGTACGACGTCGGATTAGGAGTTCGCCGAAACCGCACAGCAGCTATGGACTGGTACAAAAAGTCATATCGCACGGAACGTGGAAGCGGATGCGCGGCAAACAATATCGGGACAATTTTCCGAGATGAGCATAACTATCCAGAAGCGATTCGTTGGTTTCGTCGCGCAGTCCGCTATGGAGATGTTGACGCGTACCTTGAACTCGCGAGAATCTATCTGAAGAATCTGAGGCAGCAAGACAAAGCTGTGCCCTGCCTCAAAGACATCTTGAAAGCAACTCCGCCGATAGGGGTTGGCGAAGACACCCAGCGCGAGGCTCGAAAGCTGTTGAAGCAGATACAGAAAAGAGGCTCAGCAGCAAGATAGTTGGCGATGAATCGCCATGTAGCTCACTATCTTGATCTTGGTGGCCGAAAAGTCTGGGGCGGCACGTGTAGACGTGAGCTGTGCCTGCGTCCTTCGGCTACGCCTCAGGATGACCCTCTTAGCCCGGAACCCTCCCTAGCCCCGAAACTTTCGCACCATCTCCTCTGCTTTCGGCTAAACTTTCTGCATGAGGGTCTTAGGTGTAGATTGCGGCGGGGAATACACCGGCTACGGAGTCGTCGAGGGTGACGGTCGCGAGCTGACCTGCCTCGTTACCGGAGCCATCCGCCTCACTCCCAAGCAGGCTCTCGAACTCCGCCTGAAGAAGGTGTACGACGAACTCTCGGCCCTGATCATCCAGTACCAGCCCGAGGTGGTCGCCATCGAAGATGTCTTCTACTCCGTCAACGCCAAGAGTGCGCTCAAACTGGGCCATGTGCGCGGTGTCGCCATGATGTCAGCCGCGCAGCACGGTCTCTCCGTCGTCGCCTACGCGCCTCTCGCCATCAAGTCTGCTGTTGTCGGTTACGGCCGCGCAGAAAAATCGCAGGTGCAGGTGATGGTTGCCCGCCTGCTTCACCTCGACCAGCTCCCTCAGCCTGCCGACGCCGCCGATGCTCTGGCCATCGCCATCTGCCACATCCACACCGCTGCCACTCTGCAGCGCCAGGCCGTCGCCCCGCGCTAAGCTGCCACGCTGCCACATAACCCGCCGCTCGCTGTCCTCATCTCAATTCTGAGTGAGTTGACTCGATTCGAGGGCCATGAGAACCATCCTGCTTCTCATCTGTTCCAACATCTTCATGACCATTGCATGGTACGGTCACCTGAAGTACCGCAAAGCTCCGCTTTTCACCGTTATCGTCGTCAGCTGGTTGATTGCCTTCGCCGAATACTGCTTTCAAGTTCCCGCGAATCGCATCGGCTATGGCGAATTCACGGCATTTCAGCTCAAGGTCATCCAGGAGGTAATCACCCTCTGCGTCTTTGTCGTCTTCGCTTGGTTCTACCTTGGTGAAGGCATTAAATGGAATTATGTAGTCTCGTTCCTGTTTCTTGTTGGCGCCGTTGCATCTGCCTTCTGGGGAAAGCTGTAGTCGTTCGGAGGACGGCCAGAGCAAGCCCTGCGCTGCTCCCCACCCAATGCTGAGATCATTCTTTACAATTTTTCCGAATCTTCCTTCCCGCCTCCGAGTTCATACTGATTGTCAGTAGTAGGAGCGTCACCATGGTCACCCGCGGAGTTCGGCTTCTTTGCTTCGCAATCGCTCTCCTTGTAATTTCTTCTCTACCAGCCTTTGCCGCTGCCTCAGGTGTGCGCATCGTCCGTCTCAGCGTCGCACAGGGAGATGTTCAAATCGACCGCAACTCCGGCGCTGGTTGGGAGCAGGCTCTGAACAACATGCCCGTCATTGGCGGTGCCCGCATCTTTGCCGGAGACAACTCCAAGGCCGAGATTGAGTTCGAGGATGGCAGCAGCGTCCGCCTCGCTGGTCCGGCGCAAGTCGCGTTGAAAGAACTCTCGTTCTCCGCCAACGGCGCTCCCGTCACCCACATCGAGATCGATTCCGGCATCGTCTACGTCGATGCCCGGCTCAAGGATCACGCCGACTTCCGCATCCTTACCTCCACGGGCGAATCCTTTGGCATCACTCAGCCTTCGCGCCTGCGCTTCAAGGCAGACGAGCAGGTTGCATCGCTCTCCGTCACCGAAGGCGCGGTCGAGATTGCAAAAGAGGACGGCGGCAATACCACGCTCCACGCCGGTCAAACCTACAACTACATTCTCGGACAGCCCAACAGCTCGGTGCTTTCAGCCACCGTACCGCAGCAGGGCGAAGATTCTTGGAACCAGCAGCGCGAAAGCTACAACGACCAGAACGCCTCTGCCGGGGTCCAGTATTCCGGTAGCGATGACCAAAACGCCCCCGGCGTCGCCGACCTCGGCAACTACGGTTCTTATGAGAACGTGCCCGACTGTGGTGATTGCTGGCAGCCCGCAGGAGTCGGCCCTGATTGGAATCCCTATGACAACGGTGCCTGGAGCTACTACGACGACTGGGGCTGGACCTTTGTCTCCGCATATCCCTGGGGCTGGGCGCCCTATTATTACGGTAGCTGGTTCTACGCCGGAGGACGCGGATGGTGGTGGCGCCCTGGTCCGTGGCACGGACCACACGGCGGCCCGTGGCATCCCCTGCCGCTTCTCGCCAATGCTCCTCACGGCTTCAACGCTCCGCATCCCCCTGCTCACGTGACTCACGGCACGGTAGCCGTCGCAGGCTCCAATCTTCGCGTCGGCCCCATCGCTCAGACCCACGCCGTCATGGCCTCCCGAGCGCCTGCAACCGCAGCGCCTTCAGTTGGCGCGAACCTGGTTGCAAAGCCTGGTCCAACCTCCAACTTCGTCCATGCCCCGGCGGAGTCCGATCACGGTACTCCATTCATCACCGGTGTAAAGGGAACGTACCGGCTCTCCAACCCAACCGTAGGTGGCCGCAATAGTACCTATCCGCCATCCCGCGGAGCCACTCCCCGTGCCGAGGGCTATTCCTCCGCCTCTCCACGCACCTACGCCTACAGCGGCAGCTCAGCTCCGCGGAGCCACAACATGCCTTCCGCGGGCCTTCCGCGCGCCTCCATCTCTGAGCCTCATGTCAGCTCTGAGCCTCACGTCAGTGAAGGCGGTGGCGGCTTCCATAGTAGCGGCGGTGGTGGTTTCCATGGCGGCGGCGGTGGAGGTGGCGGTCATCGCTAAACCTCGCGCAGCTAGCAAGATGGCACAGCTACCGCTCCTGTAATCTCCTGAATTACTTGCCATTCGGAGCCACTTCGCGCGCCTTGCTCGTGATGAAGGATTCTCTTTTGCCGATAGAGGTACCTGCGCAGACTAAGCGCTCCGCGGGAGATTTCCGTTATGCCGACATTGGGCTTGTCCATGATTGTCAAAAATGCTGCGGAAACCCTTCGAGCGTGTCTCGACAGCGTAAAGGGAATTGTCGATGAGATGGTCATCGTCGATACCGGATCGACCGACAACAGCCAGGACATCGCCCGCGAATATGGCGCTACCGTGGTCTCCATCCCGTGGGAGAACGATTTTGCGAAGGCCCGGAACGCAGCTCTAGCCCTGAACACAACTGATTGGGTCCTGGTTCTGGATGCCGACGAGGAATTGGATCGGGATGCCAAGCTCTGCCTGTCGGCGTTGCTGGACAAATCCGGCGTCGGAGGCTATGCCATCCCCATCCGCAACTATCTTATGAGCCGCCATGGCTGCATTGGGAACAGCCGCGCCAAACTGAATGATGGCCGAAACGAACATGCCAAACACGCGCCTGCTTATTCGGAGCACCATGTCGTACGTCTGTTTCGCCGCCACGCGGAGATCTTCTACGCCGGATGCGTCCACGAACTCGTGACCCCTCGGATCTCGGCCCTTGGCCTGCAGTTGCTGAAAACCGACCTCTGCATCCATCACTTTGGTTTCATGCTCATGGGCGATGAGCGCTTCGTGAAGAAAGTAGAGCTTTATCTTGAACTCGTTCGCGAAAAGGTTCGTCAGGAACCCGCCAATCCCGTCGCTTGGTTTGACCTCGGAAGTCATCTGTCGACGTATTACCACAAATATGAAGAGGCGCTGCGTTGCTTTGACCGCGCCATTGAACTGGAGCCGCAATTGAAGATCGCTTGGCTTCAGAAGGGAATCGCCTATCTTCGGATGCAGCGCGACGCAGAGGCTCTCTTCGCCCTTGAGCAGGCGGGCGGCGATGCAGAACAGGAATCATCCGCCGAACGCGAACATTGTCTGGGCGATGTCCTTCACAATTTGGGCAGGCTCGATGACGCCAGCCGCGCATACCAGCGCTGTCTCAGGCTGCTCGGAGACGACCCTGTAGTGGCGGGCAAGTTGGGTTACACCGAAGTGCGGCTTGGCCGGAGCCAGTCTGGATTCTCGCGAATGCTGAATTCCATTGCAGCTTGTCCCCGCAACGCCGAACTGCATGAGCTCCTGATCAAAGCATATCTGGCCGTCGATTTGACCGCAGATGCCGCAACAGCAGCCGAACAACTCGCCGACAGCATTCCCACACCCAAGCGATTCCTGCGCGCCGCCGCCATTCGCGCGCACCTGAACGCATCCGGCGAAGCGCAACAGCTGATGAAGCGAGGTTTGGATTTATTTCCGGATTCTCAGGAACTACGCAACGCATACAACGGAACGGCAGTCACTTCTGGCGGATCGGTCGGCGTTCCTGCGTGATTCGATCACTTTAAGCGATCTAGTCAACCGCAAACACCTGTCAAGAACAGGTCCGGTGTGCCACTATCCCAGAACGGGATAGTGAGATGAAAGGCGATTTATCTGCTGCTCACTATCTTGGTTGCGCCGGAGGCCACCTGGCCGTCCTCCTCGAACAAGAGTTGCCACTGTACCGGTTACCGCTCGCGTACGCAGGTGTATCCCATATGCAGGCCCTTCTTGCCGGCTGCGGCATCAAACGCGGCCCAGTCATTGGGGTCTCGCCGCTCAATGAAGTGGGACGGTTTCGCCTCCGGCGTCCCGAACACTCTATCGACGAAAAAACCTCGGCCACAGAGCCCGTAAAGGACATAGCCACCTGTCAGGTCATAACTCGCGTAGGCCTGCCACGGTCGAAGGTTCTTGCCCGCGCTGGACACGCGGAAGATGATCGGGCCTGAACCGTTGACGTACATATCGACCCGATATTTACGGATCGACTTGTCTGGCTTCGCCTTGGAGTAGTCGGGAAAGGGAGCTTGTCGCGTGCAGGCGCCGACAGGTTCGATCTGGGCCACAGACTGGTAGAAATTCCGCGAACAATATCCGGTATAGCAGAAGTCAAGAGCACCCTTTGATCGGACCCGACAGCCCCTGAGGACCTCCAGCGCGGTCCAGTCGTCTCCTTTGGGTCTCAGTTGAATCGCGTTCTCTCCGCATTGCGGTTGGTCCAGTTCCAGTTCAAACCACCCGCGGATATCGTCGACGAAGATGAGCCTACCCTCTAACGTCCGGACCTCCGATGCAACGGTGGATCCTGTAGGGTTGGTCTGCGGGCACTGTTGTGCGAGCGCGGGCGTGGCCGTGCAATTGACAAAAGCCAGCGCCAGTACACAAGCCCTGAGGATATTCATCGTGAGGCGGTAGATCGCGCTTTTGGCTTGAACGCTCATTTCACAGCACTGTACGCCGATTCAAACGTGAGTTCCACAATTGCTGTCGTACACAGGCCTTTGCACTTACTATTCCGATTTGGGAACTAAGCGGTGGACACAGGCGGTCTCACCTGTGTGAACGTCAGTCTCACTCGACAGAGCCGCAGTCTCACTTCAAAGTATGATTCGATCACTTCACCGCGATCCCCGCATATCCCACCACGCGCTTCCGGTCGCCGGAAACATCGCCTGAAGTCGCATACTTCACCAGCTCTGCAGACTTCGCGCCCAGCCGCAATGCTGCCGTCAGCATCGCCACCGCCGGGCCCACTCCGCACATCGAGATCTTCTGTCCCTGCACCGTCTGGAACAGCCCTTTAGGCTGCAGCCCCAGCACCTGCTCGATTGCCATCGCATCCTTGATCCTGGTCTCGTCTTCAGCCTCGTAGTGATTCATGTCGCTGGAGGCCACAATCAGTACCGGCTCGCCGCAATCTTGAATCGCCTTCGCCATCACCACGCCCAGCGCCGTCAGTACCTCGAATTGCCCCGCCCCCACGGTGATCGGAACAAAGGACAGCTCGGACTGTATCGCCTGCAGAAATGGCAGTTGCACCTCAATTGCGTGCTCGCGAAGCTGCGCCGCCGGGTCCTCGCGCAACAGTTGAAACGCCTTCTTCAGTGCCTCGGCCAGCTCTTGGTCAATTCGCACTTCGCCCAGCGGTGTGCGGAAGCTGCCCTCGCTCGTAATCGCCAGCGGTTCGCCCATCCCCGTGTGGTTTGGGCAAAGCACAATCACCTTGTGCGGAATCTCGATCTGCGCGTACAACGCACCGGCCACCGCACCCGAGTACATGTAGCCTGCGTGCGGCGCAATCACTCCCAGCGCGTTGATCACCTCGCGCACCGATGTCCCCCGGTCCAGAAGCTGATGCACCTCGTGCAGCAGTTCCGTCTTCGACTCCGGATAAAACTGACCGGCCACCGCCGCTTCCCGAACCTGGCTCATTGCTGCCACCATCCTTTTACTCGTGTTTACTTCTTCAACTCCCGGTACAGCCGCGCCATCTCTGGCAGCGAAATCGCCTCTGCCCGCGTTGCTGGCGCAATCTCCGCGCCCAGCAGCGCCGCCTTTACAATCGCTTTATCGTAGGCCAGTTTCAGGTTGTTGCTCACAGTTTTTCTCTTCTGCGCGAACATTACTTTCAGAAAGCTGATGAACCCCGCTTCGTCCACTTCCAACTCGGCAAAGCGCGGCTGCATTTTCATCCGGAAGACCGCCGAACGAACCTTCGGTGGCGGATCGAACGACTCCGGTCCCAGTTCAAACAGCTTCTGCACCGTGCCATACATCTGCGCCGTAGCCGAGAGCAGTCCATAATCCCGCGATCCCGGTGCCGCCGCCACCCGGTCGGCAACTTCCTTCTGCACCATCAGCACCAGGGTTTCAATCCGGTCGCCCGCCGCAAACAGCTTCAGCAGAATGTCGGTCGTAATGTAGTACGGCAGGTTTCCCACCACCTGCGTCTTGAACAGCCCTGTTGGCCGCAGATCCCGCAGCGGTCCCGGCGTTGAGCCCAGCACCGTTCCCAAGTCCATCTGCAGAATGTCGGCTTCCAGAATTTCCACGTTGGTCAGAGGTGTAAAGCGCATCCGAAGTTGTGCCGCCAGCACCCGGTCCAACTCCACGGCGATCAGCCGTCCTGCGCGCTTTGCCAGCAACTCGGTCAGCGCCGCCTCGCCAGGACCAATCTCCACCACCGTCGTCTCTGATATGTCGCCCAGCGCGTCCACAACACGCTGCATCGCATCCAGATCCACCAGGAAGTTCTGTCCCAGCTTGGGCTTCCTGAGGCTCACTACTCGATTCGGTATTACCTTCACCAAGTTTGACCGCCTTTCGTCCTGCCCGATAGACTTCACGATTATGCGTGTTCCATATTTAGCTGGCGCGCATCCAACCCCTGTTCGCTTGTCGGGAGGCCCTGTGCACGTGCTGTTTGCTGCGTCCGAATGTGTTCCGTTTTCCAAAACCGGAGGATTGGCTGATGTCGTCGGAGCCCTGCCTCGCGCCATCGCCGAACTCGGCCATCAAGTTACAGTGTACCTGCCGCTCTATCGCGAGACCCAGCTCAATCATCCGAGCACCGTCATCTCCAGCATCACCGTTCCCTTTGATGACCATTACCGCTTCTGTTCCGTGCTCGACGGCGGACAGCGGCACGGCGTCCAGTTCTACTTTATTGATTATCCTCCGTTCTACGATCGTGACGCTCTCTACGGCACCCCGCTCGGCGACTACCATGACAATCCCGAGCGCTTTGCCCTTTATTGTCGCGCTGTTCTGGAGGCTGCAAAAATCCTCGGCCTTCCCGATGTCTTCCACTGCCACGACTGGCAGACCGCGCTGATTCCAGTCTTGCTACGCACTCTCTACGACGAGGACCCCGCGCTCGGCGATATCCCAACGGTCTTCACCGTCCACAACATTGGCTACCAGGGAATCTTCTCACCGGACACACTTCCGCTCCTCATGCTGCCATGGGATCTGTTCACCATCACCAAGTTGGAGTTCTTCGGCAAGGTCAACTTTCTCAAGGGTGCGCTCACCTACGCGGATTTCATCACCACCGTCAGCCGCAAATACGCTCAGGAGATTCAGACCGTCGAGTACGGCTTCGGTCTTGAAGGCGTCTTGCGCAGCCGCAGCCCCAACCTTGCCGGCATCCTCAACGGTGTCGATTACGACGAGTGGAATCCGGCCACCGACTCATTCATCGCCGCCCGCTATTCAGCCAAGTCGCTCGAGGGCAAGCGTGCGTGCCGCCGCGATCTGTTGCTCCGCTTCTCGCTCGATCCGAATTCCAGTGCGCCGGTCATTGGCATCGTCTCCCGCTTTGCTGCCCAGAAGGGATTTGATCTAATCGCTCTCGCCGCCGACCGCCTCGCGCATATGGATGTCAACGTCTGTGTCCTCGGTTCAGGCGACAAGGATTTCGAAGATCTCTTTCGCCGCCTCGTCCGCCAGTATCCCGACCGTTTCGCCGTCAAGGTCGGTTATGACAATGAACTGGCGCATTGCATCGAGGCTGGCTCCGATCTTTACCTCATGCCTTCGCGCTACGAACCCTGCGGCCTCAACCAGATCTACTCGCTCAAGTACGGCACTGTTCCCGTTGTCCGCGCCACTGGAGGCCTCGATGACACCATCGAACCCTATGACGTGCGCACCGGCAAAGGAACTGGCTTCAAATTCCACGAGCCCACCCCGGAAGCCCTCTTGACCAGCATGCAAGCTGCGCTCCAGCTATTTGCCAAGCCGGCGGAGTGGCGCAAGCTCATGCTCAACGGCATGGCCAAGGATTTCTCCTGGGCAGTTTCTGCCCGCGAGTATCTCAAGGTCTATGACAAGGTGCGCGCCGCGCGCCACGCCATGCTCGCCTAGCGCGTCTCCTAAGTGGGGCCGTCAATTCCAGTACCACTGGAAGCTCCAGTGCTCTGAGCACGCCAGGGATTAACCTTCCAGGTAATCCTTTGTCCGGTGGGTTAACTCTTTCGACAGCCCATCGGAAAAAGCGCGCAACCATTGCCTTCCTAATACAGTTCGGTTTTCCAACGATTGACCGATAAGTACATCGCTGCCCGGTGAACGGTTAGCTCTCCAGAGCTCTCTTGTGCTTCGCAAAATGCTGCCAACACCACCCTTCACGCGTGAATAGGGAGCTTCGTGACACTCTAGTGCGAAATCAGGGGGTGCCTGCGCAGATTCTCCCGCTCCCCTATGCAAAGCTTTGTGTCAGAATGATCCGGCGATGTCATTCGTCTTGGGAATTGATGGTGGCGGAAGTAAAACCGCCGCCGCTGTGTCGGACGGCGTAGCGGTGCTTGCCTCCCATACTGCGGGTGGGTGCAACCTCAACTCTGTTTCCGGTGAACAGGCGCGAATGGCGCTGGGGGAAGCCGTAAAAGGCGCCCTGGCCGCGGCTGGAATCTCTGCCAATGACATTGAAAGTGTGTGTGCCGGTGTTGCCGGAGCCGCCGCACCCGAAGTCGCTGCAAGGATCGCGCAAATTCTTTCCGAGCTTCTTCCCCGCGCTTCCATCCAGGTAGTTGGAGACACGGTGATCGCACTGGAAGCTGCCTTTGCTGGAGGCTCCGGTCTGGTCTGCATTTCCGGTACCGGCTCGGTTGCCTATGGACGCAATGAACGTGGCGAAGTTGCGCGTGCCGGCGGCTGGGGCCGCATGGTCTCCGATGAAGGATCAGGACACTGGATTGGTTTGCACGCGGTATCGCAGTGCCTGCGTGCTCTGGACATGGGCCGCAGCAGCCAACTCATTACCGGAATCATGGAGTACTGGCGGATCGTGACCCGCGAGCAACTTGTGCAGCACTGTCATCGCGAGCAGGTCCCTAACTATGCCGAGCTCTTCCCCGTGGTGCTGGCCATTGCCGAGGCCGGTGATCCGCTCGCCAGCGAACTGCTCACTTCGGCTGGCTACGAACTAGCCCGTATCGCACAAATCGTGCTGCGCCGGCTCTGGGTCGGCCACACCAATATGCAGATTGCCATCTCCGGCAGCGTCTTTGCCAACTCCCAGCGCATTCGTCAGGTCTTCAGCAATGTCATCCGCGCCGACCGTCCCGAGGTCCATGTTCGCCTCTCGAATCGCCCGTCCGTCGAAGGCGCACTCCACATGGCTTTGCGCGTTCTGCCGCAAGGTATTAGACCTCGCGCTGTCTGCTAACCAGGCGCCAGCGGCTTCGCTCCTACGTCTCCGCCCTCCGGAAGAACTCCAGAATCGCCTCGGCTTGCTTCGTGTTCACCACCGATGTCAGCGCGGCATAGTTGGCCTGCTTCACGGCGTGCAGCGATCCAAAATGTTGCAACAGCCTGCGGGTTGCGATCTCGCCAACTCCCGGCACGTCGCGCAGTTCAGTTGCGTGGTCCCGCATCTGGCGGCGCTTGCGGTGGAAGGTAATGGCGAAGCGGTGCGCCTCATCGCGAATCTGCTGAATCAGCAGAAGCACCGGCGAGTGGCGATCCAGCACAATCGGCTCATCTTCCTGCCCAAAGAGATAGAGAATCTCCTCTCGCTTGGCGATTGATGCCAGCGGCTGCGCTGCCAGCCCCAGCTCTTCCAGCGCGCGCGCCGAAGCGTGTAACTGTCCCAGCCCGCCATCGATCAGCACCAGTGATGGCATGGTCTTCTGCTCTTCCAGCACGCGTTTGTAGCGGCGTGTGACCACCTCGTGCATGGACTTGAAATCGTCGATCCCTTCCACCGTCCGGATGATGAACTTGCGGTACTCCGCATTCTTCATCTTGCCCTCTTCCCACACCACCATGGACGCCACGGTCTCCGAGCCCTGGATGTGCGAGATGTCGAAGCACTCAATGCGCGACGGCAACTCGGGCAGCAGAAATACATCCTGAAGCACGCTCTTCAGCACGTCGGTGCGCGGCTTCATCACGCGGAATCGCTGATCGTAGGACTGCTTTGCGTTGTTGCCAACCAAGTCAATCAGCGAGCGCTTGTCGCCGCGCTGCGGCACGTCGATGTGAACGCGCGCACCACGTTTTTCGCTGAGCAAATCCTCCAGCGCCTCGCGGTCCTCAAACTCCACCGGAATGTAGATGGTGCGCGGAATGTATGGCGCATCGAGATAGAGCTGTTTTAACAGCGTGCTGAAGAACTCACCCACCTCAAAGCCCGTCGTCTGTTCCAGCTCGCCAAGGTCTTCCCAGAAGAATTCACGCCGGTCCAGTACTTTGCCGCCGCGCATGTGGAACAGGTTCACAGCCAGCAGATGGTTCTCGTAGTGGTAGCTGATCACGTCGATGTCGTCGCCCTCAGCGGCTGCCATGCGCTGCTTCTCGTGCAACTGTTCCACGGTCACAATCAGGTCGCGATACTTGGCCGCCATCTCAAACTGCATATCAGCGGCCGCCTGCTCCATGCGCTCTCGCAGCGACCCGGAAAGCTCTGTCGGCTTTCCCTCCAGCAGCAGCCGGACGTCTTTCACCGCCTCGGTGTAAATCTCCGGAGTAGTCAAGCCATTGACGCACGGCCCCAGGCAGCGCTTGATGTGGAACTGCAAACACGGACGCGGATGATCGCGCGTCAGGTCGATCTTGCAGGAGGGAATCAGAAAGCTGCGATGGATCAGGTCAACGACGCGGTAGGCAAGGTTGGCTGGGAAGTACGGTCCATAGTAAGTCGCGCCGTCTTTGTGCAGCTTGCGGGTTACGTAGACGCGCGGATAGTCTTCGGCGGTGAGCTTCACATACGGATACGTTTTGTCGTCGCGCAGCAGGATGTTGTAGCGCGGCTTCTTCTGCTTGATGAGGTTATTCTCAAGCGCCAGTGCCTCACGCTCGTTGTCCACCACGATGTATTCAATATCGACGGCTTCACGCAGCAGGCTTCCGGTCTTGGCGTTCTCGCTTGCGCCCTCCACAAAATACGAGCGCACCCGCGAGCGCAGGTTCTTCGCCTTGCCAACGTAGATGACCTCGCCCTCGGCGTTCTTGTAGAGATACACACCGGGATTGGAGGGAACCGTTTTGATCTTCTGATACAGGTCCATCGCTTAATTTCGCCGAGCGCTCACCGGCGCGCAGCCCTGTGTTCTTCTGCGCCGCCATTTCTCTCGCCCATATGAAAATTCTACC
Source organism: uncultured Acidobacteriaceae bacterium (assembly GCA_964559875.1). GTDB lineage: Bacteria > Acidobacteriota > Terriglobia > Terriglobales > Acidobacteriaceae > TOLSYN. The sequence continues at coordinate 99,811 of CAZLJQ010000001.1, forward strand.
TGTCCGGGAAGGAAACTCCCTAAGCTTTGCCCGCGGTCACCTGTAACTCGCTGAATCTACAAATGATTCGGCATGGCATCGCGCGTGCTCTCCATCTAGGCGGACGCTTAGCAGGCATCAAAGCAATCGAGGATTGTCAAGATTCCGCAATCCCGCTCAAGGAGCTTATCAAATGAAACGCTTTCTTCTCCCAGTTCTTGCCGTTGGTGCACTGGCTCTTGCGGCAGGCTGCGCCACCAAGAACTATGTCAAGCAGCAGGCTACCCCATTGGAAAACAAGATTGATGAGTTGGATGACCAAACCGCGCAGACGACTCGCGGCATCCACGACCTCGACCGGCGCGCACAGCAGGGCATCCAGAGCGCCGATGCCAAAGCCGGCTCCGCTGACCAGAAGGCGCTGGCCGCCCGCCAGCAGGCCGACCAGGCGCAGCAGCTGGCCTCCAACGCGAACACCGGCGTTCAGGACCTCACCAGCCGGGTCGCCAACCTCGACAACTATCATCCTGTCACAGAAGCCGCCGTGCACTTTGCCTTCGACAAAGCCGATCTTTCGCGCAAGGACCGAGAGCAGCTCGACGAACTCGGTCAGCAGATTCCCAACGTCAAGGGCTACATCGTGCAAATCGAGGGACGGACGGACTCGGTGGGCGATGCCGCCTACAACTATGAGCTCAGCAAACGCCGCGCTGCGGCGGTCACGCAGTACCTGGCTTCCAAGTACAACGTGCCCGCGCACAAGGTCTTCATCATCGGCCTTGGCAAAGACGCTCCTGTGGAACAGAACAGGACCGCCCAGGGCCGCGCTGAAAACCGTCGCGTTGATGTTCGCCTCATGACCAACAACACAGGGGCGCAGAGCGCCACCACGCAGCCGCCCGCACAGCCGCAATCGCCTGCGGCCACTGCCAATCCGCAGCAATAGATTTCAATCGAAACCTGCTGCGCCGTCCGCACACCGGCGCAGCACAAAAAGGCCGCTCATCCCCCCGAGCGGCCTTTTCTTCTACTCTTCAGATTTCAGTCAGTGACACTGGACCCGCCGCCCACAAAGTGGACGATCTCCAGCCGGTCACCATCCTTCAGCGTGGTGGTCTCCCAGCCGGTGCGCGGCACAATCTCGCGATTCAGTTCCACGGCGATGCGGTCGCCCTTCATTCCCAACTCTTCGATTAGCGCTTCCAGGGTGGACGCCGCGCAGTTCCGCTCTTCTCCATTGATCACCAGGCTCATGCGAACACAATAGCAGAACTGCCGGCGTCTCGCAGCTAAGCTGCATCGGTCTCGGCCGACGGCTCCTTCGCCTTGACCAGGCCAGCATCCACCAGGTGCTCGCTCAGGAACCAGGTCTGCATTTCATTGGAACGCAGAACGTTGCTCACCAGCAGGTCATTGGTGCCGTCGTCGCCCAGCTCAGAAGCCGTGCGGGCCATCTTACGAGTTTCACCAATGATGATCTGGTGTGCGTCCAACAACCTCGAAATCTGAACAGGTGGTTCTTCTCGGCCACGGGGTGGGCGCTCGATATTCGTAGTCTCCGCCACATCCGGTGCCATCGCGATGCTCAACCCGCCTAGGATCTGAATCCGTTCGGCGATCAAATCAACCAGTTCGGCTTGCTCGCCAAAGTGCTTATCAAAGAGCAGATGGAGCTGGTAAAACGTCGGACCGGCCGTCTGCCAGTGGGACTTCTTGTACAAGTCCCGGAGTGTCATGGTATCGGCAAGCAACTGGTTGAGCTGCTCTGTCATTTCCAGGCGGACCGGCTCCTCCAACTCCAGGGGCAACGCGTGCAGCACCGTGCCATAGGCTTGCAGTTCACGTGTCCGCTGGTGGAATCGAGGCTGCGCGCTGATGTTGTGAGTGGCTTCTTCGTTTGAGGACTTTTTTGTCATGGAAGATTTCCTCTCTTCGTGCGATTCAACATTTCAATCGCGAAAGGTGTGCTGAACGGATTTGTTATGAATGTTCGTCAGCTGCTTGCTTCGTAGTTCACGGCCAGATGCTTGTCCGAACATTCCTGTCGAATGGGCGAGTCGTTATTGGGATGAGGGCCGTGCGGAGGAAGTTTGCCGTTCAGATAAGTTTTGGAGGGATTCTCACGCCCTGGGAAAATTTCGGCGGACGGATGACGCAGCGCCACAAATGAAGCCGTGCGAACGTCACCCAGTCGCCGTAATCTGCTACTTGCAGATGTCTGATGCCGGAGTTCTAGTGGCTGGTCAATGCCGCAACCGCCGCACCTTTGATCCCGTGTCGCGAAAGCGCTTCTGCCACGAACCCAGAACGCTTCATTTCTTCAATAAAGTCCACGAGATACGCATGGGCCGCTTCGCGGCTTCTTGGTGTTGCCATGGCCTGCTTAATCTCCATAAAGCGGCCTTCCAGCAGGCGCACACCCGAAATTCGTTTTGCATCAGCTTGCAGTTGTTGTTTTACTCCGGCCGCCACCTCACACTTCTGTTCCATGAAGACGTCAGTCACTGCCGGAGATGTCGGTGCCCTTACGATTTCGGCCTGCTTGAGTTCGCGGGTAAGAAACAGATCGTAGGCGCTACCCAGCCCCACCACCACTCGATTCCCCACGCGATCGACTTCGCTATTGTTCTGTATCGGCGATTCATTCCGCACCATGTACGCGCCCTCAATCACCACGTAGGCGGCGGTAAACAAGGTATCGAGACCACGTTTGGGGTCGATCGCATAGAATCCTACATCGACTTGATTGGCGCTGATCGCTGCCACCACCTTGCCTGCGGCATCGAAGGGCACAAACTCAATCTCTACGTTGAGTCGCCGGGCCAACTCCCGCGCCAGGTCAACCGACACGCCGATTGGCTCTCCGGTTGCCGCGTTCTTGCCTGCCAGAATCGGGTTTCCCAAATTGATGGCCACCCGGAGTTTTCCGGTAGGCGTTAACGTCTTAACGACGGATTCAGGTGCTGAAGACATGTCAATATCGCTCGCTAGTGAGATGTAAGAACGCAATCATCTTAAATGCATTACACGCGGCTTGAGACGAGTGGATGCAAAAAATCAAACGACGCTTTGGCCGCATGGTGGGCGTCCGGAAGCTGGTCAATTTCCACGGAGATGTAACGGTCATAATGCAGTGCCTTTAGCACGCTGACAATCTCATGGAAGTCGAGATGTCCGCTGCCTGGAACTCCGCGATTATTTTCGGCAAAGTGAATATGACGAATGTAGTCCTTCGCTCCGATCAGACTGGCCGCGATGGACGTCTCCTCGATGTTCATATGGAACACATCGCACATGACAAAGAGGTTCGGGAAGCCGAGCTCGCGAATCAATGCGACCGCCTGTTGCGTGGTGTTCAGGTTATTAGTCACAAAGCGGTTCTGCGGTTCTATCGTGATCTCGACTTGCCGCGCCGCGGCGTATTTGCATACATCGCGGAAGGCACGTTTCATCAACTCGCGCGATTTCTCCGGATCAGCCGGGTGAATGTCTCCTCGAAGTTTGCCGACAATAACTTGTGCTCCAAACAATGCGGCGAAATCGATCACTGCTTTCGTCCGCTCGATGGCAGCCTTCCGCACACTTTCATCCTGCGATCCGAACGTCAGCTTGTCTTCCCCTACAATCGGTCCAGTCCCGACTGCAGCGACCTCGAAACCATGCTGCTGGACGGCGCGGCAAAAATGTTTCGTATCCATGGCGCTGGGATCGCGCACAAATGGCTCTATTGCGGAATAGCCGATCGCCTTCAAGGCCTCTAATACTTCGTCGGTGTCTCCGCGGTAAGCGGCCAGTTTGCCCCGTGTATCAGGTGTACCGATGGGATATGCCAATTTCAACACGTGTTTACTCCCCCTCTTACTCGCGCCGGAGTGCTGCTCATTTTCCTCCGATACAGAACAGAATAGTCCTTCTGTTCTGAACATCAACTGCTTGTCTGCACGTGATCAGTGGATCAGCCTCTTTTCTGCTCAGGCTCCATTGCCAAATCTACTACCCATTTCAAAGGCTTTCTGGCAATCCTTCGGAAAGTGTTCCTTGCGTATAGTGGCTTTCTTCTCCGGATCAAAACGCTCTTGGTCAATCTTCGAGTAATCGTCAAACTGATAGGTATCGACGCACAAAAGTGATTCTGATTTTCCGAAGATTCTCCTCAGAAACATTTCATTGAGAGCAATAGCCTTTTCGTAGCCGACTTCCTTCAGCCGCTCCTCCGCAGCATTCATCGTATAAATGAAGCCGGTGTGGATTGGCTTGGGGAATAGGGTAGGGACTGGGTCATCATCTGTCGCGTATCGATAAAATGGGAACATCAAACGTTCCATAAACGATTTCATCTCTCCGGAAACAGCCCAAAAATAAATTGGGGACCCCAATATAATGGCATCGGCTTTTTCAACCTCTTTCAGGATCGGCGTCAGCTCGTCTTTCACCGCACACTTGCCAAAGCTTTTTCCGCCTTTTGTTTTGCAGCCAAAGCAGCTCCTGCAGCCCTTGAAATCGAGGTCGTACAGATGAATGAGTTTTGTTGCCGCTCCCTGTGAAGCGGCTCCGTCAAGAGCTTTTTGCAGCAGAGTTGCCGTGTTCCATGTCTTTCGCGGGCTCCCATTAAACGCAATCACGTACATAGCTTTCTCCACCTCTCCTAATTGCGGTTGCAAATGTACTGTTCCGTCATGCAACCGCAATGAAAACAAACTGCTATTCAGTCTAGGTCGCAAGAGACACCAGCGTCTACAAAACAGTATGCCAACACCGAAGATGAAGTCATAAAGTAGCAGCGTCCTGTTTCAGTTCCTGAACACACGCCTTTTGTAACTGGTCGAGATAAGAAAACATGACTTGCCATTCAACTGGGCGGCGAAAGCGGCGGGGATTTAGAGCGCTTCCATACTCTATCCCTTGGTCACGATGCTAAAACCACGCGATGTTTTGTGCCGGTGATAGTTCAGCGGTCGGTAAAGTTACTTCGATAACGTCAGTGCATCCTCCCTTGTCTGTAACTCGGAGCCGGTTTCGAGGGCAGTTACCCGGCCCGAGCTTGCTTGTTCCTGGAGCGCCTTAAGAATGTTCCCGGGCTGCACACTGGGCGTTTCGGCCTTGCATGCCCCTTGCATACCTCGGGTCATCAGGCATTGTTGTTGGATTGCCGATCTGAAATGCTCAGTATCTAAAAGCGATCTCGTACTAAACTTGCAGGAGAAGGGAACCAACATGGATCTGCTGCACTTGGTGCGGGGTTGCACTTTTGATGACTTCTTGTTTACTCCCCAGTATGGACTACTCGCTCGCAGAGATCCCGAGACAGTGGATCTATCGACGAGATTTACTGAGCACCTGACCATAAAACGTCCCCTGGTTTCCGCAAACATGGACACGGTAACGCGAGCCGCTATGGCTGTTGTGCTGGCCGAAGAGGGCGGAATTGGCGTAATCGACCGCGGCTTTCGGGCGGGTGATATTCAGCCCCAGGTGACGGAAGTGTCGGCAGTCAAGCGTACACAACATGGAATCATCACTGATCCCCATACGATCTCAGGAGAGCAGCGCTTGGGCGAGGCGATCCGGCGAATGGAGCAGACCGGAGTCGGAACTCTGGCAGTTGTTGACTCCGAGGGCAAACTCACTGGTCTTGTGACCGAGCGCGATTTGCGCTTTGTGAGTTCGGAAGGGTTTGTGTCCGAGCGCATGACGCCGCTAGATCGTCTGGTTATCCACACTGGGCTAATCTCATTTGCCGACGCGGAGCAGGTGATGACTCAGCGAAAGATTAAGAAGCTGCCACTCGTCAATAAAGACGGCACTCTGCTCGGCATCATCACCGCGAGAGATCTGCTGATGCATAAGCAACATCCCTTTGCCACCCGGGATGGTGGAGGACGGCTATGCGTCGGTGCGGCAGTTGGGGCCACGGGCGATTACCTTGAGAGAGCGGCCGAAGTGATCCGCGCCGGCGCGGATGTGATCGTTGTCGACATTGCCCATGGGCACTCGCGCGTTATGGAATCTGCGATCGACGGTTTGCGTAAGCGCTTCGGCGCCATCGAGCTGGTTGCCGGGAACGTGGCAACGGCGGAAGGCGCCCGGTTTCTTTTGGAACGAGGTGTCAGCGCGATCAAGGTTGGAATCGGTCCAGGCGGCGGTTGTGCCACGCGACTGACAACGAATTTTGGAATTCCGCAAGTCGAAGCGCTCGTGCAGTGCCGCATCGCCGTGGGTGACCAGATCCCGTTGATTGCTGACGGTGGTGTCAGGCGGGACGGTAGCATTGCCGCGGCGCTCATGTTCGGCGGCGACTCCGTGATGCTTGGATCCGCCTTCGCTGGCAGTGAGGAGACGCCAGGCGAGGTGGTCCTCAAATCTGTGCTTGAACCCGAATCTCAAAAACTGGTGAAAGTCCCGTTCAAGGTGTTTCGCGGAATGGCTTCAATTTCTGCCGTTCGAGACCGGCTCGACCTGGAGGAAGCCGAACAACGCGAGCTGGAAGCAATCGGAGCTGAGGGAATCGAAATCAGTGTACCGGCGCGGGGCTCGGCCCGCACCATTGTTCACGACATGCTCAAGCATCTCTGTTCGGCCATCAGCTACAGCGGTGCGCAAAGTCTTCAAGAACTGCGGGAGAAGTTCTGGTCGAATCCGGAGAAGTACGTCGTCAAGCTCACGCAGCCGTCGAGGATCGAGTCATTTCAACGGTAAATACCGGAGGTTCAGTCCGGCTTCGGGTTCACACAATCAGGCTTGCTGTAACCACACATCGCTAGCGGTGAAACGGCGGTTAGCGCGAGAGTGGAAACCGAGGTAGACGGAAATGATTAATCGCCCCCACGGTCCTATTGCCGCACTACTCTACAGTGACAGACTTAGCGAGGTTTCGTGGTTGGTCCACGTCACATCCCCGGCGAACCGCGATGTGATACGCGAGCAGTTGCAGCGGCACGATTTCCAAAATTGGCAGCAGCAGTTCCGGCGCATGAGGAATGAAGATTACATGGTCGGCAGCCTCGCCAATATCGTCGTCGCCTTCGGTGGCAACGGCGATCACCCGGCCCGAGCGCGCCTTCACTTCCTTTAGATTCGAAATCGTCTTCTCATAGCGCAGCACGGAGTTGGGGTCTTCCTTGTCCTGCGTAGCAATGATCACTACCGGGAGATCCTCGTCGATCAGCGCATTAGGGCCGTGCTTCATCTCGCCTGCCGCATAGCCTTCGGCATGGATGTAGGAGATCTCCTTCAGCTTTAGCGCACCCTCAAGAGCAACCGGAAAGTGAATGCCACGCCCAAGGAATAGGAAGTCCTGCACACGCTGGTAGGTGCGCGCCAGTTCCTCTAGCTCCTCTTCGTGAGACAGCACGGATTCCAGCCGCCCCGGCAGCCGCGAAAGTTCCTGCGTCAGCTTGATCGATTCTTCTTCGTTGATCGTTCCTCTCAATTGCGCCAGCCGCAGCGCGAAGAGGAACAGCGCAACCAGTTGCGCCGTGAATGCCTTGGTCGAGGCCACGCCGATCTCCGGCCCGGCATGGGTGTAGATCGTCCCATCGGCCTCGCGCGCAATCATCGCTCCCACCACGTTGCAGATGGCCAATGTCTTGGCCCCTCGCGACTTTGATTCCCGCTGGGCGGCAATGGTGTCAGCTGTCTCGCCCGATTGCGTGATCACCATCGTCATTTCATTTTTTTCGATCAGCGGATTGCGGTAGCGGAACTCGCTGGCGTAATCCACCTCCACCGGCACCCGCGCCAGCCGCTCGATCATGTACTTGCCGGCCAGTCCTGCGTGCCAGCTCGTGCCGCACGCGGCAATGTTCAGCTTGCGCAAATTGCGAAATTCCTCGTCGGAGACATTCATCTGTTCGAGGAAGACTTTGCCGGTATCAAACGAAACGCGTCCCATCGCGGTGTCGCGCACCGCGCGCGGCTGCTCGTAGATTTCCTTGAGCATGAAGTGCTTGAAGCCGCCCTTTTCCGCCATGATCGGGTCCCAGGTAATGTGCTGCACCTCGCGCTGTATCGGCTTGCCGTCAAAGTCGGTAAGGGTCACGCCTTCCGGAGTCAGCACGGCTAGGTCGCCATCGCCCAGGAAGAACAGATCGCGCGTGTGATAAAGAATTGCGGGCACGTCGCTGGCAACAAAATACTCATCCTTGCCCAAGCCGATCACGGCTGGCGGGCCATTGCGGGCGGCAATAATCTTGTTCGGTTCAGTGCTGCAGATAACGGCGAGCGCGAAGACTCCGCTCAACTGCTTTACCGTCATGCGTACGGCTTCTTCGAGCGAGATTTTCTTGCCCGGATTTTCCAGGATGAAGAATTTCTCGATCAGGTGAGCGATCACCTCGGTATCGGTTTCGGTTTTGTAGGTGTGGCCTTCTGCGCGCAACTGCTTTTTCAGCGCAAGATAGTTCTCCACAATGCCGTTGTGGACCACCACGATCGTGCCGCTGCAATCGCGATGCGGGTGCGCGTTCTCCTCGCTTGGGCGTCCATGCGTTGCCCAGCGTGTATGCCCAATGCCGTAGGTGCCGTCAATGTGGTTGTGGCGGATTACCTCTTCAAGGTTCCGGAGCTTGCCTTCCGCGCGCCGCACCTGCAGGCCATTTTCTCCGCCTGCAACCGCGATACCCGCCGAGTCGTAGCCGCGATACTCCAGGCGGCGCAAGCCATCAATAATTACCGGAACAACCTGCTTCTTGCCGACGTAGCCAACAATTCCGCACATTTAGTGGCCTTCCTCAGGGAAGAGAACATCCATGAATAAATCCCGCACCGGGCGGGAGCTGTTGCGAGCACGAGCCTTTGGATTAATCTTCGATGGAATAATGGAACTCTTCAATCACCGGATTCGTGAGGACCTCGGTTGCCATGCGCTCGACTTCCGCCCGCGCTGCATCATGGTCGAGGCTGCCGTCGAGCGAAAGCTCAAAGTACTTGCCCTGGCGGACATCGGCAACGCCCTTGTACCCCATTTTGGTCAATGCGCCCTGAATGGTTTTGCCCTGTGGATCAAGCACGCTTTTCTTCATCGAGACGTAAACGTAAGCTTTCATAACTCCTTTGATTATACAGTGCTGCTGGATGATGCCAGCACACAATGCTTTTCCCTACGCTGGAACCCTTACAGGCCGAAAAGGTCGCGCAGCCGCCGTGTCTGGGCGCGGCTCACCGGAATCTCACTCTGTTTCTTGTCGTCCATCCGAATCTGGTAGCTGCTCTTGAACCATGGCACCACTTCCTTAATCCGGTTGATATTCACCAGGTAGGAGCGGTGTGCCCGCCAGAACAGGTTTGTATCCAGCGAAGCCATCAGCTCTTCCAGCGTGCGGCAGTTCGACTGGCCCTCCATGCTTTGGGCCACCACCGTAATCACGCCGTCCTCAATCGAGGCAAAGCAGATTTCCTTCTGGTCCACGAGGAAAAGACGATTGTTGGCCTTCAGCAGAATCTTCGTAGTGGTCTGGGGCTTTTGCTGTTCCAGAAGTTTGACCAGGTTGTCCAGCTTTTCGCTCGGAGCCAGCTCTGACTCCTGTGTCTTGCGTGCCTTTTCAACCGCCTGTAGAACGCGCTTCTTGTCGAACGGCTTCAGAACGTAATCCAGCGCGCTGACCTCAAAGGCCTTCACCGCATACTGGTCAAAGGCCGTCGAGAAAACGATATTCGGCAGCGGTATCTTCTTTTCCAGCAGCTTCTTTATCACTCCAAAGCCGTCCAGTCCGGGCATCTGCACATCCAGGAACACCAGGTCCGGCGAAGTCTCCTTGATCATGCTTACGGCTTCTACGCCATTCTTGCCTTGGCCAATCACTTCCAGGTCTTCCACATTCCGCAGCAGGAAGGAGAGCTCATCGCGTGCAAGCTGTTCATCGTCCACAATGATCACGGATAGCGGCATTCGGCTTCCTCTTTCAGTTCAGACGAGTATAGCCCGCCAGCGGTTGCGGAGAAAACGTCCTGTGTCAATTTTGCAACGGGAGCTAAGCTCTCGTGCCGTACACTGGAAGAGATATGGGCGAAGTAATTTACGGCATTCATGCCATTGGCGAAGCACTCAAGCGCGGCGGACGCCGCTTTGACTACGTAGCGGTCTCCCGCGACCGCACCGACAACCGTCTGCAGAACATTCTCGATGACTGCCGAGCGCAGGGTATAAGCGTGCGCTTTGTTCCCCGCGAAGATATCGACCGTGAAACCCGGACCAACACCCATCAGGGAGTCATGGCCGTCACCTCGCGCAAGGAATTCACCGGCGTCGAGGAACTGCTCGAGAACAAGCACGGCGAATACACCTTCCTCCTTGTTCTCGATGGCGTCGAGGACCCGCACAATCTCGGCGCGCTCATCCGCTCTGCCGACGGCGCAGGCGTCGACGGCGTCGTCATTCCCGAGCGCCGCGCCGCCGGAATCACCGGAACCGTCGTCAAGGCATCGGCTGGTGCCAGTGAAAACCTCAGCATCGCTCGCGTCGTCAACATCGCCCGTACCCTCGACGAACTGAAGGCCGAAAACGTTTGGGTCGTCGGCCTCGACGAACGTGGCGATAAGACCTACGACGAAATCGACTACAACATGAATTGCGCCATCGTCATGGGCTCCGAGGGCAAGGGCCTGCACGACCTTGTGCGCCGCAAGTGTGACATGCTCGTCTCCATTCCCATGATGGGCGCTGTCTCGTCGTTGAATGTCTCCGTCGCCGGAGGCATCGTCATGTATGAAGTCCAGCGCCAGCGCCGTTCATCGCAAAAACTCGCCGCCAAGAAGTCCAGCAAACGGAAGAAGGAGTAGTCTTGCGCCGTCTCGCGCTCGCCGTTCTTCTCTACGCGCTGGCGGCTATGCCCGCTTCGGCTTTGGATCGTAACGCCTTCACCTTCACCCGCTACGATCTTCATCTCAGCCTCGACCCTCACCAGCACGCCCTGGCCGTCGAAGGCACCGTCGAGCTGCGCAACATCTCAAAGCTGCCGCAGCGCGAAGCCGTCCTTCAGCTCTCCAGCTCCCTGCAATGGCTGGCCATCCGAGCCTCTGACGGCACCGCGCTTGAGTGGCTCGCCCAAACCTACACCAGCGACATCGACCACACCGGCCTTCTCAACGAAGCCATCGTTAAGTCCGCTGCCCCCATCGCTCCCGGAGCGACTCTCACCCTCCAGGTGCGCTACTCCGGAACCGTACAGAAGGACACTTCTCGCCTTGAGCGTATCGGAACTCCCGCCGACGTCGCCATGCGCAGTGATTGGGATGAGATCAGTGACAACTTCACCGCTCTGCGCGGAGCTGGCTTCGTCGTCTGGTATCCGGTCTCTATGGACGCCGCCAACCTCGCCCAGGGCAACGAACTTTTCGAGACTCTCCGCAATTGGCGCGACCGCGAAGCTTCGGCCGTCCTGCGCCTGCAGCTCTCTCCGTTGCCCGCCCCCAGCGACGACAACTCCAAATTCAACTTCGTCACCAACGCTTCGGAAACCGCAGAGGGAGCCGCCACCACCCAGGTATTTCGCGGAGTCGATCCCGTCATCGTCCTGCTCTCCGATGCCGCCTCGGTCACCGACCGTCCTCACGTCTCCGCCTACTTCACCGCCGCCCACACCGAATTCGCCCGCGACTACATCACTGCCGCCGAGTCCGTTATTCCTCCGCTGGAGCTCTGGTTCGGCTCCATTCGCCGCAAGGTTGTTCTGGTCGAACTCACCGACCCCAATGCGCTGCCCTATAACTTGGGCTCCTACTACTTTGTCCCCATGCGCAACGTCCAGCACGCCGCCGCGGAGGTCGCTCTCGCCCGCCCCGTACTCCATGCCATGTTCGACTCGCCTCGCCCATGGGTTAGCGAAGGTCTTGCCGGTTTTGCCCAGGCTCTCGTCCGCGAGCGCCAAGCCGGACGCCGCGCCGCCCTCGACTATCTTAGCCAGTTCCGCTCGGCCCTCGCCGTAGCTGAGGCGCAATCCCACAGCCCCGTCACTTCCAGCGAAGATACCAGCGGCTATAGCACATCCGCCGCGCCGCCCACCGCTCCAGCTCCGCCCGGCATCGGCCTTCAGCCCCTCGTCACCACCTCCGACGAAATCTTCCTTCGCACCAAGGCCGCCTATGTCTGGTGGATGCTGCGCGACATCGCAGGCGACCGCGCTCTGCAATCGGCGCTCTCGCGCTACCGTCCCGCGGAGGACCGCGATACCGGCTACGTCCAACGCCTGCTCGAAGAGCGTCTCTCGCCCAAGCGCGACCTTGAACCCTTCTTCGACGATTGGGTCTATCGCGACCGCGGTCTGCCTCGCTTCCAAGCCGACTCCGCCTTTGTGCGCACCACTCTCGGCGGCGAGACGATCACGGCCGTGACCGTCGAAAACCTCAGCGATGTCTGGTGTGAGATTCCCGTCTCTGTCCGCTCGGCCACCTCGGAAAGCGTGCAGCGCCTCGCGCTTCCCGCCAATGGCAAGGCTACGGTGCGCGTCCCTTTCGGCCCCAATCCCAAAGAGGCCGTGATCAACGACGGCAGTGTCCCCGAGTCCGACCCCGGCGTCCACATCCTTCCTGCCACATCCACCCCTCCGTCGGAGCCCTAAGAATTCCGAGTGGGCTCTGCAGAATGTCGGGTGCCCCACCTTCGACGCGCCGCTCTTGCGCGGCTAAGGTGGGAAGCAATGCAGCCCATCCCGAGCGGTCCTTCGGTTTGCCTTCCCATATCTAATCTCTTGCCGTAAAGTGATCCGCATGACGCAAGGGCTGATACGGCTACAGCACTCAGGGCAGACCCATTTCATAACCTTCAGCTGCTATCGAAGACAGGCGAGGCTAGTCACCCCCGCGATATGTACTCTGTTCCTGGAAAATCTAGAAACGACCCGTCTGCGTTTTTCTCTCCATATATACGGTTACGTCATCATGCCTGAGCATATCCACCTGCTCCTCAGCGAGCCTGCGTCCAGCACCTTGGCCGACGTCATTCATTTTCTGAAACTGTCGTTCACCAAACAAAGTCAATCCGCCTCCGGGGATCACTTTCACGGCGGACATTTCTGGCAGAAACGCTACTATGACCGCAACATTCGCAGTTACTCCGACTTTATGGAGAAGCTCCGCTACATCCATCGCAACCCGGCCAAACGCGGACTATGCGAGAAACCGGAAGAGTGGAAGTGGAGCAGCTTCCGCCACTACGCGCAGCGAGAGGTTTGCGGCGTAGAAATTGAATCGCAGTGGACGGCAGACGAGAGAAGCGCCGCAGGCGCGTAAACTGACGGCATCCCACATCCGCCCTCCTTTGGCTAATATGGAATTGAAACGCCGAATCTGCCCCCTGCAAACTTCGCGCAACCATTACCCACTCAGTTACCTTCCGTTTTCCAACGATTACCCAATCCGTTACTCCTTCTGCATCAAACCCAGTGCAAACGCCTCCAATGCATCATTTCTAACTCGTCCCAAACCACCCCTAATCGACACCTTTTGCGCCCAAATACGCACTTTTTTGCCACCCAATCGCCCCATTTCGCACCCTATCAAGTTAAAGTCTCGCTTTTTTCTCCCTAACGTACTGATTCAACAAGAGATAATATGAATTTCTAACTGACGGGTTTCCTCCAATTTTGCTACTCAGAAATCAACGCCAACACATACGAGCTCCGTCAAAACGCACCGGTTTGTGCCCCTAACTCATCTGTTTTCAAATTTTTAGCGGGAAATATAGGAGGGGTATCCCCATATATCATTACGACCCCAATTGGCACTCGAAAAAGGGCGAATTTCCGATGGATTCACCCTTTCCGTGCCTTATTTAGGCGGCTTTGGCGGACGAAACGTGGAAGGTTTCCGAAGCCAGAACCTCGTAGCTTCGCACCGTTGGCGGACCTACGAGCAGGTGCTCGACAGGGGATTTTGCCTGGTTGAATACGTTGTTCTGATAATGCTCAGCGTCTTTGCGTGACTTCCAGAGGCTAATGCCTGTGCCCGAATGTGTGGCTTCATCATAGAGAATGATCTCGTCCACAAAGCCTGTCTGCTTCTTCAATACGGGGAGAACTTGACTGTGCCATGCCTGGATGAATTCGTCCTTCTTCCCTGGTTTCAGCGTGGCGTCAATGCGCAACGTATGCATTCGCGGTGCTCCTTGGGGCGGAATGAGGATAGAAGCTGTCTCATGCGCCGCGCCCAATCCTATGGAAGATCGTTTGGTGCTTCAACGCTGCTGGAATCGGCCCTGCGCAGGGCGTGAAAGCTGCACGAAGGCTCCGAATTCCAGTGTTCATCCATCCATTTCCGGCAACTACTTCGCCAGTTCGTTGGCCAGCAGACTGGCCTTGACGGCGAGGTTGTAGGCGCGCTCAATGTCTCCCGAATGCAGCGCTTGGTTGGACTGAGCAATGTAGTTGCGTGCCTGCCGCGCCATGCCTTGCTCGCCGTCGCTCAGCCGCCGCGTAAGGTGGTCGAGTTTAGCCGAGGAGTTGTACAGCAACTGCTCGGTGTTCTGCCTCTGCGTCTGTACCGCTGCGCGCGGCACGTCCGCTGTGATCTGGACGGAGTTATTGCTTCCGGCAGCGGGCTTTGCAGGCTCGGGTTTCGCCGTCTCAGGCGTTGCGGGCGCAGGCTGAATGGGTTTGCGCGGAACCGGCTTGCGTGGCTTCGGCTTGGGCCTCTGCGCGCTCTGCTGCGGCGTCGCCGGAGCCTCAGGTGGAGCTGTGTTGGTGTTCTCGCTCGGCTCAGGCTGCGGCGCGGCTGCAGGCTGCGGCTGAGTCTCAATCGACGGCACAAGCACCGGCGGCGTTGTATTCCCAAGCTTATGAGTGCAGCCTGCAGCGGCGAGCACAAGGCAAAGAGCGGCTTGGGTAAGAGCTCTGGGCGAGACGAGCGGCGGGAATCGAAGAGCGTGCATAGTTCCTTCTACACCTATTCTAGTGCGGCGGAGGAACGGCGGATTGGATCGACGGAGAGACCTCGGATTGGCCAACCGAACCGGAAGCTGTACTGGCCGACATCTCCTGCAACCCATCCTGAGTTAAACCCTGCGGCTCTTCCGTAAACAAAGGCAGCATGAAGCGGAAAGTGGTACCTTGCTTGGCTTCCATATCGAGATCGAGCGCGCCATTGTGCAACTGCATGGCGCGGTAGGTCAGCGCGAGACCGATTCCGCTGCCGGACTTCTTGGTGGTGAAGTACAGGTTGAATATCTTGTCGCGAATCTCGGGAGAGATTCCCGGGCCAGTGTCCTGCACCTGAAGCACCGCAGCCTGCGCCGAAGCGAAGGCGCGCAAGGTGAGTGTTCCGCCCGTCGGCATCGCCTGCACACCGTTGATGACGACGTTGAGAATAGCTTGCTTGATGAGATCGGCATCGACCCGCACGGGAAGAGGCTGCGAGCCCAGATCCTGCACGATCTCGACATTGCGCGAGTGTGCTTCAGGCGCAGCCAGGGCCACGACCTCGGCGGCAATGGAACGCAGGTCGAGGGCGACGAGCTTGAGATCGACTGGGCGGGAGAAGTCAACCAAGGTCTGTATCACGCGATCGAGGCGGTGAATCTCAGAGTTAATGATGTCCAGGTGGCGGCGCGACTCAGGGTCGAGCTGGAGAAACCGCTCGCGCAGCAGTTCGAGATGGATGACGATGGCATTGATGGGATTCTTGACCTCGTGGGCGACGCCTGAGGTGAGGCGTCCAATGGCGGCGAGGCGGCGCGACAGTTCAATCTCGTTCTCAATGCGGCGCACGCTCTCGGCATCGCGCATGCTGAGCAGGGCGCCGATGGGCACACCGCGCTCGGAGATGAAGTCGAGAGAGAGTTGCACCCGCCGCCCTTGCTCCAGCTCAATCTCGCGTGAGGGAACATCCTGTCGCAGGGCGAAGGCGTCGAGCACGATGCGGCCCAGCCGGTCGGAGTCGTCGAAGACTGCGTCCACCATCTCGCCGAGCATCTGGCCGCGAGGCTGACCGATGAATCGCTCGGCGCAAGCCGAGACCAGGACAATGCGGCCGTCGCGGGTGAAGAGGATAAGTCCATCCTGCAGGGTGGACATGAGCTGATCAAGGTTTTCCTTGAGGGCAGAGAAGACCTCGCGGACATCGTGCATCTGACGGCCCAGGCGGTCGATGCGCGTGCTGACGGCGCCGAACTCGTCGGTGCGTTCGGGCTCGGGTTCAGGGCGTCCCGTGCCCGCAGTCATGGCATCCAGACGGCGGGCAATGAGCCCAAGTGGTCGCAGCGCGAGGTTGGAGAGGAAGGCGGCGATGATGAGCGAAAGCAGGACAGCGCCGGCGGAGAGCAGAAGTGCGCGGTAGAGCTGCGGCACCAGCTCCTGCTTAAGAAACAGGGTAGAGAGCCCGACACGGATCTCACCAAAGAAGGCACCCTGACGTTGCACAGGCAGAGTGACCTCATAGACGCGGGCGGGCCCATAGACGGCGCGAAGCTGGGCGAGAAAGCCGCCATCGCGCAGGGCGGCGAGCGGAGGACGGCGAGGCGCGGGCTTGTTGACGGCGCCAGCGTCGGTATCGACGAGGACTACGCCGCTGCGGTCGGTGAGGGTCGTGTCATAGACCTCGGCGTTATAGCCGACTATGGACTCAAGAAGCGAGTTGACCGCGTGATCCTGCTGGAGAATGGCGGCGATGGCATCGCGGGCCTGGGAAGGACTCTGAGGCTCGATCTGGTTGGCGGGTAGTTCGGTCTCCAACGCCTCACGGGCTACGTGCAGCACCTGGTGGGCGATGAAGTCGGCGTTGTCATAGCTCTGGCTGATGCGCTGGCGAAAGATATGGATGACATAGAGACAGGACAGCGCCGCGACCAGGAGAAAGACCATTCCGGTGATTGCGAGCACCAACTTGGTTTTTAGTCTGAGCCGTGGCATGGAAACCGGAAGCCGGCGTCAGCTTCCCATCAGGCGTTCCGCAACCGCGCCAGTGGGGAGCTGCTGAGGCTGGGCTCCGTACTCCTTCAGCTTATTATGTAGCGTCTTGAGGCTGATGCCGAGGATTTCGGCGGCCCGGGTCTTGTTGTTGTGGGTGGCTTCCAGGGTTTTGACAATGAGTTGACGCTCGGCCTCGCCGACGGTAGTGCCAACCCCGAGGCGAATGCTATCGGCCTCGCTGGCGGGCAGGCGCGGCGAATTGTTGCCGAAGGCCGGGGGCAAGTGTCGCGGTTCAATGATCGTAGATTCACAGACGATAATGGCGCGCTCAAGTGTGTTGCGCAATTCGCGGACATTGCCCGGCCAGGAGAAGCTCTCAAACAACTGCAATACAGGTTCGCTGGCGGTGCGCACATTACGCTGGTGTTTGGCGTTCATATCCTGGATGAGGATGTGGGTGAGGTTGCGGATGTCCTCCTTGTGATCACGCAGCGGTGGCATGTGAATGTTGAAGACGTTCAGGCGGTAATAAAGATCGTTGCGCAACTGACCGCGGGCGACGGCTTCCTCGGGCACGGTGTTGGTGGCAGCTAGAACGCGGACATCGACGGTAGTTTCAGACTTGCTGCCGAGGCGGCGGAGTTTGCGGTCCTCAAGCACGCGCAGCAGCTTGGCCTGGGTGCCCACCGGCATCTCGCCGATCTCATCCAGCAGAAGGGTGCCGCTTTCCGCCAGTTCGAAGCATCCTGTGCGGCGTTCCAAGGCCCCGGTGAAAGCTCCCCTCTCATGGCCGAAGATTTCGCTTTCGATGAGAGTCTCGGGAATGGCTGCGCAGTTGATGGCGACAAAAGGCTTGTTCTTGCGAGGTGAGAGATCATGGATGGTGCGGGCGACGAGTTCCTTTCCGGTGCCGCTCTCGCCGGTGATGAGGACCGAAGCAGTGCTGGGAGCGACAAGTTCGATCAGATGGAAGATCTCCTGCATTTTGCGCGAAGATCCGACCAGGGAGCCGAGCTTTCCACTGTCGCGTAACTGGCGGCGGGTGGCCTCAAGTTCACGGTCGGTGCCGCGCTGACGTGCGGCGTTTTGCAGAATATTGCGCAGTCGCGCTGGATTGACCGGCTTCTCAATGAAATCGTAGGCTCCCAGCTTCATGGCGGCGACGGCTGAGTCAATGGAGCCTTGTGCGGTGAGCAAAATGAAGGAGAGTTCGCAGAGCGTTTGCGAGACGCGCTCGAGCAGCCCAATTCCATCCATGTTCGGCATTCTAAGATCGGAGACAACGATCCCAGGATTCCACGAGAGGATCTTCTCCAGACCTTCGACGCCATCGCAAGCGGTCTCGGTACGATAGCCCCAGGCGGAGATAAGCTCGGCGAGGCCGGAGCGCTCGTTCTCTTCGTCTTCGACGATCAGTACTTTTTCCCACTCCATCCGGAACAGGCCCTCTAGTGTAAGGTCAGCCATTGCTGCACGAATCTGCAGAATGCGCAGGTTCAGTCGAGGCTACCATATTGCGAATTAGATGCAGAAACTTGGATGTGGCACTGCCAATTTCCAAGTGCAAGAGGCCGGTAACAGCCAGAGCAACTGGCGGAGCTGGAACCAAACTTGCAAGCTATGGCACCCAGACAAGCTGCGCTACTATCAAAGCAGGACTCAGTGTGCGTCCTCAAAATTATAAAGTCAGCGCGGCGCAGTGGCTTAGATGTGCTGGGCGATAACGATTGCGCGGTAGCCGGAGGATCGTGATGCGTCGATTTCTGCCGATGATTCTAGGATTGGCGTTTGCTCTTTGCGCGCCGTGGTTGCTGTTCGCGCAGAAAACTGATGTTCCGGTAGCGGAGGTGTTTGGTGGCTACTCGTGGTATCACGCGGGTGGCACTCTGAACGGCGCGGACGTACCAGACTTTAGCAAAGGCTGGGGAACGCAATTCACCTACAACCTGAATCAATGGGCGGGATTGGTGGTGGACGCGAGCGGCCATTACAACAACATTGGTCACGCCCAAGGCGTGGCATTCGGGCCGCAGTTCAGGCTGCGCGGCAAGCGGTTCACACCGTTCGGTGAAGTTCTGGTCGGCTTCCAGGATTTTGCTCCGAAGCAGCTTCCCAGCCAGAACACTGCGGCCTATTCTGTCGGCGGTGGTTTAGACGTAAGAGTCAGTCGAAGGTTCTCGGTTCGTCCTTTCCAGTTGGATTACGTCAATACTTACTACACTGCGAACTTGCCAACCGGGCAAACCAACAACTTCAACGGCGTGCGTCTGCAAGGGGGTGTGGTGTTCAATCTCGGTCTGCCGGCGGCGGAGCAGAGCGCGGTGAGTGCTTCCTGCCTTGCGACACCTGCGGCGGTGGAGAGCGGAGAGCATGTCAAGATCGAGGTAACTGCGAAAGGTTTCCCGCCGAAGCGCATCCTCAGCTACAAGTATCTGAAAACCGGCGGCAGAGTTTCCGGCAATACGATGACAGTGGATACGACCGGACTGGAGCCGGGCAATTATAAGGCGAGCGCCGAGGTTTCGGATAACGGTAAGGGTAAGCATCAGCAGAGGGCAAGCTGCGAGGTGGTGTTTAGCGTCAATGCAAAGCATCCGCCGACGCTCTCGACGCCGGTTCTCTCGCTCTCGGCTGATCCGTCTTCGTTGAAGTCCGGTGACGTCTCGAAGATCACGGCCAGCGCCAGCAGCGCGGACAACCGTCCGCTGAGTTACAACTGCACCACCACGGGCGGCCGGCTGAACGGCAAGGGTTCCAGCTATACGCTGGAAACGGCAGGATTACCAGACAGCACGATCACTGTGGATTGCACCGTAAGCGACGATCGCAACCTGTCGGCCTCGGCGAGCACTTCGGTGAAGGTCTACGTGCCAGCGGCCGTGACTCCGACACAACCTGTGAAATTCGGTACCGTTAAATTCAATCGTGATGCCAAGCGCCCGACCCGTGTGGACAATGAAGCCAAGGGTGAGTTGGATCGCTACGCCGACGCCCTAGCCGCCTCGCCGGACGCCAAGGGTGTGGTCGTTGGATATGAGACTGCGGCGGAAGCAAAGAAAAACCAAGTGGCTCCAAGCGTCGCGGCCCTCCGAGCGGTGAACTCCAAGGACTACTTAGCCAAGGATAAAGGAGTGGATGCTGCCCGCATCGAGCCTCGCATCAGCAGCAGTGAGGAGCAGAAGGCAGAGCTGTGGATCGTCCCTGCAGGTGCCAGGTTTGCAGCCGAAGGCACTACGGTGGTGGACGAGAGCAAGGTGAAGGCGGTTCCGCGAGCAGCGTTGAAGGCGAAGAGAGCAAAGAAAATTAGGAAGACGGCGCCTAAGAACAACTAAGCTTCATCCCAAGAAACGAATGTGCAGGCAAAGCCGATGGGAATACAGCGACAGGCTGCTGGGGCGATGATCTAACGATAGTCCGGCTGTCGCTGCTGCATGGCGGAAGTCGACAGCGGCTCCCGGCTGGATGCGTTACTCTCATAAGCACCTGCCCGTTTTTTTGTGGTCTGACGGATGCCAGAAATGCTGCAACGGCCTCATGTGGCTAACACTGGCAGCGATGTCCTCTAGGCGAAGTCACTCATAGACACGAAGGCCTGATGTAGGTGAAATAGGGACCGTGACGTCGAAAGTGAAGCTGGTATTCATGCTGTTACTGGTGCTGGCCATGGCGCAGGCCGCGCAGGCGCAGTGGTTCGCACTTGGACCGTATGGCGGCAATGCCAGAGCTCTGGCTTACGATCCCTTCAACCCGGATCACATTCTGCTTGGCTCAGGCGGGGGAGCGTTGTATGAGTCGCTGGATGGCGGACGCCACTGGAGGCACTTCGCGCAGCTTGGCCCCGGCCATGAGCTGATGCTGGAAAACATCGCATTCGATCGGACGAGGGCGGGAAGCATTTATGCCGCGGGCTGGAGCATTACGGGCTCAGGCGGTGGATTCTTTGAGAGCCGCGATAGCGGACACAGTTGGAGTGAGTCGGAAGCGCTGCGCGGCAAGAGTATCCAGGCGCTGGCGGTGGCAGACTCCGTTCCGGGAATGCTGATCGCGGGAGCTCTGGATGGGCTTTACCGCAGCCTGGATTGGGGAGAAAGCTGGGTACGCATCACTCCCGATGGACATCCCGATCTGAAGAACTTCGAATCGGTAGCAATCGATCCGCGTGATCCCAAAATCATCTACGCCGGAACCTGGCACCTGCCGTGGAAGACCAGCGATGGAGGCCGCCACTGGAGCAGCATCAAGCAGGGAGTAATCGACGACTCCGACGTGTTTTCCATCATCCTCGACCGCACGCGTCCGGAGACGGTGTACGCCAGCGCCTGCTCCGGGATATACAAAAGCGACAACGGGGGCGAACAATTTCGCAAGGTGGCAGGAATTCCCGGCAGTGCGCGCCGCACGCGTGTTTTGCAGCAGGATACATCGGACAAGGAGACGGTGTACGCGGGGACGACCGAGGGGCTGTGGAAGACCAGTGATGGGGGCAGGAACTTCAAGCTGATCTCACCGGCGAACTTCATTCTTAATGATGTGCTGGTAGATCCGCGTAATCCGCAGCGAGTGCTGATCGCCACTGATCGTGGCGGAGTCTTCGCCTCCGATGATGCCGGGCTGAGCTTTCATGACTCGAACGAGGGCTTCAGTCAGCGGCAGATCACCGCGCTAGTGGCTGGTCCCAACTCCGAGCTCTTTGCCAGCGTGGTGAATGACCGGGAATTCGGTGGAGTTTTCCACCGGCACAACGGACAATGGACGCAGATGAGCGAGGGATTGGGATCGGGCGAGGTTTTCGACCTGCAGCTCTCCGCCGAGGGGCGACTGGTCGCAGCCACTCGTCATGGGCTCTATGTATTCGAGACCGGCAGCCAACGCTGGGAGCCGAGCCGGATCGTACTGAAGGAATCAAAGCCAGTGGCGCGCAACCGGAACGGGAGGTCTGCGGCTTCGACGGGGGCGGCGAACGTCGTTACCCGTTCGAGCTTTGAGGGTCGGGCCACGTCTCTGGCAATGAGCGGCCGCCGATGGTATGCGGCCACCGAAGCCGGAATTCTGATGAGTGACAACCAAGGCGCAAGTTGGAGCGAGGGCGCGCTGAATGGAGAAAAGGAGTTCTACTCCGTCTCGGCACGCAATCGGACTGTGCTAGCGGCCACGCTGCATGACGTCTGGTACAGCGGCGACGAGGGGGCACACTGGGTGCGCCAGCCGCTGCCTGCGTGGGTCACTCGTGTCTACTCAGTGAGCGTGACGGACGAAGGCGTGCTGTGGGTAGGGACCCGCGAGGGTGCACTCCGTTGGCAGTGGAAGGCTTCCGGAGGCGGGGCGTGGCAGCCTGTGCTGAACGGGCTGCCTGCAGCCGAGGTGGTCTCGATCCGAGCTGAAGGCGGCTGGCTCCTGGCCGGTGTAGCGGGGGCGGAGGCAGTGTACGTGAGTCGCGACCAGGGGCAAAGCTGGAGGCCTGAGGCCGATACGGGTTTCGAGGTAAATGGCGCGGTGATCGAGGGCAATGCACTGTATGTCATTAGCCGTCAGCACGGCGTGCTGGTGCGAGAATCTCCAAAGGGAAACTCGGAGCAGCGTTGAGCGGAATTGCGAATTCCTTCGGCAACACGTTTCCGATTTGAGTTCGCCCATTTCCGGAAATCATTCCAAATCGGCAACCCATTACAAATAAAACACTTGATCGATAAACCGATCGGCTCTGTTCCATTAGAGAATTGGAGTGGATAGGCACGGGTGTGCGCGTCTGTCAGCAAATGAAGGAAAGCCCTTTTGTGGCAATGATTTGCGCTTTTTAACCCGATTTGGCACGAGCATTGCTCTAAAGGAAGGTATGAACTCTGCAATGAACGAGCCCGAAGCGGATGGTACTCCAGAGATGGGAAAGCAGAGCATTGTCCTGCTGGAGAGCTCCGAAGTGCTGGCCATGCGCCACCGGCTGCATGAGCTAGCCAATGTTTTCACCGGAGTCATGATTGCAGGTGCTTTGCTCTCGCAGAAGCTGGACGTGGGATCGCTGAGGAATTACGCCATCGACATCTGCGAAGGGAGCGAGCGCGGCGGTGTCCTGGTGCGGGAGCTGCGCGGCCAGTTGCTAGCCGCCTGCGGGGAGTTGGAAGCGATGCGTGAGCCTGGTGCAATCGAGGCGGCTCAGGGAGAACATGGGATTTTATGAAGGAATCAGGTGTAGGGGGGACGGGAATGACACAGGTTAGGGAAGGGCAAGGGCTGCCCGGTCACAGTTCGTGGGTGTTCCACGGCACACGAATGGGTGACGCAAGCACTTCAAACCCGGAACTGGCAATCAGTACAATTTTGGGAGCACTTGCCATGGAACCGACAGGCGAAAAAGCGGAGGCGAACTTATTGAACCTGCTCATCGTGGACGATGAGCGTTCGATTCGGGAAGGCTGCCGCGACGTGGCCCAGGGCATTGGTTACTCCACCTACATTGCAGACAATGCGGAGCATGCCTTCCGGGTGCTGGACACCACCAGCATCGACGTGATTTTGCTTGACCTGCGCCTGCCCGGACTGGGCGGGCTTGAAGTTCTGCAAGAGGTCAAGCGGCGACGTCCGGAGACAGTTGCGATCGTGATGACTGGCTACGCCAGTGTACAGTCGGCCGTGCAGGCAATGAAGCATGGCGCCTACGACTACGTGACCAAGCCATTCAACCTGGAAGAGCTTCGACTGATTCTGGAGCGGGTACTTGGCCATCTGCAGCTATCAAGCGAAAACCGCATCCTGCGCCAGCAGGTGAAGAGCAAGGAAGGTTTCGGAGCGATCGTAGGCCGGTCGCCTGAGATGGAGAAGCTCTATCGCATCATTTCCAAGGCGGCGCACAGCTCGCACCCGGTTCTGATTTTAGGCGAGAGCGGCACCGGCAAGGAGCTGGTGGCGCGTTCGATTCACTTCTCCGGCCCCTACCGTGACAAGCCGTTTGTTGCCATCGATTGCGGTTCGCTTGTCCCATCACTGATCGAAAGCGAGCTCTTCGGCTATGTGAAGGGCGCCTTTACTGGGGCAGCCAAAAATAAAGATGGTCTGCTGCAGGCGGCAGATGGCGGGACGATTTTTCTCGATGAAATCGGCGAACTGCCTATCGATCTGCAGTCCAAGCTGCTGCGCGCGCTGCAGGAAAAAGAAGTGCGGCCAGTGGGTGGCACTAAGGCTGTGTCCATCGACGTGCGTGTGCTGGCGGCAACCAACCGCGACCTGGAACAGGCGGTTGCCCAAGGAACTTTCCGCAAGGATCTCTATTTCCGGCTGAACGTGCTGAGCCTGCGCATTCCGCAACTGCGTCAGCGCAAGCAGGATATTCCGCTGTTGGTAGGCCACTTTCTGGAGCGGCTGGCGCGCTCGACCGGAGTGCAGCGCAATATTAGCGATGACGCGTTGAAGCTGATGCTCAGCTACGACTGGCCGGGCAACATTCGTGAGCTGGAGAACTGCATCGAGCGCGCCTGTGCACTGACCAGCGGCCCCACGATTCACATTGCCGATCTTCCCACCACGATTCAGAACTGGCGGGAGCAGATGGAGCCGATGGCTGAGAAGTTGATTCCGCGTCGCGGCATTCTGCCGATCGCGGAGATGGAAAAGCAGGCCATTCTGGGAGCCATCGAGATGCTGCATGGCGACAAGCTGGAAGCAGCACGGCTGCTGGGCATCGGCAAAACCACACTGTATCGCAAACTCAAAGAATACGGCGCGTTGCAGTAGACGGCGTCCACCGGATCATTGTGAGGTGGAGGCTGCCGTTCTGCGCCTTTTTCCTGCCCGCGCGCGGGCGTCAAGTGAGGGGATCATGATTCTGCTAGTGACATCGAGCTATCGCCGCGCCGAATGCGGCGTTGCCCTGGAGCAAACGACCGGCGAATCTGTCGAAGTCTGCGAGACAGTTCGCAAGGCGACTTCCATGCTGCGCAACAACGAGTACTCATCGGTGGTGCTGGATGACCCAATGGTAGAGTCGGAAGGCGATGCGCTGGACTCTCTACTGAATCAACTGGGTCTCGCAGTGCCCGTTTACGTCAACCTGGCGGTGAGCAACGCCGAACGTATTGCACGCGAACTGCGGCTGGCGCTACGCCGCAACCGGGAGTCGCGCATGATTGCCGTCCGCGCCGCCGAGTCGCAGCTGCGCAGTGAGATTCGCGACGCGGTGACCGGAATTTTACTTTCCACTCAGCTGGCGATGCGGACGCCGGAGCTGCCTCCGGATGCAGCGGAGAAGCTGGCCTCGGTCTGCCAGCTCGCCAACAACATCCGTGCCCGGCTGGAGAGTGTGAACTAGCGCGGCGTTTTGCCTGGCACTGCCAACAAGGCTCTCGGGTTCCAGGTAAGTATGATCGCGACGCGTACTTTTCTTCAGCAGCAGCCAACTTGAAAGCACGTGGTCTCCTCATAGCGTATGGACCAAGGGAGGAAACGGCGTGCTTTGGACAATCTTCGCAATTCTGCTCGTGCTCTGGCTGCTGGGCTGGGGGTTTCATGTTGCCGGCTCGATGATTCATCTTCTGCTGGTGGTGGCGCTGGTCATCCTCGTAGCGAACTTGCTGACCGGACGGCGCGTTGTATAGGGGCTTGATGGCGGTGAAGGCATCCCGAGTAGATGACCGCGCCTCTAAGCTTCGAGAGGCAGGGATCGAACAGTAAACTCCGCTGCCGACAGGTGCAATGGCACACTTGCAGAGTCTTTCACCCACCTACCCGGCTACCAGTCCAGACGCGCTAGCCCAGCAGATTTCGGAACTGGGAGAGTGGTTCCACAATATTGACCTGCGCGGAATTCAAACGGCCCCCAATCACTTTCTCGGCGACTTTCCCAATGTTAAGTGGCGGCACATCTCACCGGCACTTCCGCTGGACTTGAGTGGAGCCACGGTCCTAGATATTGGCTGCAATGGAGGCTTCTACTCGCTGCAGATGAAACAGCGGGGAGCAAAGCGAGTTCTGGGGATCGATATCTGCGACCGGTATCTGGAACAGGCACGGCTTGCCTCGCGCACGCTGGGGCTGGAGATTGAGCTGGAAAAGCGCAGCGTCTACGAGGTGGAGCAGATTGCAGGGCAGTTCGATTTTGTGATCTTCATGGGCGTCTTTTATCACCTCCGCTATCCGCTCTATGCATTGGACAAGGTGGTAACCAAGGTGGGCGGCAAGCTGGTGTTTCAGACCATGATTCGCGGCTCCGACGAAGTGAAGCAGTGGGAATCTGACTACGACTTCTGGCGCAAGGAGATGTTTGCCGATCCAAGCTGGCCACAGATGTACTTCGTAGAGCAGAGCTACTCGAGTGATCAGACAAACTGGTGGATTCCGAATCGGGCCGCCGCCGAGGCGATGCTGCGCAGCTCGGGGATGGAAATTGAGTCGCACCCGGAGAGCGAAACCTGGATCTGCGCCCCCAATGCGATGACGCGCGAGGGGAAGTTTGTACTGCCGAGGGAGTTGGATGGAACTTTGTAATCATCTGCATGGCTGGCGCATTGCGGCCGGCCAGGCCGCTGTCGCGGCACATTGCGAGGTATAAGGCCTAATGATTGAAGCTGTGATGTTGTGGAACGAGCCGAATAATCTCTCCCATTGGGATTTTCACCTTGATCCGGAGTGGAAGCAATTTGCTGCGCTGGTTCATGCCGGAGCAAAGGCGATCCGGGAAGCGAATCCAGAGATCAAGATCGTGCTGGGAGGAATTTCGCCAATCGATCCGCGGTTTATCGAGTTGCTGGCCGGCTACGGCGTGCTCGAGTCGGTGGATATTGTTGCGGTACACGGCTTTCCGCTCGACTGGAACCACTGGCAGATCTCCGAGTGGCCGAAGAAGCTGGAGGAGATTCGCGCGGTGGTTGGCGGAAAGTCCATATGGGTGAGCGAGGCGGGTGCCTCATCGTTCGGTGCCGAAGAAGTGCAGCTGTTCGGCTTGCAGAGGACTGCCGAGCTGCTGCTGCCCAAGGTGGAGCGGGTACATTGGTACAGCCTCTTCGACTTGCCGGCCACCTGGACAGCAACGACACGGCATAAGGAGGCCGAAGGCAGCGCTTATTACCGTCACTATTACATGGGGCTGTTCCGGGCAGATGGCTCGCCGAAGCTAGCGGCTGCACAGTTTCCTAATGGGATGGGGGTCTGCCAATGGTTTCACTTCGAGGACCATCGCCTGGAGCTGGGTGTGCAAAGGCTGCGCGAGCTGGGTGTGCGGTCGGTGCGAACCGGCATCAGCTGGGCAGACTGGTTTCGTCCGGGCTCGGAGGCGTGGTTTGACCGGCAGATGTCGGCGCTGGACGAATTCGATACGACCATAACGCTGTGCTTCACGCCAGAGCACCTAGGGGTAGCGCCGCACTATACGAGTCCGGCCAAGGATCCCTCGGACTTTGCCGAATTTGCCCGCTGGTCGGTGCTGCGCTATGCGCCCTTAGGGCGCACGGCTGGAGTGAGCGCTGCGAGTGAGCGAGCCATCGTGGTGGGAGCGGAGAAGTCATGAGACGGCGAGTCCTGGTGACGGGCGGAGCGGGATTTGTGGGCTCGCACACGGTGGATGCATTGCTACGCGCAGGCCATGAGGTTCGGGTCTTTGACAGCCTGGAGGATCAGGTGCACCACGGAAGTGTTCCCGGCTATCTATCGCGCGAAGCCGAGCTGGTGCGAGGTGATGTGCGCGACATCGAGGCTCTGCGCGAGGCGGTGAGCGGCGTGGACGTCATTTATCATTTTGCCGCAGCGGTCGGAGTGGGGCAGTCGATGTATGAGATCGCGCGCTATATGGCGATCAACACTCAGGGAATGGCCAACCTGCTACAGGTGCTGCTGGAGCGGCGAGACAAGGTGGAAAAACTCATCGTGGCGTCGTCGATGTCGATTTATGGTGAGGGGCAGTACGTTTGCAAAGAGCATGGGATGGTTGCTCCAGGGCCGCGCGGGGCGGTGCAGTTGAGGGAAAAACGCTGGCAAGTTGGATGTCCCACATGCGGACTGCCGCTGGAACCGGTGGCCACGGCGGAGGGCAAGCCGCTGCAGTGCAGCTCGATCTATGCGTTGGGCAAGAAGGACCAGGAGGAGATGGGGCTGCTATTTGGTCGCACCTATGGTGTGCCCGTGGTGGCATTGCGCTACTTCAACATCTATGGCACGCGGCAGGCTCTCTCCAATCCATACACAGGGGTGGCGGCGATTTTTGCCTCTCGATTACTGAATCGACGAGCGCCGCTGGTGTTCGAGGACGGGAATCAGCTGCGCGACTTTGTGAGTGTGCATGACGTGGTGCGGGCAAATCTGTTGGCGATGGAGCGCAGTGAGGGCGACGGCCATGCCCTGAACATTGGCTCCGGTGATCCGGTTACAATCCGGCAGATTGCCGACATTTTGGGCGAAACGCTGGGAGTCCGGATGCCAGCGGAGATCACGGGAAGCTTTCGCGCAGGGGATATTCGGCATTGCTTTGGCGATATCTCCCTGGCTAGGCAATTGCTCGGCTACTGCCCGCGGCACCGCTTGGAGAGCGCGATGGGCGAGCTGGTGGAGTGGCTGGGTTCGCAGAGCGCGGTGGACCGGGTGGAGGAGGCGCGAAAGAGTTTGGTTTCATTTGGCCTTACGGCCTGAACGGAGTTGTCGCTTCCCGCTGGAGTACCTGCCACGTGGAGCGAAGGCGCAGTGCAGCGGGTCTGGTCTGCGACTTGCCTGCTTGCGCCAAGTTTTTTACGGGAGCGCGATGCACATTCTGATTACGGCAGATACGGTTGGCGGAGTCTGGAATTACACCCGAGAGCTAGTCACAGGACTGTCGCGCCACGGGGTCCGGGTGACACTGGTCAGCTTTGGCGGGGTACCGGGGACGGAGCAGAGTGCATGGCTGGAGCGGCTCCCAGGCGTCGCGTATTTTCCGACCGACTTCCGCTTGGAGTGGATGCAGGGTGCGGAGGGCAAACTGTGTGATTCGGCTGACTACCTGCTCAACGTTATTCGCGAACGAGAGCCTGAGCTGCTGCATTTGAGCCAGTACTACTACGGGGCGCTGAATGTGGGGCTGCCCAAGCTGGTGGTGGCGCACAGCGATGTAATGAGTTGGAGCTGGGCCGTGCATGGGGCGGAACCGCGCGGGAGTTGGGCTCAGTCGTATCGCGGACTGGTGCAGCGGGGGCTGGCCGGTGCGAGTCTGCTGGTGGCACCGTCGCGCTGGATGCTGAAATGCATGGAGAGCTGCTATGGCGAGCAGCAGCGGTCGCGGGTGATTTACAACGGACGAACGCCGGAGCTGTTCGATCCGTTGGCAAGCAAGCTGAATTACGCGGCCAGCGCCGGAAGGCTGTGGGATGAGGGGAAGCAATCGCAGTTGCTGACGGAGCTAAGCAGTCCGTCGCTGTCGGTTCTGATAGCTGGCGCAACCAAGCTGAAGGGCGAGACAGCAGAAGCAAATGCGACATCCACGCTTGGTGTAGAGGGCTTAATCGCGTCTCAGCTCGCGCCGCAGATTACACCCCAGACTCCGGCCACACGGTGCATAGGAGAGCTCTCCGAAGACGGAATGCGCAAACTGCTGAGCTGGGCCAAAATCTACATTGCGACTTCGAAATACGAGCCCTTTGGCCTTGCGCCACTGGAGGCAGCATTCTCGCGCTGCGCCATTGTGGCCAATGACATTGCAAGCTTGCGCGAAGTGTGGGGAGACGCGGCTATCTACTTTCGCAGCAATGACCGCGAATCACTAGGCGAGGCATTGAGGCTGCTGCACGATAATCAGGAGCTTTGTTGGGACTATGCCAATCGCGCCTACGAGCACGCTCTTCAGCATTACACTGCCGAGCGCATGGTAGAGGAATATCTGCAGACTTACATGGCTCTACTGGAGCGTCAGGTTGAGGCGGCATGAAGCAAGCAATGCAAATCCGCTTGTTCGCGCACTCCTGGATCAGCGACTGGAACCACGGTAACGCGCATTTTTTGCGTGGGTTGGCGCGCGAACTGGTGCGCATGGGCCACGAGGTCCGCTGTTACGAGGAGCTTGGTGGATGGTCGTTGAGCAACTTGGAGCAGGAAGGCGAGGTGGCTGCGCGGGCAATTAATGGATTCCATGCGAGTTACCCGGAGCTCGACGTTTACTTTTACCGGCGCGACGAGGGCTTGCCGGCTTTTCTGAATCACGAGCTTGCGGGCGCAGACTTAGTGCTGATCCACGAATGGAATGAGCCGGAGGTGGTGCAGGAGATACTCGGGCGAAAAAAACGGATGGGCTTCCGCGCGCTCTTCCACGACACACATCACCGCGCCTACAGTAACGCAGACCAAATCCTGAGATTTCCGCTGCATCTGTTCGACGGGGTGCTTGCCTTCGGCGAGGCTATCCGGCGAATCTATGCCGATGGTTTCGGCGTAGCACGGGCATGGACTTTTCACGAGGCCGCAGACGTGAGCGTCTTTCATCCTCTGGAGCGGCCGCAGCGAAACGATGTAGTTTGGATTGGGAATTGGGGCGACGAAGAGAGAACCGGGGAGCTGATGGAGTTTCTGGTTGAACCTGCCGGGCGTCTGACAGCAGGCAATATAGCCGCCGAAGAGGCCGCGGTTGCGAAGCGGGTGCTTGTGCATGGAGTGCGATACCCACGGGAGGCGAGAGAGACGCTGCGCCGCTCTGGTATTGAGTATGGGGGCTATCTGCCGAACCTGGACGCGCCTGCGGTTTACGCCGAGAGCCGGGTAGCGCTGCATGTGCCTCGCCGCCAGTACGCCAACGGACTGAGCGGTGTGCCGACGATCCGCGTCTTCGAGGTGCTGGCCTGCGGCATCCCGTTGGTTTGCGCGCCGTGGTCGGATACCGAGGGGCTTTTTCGCGCAGGAGAGGATTACCTGGTGGCGCGCGACGGCCGTGAGATGAGTGCGCTGCTCGCCGAACTCCTGCAAAGCGAAAGCAACCGTCGGACGTTGGCCGCTAGCGGACTGGAGACCATTCGGCGGCATCATACCTGCAGGCATCGAGCCGAGCAGCTTATGGAGATTTGCGGAGAAATCACGGGATGAGAATCTTCGTATTTGGATCGAGCATTACCTCTAGTTATTGGAATGGGGCTGCGACGTACTATCGCGGAATGTACAAGAGCCTGGCGGTGCTGGGGCACGAAATCAGTTTTGCCGAGCCGGATATTTACAATCGCCAGCAGAACCGCGACCTTAGTGAGATCGAGTATGCGCATGTGATTCTTTACCAGACGCCGCAAGATATCCATGAACTGATTGGGCTGGCGTCTACGGCAGATCTGGTAATCAAGCACAGCGGAGTGGGCAGTGACGACGAGTTGCTGGAGCGCCGCGTGCTGGAATGTCGCTCGCCGCACGCGCAGGTTGCCTTCTGGGATGTGGATGCTCCTGCGACACTGGCAAGGGTGGAGAGCGATGCGCATGATCCGTTCCGCCGCCTGATTCCGCAATACGATTTTGTGTTTACCTATGGCGGTGGCTCGGAGGTAGTGGAGCGTTATGGCAAGCTGGGAGCGCGCAATTGCCATCCGATATACAACGCGCTCGATCCGGAGACGCACCATCCTGAAGCCGTTGATCCGTCGGTGACCTGCGACCTCGTGTTTGTGGGTAACCGCCTGCCAGACCGCGAGCGGCGAGTGGAGCAGTTTTTTTTGCGCGCAGCTGAACTGGCACCGGAGATGAGTTTTGTGCTGGGCGGTGAGGGTTGGGGCAACAAGCCACTGCCGCCGAACGTGCGCTGGATTGGGCACGTGGGCACTGGCTCCCACAACCGAATCAACGCATCAGCGAGAATGGTGCTGAACGTCAATCGCGACTCGATGGCCGATGTTGGCTTCTCGCCGCCGACGCGTGTCTTTGAAGCAGCCGGCGCTGGGGCCTGCCTGATCACCGACAAGTGGCGCGGCATCGAAAGGTTCTTCGAACCCGGGCGCGAGATTCTGGTGGCGGAGAACGCGGAGGAGATTGTGGAGTTACTGCGCGACAAATCGGCGGCGGAGGCGCACGCCATCGGCGAAGCGATGCGGATGCGGGCGCTGTCCGAACATACTTACGCGCAGCGCGCGGACGAAGTGGAGCAAATTCTATGCGCGGCACGCGCCGACCGGCACCCGAGCGCGTTGGATTCGGCTGGCTTCCAGACGATTGAACCGCGAGCCTGATATGGGAGCAGCAAGGAAACTGCTTTGAAGATCGTCATCTTCGGACTGTCCATCACGTCGTCTTGGGGAAATGGCCATGCGACCACGTTCCGTGCGCTGGCCCGTGCTCTGCATGCACGCGGGCACAAGGTTGTCTTCTTCGAGAAAAACGTGGAGTGGTATGCCTCCAACCGGGATCTGCCAGAGCCGGACTTTTGCGAGCTGAATCTCTACACAAGCTGGATGGATGTGCTTCCGCTGGTGCGCCGCGAGCTGGCCTCGTCCGACGTTGCGATGGTGGGCTCGTATTTTCCAGATGGAATTGCGGCCGTGGAGGCGATGTTGGATTCAACGGCCACGGTGCGTACGTTCTACGACATCGACACTCCGATCACATTGGCCACATTGCGCGAGCGCGGGTCTACCGACTATATCCGCGCTGATCAACTGGCGGCGTTGGATGTGTACTTCAGCTTTACCGGAGGACCGATTCTCGCTGAGTTGGAGAGCCGCTTCGGCGTGCGGCGCGCGGCGCCGCTGTACTGTAGCTTCGATCCCGAGCGTTATCACTCGCATCCGCGCTCGCAGCGTTTTGCCTGCGCGATGAGCTACATGGGGACGTATGCTCCCGACCGGCAGCCGAAGCTGGAAGAGTCTCTGTTTGGCGCCGCCAAGGCATTGCCGCAGATGCAGTTCATCGTGGCTGGACCACAGTATCCGAAAGGTGTTGGATGGCCGCCGAACGTGCGACATATTGTGCATCTGAATCCGCGCTGGCATCCCCACCTATATTCGTCATCGCGACTAACTCTGAACCTGACCCGGCGCGATATGGTAATGGCGGGTTATTCGCCTTCGGTGCGGCTGTTTGAAGCCGCCGCCTGCGGGGCTGCCATTGTGAGTGACAACTGGCCGGGACTGGATTTATTTCTCAAGCCCGGACGCGAGATTCTTCTACCGGCAAGCGCGGGCGAAATTGTGCGTTACCTAAATGACATGGACGACAGCGAATTGCGCGCAATTGGATTAGCAGCACAGGAGCGCGTGCTGGCGGAGCACACCAGCCGGCAGCGAGCAAAAGAGTTTGAACGCGAAGTGGAGGCGGCGCGCATCGGCGAGCGCCCCGCGCTGGTCAACTCAGAAGCGTTGCACTGAGCACGCTGTTCCGAAGGCTGCGGCTCTCCATTCGAGAGCTGCCTCCCATCATTCGAGAGCTGGCGCGATAACCTGTGTGTTTCCCATCGGCATCCCACCACAATGTTGCGGTTGAGCCGCTCCATTTTTCCTTCATCCAACCTGCTCGCAGGAGCCGCATGCGTATCGCTTTGATCGCTTCACCATTTCTTAGTGTGCCGCCGAAAAGATATGGCGGTACGGAACTGTTCATTGCTCAACTGGCCCAGGGGCTGACGCGACTGGGCGCCGACGTTGTGGTTTATGCCAACGGGGAAAGTACGGTGCGGGCGGAGTTACGATGGCTCTATCCAGCGGATGACTGGCCGATCGACGGCGAGTTGTACTCCAACCTGAAAGACCTCAACCATACCTCGTGGGCGGTGAGCGACTGCTGGCATGACGCCGACATCATCCATTTGAACAACGCTCCCGGGCTTGCATTCTCGCGCATCCGGGGGCCTCGGTGGGTGTACACGGTTCATCATCCGCACGTCAGGACGTTATCGGACTTCTACGGTGGCTTTCCAGAGGTGGAATTTGTTTCCATCAGCAACTTTCAGAAGGAAAGGGAAAGCGCGAAGCGGATCCGCACGATTCATCACGGCATCGACTTGGCCCCATATCGCCTCCAGACTCAGAAGGCCGCATACCTCAGCTTTCTGGGAAGAATCGCTCCCGTGAAAGGAGTTCATCACGCGATCCAGATTGCGAAGCAATGTGGTATTCCGCTGAAGATTGCGGGTGAAGTGCAGCCGAAGTATCGCGAATACTTTAACTCGCGCGTCCGGCCGCATCTGGACGGGAAGAACGTTGAGTACCTTGGCGAGGCCGATCTTGCGCTCAAGAATGAGCTTCTCGGCAAGTCAATGGGCATGCTGTTTCCCATTGAATGGGACGAACCATTCGGCCTTGTGCTGGTGGAGTCGATGGCCACAGGAACACCGGTGATCGCATTTCCAGGCGGCTCGGTAGCGGAAATTGTGCGCGATGGCGTGAGTGGTTTTGTCTGCAAAGACGTCGGCGATGCGGTTATGAAGGTGCGCCTTCTGGATCGACTCAAGCCGGCCGGAGTGCGAGCCTATGTCCAACAATTCTTTTCCGAGGAGCGCATGGTGCATGACTATCTTGCGCTGTATCGCGAGATGTTCGAGGACGCGGTGCTGGTGAAGGACAGCGGCGCGGAGAGGCAGGCGGCAGCATGAGCTCGTCGGGCATTCTCTACCGTGAGCAGCTGGTTCCGATTGAGTCTCCATACATCGAGCCACGCTTGGCGCACCAGGCTCAGGAGCCTCGCAAGGTCAACAACCTTACCCTGATCGATGGCAAGACATTTCTTGCCACCAACGTTGCTGGAGATATTGTGCCGCCCGGTGCGCCGGACGTTGGCTTCTTCCATGAGGACACACGTTTTCTCTCGCATCTGGAGTTCAGGATCGATGGGCAACGTTCGGTGGTGCTGTCCAGCAGCACGGAAAAGGCTTTTGTCTCTCAGGTCGAACTGACGACAGGAAACATCACGTTGCGCGATTCGTTCGATCTTCCGGAGAACACAGTTCACATCCGCCGCGAACAGCTACTGGCCTCCGACATCCTTTATGACCGTTACACCTTTGAGAACTTCAACCGCTGTGCGGTGAAGTTCACGGTAGAGATCTCCTGCAATGCGGATTTTGTGGATGTCTTCCAGGTGCGCGGAGTGGCGCGCGCCGATCATGGGCAGTACTTTCAGCCGATGATTGAAAGCGATGGGATCATCTTCAGCTATCGTGGGCGGGACGAGGTTTTGCGCCAGACAATGGTTCGCATGCATCCCAGTCCGGCAGAAATTCGCGGAGAAACTGCGCACTGGGAACTACGGCTGGAGCCATTACGGAAGACCTCGCTTGAGATCACGGTTACGCCACGCGTAGAAGGCACTGAGAGCCGCGCCACATTCTATGACTTCGACGCGCATTTGCAGGAGCGGCGCGCGGCCTTCCGGGAGTTTGAGAGCGCGTCGGCCAGTTTTTTCAGCTCGAACGCAGTGTTTGACGAATTGCTGCGCAACGCTGTAGGAGACTTCCACGCGTTGCGCATTCCGTTTGGTAATGAGCATGTCATCGCGGCTGGAATCCCGTGGTTTGCCACAATCTTCGGACGCGATTCGATTATCGCTGCTTACCAGACCCTCCCGCTGAACCCCGAACTTGCCAAGGATACCCTGCGGGTGCTTGCCCGCTACCAGGCCAGCGAGGTGGATGATTGGCGCGACGCGCAGCCGGGCAAGATTCTGCACGAGTCCAGAGAAGGGGAAATGACACGATGCGGCGAGATGCCCTTTGGCCCCTACTATGGTTCAGTGGACGCGACGCCGCTGTGGCTGATACTGCTGAGCGAGACCTTCAACTGGACAGCGGACGAGACCCTGGTGCGCGAGATGCTGCCCCATGCTTATCGCGCACTGGACTGGGTTGAACAATACGGTGACCTCGACGGCGACGGATTTGTGGAATATCAGCGCAGATCGCCGAAAGGTCTAGTCAACCAGGGCTGGAAGGATTCCTGGGACGCAAACATTCACCGTGACGGTACGGTTGCAAGTCCTCCGATCGCGCTCTGCGAGGTGCAGGGTTACGTGTACGACGCAAAATATCGGATGGCGTCGTTGCTGCGGATGTTTGGAGACCACGAGCGCGCCGAGAAGTGCCGCCGCGAAGCCAACGAGTTGGCGCGCCGCTTCGACAAGGTTTTCTGGAACCAGCAGCGCGGCTTCTATGCCATGGCCCTGGACGCGGAGAAGAAGCCATTGGAGGTGGTTGCGTCGAATCCGGGCCACTTGCTGTGGAGCCGCATCATCAATCGCGAACGTGCTCGCGCGGTAGCTCAGAGGATGATGCAGGACGATATGTTCAGCGGCTGGGGCTGGCGCACCATGTCGCAGGCGGAACAGGTATTCAATCCACTCAGTTATCATCGCGGATCGGTGTGGCCGCACGATAACTCGCTGATCGCGCATGGCATGGCGCTGAACGAATTTCGCGAACCGGCTCTGCGGGTGTTGACCGCGCTGTTTCAGGCGGGGCTGGAGTTTCGCGATTACCGGCTGCCGGAGCTTTTCTGTGGCGTGCAGCGGCGTCCGTTTGATGAGCCGGTGCACTATCCGGTGTCGTGCTCTCCGCAGGCTTGGGCATCGGGAGCGACGTTTCTGATCCTCGCGTCGGTACTGGGCATTCGGCCCTCGGCGCACCGCAAGGAGTTGAACATCATCAACCCGCAACTGCCGGAGTGGCTGGGACATCTGCATATCCGTAACTTAAAGATCGGAAACTCGCGGGTGGGGCTGGACTTTACGCGGCGTGACGACCGCACTTTCTGCAACGTGGTCGATATCACAGGAGATAAACTGCTGGTGAACGTAGCGTTTCGCCACTGAGTTGTGTGAGAAGATTGACTGCATTGCTGGCGACGGGTGGGAGCCAACGTATGGCCCTCGCCGGTTGGAGGAAGAATGGCGAAGGTTAAGATCACGGTTCGTCCCAACGGGCCGTATCGCGTGGAAGATCCCGAGGGCCTTGTCGAACTTGTGGATGCATCGGGAAACCCATATCCGCTCGACCTGGGCGGTAAACCGGCGATTGCACTGTGCCGCTGCGGCGCAAGCGTCAACAAACCCTTTTGCGACGGCACTCATTCGCGAATTGGATTCCAAGCGGCCGAGGCCGCGGTGCGGGCGGAAGAGAAGAAATAGCTGAGCTGCTACTGGGCTCCGCTCCAACGGCTCAACTGGTTCAGTGTATGGTCTTCGTCTTGCGGCTCATGTAGTCCATCAGCAGATATTGGCCAAGGGTGTATGGCGTGGTGAAGTAGGCCTTGCCACGGCACATCTCGGTGACCTTCTGCACGAACTGCACCAGGCCGCGGTCTGAGGCGAGCATGAAGGTGTTGATCATCACGCCGGTGCGCTTGCACTTTGCAACTTCTTCCAGCGTCTGACTGACCACGAGCGGATCGAGTCCAAAGGCGTTCTTGTAAATTCTTCCATCGGGCAGGGTGACGGCCGAAGGCTTGCCATCGGTGATCATGATGATCTGCTTCATGTCTTTGCGCTGGCGCTGCAGAATGCGTTGCGCGATGCGGAGGCCCTCCCGGGTGTTGGTGTAGTAGGGGCCAACGCGAACTCTGGCCAGCTGCGAAACAGGCAGTTCCTCGGCCGAGTCGTGAAAGAGCACGAGTGAAAGCGTGTCTCCGGGATATTGGGTGCGAATGAGTTGCGAGAGCGCCATGGCCACTTTCTTGGCCGGAGTGAAACGATCCTCGCCATAGAGAATCATGGAGTGCGAACAATCGAGCATGAGCACGGTGGCGCACGAGGACTGATACTCGCACTGGTGCACGTGGAGATCGCTGTATTCGATTACGAGCGGCAGGGTAAGGCCCTCGCGCTGGATGGCGGAGGAGAGCGTGGCGTTGATGTCTAGGTTCATGGTGTCGCCGAACTCGTAGAGTTTACTGGAGCCGCTGGTCTCAACCCCGGTCGCGGTGTCGCGCGTGTCGTGGCGTCCAAAGCTGGAGCGGCCAAGCGAGCTGAGCAGGTCGCGCAGAGTGCGGTAGCCGAGGAAGTCAAGACCCTTGTCAGTGACCTCGAACTTGAGTGGCCGATTGCTCGCCTTGTCTTGTCCCACGCTGCCGCCGGTGCTCGATATGCGGGTGGGATCGTGCGGCGGAGAAATAGTTACCATGCCCTCCTGCTCCATGCGGTCGAGCAGTTCGTCGATGAGCTGCTCCATGCGGCCCTGATTCTGCAACTGCCTCATCTGCTCGCGCGTCTCTTCGTCGAAGAGGTCGGAGTTCAGCAGGGCGTCGCGGATAGCCTCGCGCAACGCATCCAGCTGATCGGGACCATCGCCGGGCCTGTAATAGCGCCCCAACTCGTCCTCAAAGCCGCTCTCCAGCAGAAAATCCGAGAGCGCGTCCATAAGGTCGTCGAGGCTCAAGTCATCGGCGAGGTTGGGAATGTATTTGCTGTACTTGACGCGCTTCATGGAGATGCTCCCTACAATAGCGATCTGCCACTTCAGTTGAATGGGCTACGATTCTTGCGGCGCTGCTCCCAGTCGGCTTCGAACTCCTCGCGAGTGTCATCGCGCTCGGTGCGCCGGGATTGCTTGTCACCCGAGGTAAAGACGCGGTCTTCGGTGCGGCCAATGCGTTTGTGCGCGTGCAATCCCTCAAGAATGAATTCGGCGGCGGAGACGATGGACTCGGGCGCTTCGCCTTCGCCAACGCCAACCTTTTCGGTCTTCTCCAGCAGTCCCTGAATTTTTTCCATGCTCTTTAGTCCGTCGCGGGTGCGAGTGTTGTCCGTAAGCGTCACCTGTCCGCCGAGTTCAAACCACTGCACAACTTGTTTTAGATCGTTGGCACCAAAATAGCGGTCAAAGGTCTTAGCTACCGATGCCAGGATGACCTCGCGGGCAACAACGTCGGCACCCTTCATTTCGCCTTCGTATTCCAACTCCAACTTTCCGGTGATGGAGGGCATGGCCGCGTAAATGTCAGAGATGCGGGGAACGGCAATCGTGGAGCCTTCAAGCACGGCACGGCGTTCGGCGTTGGAAATTACATTCTCCAGCACGCTGATGGGCAGGCGCTGGCTCACTCCGCTACGACGGTCCACGCGCTTGTCCGTGCGCGCGATAAAGGCGATCTGTTCGGCGGTTTCGCGAATATAAGGCGGCACGATCAGTTCCGGGCCTTGGCGCTCAGACCATGCTTCCTGCGCGGTGATGGCCATAGCCTCCTCGATGGTAGCCGGGTAATGGGTGCGGATTTCGCTGCCGATACGATCCTTGAGTGGGGTCACGATCTTGCCGCGCGCAGTGTAATCTTCGGGGTTGGCGCTGAAGACCAGCGCAACATCGAGCGGAAGGCGCACAGGGAAGCCCTTAATCTGCACATCACCCTCCTGCATGATGTTGAAGAGTCCCACTTGGATTTTGCCGGCCAGGTCGGGCAGTTCATTGACGGCAAAGATGCCGCGGTTGGCGCGGGGAAGCAGTCCGTAGTGAATCACCAACTCACTTGCGAGTTCATGGCCACCGCGTGCGGCCTTGATGGGATCGATGTCGCCGATCAGATCCGCAATGGTGACATCGGGAGTGGCGAGCTTCTCAACGTAACGCTCGTCGCGCGGCATCCAGGCGATGGGTGTGCGGTCTCCTTCGCGAGCCTTTAGCTCTTTGCACCGGCGGCAGAGCGGGGCGTAGGGATTGTCGCGAATCTCGCATCCGGCAATGTAGGGAGACTGCTCGTCGAGCAATCCGGCAAGAGCGCGCAGAATACGGCTTTTGGCTTGTCCACGCAGTCCAAGGAGAATGAAATTGTGGCGCGAGAGCACGGCGTTGACTAATTGCGGAATCACTGTGTCGTCATACCCGACGATCCCCGGAAAGATTGGCCCACTGGTTCTTAGCCGCGTGAGCAGATTCTCGCGCAATTCATCCTTTACGCCGCGCCGTAACATGCGCTGCTCGCTGAACTGGCTGGTGCGAAGTTCGCCGATCGTGTGGGGAAGAATGGACATGACGCCTCCGGATACCTCTGCTGGCGCCGCTGCGGGATTGCGAGCTCACGGTGACCCAGCGCTGTCAAAGGATGCCAATTGGACGCAAATTACAGCTGCTACGTTGTGCAGATATTTTCGAGGACGGTTTGAGGCGTGCTGTCACTGCGAAATTGCAGTGCTGGCGTCGGCGGATAGGCACCAGATAATGGCGTTCCGGCTGCGGCGCTCGCTTGACTTTTTGCCAATGTGGCAATAAAAGTTGCGAGATGAGCATTGCAGGCAAAGTCGTGGTGGTGACCGGGGCGTCCATGGGGATTGGCGAGGCGATTGTGCACCGCTTTCTCCGCGAGGGAGCATCGGTGGTACTAGCCTCGCGTGAACGGAGCCGCGTGGAGGCCGCCCGTCAGCGCTCCGGGGCGCCGGATCGTACCTTGGCCGTAGTCTGCGACGTGACTGTGCGGGCACAGATCGAGACCTTACTGGCGGCGGCGATTGAACGTTTTGGACGGGTGGACGTCTGGGTGAACAATGCGGGCTTCGGACTGATCGACTCGGTGGAGCGCATGGATATGGCCGCCTGCCGAAAGATGTTCGATACCAACCTGTTCGGCGCGGTCGAGTGTATGCAGGTGGTGTCGCCGGTCTTCAAGCAGCAGCGCTCAGGCGCCATTCTCAACATCTCCAGCGTAGCCGGAATTGTGACTGTGCCTTACATGGGAGCCTATGGGGCGACCAAGCATGCGTTGAACTGCCTGGGCCGCGCGGCGCGGCTGGAACTGGCTCCCTACGGAGTTCATGTCAACACCATATGTCCCGGATATGTGCAGACGGACTTCAACGCTAATGCGGTGTGGGGAGTCGAGAGCCTGCGGCTGGGTGGCCATCGCAAGCATGGAATTACCGCTGCGCGGGTTGCAGACGCGGTATGGAAAGCGTATCGCGACAACCGCCGTCTTGTGGTGGTGCCTTGGAACAACAATCTGATAGTGGGCCTGTACCGCCTAACCCCTGGAGTCTTCAACTGGGGATTGCTGAAGATGCTACGCCGGAGGGAACAAGCGGGAAAGCGCTAGGATTGCCACTCTTCGAGCAGCGCTTGCATTTCGTTTTCAGCGTGTTGGTTGCCAACGCGGTGAGCACAGGCAATGCCATCTTGCAACCACCGCACAGCTTCAGCGGTACGGTCGGCCTGATGCAGCGCTAACGCTCCCATGAAGAACGCATTGGCATAGTTGGCGTCCACTTCAAGCAAGGTGCGGAACTCCTGCACCGCTGCGTCGGTTTTGCCGGCGGACGAGTATTCCATGCCCAGTGCATAGCGGGCGAAAGTGTTTCGGGGTTCAAGGGCAAGAATCGCTTTGAGCTGTTCCAATCTTTCAGCGGCCATACGCAGAACATAACACAGTGGCACGGGGATCATGTTCAAAGGCCCCTCAGCCGGATACAGATGCTATTAGAATAGCGTCACGAGGAGAGTTGCGATGGCGTGTCCGTATTTCATTCCGTCCGAGCCTCACAAGCGTGAGCTCTGGACACATCGCGATAGGCTGCCGCTGGGAGACGGTTTTGCGGGAAGTTGCGGAGTGACCGCGACTGGCTGCAATGACGAGACTTTGCGGTTGCACTGCAACCTCGGCTATGCGGAGTGTGCACATCTGCCAGCCGAACGTGCCTTTGACGCGGTGCGTTTCCAACTCACAGGCGAGGGTTCGGCAACCATACGGCTCCAGTTTGCCTGCGAGCGCGAACACCGGCCCGCACTATGCGGAGAGCTGCGCTATGATCGAGTTGCGGAGAGCTGGATCGATCCACCCGATCCGCGGCTGGTTGCGCTCGCCGATGCGACCGTCCGCGCCTGGATCGCGAGACGACTGGCACATTAAATTGCAGCGGAAGGGAACTGGCGGGAGTCCAAAGACAATCAGGCTTAAGTAAGCTGTGCGACCCGCGACGCATCAGGACGCACATCAGAGACGCAGACCCTAGCGCTGCACCGGACATTGTAACGAGGACTATGGCAACGAGAAACATGGAACCATCTGAAAACTTGATCCCGCGCCCCGTCGCCGACTCGATCTCCGAGATGGTGGAGCTTGTACTTCCGAATGACGCGAATCCCCTAGGTTCCTTGCTTGGCGGACGGCTGATGCACTGGATCGACGTTGCCGGTGCATTGGCTGCGCATCGGCATTCGCGCGGCTACGTTGTGACCGCCTCCACTGACCACTTGGATTTTCTGAATCCCGCGCGTGTAGGAGACTTTGTGGTTTTCAAGTCTTCGGTGAACCGGGTCTACCGGACATCGATGGAGGTGGGGATCAAGGTGTGGGTGGAGAGCTACTTCACAGGAGAGCGTCACCACGTCAGCTCTGCCTATCTCACCTTTGTCGCTGTGGACAGCCAGGGCCGCAGACTGCCGGTGGCACCGGTGATTCCGGAGTCGGCGGACGAATTGCGCCGCTTTGAGGATGCAGGCCGACGGCGCGAGATTCGCCGGGCTGAAGCCGCGCGGAAGGCCACTGCGGCCAACCGCGACTGACGCCGTCAGGCCAAGGTGCTGGTCGCTCCCTTAATTCCTCTTTTGGCAGGAGAACCGGAAACAAATCAGAAGCAACCGGCACGTTCTGGGTCTCCTATTTCCGTGGTCCAGAATTGGCCGGTTCTGAGAATGCGGACAGCGTGAAACTAAGCGGCTGAATCGTCTTTCTTGTTTCTGTTGCGCTCCACGTGTTCAGGTTGGTTGTTGTTGTCCAGAACCTCGCGTCCAGCATCCTTCGCCTTGCCCCAGGCATTTTGAATCTTGCCCTTCACCTGCTGCGCGGCTCCTTCGGCCTGCGCCTTTTCGTCCCCGATCCATTCTCCTACTTGGCGCTTGGCCCGGCCCTTGATGTCTTCCATTTTTCCTTTCACGCGATTCTTATCCATAAAGTATCTCCCTGGTGCTT
This sequence comes from uncultured Acidobacteriaceae bacterium, assembly GCA_964559875.1. Lineage (GTDB taxonomy): Bacteria > Acidobacteriota > Terriglobia > Terriglobales > Acidobacteriaceae > TOLSYN. Next base: position 142,409 of record CAZLJQ010000001.1, read on the forward strand.
CAGATTTCAATTCAAACTATCTTTCTTCGTTCGGTGATCAACTGAACCACCAGCGCCACCAGTGCAAGCAGTAGCAGAATGTGGATAACTCCGCCCATGGTGTAGCTGCTCACCATGCCTATCAGCCAGAGCACCAGCAGTACAACAAACAATGTCCAGAGCATAATTTTCGGATCCTCAGCGCGGCCCGCACATCCCGCCCTCGATCACCGCTCCAAAACATTAGGTGCGATGGAAAAATGGAAGGTTGGCGAGAATCGGAAGCTGCTGATTTTGAAGCTCTTGTCATCATAGAGAGACGGGTTTTTGCCCTGCCTGCGAAAGCTTCTTGCCTCGCTGGCTGGCAAGGACTACAATCCGCCCGCTTGCTATTTACGGAGCTGGCCAGAGAGATCGTCTCGACGGCCCATGATTGTGCCGAAAGAGAGCAGAGGTGCCCATTTCGTCGGTTTTTGGGCGTTTTAGCCGTGCGATGCGAACTCTTGATCTGCTCGGCCACAGAAACCGAATCTTTTCGTATAATGGAGTCATCAAAGTTGAGTACGTTTGACTCAAGGAGTTCATAGTGGCAAAGGAAACCCGCAATCTTGAAAGCATTCCAGTCTCCAGCGACACGCGTGCTCTCCCGGTGCTACCGGTTCGCGACACGGTGCTGTTTCCCCATGCCGTGCTACCTCTGACCGTGGGGCGAGAGAGCTCGGTGCAACTGATCAACTCGCTGGGCGAGGACAAGACGATCGTGGTGATTGCTCAGCGCGAGGCGCGCGTTGACACGCCGCAGCCGGTCGACCTTTATCCGATTGGGACTCTGGCTACGGTTCACAAAGTGGTCAAAATGCCCAATCAGAGCTTATTTGTCTTTGCTGAGGGGCTGGAGCGCGTCAGTGTTGTGGAGTACACGCAGCTCACTCCCTACATGAAGGCGACGGTGGAAACCGTACAAGAGGTTGTGCCCGAGCTCAACGCGGAGATTGAGGCGCTGCAGCGAAACATACTCAACCTCTTCCAGCAGATCGTTGCCGGGTCGCCGACGCTCTCCGATGAGCTTTCGACGGTAGCGCTGAATATTGAAGAGCCAGGGCGTCTGGTGGACTTTGTAGCCAGCTCGCTACCATCGCTTTCCACCCGCGACAAGCAGGACGTGCTGGAGACCTACGACGTACGTTCGCGGCTGGATAAGATCAACCAGCACCTGGCCAAGGAACTGGAAGTTCAGCAGCTGCGCAACAAGATTCAGAGTGAAGTGCAGGACCGGGTGCAACAGACGCAGCGCGATTATTACCTGCGCGAGCAGCTCAAGGCGATACAGAAGGAGCTGGGCGAGCAGGACGATACGACGCGCGATGTCGAGGAGTTCAAGGAAAAGATCGACCAGAGCGGAATGCCGGAAGAGGTGAAGAAAGAGGCGATGAAGGAGCTGAACCGCCTCTCGCGCATGTCTCCCATGGCGGCTGACTACTCGGTGACGCGCAACTACCTGGAGTGGCTGGTGGTGCTGCCCTGGATCAAGTCAAGCGGCGCGCAGGTGGATATCACGAAGGCAAAGGTAATCCTCGACGAGGATCACTACGATCTGCAAAAGGTAAAGGACCGCATCCTCGACTATCTTTCCGTGCGGCACTTGAACCCGAAGATGAAGGGGCCGATCCTTTGCTTCTTCGGACCTCCGGGAGTGGGCAAGACCTCGCTGGGCAAGTCGATTGCGCGCGCTCTGGGACGCAAGTTTGTGCGCATGTCGCTGGGCGGTATACATGACGAGGCGGAGATTCGCGGTCACCGCCGCACCTACATCGGAGCCATGCCAGGCCAGATCATCCAGGGAATTCGCCGCGCGGAAGCGAACGACCCGGTATTCATGCTGGATGAGATTGACAAGGTAGGCCGCGACTACCGTGGCGATCCCACGGCGGCGTTGTTGGAGGCGCTCGATCCGGAGCAGAACGCGACCTTCCGGGACAACTATCTGGACGTGATGTTTGATCTGTCCAAGGTGCTATTCATCACCACGGCCAATCAACTGGATACCATTCCAGATCCGTTGCGCGACCGCATGGAGATCATCGACCTGCACGGCTACACGGAGGAAGACAAGCGCCACATCACGTATCAGTACCTCATCCGGCGGCAGACTGAGGAGAACGGCCTGACTGCGGAGCAGATTGAGTTCACAGAGGATGCTGTGGGCTTCATGATTCGCCACTATACGCGCGAGGCTGGAGTGCGTAGCCTGGAGCGCCAGATCGGGACCATCTGCCGTAAGCAGGCACGCCGCATCGTGGAAGGCAAGACTGAAAAACTGGTGGTGACCCGGGAAGTAGTGCAGGAGATGTTGGGAGGTATCAAGGTTCGCGTCGATACGGAGATTGCGGCACGCACCAAGCATCCGGGAGTTGTGGTCGGACTGGCCTGGACTCCGGTGGGCGGCGATATTCTGTTCATCGAAGCGATGAAGATGAAGGGCAAGGGCGAGTTCCGCATCACCGGCCAAATCCAGGAGGTGATGCGCGAATCAATGCAGGCGGCCTTTAGCTGGGTGCGCGCACATGCCGAGGAATTGAAGATCGAGGATGAGATTTTCACCAAGTACGATCTTCACATCCACGTGCCGGCTGGAGGTATTCCCAAGGATGGCCCCTCGGCCGGAGTCACCATTGTCACTGCGTTGGTGTCGCTGCTGACCGATAAGCAGGTGCGTCCGAAGATGGCGATGACTGGCGAAATCACCTTGAGCGGAAACGTGCTGCCAATCGGCGGTGTGAAGGAAAAATTCCTGGCCGCCAAGCGCGCAGGAGTCACCGACATCATCTTCCCGGCGGAAAACCAGATGAACGTGGAAGAAGATGTATTGCCCGAGCAGATGGAAGGCGTAACCGTTCACTACGTTTCCAGCATCGAGGAGGTGCTGGGCATTGCACTGCCGCAAAACCAGGCGGAAGTGCGCGAAGATGCAGCGGCTCGCGAACAGGTTCTGGCTGACGCGCAGAACTAAATTACAAACATCTGCTTCACTCATCAGGCCAGTCCCGCGGGGCTGGCCTTCTTGTTTGTACCTGGGAAGTGCCGCTCGCGCAGACTAAGGCTACTTACTCCAGAAACTCAGAGTTCACCCTCGTTGTGTCCAATGGTACCGATACTTGAGTATCAAGTTAGCTAACCACTATTCGCTTGAATCGCTTGAATTGCAGAGTTGATGTTGCGAAGATTGAGCAACATTCCCAAGGTATAGGAGAGTTCCAGATGGTGCGGCGCGTAATGACTGTGCTTTGTGTAGGTGCGATATTTACAGTTCTGGCCAGTTGCGGCCAAACCTACAAGCTTCAATCTATTAGCGTGTCGCCGACTTCTGCGAGCCTCGCTACGTTCGGTAGCACGCAGCAGCTTACCGTCACGGCCACATACACCAACACGAAAACGGCGGATGTGACGCAAAAAAGCCAGTATTCAATCGGTGGCTCGTCAGCTCCCAACAACACTGCCCCGCTTAGCGTTAACGGTCTGCCTACGGTCACAGTCAATAATTCCGGCCTTGTGGCGGCTAGCCCCAACGTACCGGCGTGCACGTATGCTCCAACCACCAATGTGCCCTATCCCTATTCTGTGAACGTTACCTACACGGAGAACGGCGTAACGGTATCGACGAGTGCGTCACTTAACGTTGCAACGGCTTCCGGGTGCGACGTCACATCCAGCTAGCTCCCCGTCGCATGTGGGAGGCGCCGCACCTGCTACGTCCTCCGGGCCAGGTGGGCAAGCAAGATTTTCAAGGGTCTTGTTAGTTGTTCGCAACCAGATCGGTAGTTGATTTATTTGATAGCTGCACTTGAGGCTCGAACATGAAGCTGAAGCTCTGTACCGCGCTGCTCACCGTCGCCACCATTTTCGCACCGCTCTCCTTGGTCGCCGAACAGGCTCAGGACGCAGGCGCGAAGCGCAATGCCATCGAGAAATATGGCAGGCTCCCTTTGAGTTTTGAGCCGACCGACAGCGCCGCGCGGTTTCTGGCGCGCAACGGCAACTATACCGTGTCGGTGGGTGCCAGCGAATCCTCCGTGGCTGTGACCGACGCCAAGTCTGGCAAGCACCAGATGTTCCGCTTCGCATTTGACAATGCCAGCCCCAACTTTCAGTTGCAGGCTTTGGAACCGCAAGCGGGAGTGACCAACTATTACATTGGCAAAGATCCGGCCAAGTGGCGGCTTGGGGTGAAGAGTTTCGCGAAGCTTCGCGCACCGGGCGTCTATCCCGGCGTTGACGTGGTGTATTACGGAGACCATCGTCAGCTGGAATTTGACTTTGTGATCGCCCCCAAGGCCGACCCTGGAGTCATCGCGCTGTCCTTCGCAGGCATGGATAAGCTCTACAAGAGCGCCAGTGGCGACCTTGTCGCCGAACTGGGCAGCAAGAGCGTGCACTTCGTCAAACCCTACGCCTACCAGAAAGTGGGCGGGATCTCCAAGGCCGTGGATGCGGATTATGAAGTGGCGGGCAATGGCAAGGTTCAACTCCGGGTTGGCGACTATGACCATAATTCCGAACTGATCGTCGACCCCGTGGTTTCCTACGCAACCTACCTTGGTGGCAGCGCGGCTGACGTGGGCAACGGTATTGCCGTTGATAGCAGCGGCAATGTCTATGTGACCGGACAGACCTGCTCCATCAGCGGCTTTCCGATTACCAAAGAGACTTTCGAAGGAGCCTGCGACGCGTACGTCACAAAGTACAACGCAGGAGCCGCTTCAGTCGCGTACAGTACGGTCTTGGGCGGTACGATTCCAGCTAATTCCACCGCCTCAGGAAACGGTATCGCGCTGGACAAGGCAAACCCGCCGGATGCCTATATCGTCGGCACCACCAACATTAAGGACCTGCCGTTTAACTTGAACAGCTATCAGGGTGGTGATAGCGACGCATTCATCGCGAAGCTGGGTTCGGATGGATCCATAAAATATATCTCCTACCTTGGCGGCAGCGGTGCAGATGCCGGCTATGGCATAGCCGTAGACCAATCGGCAAACGTGATTGCCGTGGGCCAGACCTGTTCGCAGGATTTCCCGGGCTATAACGCCTTTGAGACCAAAATTGAGCCCTGCGTTGCGTTTATCACCAAACTCGACAACAATCTGGACATTGGCTCAGTAACGCCCGGCGCATCCGCCCTGGCACCCCCCACGACGAGCGTCGGCAAAACATTTTACTTTTCGGAGTTCTATGGTGGCCAACCCGTTGCTCCCTATCCTACGGATGGAGCTTGGACGCCGACTACCGCCTATCCTCAGTACGCAATCGTTCTTGACAACCAGAACCCACCCCACATCGAGCTCGCGCTGAATAGTGGTGTGAGTGGACTCTACGTCCCCGCCACAACCACGACGAGTCTTCCAACCCCAAACTGGAATACAACCACGCTGGGGGTCACTCTCGAAGGCACGATGGAGTGGGAGGATCTTGGCACGCCAGCAATTCCCGCAAACGCCTTCACCGAGGCCTATGGCGTGGCGCTTGATCCTCAAGGCGACGTTTTTGTCGCTGGTGGTACGGATACAGCGGCCCTAGCGAGCACGATTTGGCCGTGCAGCAACGGCGCCCACGGAGCTTGGATTCTCAAGGTGTATGGCAACGCAGGTGGGTGCGCATATGAATGGACCCTGGAGTCGACTGCGACTGATGTAACCGCGACAATTGACACGGCGCGCGCCGTCGCGGTGGATTCAGAGGGCCGGGCATATGTGACCGGAACCGCAAGCGGAACCATAGGTACGACTGGGACCTCCTACAAAACCGGGATCGCTGGCGGTACGGATGCTTTCCTCTTCAGGGTAAATCAACTTGGTTCAGCTATCGATTATGCGACCTACCTTGGCGGCTCCGGCAATGACCAGGGACTCGGCGTAGCGGTGGACGGAAACTTCTCGCCATACGTCACAGGTGCTACCCAGTCGGTGGATTTTCCGACCATCAATCCGCTGACCAACCCCAGCGATGGCAATCCAATTCCGCTCAATGGCACCCAATCCGCATTCATTACCAAATTCACTCCCGATGGTTCGTCGCTGGTATTCTCCACTTATCTGGGAGGCTCGGAGACAGAGCAGGGCAACGGCATCGCGGTAGTCAATGATCCCGTCCCAGGTCCGCAGGGTCAGATATATGCCGACATGTACGTGGCGGGCAATTCAACCTCGACGGATCTTTTGACAACGCTCCTGTCACAGCCGATGTCCAGCCCGAACTATGCTCCCCCGCAGGCGACCAACGCCGGAAATGGCGACGCGTTTATCGCCATGGTTCCCGGAGCAAGCATACCTTCGGTCACGGTTTCGCCGGGCAGCCTGTCCTTTGGCACTTGGAATGTGGGTGCCACCAGTACCGCTTTGGTGGTCACATACACCAACACCAACACCCTCTCCTCGGTGCAGATCAATTCAGTCACGTTCAGCAACAGCCAGTTCCAACAGTCCTACACCAGCACCTCTACACCTGATTGCGCACCTGGGAGTTTAGTACCTCCGTCCTCCGCCACCTTCACCTCTACATGCCAGATATGGGTCATCTTTACCCCGTCAGCGCAAAGCCTGCAGGTCGGCTCGCTGACCATCACGGATGATGCTACCAGCGCGCCGCACGTCATCAATCTGCGTGGCTCGGGTGCCGTGCCCTTCGACACATTCGTGCCAACAAGCCTCGCATTTGCTATGTCTTCACCCTATCAAGCCATTGGCAGCTCGACCGCCGCGCAATCGGTGACGGTGACGAATATAGGCACAGGCACCCTCGAAATCAGCAACATCGCCATCACCGGCACGAATCTGTCCGACTTCAGCCAAACAAATAACTGCAGTGCGGTGCTTGCGTCCGGGGGCACGTGCACCATCAGCGTAGTCTTCACCCCAAGTGCGGCAGGGGCGCGCTCGGCTGCTCTGACGATCATCGACAACGCGGCTAATAGCCCCCACAACATTCCGCTACAGGGCACTGGAGCGGGTGCAGCCGGAAGCGGGACCACCTCGTCAGGGTCGATCAAGTTCAGCTCCACTGCCACTTTCAGCAGCACTGGGGTGGGCATAGCCAGCGCCTCCCAAACCGTGATCCTCACCAACACGTCTTCCACTTCGACGCTAGCCATTCCCGGCTTTGTGATGAGCAACACTGACTTTACCCAGACCAACAATTGCCCTGCAAGCTTGCCATCCAACAACGCCACCTGCAGTATTCAGGTGATTTTTACTCCCAGCGTGACGACGACTGAAACCGGCACGTTGACCGTGAGCGGGACCACATCGCCGTCAGTCTCCCTCACCGGTGGAATATCTACCACCGGCACCACAGGCGCCACAGGCACCGGTAACTTCACTCTCACTCCGTCAGCTACCGCTGAGTCCGTTACACAGGGCAATCAGGCCGCGTTTACGGTGGCCGTGGCACCGTTGAATAGTTACAGCGGCACGATTACCTTCACATGCATGTTGGCGGGCGGCAAAATAAATGCCCCCTGCGGAGTTTCTCCGAGTAGCGTGACGCTGAACGGCACTGGAACGCAGTCGGTCACTGTCACCGTGAACACCGCGGATAGCAACGGCAGCTACGCCAAGTTGTCATCGCCTGGCTTCCGGTCACGATCGATCTTCCTGGCGTTGCTCCCGTTCTCCATGATGGGGATACTGCTCATCAACAAACGCCGCGGCATCTGGCTGGCGCTCACGTTGTTGGTCTTGTGCATGCTGATGGGACTAGCTAGTTGCGGTGGCGGGGGCAATACCAGTACCACTCCTCTGGCAGCCGGCACCTACTCGGTCACGCTCACCGGGAGCCCGAATGGTGGGGCCCCATCGGCGACCATGAGCGTGGTGGTCACCACTCCGTAAGCGGATTTCCACATCTCTGCGGCGCGCACATTTGGCGTGCTGCAGAGATGAAGGATTTCCTGTGCGTCTCCCACTTCGGCAGAAACTGATATCTTTACTTTCATGCACCTCCGTGTCTTATGCTTTGGCCGCCTGCGCGACATCATCGCTCCGGAGATTGTTGCCGAACTGCCGCCGCCCGCGACGGTCGCTGACCTGTGGCGCGCTCTGCGCAACGAGCATCCCGAGCTTCTTGCCTACGATGGAGCCGTCGCCATCGCTGTCAACCAATCGTTTGCTTCGCTGTCCACGCCCCTGGAGCAGGGAGATGAAGTCGCGCTTCTGCCGCCGGTAAGCGGAGGCCACGACAGGCCAGCACTGCCGCTGGAATCAGCTCATGCCCGTCTGCAGAGTGAATCGATTGACTCCACCGCGATCCTGGCCCAGATCAAAGCGGGAGAGGATGGAGCCGTTTGTTTGTTTGATGGCGTGGTGCGCAACCATACCCGTAATCGCCGTACCCTGTATCTCGAGTACGACTCCTATCCTGCGATGGCATTGTTGGAGATGGAGAGGCTGGCGACCGAGGCGCTCGGGCAATTTCCTATTCGCGATCTCCGTATCACGCACCGAGTTGGGCGTCTCCAGGTTGGCGAGAGTAGCGTCCTCATCGTGGTCGCCAGTGCGCACCGTGCGGCTGCGTTCGACGCCTGCCGCTGGACCATCGATTCGCTCAAGCGATCGGTACCCATATGGAAAAAGGAATTCTTCGAGGACGGAGCCACCTGGGCTGACGGTGAAGCCTTCCCGCCGGAGCTAAGCCTCTAGAGCTCCCGGCGCAATCTTTCGCCCGCAGTAAAGTTCCGAATACCGACTGGCCGTCTTTCCCTATAATGGCCTTCGCATGATCTCTCGCCTTGTGCTCTTGTTTATCACGGTGCTGCTGGCTCCTGCCTTCGCCCAAGATACCGCCTCGCCCGCGGCTCCGCCTAGTCCGGCCGCGCGGCCTCCCATCCGCCGCAATCCAGCCAAGGGCGACCAAGCTCCCACTATCTCGGTGAACGTCAAACTGGTAAGTGTGTTTGCCAGCGTCGCCGACGGCACTGGAGCGCCCTACGCCAATCTGCAGAGGCAAGATTTCCGCATCTTCGAGGACGGTATCGAGCAGAAGATCTCGGTCTTCGAACGCGAGTCCGACTTGCCGCTCTCCATAGTTATGGCATTGGACACCAGTATGAGCACCCGTAAGGATCTTCCGCTGGAGGTCGCCTCGGCGCGCAAGTTTGCCCACGACATTCTGCGCCCGGTCGATGCTATCTCTCTTTACGAGTTTTCCACCTACGTTTCGCAGGCCCTGCCCTTTACCAACAACCAGCGCACTCTGAACGCGGCGCTCGGCCACCTGCACACAGGTGCAGCCACCGCACTCTATGATGCCATCTTCCTTAGTGCACAAGCGCTTCAGCATAGGCAGGGCCGCAAGGTCATCGTGCTCATTACCGACGGCGGCGATACCGCCAGTAAAACCGATTACCAGGAAGCACTGCGAGCTGCCCAGATCTCGGAGGCCATTATCTACTCGGTCATCATGGTCCCTATCGAAGCCGATGCCGGGCGGGACACCGGCGGCGAACACGCCCTCATCCAGCTCTCGCGCGACACCGGGGGCAAGTTTTTCTACGCTACCTCACTCCCCCAGCTAGACGCCGCCTTTCACCAGATCAGCGACGAGTTACGTACCCAATATCTGCTTGCCTATTACCCTATCCGCCGTGTCGGCGCAGAATTCCGCCGCGTTACCGTCGAGCTTACTGATGAGGCTAAAAGGCAGGCTCGGCGGGACCTTTTCGTGCGTCACCGAGCTGGTTACTACAACAGCAAGATTGAGTAGATTTGCCTCTTTTCTTAATTCTTTTCTTCCAATTTTCATATTACAGGTTAGGCAGAATACCTGATTTGGTATGGCAGGGTACTGTTTGTTGCGAATTTGTTACGAATTCGGCCCTTTTTGAGGGTAGCTGTTTGGTACTCTGCGTGCACTTCTTAACCCGAATCAACTAAGGCAAATTCGTCTGCCAAAAACCTATACCAGTTCTGCGTTCCGGTTGCCGCAAGGCAACCGCTGGAGGATTTTAATTATGAGAAAGCGTTCACTGGGTGTTCGCTTCTGCGTGCTGCTAGCCATCGTAGCCGTGATCCTGTTGTCAGTCGGTCTGCAAGCTCAGGAGACTACTGGCGGCCTGCAGGGCACGGTGAAAGATGCTAATAACGCGGTGATACCCAAAGCACAGGTCGTTCTGACCGGCTCATCGCTCGTCGGCGCCAAGACACTTCAAACCGACGGCACAGGCTACTACCGCTTCGCCAACCTTCCGCCGGGCACCTACGCCGTTACGGTGAAGGCTGCCGGGTTTGCTACGCTGAAGCGCGAAGGCATCACCCTCGAAGTCGGCCACCTGCCCACTCTGGATCTGACACTGAAAGTTGGCAGCGCTGAAACCGTGGTGGAAGTGAGCGCGGAAGCTCCAATCATCGACGTAACTACTACCCGCACGCTTACTAACATCACCGAGGATGTGATCGCGGACGTACCACACGGCCGTTCCTTCCAGTCGGTCATTCAGTTTGCCCCTTCGGCCCGCAATGAGCCTCTGGCAGGCGCCGCGTTGAACGCCAACCCTGGTATTGGCGGCGGCATTGGTGGCAATGGCTCGGGTGCCGAATCACCGGGCAATGGCGGCAACGGCGGTTCCTTTGGCTTCTCGGTCGCCGGCGGCGCTGATTCCGAAAACTCCTACCTTGTGGAAGGCCAGGAAACGGCTAACCTCATCGGTGGCTATTCGCACACGAATGTGCCTTTCGAGTTCATCCAAGAAGTGCAGGTGAAGAGCTCCGGCGTCGAAGCTGAGCATGGTGGTTCACTTGGTGGCGTAGTCAACGTCATCATGAAGCATGGCAGCAACGACTGGCATGGCGCATTCGGTTCCGCATATGAGCGCGGCAGTTGGGATGGCGGTCCAGCCAATTACACCCGCTACAACCCTCTTGAATCCGGCAATGGCAGGTTTGACCCGACAGCGCAGTCCTATCAACCGCTGAAAGATCATCTTACTGACATTCAGCCCTCGGTTACCGTGGGCGGCGCGCTGCTGAAGGATCGCATCTTTGCGTTCATGGGCTTCGCACCTGAATACATTGCCCGCGGCCGTACGGTGAAGTTCTCATCTGACCCAAATAACGCTCAGACCTTTAGCAATCCTCTGACCTTTAACATCCCGCAGACCTTTAACCGCGACCAGCAGACTTACTACGGAAACGGACGCCTCGACATTAGAGCGACCAGCAAGCTGAATGTCTTTGCTTCTTGGCTCTATCAATATCAGCGTGAGAGCGGCGAGTTGATGCCTTATGCTGACGCCAACAACCCCAACCTTTTCAACCCGTACGCAACGATCCCACTGGTTGCTTTTGAGCATGGTTACGGCTACGCTGCGCCAGACACCACTCTGAACATTGGCGCCGATTTCACCATCACTCCCAGACTGGTTTCAACGACCCGTTTCGGCTACTTCTTTGAAAACTACCACGATTTCGGCTTCCCCACGAATGGTACCGTTTATCTGTGGCAAGCCAACGGCAGTGCAGCAAAGGAGTGCTTACCAACCGACGCCGCCGGTACCAATTGCCAGGGCGCGCTTTTCACTGGCGATCCTGCGGCTACTCCGTTGGAGTATTCCACCAGCTATCAATCTGCGGGTTCAGACCAGAACTACACCCTAAAGAATGCCGACAAGCACATCCAGCTCGACCAGGATATCGCCTGGTTCAAATCCGGATGGCTTGGAACGCATAGCTTCAAGGGTGGCTATCAGATGAACCGAATCTCGAATGACATCTTCCAGCGGTGGAATGCTCCTACGGTTCAGCTATTTCCAGGACAGGTTTATAACCCGTACTGTGCAGGATCGTCGGCATGCGGCGTTGCGGTTCCTCCGCCTGCCCTAGGCAAATATGGGTACTTTCTGGTGAACGATTTCGGTACCTTGGGGCAGGCCCTCAGCTACAATCACGCCTTCTTCGCCCAGGACGCCTGGACGATAGGTAAGGGTGTGACCATCAATGCAGGTATTCGCTTTGAGCATGAAAACGTACCGGCTGAAGCCTTTGGACTTGCGGCAGGACTTCCAGCTAACCCGATCGAGTTCGGCTGGGGCTCCAAGATCGCTCCTCGTATCGGCGCGGCCTGGGACGTCTTCCGCGATGGCCGCATGAAGATATTCGGCAGCTACGGTGTCTTCAACGATCAAATGAAGTTGAATCTGGCCATCAGTTCCTTTGGCGGCCAGTTCTGGCAGAACTGCGCGTATGCGATGAACGACCCTAACCCTGCGGATATCGTTGTTGCGCCCGACGCCAACCGCCGTTATTGCAACGGTGATGTAACCACGCAGGCTCTGACCTCGAGCAATGGCAACAACAGCGTGTCAAACACGTTTATTGAAAACATCAACTACCGCGGCAGCGAAGGCGCTGTTCCGGGATTGAAGCCCTACCGGCAGCACGAGTCGGTTTTTGGTTTCGATTACCAGCTCAAGAAGAACTTGGCATTTGAGACCCGCTGGGATCGTCGGCGCCTTGATCACATCATCGAAGACGCTGGCCTGTTCGTTCAGGGCAGCGAAGTCTTCAGTGTCGTCAACCCCGGCGAAGGTCCGAACAGGACCAATGCTCTTTGCGGATCAGCCTGCCCGCTCGATGCCAGACCAAATCGCAACTATGACGGCATTGAATTCCGGTTGAACAAGTCCGTCAGCGATCACTGGTTCGGACTGTTCAGCTACACATACAGTAAACTTCGCGGCAACTACTCCGGTCTCACCAGCACCGACGAGTCGGACGGTGGCGGCGGACGCAACTCACCGAACAACAGCCGTGCGTTTGATGAAACCTATTTTATGTACAACGCTTACGGCACCCCCTCTAACGGGCTGTTGGCAACGGATCGCCCGAATACCTTCAAGGGCTATGCGTACTACCAACTGAACGAGGGCAAACGGGCAACCACCAACATCGGTATCTTCCAGACGATGTATCAAGGGACCCCGCTGAGCAGCTTCATCGACGTGGAGGCATGGCAGCAGCCAAACTTCGCTCCGGTATATCCGGAAAACCGTGGCAAGTGGGCTGATATTAGCCAAGACCCGAACACGGGAGCGCTGACGGTCACGGATGTTCGTACCCGCCGCACCCCGTGGTACATACAGTCGGACGCCAGCCTCATCCAAGAGTTCAAGCCGAATCGGAACAACGAGCGGCAGGTTCTTGGATTTGAAGCTACTATCGCTAACCTATTCAACCAGCACTCTGCTGTCTCCTACGGTTCGCAGATTGATTCTTCCAACAACACGCCTGCCATATCCCCGGGCGGGTACGCATTCGGTAGCGCGGCTGGCTATGCAGCTGCTGAGCATCCGTACGATTGGAAGAGCCTGCTCAATACCGACGGTGTCGTCCTGAACAGCCAATACGGCAAGGTTCTGGCGAGCCAGCTTTCCCGTACGATCCGCTTGAAGATTCGCTACACCTTCTAGTCGGTGGTGCGTGATAACTTTCCGGGGAGCCAAAAGCTCCCCGGTTTTTTGTCTCCGCTTTTCCCGCTATCGCACTTCCACCTCTGTTTGATCTTGCCTCACCTCTTCCAATCCCAGAATTGTGCAACTCTGCTTTTTCCTAATTTCATATTCAGCGCTGTTTCCTAAGGCGTTTGCCGCAGATTTGGCCCTGCAATCGTAAGTTGCTGGAGTGGTTCGTGGCGTGCATGGACGCAGAAGTGAATTTCCCGGCTAATGCAGTTACCGGGAGCATTAGTAATTTGGTTGTAAGTTCCGGTTGCCGCGAAGCAACCGCAGGGAGGTTCTTGTATGAAAAGAGGGCATTCCATTGGCGTTCGCTTCTGCGTGTTTCTGGCCGTCATGGCCGTGTTGCTTCTGTCCATCGGGCTGCAGGCTCAGGAGACTACAGGCGGCCTGCAGGGTACGGTGAAAGATGCAAATGGCGCAGTTGTACCCAAAGCACAGGTCGTGTTGAGCGGCTCAGCGCTGGCCGGCGACAAAAGCATTCTGACCGATAGCAGTGGCTATTACCGCTTTGCCAACCTTGCACCTGGCACCTATTCAGTCTCGGTGAAGGCGCAAGGGTTCGCCGCGCTAAAGCGTGACGGAATTACCATTGAAGTGGGCCACCTGCCCACCCTCGACTTAGGCCTGAAGGTCGGGAGCGAGTCGACCGTGGTCGAGGTGACCGCGGAAGCTCCGCTCATCGACACCACGACGACGAACACTTCGACCAATCTTACCGAGCAGACGCTTGCCGATACTCCTCACGGTTATAGCTTCCAGTCTGTAATCCAGTTTGCACCCTCTGCGCGCAATGAACCGCTGCAAGGCTACGGGGCCGGCATAAATATAAATGGCAACCCAATCGGTGGTACTGGCGGCTCTCTGCCAGGTAGCAGTGGCAATGGGAATGCTTTTGGGTATTCCGTGGCGGGCGCGGCTGATTCCGAGAACTCCTATCTTGTTGAGGGCCAGGATACTGAGAACATCTCCGGTGGCTACTCCAACGCTAATGTCCCATTCCAGTTCATTCAGGAGGTTCAGGTCAAAAGCTCGGGTATTGAAGCCGAGCACGGCGGCGCTATCGGTGGTGTGGTCAACGTCGTCATGAAAAAGGGCAGTAATGACTGGCACGGCGAGCTGTCCTCCACCTATGAATCCAGCGCCTTTGATGCGGCACCTGACCCGTATTTGAGATACGATCCAAATAGTTCCATTACCGTCCCAACCACCTCTAGCCCGGCCAGAGCAGATTCCGCGGCACAGGAAAATGTGCCTAAAGAAGACCATTTCCGCATCCTGCAGCCGAGTGGAACCATCGGCGGCCCGATCTTGAAAGATCGCCTCTGGTTCTTTGCGGGATTTGCACCCTCGTACACCTCCAGGAGCAGAAGCGTTAATTTTAGCGTGCCAAATTCGCTGACCCCCCTCGCCGGGATTCAAGGCTTTACCCAAGACACGCAGCAATACTATGGAAACCTCCGTCTTGACGCGACGGTGACGCAGAAAATCCGCGTCTTCGGTTCCTGGCTCACGCAGGAACAGCGGCGACAGGGTGTATTGCCTGTTGCGGATTCCATCTACGGATACGCCAACATTGCCCCTACACTTCCAATCGCTGCCTACTCGCATGGGCTAGGCTTTACTGCCCCCAACTCAACTTTCAACACCGGAGCGGATATTACGATCACTCCGCGCATAGTCTCCACCACCCGCTACGGCTACTTCTTCCAGAACTATCATGACTTTGGCTGGCCTACCTCAGGCGCAGACATTTACTGGCAAAGTTCCGGAGTTGGGGGCACCGACGCCTTCGGCGCTCCTCTGCCAGCCAGCCTGCAGTTACCCGCACAGTCGCAGACCTCTGTGTTCAAGCAACAGTACACCCTCTTCAATGCGGGCAAGCACTATCAGTTCGATGAGGACGTGGCGATCTTCAAGAGCGGTTGGCTGGGCACGCACAACTTCAAATTCGGCTACCAGTACAACCATCTAGCCCTCAGTATCAACCAGAATGGCAATATACCTGTAATGTACTTACTCCCAGGCTCACCTTGGGGACCGCTGACTACCGCGGGTGCTGCCAACTGTGCAACGCTTACGGCCACTTACGGCGCATGCCAAGGCCAGTACGGCGTAGGCTACATCAATGACTTCGGCACCGTCGGCACATCGACTGACACCAACCATGGCCTCTTTGCGCAGGACGCCTGGACGATCGGCAAGGGTCTGACCCTCAACATTGGCCTCCGTATCGAAAAGGAAACTCTCCCGCCGCCTCCTGGCGAAGGCATCAGTCCTGGCCATACCATCAACTTCGGCTGGAGCGACAAGGTTGAACCTCGACTGGGCGCTGCCTGGGACGTCTTCAAAGACGGCAAGATGAAGGTCTTCGGCAGCTATGGCGTCACCAATGACATCATGAAGCTTCTGGTAGCTGAAACCTCTTGGGGTAACCAGTACTTCGAGTACTGCGTTTATGGAATCGGTCCGACGAACGCCACGGGATCGGCCACGTTTAACCCGACGGCGATTAATCCGGTGTTTATCAACCAACGTGCCTGCCCCACCTCTGTTCCAACGACCCCGGGCAATTTTGCTCCCGGAGGAGCGCCTGGCCTCACCTTCATTGAAAACGATAACTTGCGTCCCACTGAACCAGTAGCGCCTGGGGTGAAGCCCTACCGCCAGCATGAGTCAACCTTTGGCATCGACTATGCACTGGCTAAAAACTGGGCCGTTGAAGCGCGCTGGGATCGGCGCCGCCTGGATCACATCCTTGAAGATGCCTCCTTGACTGACACGATCAATGGCGAACTTTACAGCATCGTCAACCCGGGCGAAGGTGTAAATAAGACCCTCGACGGCTATGCTGCTTATTTGGGTTCGCTCGGCCAAGTCTTCGGCGTGCCTGGGCTTCAGTTCAATACTGGCCTGTTTGGGACCTGCCCAACCTGTATCAACCCGAAAGCAGCGCGTAGTTACGATGGTGTTGAATTCCGCTTGACCAAATCGATGAGCCAGCACTTCTCCGGGTTGTTCAGCTACACCTACAGCAGGCTGCGCGGCAACTATACTGGCCTCACCACTAGCGAGCAGACTGACGGTGCGGCACCGGGACGCGACTCACCAGACACCAGCCGTTCGTTTGACGAGCCGTATTTCTACTTCAACCAGTACGGCGGGTCCTCCAACGGACCGCTACCGACCGATCGCCCTAACACCTTCAAAGGTTACGTTTTCTACAATATGCCTGAAGGCAAAAGGAATTCGACCACCCTCGGTATCTTCCAGACCGCCTACCAGGGCGCGCCAATCAGTTCGTTCATTGACGTTGGTGCGGCCTTCCCACCACAACCGGGGTACGCCATGTACCTTTGGAATCGCGGCAAGTATGTCGATGTATCTACGGATCCGCTTGGAAATATAACTTTTGTTGGTGCTCCGTATACTCGCCGCACCCCGTGGTACACCCAGTCCGATCTCCATCTGGCGCACGACATCAAGGTGGACAAGAACAACGAGCGCCGCGTATTCGGCTTGGGATTCGACGTATTCAACGCCCTCAACCAACGTACGGTAACCTCGATTTACGGGGGCATTAACGAAACGCAGACTGCGTCCGTGCTGATTCCTGGAATTGGGCTAACCGGGAACGGAGCTGCCGCTTATAGCGTTTTTGAACACGGGTTTAACCCCCAACAATATGTCAATGGGGCCAACCCTGTTACCTTGAGTAGCTGGTATAACAAGCCATTCACGTATCAGCTCCCGCGTACGATGTATGTGAGCATTCACTACAGCTTCTAAACGGTGAACGCTTGGTAGGCACTTTCCGGGGAGCGGCAAAGCTCCCCGGTTCTTTGTCTGCTCTCCATACTTTTCGCCTTATCCACGCGGCAATCCGTCGCTCTCGCTCCCATCTTCGGATAGAATCACCTCATGCCGTTCCGACCAATCAACAAGAGCAAGACGCCTCCGCCGGAGGAGACCTTCGAAGAGGTGGCCTACCTCAAAGCTCTCGGCGAACAACAGAAGCACGTCAGCATCAAACTGCAGGGTGGCGAGGTGGTTCGCGGCTGGATCGAATACTACGACCGCAACATGCTGCGCCTCACTCGTGAGGGTGCGCCCAATCTGTTCATTTTCAAGACTGAGATCATGTACATCGAGGAAGGTGACGGCAAGGTTCTGCGTCCGCGCCGTGCCAAGCCCGCGCCCCTCACTCCGGAAGGCTCGGGCGAGTAGTATGTCCGCCCCAGACGCTTCGGCATTTCTCCCGCACGCCACGGCCATCGCCCTGGAAGCCGGCAAGCTTCTACTACCGTTCTTCGAGCGCCGCATTGGCTTTGAGTACAAAGGAGACGTGGACCTGGTGACTGAGGCTGACCGCGCCAGCGAGCAGCTCATTGTCAGCCGCCTGCGGGCTACCTGGCCCGATCACGACATTGTTGGGGAAGAGGGCACGCGTGATACCCATGGCGGCGGTTTCCGCTGGTATGTCGATCCGCTCGACGGCACCACCAACTTTGCCCATGGATACCCGGTCTTCTGTGTCTCCCTCGGACTGGAGTTCGAGGGGCAGATCATTGCCGGAGTCCTTTACGACCCCACCCGCGGTGAGCTCTTCGCCGCAGCGAAGGGAAGCGGCGCCTCGCTCAATGGACGGCCCATCCATGTCTCCGCCACTACTACTCTGGCTGAATCCATACTCGGCACCGGTTTTCCCAGCTTCAAGCGACACAAGAATCCCAACATCCACTTCTACCACCAGATCACTCTGCGATCGCATGGCATCCGCCGCGCAGGCTCGGCTGCGCTCGATCTGGCGAACGTTGCTGCGGGACGCTACGACGGCTTCTGGGAGTTCAACCTGAATCCCTGGGACACCTCTGCCGGAGTCCTGCTCGTCCAGGAGGCTGGAGGCACTGTCACCCGCTTCGATGGCTCACCGTTTCGGATTGACAGCCGGGAAACGCTCGCCTCCAATACGCGCATCCATGCGGAGCTAATAGAGAACTTCCGCGAAATCTTTGCTGGCCGGGGCCTCGAAGAACTTCCCTCGGTGAGTAGTTACCGCACTCCACGCTGACCACGTCCTATTGCACGCATCCAACATTTTCGGGTACCCAACGTTCCCTGTGCGCTTTTGCTACAATCAGGGGTTCATTGGTGAACTTTCGCGAGTGGAAAGGGATCTCTAGAAAATTATGGCTTACATAATCGCAGAACCTTGTATTGGAACTAAGGACACCGCTTGCGTGGATGCATGTCCGGTGGATTGCATTCACCCCAAGAAGGACGAAGCCGCGCACGGCGCAGAGGAAATGCTCTACATCGATCCGGTCGAGTGCATTGACTGTGGCGCTTGCGTCCCGGTCTGCCCGGTCTCAGCCATCTTTGCCGCTGACGATTTGCCGGAAAAGTGGAAGCATTTTGAGGAGCGCAACGCCAAGTATTTCGGCCGCTAATTTGGCGGCATTCAATCAGTTGCTGAATCTCTCTGCTCCCGAACCGTGAAGGCGCACCTCCCGTGCGCCTTTGCTTTATTGCCAAGCAAGGCGGAATTCCTTACGCATATCCGGCGTGAACCGCGCTTCCTGCACCGCATGCGCCAACCAGAGCTTCTGAAACTGCATCCTCATCCTCATGAGCTGAACCCCACATGTCATACCGGCCCGATCGCATTGCCCCAGTGTTCCAGACGTCCCCGCCCCCGGAGCCGCCTAGCCGGCTGCACGCATTTGTGCGCGGAGTGGTGGCCGGAGCTGCGGATCTGGACCCAGCCGCCGTGCTCACTGCGACCGTTGCCGGAGCCACCTTCGGATACAGCGTTGGCTGGGTCGTGCTGCTCTCCATCCCTGTTCTCTGGAGTGTCTTTTCGGTTTCTGCTCGCATTGGACGGGACTCTCGCAAGGGATTGGTGGAACTGGTTCGCGAGCAGTATGGACGCAAACTCGCCCTAGCCCTGGCCATTGGTGTCTTCGCCGTCAACTTTGCCATGATCATCGGAGACTTGGTCGCCGTCAGCGATGCGCTCTCTATCGTCACTAACCAGTGGCGGGCTTTCTTCCTGGTGCCGCTGGCGTTTCTGGTCTGGTACATGCTGATCGTCGGCAATGCACGCAAGAGCATGGAGCGCCTTGGCCTGCTCTCACTCTTTCTCATCGCCTACATCGTAGCCGCCTGCTACACCGTTCATTCGCCGGCGGCGCTGGCGCGGGGAATTCTTCTTCCGCACTTCGAAGCCACCTCGGCTTACGCCATGGCGATCATCGCAGTTTTTGGCTCACTGCTTACTCCAGATGTCATCATCTGGCAGACCAGCTCCAAGCGCGAGATTCCTCTTGGGCCTGATCCCGAGCATGACACCGAGTCGCATGCTGGAACGTTCGTTGCCACTCTCATTTCGCTTTCGGCCATCGTCGTCGCCGCCAGCTTCCATGTTGCCGATCCCTCGGTGATGACCACGCGCTCAGCCGCGCAATCGCTGGCTTTTCTCGGCACTGCTGGACCGCTTCTGTTTGCACTTGGAATTCTCGGCTCGGGCATGGTTGCGCTGCCTCTGCTGGCGGCCTCGCTCTCTTTCAGTATTTCGGAAGCCGTAGGATGGGACTCAGGACTCAACAAACAGCCATGGGAAGCGCGCTACTTCTATATCATCATCTCCACCATCATGGTGATCTCGGTAGTCGTCTCGCTCTTTGGAGTCAACACGATCCGCCTTCTCTACTGGTCGCAGGTTGGTGCCGGAGCGCTGGTGGTGCCCATCCTCGCCTTCCTCATGCTGCTGGGGCGCAATCACCGCGTTGTTCACTCCTCCAACCGCCTGCGCGACGATCTCTGCCTCTTCATTGCTCTGCTCGCCATGCTCGTCGCGAACGCATATTTCGTCTGGGCCGAATGGATTGCTCCCCATTTCTGATCTCTCAGTGGTTGATCGTGCCATCCTGGCGTGGTAGCTTCATTAGTTTGGAACATCCCACAGCAAAGTGAGTTGCGGATCAGGTCTTGTTGTAGAGCCCGCCGCGCGGTGAGGACGCGAACAGTTATTAAGGAGATAAAACTATGCCTCTGGTTTCGATGAGACAGTTGCTGGACGAGGCCGCCAAAGGCGGTTATGGCGTTGGCGCTTTCAACGTAAACAATATGGAACAGATTCAGGCCATCATGGAGGCCGCGCGTGAAACCAAATCGCCGGTCGTCATCCAAGCCTCACGTGGCGCCCGCGCCTACTCGCAGGACAAGTACCTCTATCACCTGATGCTGGCTGCCTCCGAACTTTATCCGGAGATTCCGCTGGTCATGCACCTGGACCACGGAAATAGCCTCGAAACCTGCAAGTCCGCCATCGACCTAGGCTTCACCTCGGTCATGATGGATGGCTCGCTGAAGCCCGACGGCAAGGCTCCCGCCACCTTTGAAGAGAATGTCGAAGTGACCCGCAAAGTTGTGGAAATTGCCCACGACAAAGGCGTCACCGTGGAAGGCGAGATTGGCGTTCTCGGCGGAATTGAAGATGGACATGGAGCCGGCGGTGGCGGCCTAGACCATGTCACCGATCCGGACCAGGCCGTGGAGTTTGTCGCAAAGACGGGCGTGGATGCTCTGGCCATCGCGATCGGCACCAGCCATGGAGCTTACAAATTCAGCAGCAAGCCCGACGGCTCGGTGCTCAAGATGGATCGCCTCATCGAAATCCACAAGCGCCTGCCGCACGTGCATCTCGTCATGCATGGCTCCTCCAGCGTCCCCAAGGACCTGCAGGACGTCATCAACCAGTACGGCGGAAAGTTGAAACCCACCTGGGGTGTTCCGGTTGAGGAGATCCAGCTCGGTATCCGTAATGGCGTGCGCAAAATCAACGTCGACACCGACAGCCGCTTGGCCATCACCGGCGCCATCCGCAAGGTCTTTGCCGAATCGCCAGAGAAGTTCGACCCGCGTGATTACCTGAAGCCTGCCCGCGAGGCGATGAAGAAGGTTGTGGCTCTGCGTATGACTCAGTTCGGCCAGGCTGGCCACGCCAGCGACTACACCCCCATCTCTAATGAAGAGATGAGGAAGCGCTACGCCGCTGCAGCCGCCAGCGCAAAGTAATCTGGATTGTTTTGGTTTCGCACCCCACGTTCGCCATCCATCGGCTAACGTGGGGTGTTTGATTTTGCTCTTGCCGCCGAGGAAGCCAGAAACCACACGAAGCCAGAGATCAACACATCCAGCACCAGGATTTCTGCAAGTGCAAACATGTATCCCTCCTCGTAGGCCCTATTTGCTCACTCTCATACCCCGTAAATCGGATACCACGGCGAAGCCGCCTTCAGCCCAGCGTTTACGTTCTGAATGTTCTTCACGCCTTCGTCTTCGAGCCACGCGTGGAAGGCCGCCAATCCCTTTTCGGCGAAGATGGGAACGCCGTCAGCCCATGTTGCGCGGCCGCACAGAACGCCGTTGTACTTCACGCCGCTCTCGCCCACCAGCTCCAAGGTCTCGGAGAACTCGGCATTGCTCACGCCTGCCGAAAGATAGATGTAAGGCTTGCTGGTGGCTTCGGCTGACTGGCGGAAGAGCTGCTGCGCTTCTGCCTTCGTGTATGCCTTCTCGCCCTTAAAGCTCCTGGTGCCTTCGACAAACTTCATGTTGACCGGCACCTCGAGCTTGAGCACGTCCACGTTGTACTTGGGTTTGCTGAACTCGCGCATGTAGGCCATTACGATCTCGGGCTTCTTCTTTGCATAGGCCAAACTCTTTTCGTCCAAGCCCTCTTCATAGCCGATGATTTCGAGGAAGAATGGAATGTCGTTGGCCACGCACTCGTCGCCGATGCGCTCGGTCCACGCGTGCTTCAGTTCGTTGATGTGCTTCGGGTCTGAAGGAGCGTAGTAGAGCAGGATCTTGATGCAGTCGGCGCCGGCTTCCTTCAGCCGCCGCACGCTCCACACATCGAGCAGATCGGGCAGGCGCCCGGGCGTCTGCTTGTCATAGCCAGTCTTTTCGTAGGCCAGCAGCAGTCCGGCCCTCTTGTTGCGAGCATCCGCGGCGGGCAGGCCCCACTCGGGGTCCAGCAAAATTGCGCTGGCATAGCGGGTTAGCACCTCGCTCACTGCGATCTTGAAGTTGATCAAATCCTGCTCGGTACCCTTCGGGCCGAGTGCCTTCTTCAGCGAGCCGCGTTGATCCATCGCCGCGGCGGCAATCACGCCCCGCTCATTTGAGACGGCTTTCAATCCAGACAGTTTTCCCGGAGTAAGTTTCACGTTCGTCCTCCTGCAACTCTCAGATGCAACTCATACAAGACGCGACAGCATCCCTCGCGCCGGATTCACTCTATCGCAATCCGGCGGCCTGCGCATCGTCCAGCGCCAGCCACCGAATTGCCAGCCTACAGCTTTACACCCGCCGCCGCCAGCACCTCGCGCTGATGTGCCACAAGCTCGGCAATGCCTTTGCGGGCCAGCACCGTCATCTGCGAGAGCTGCTCATCGCTGAAAGGCTCATGCTCAGCCGTCGCCTGGATCTCGATGAACTTATCGGAGCCGGTGAGCACATAGTTCATGTCCACCTCTGCGCGCGAATCTTCTTCGTAGGCGAGGTCGAGCATGGGCGCGCCGTCCACAATGCCGACGCTGATGGCAGCGACCGTATCCTTGATCGGAAGCTGTTTCAGCGTGCCGCAGGCAACCAGCTTTTGCATCGCAAGGGCCATGGCTACAAAGCCTCCGGTGATGGATGCAGTGCGCGTGCCGCCGTCGGCCTGGATCACGTCGCAGTCAATCCATAGCGTGCGCTCACCGAGCTTCACGGTATCGACGATGGCGCGCATGGAGCGGCCAATCAGCCGCTGAATCTCGTGGGTGCGTCCGCCCTGCTTGCCTTTAGCGGCTTCGCGCGCGGTGCGCGTCAGGGTGGCGCGGGGAAGCATTCCGTACTCGCTGGTAATCCATCCCTTGCCTTGGTTGCGCATCCATCCGGGCACGCTCTCTTCAACGGTCGCAGTGCAGATGACCCGCGTGTTTCCTACCTCAATCAGACATGAGCCTTCGGCGGTGCGGATGAACTCCGGAGTCAGGGTGAGATTGCGCATCTGGTCGAGGGCACGATTATCGGAACGAAAAATCATTCTATGTTTTCCTTAATTCAAAAAATTTAGGGGAGCGCAATCGTTCACTGCCCGGCTTTTCAGCATCCAGTATCCAGATCGGCGCGCTCCACGTCACCGGCTGCGAATCCCAAAAATACCGGAGCCTGCTTGCGGAACTTCTCGACCGAGTCAGTAACGAAGAACTTGTAATGGGGCTCGCCGGCGGCAAGGTCGTGTCCATCCAGATACTGCAACAGCGCGCGAGCAGTGGCTTCGGCAGAGTCGACGACTTCGATGCGCTGCGGAATCACCCGCCGCAGCAGCGGACGCAGCAGAGGATAGTGGGTGCAGCCGAGCACTAATACATCGACATTTGTCGATGCAGTGCGCAACGCCTCAATGGTATAGATGCGCGCTACCTGCTCGGTCACCGGAGAGTCGAGCCAGCCTTCTTCCACCAGCGGCACCAGCAGCGGGCATGCCTTCTCATGCGTGGCAAAGCCGCGGCGGGCAAGGGCGCGCTGATAGGCGTGACTGGCGCAGGTTGCCTCGGTGGCAAAGACCAATGCCTCACGGCTTTTGGAGATGGCCGCCGCCGCGTCGGCGCCCGGCTCGATGACGCCGATGACGGGAAGATCGACCGCTGATTTCACATCATAGAGCGCCAGGGCCGAGGCTGTGTTGCAGCCAATCACAAGCAGGTCAATGCCGCGCGCAGCCAGGAAACACGCGGCTGCGGAGGAGTAGCGCGCGACGAACTCCTGCGACTTGGTGCCGTAGGGAAGGCGCGCGGTGTCGCCAAAGAAAAGATAGTTGGCGTTGGGCACTAAGGCAGCAATGGCCCGGAGCACGGTTAGTCCGCCGACGCCGGAGTCAAAGACTCCGATGGTGGGACGATGTGAGTTTGCAGTCACCTGAATCAATGTAGCGCAAAAGAGGGAGGTGCGGGGAGAGTTCGCATCGCGCATTTGCAAAAAGCGGATAGAGGTCAATGTTTATGCGGGTTGCAGAGAAGCTAGGGATAATTCGGATCGCGTTTCTTCCAATTTGTGAGCTTTGAGCACGGTGGAAAACGATTGGCGAATTGGATAATCGTTGGAAAGCGCGTGTTTACCGTTGAGTGAATGGTTGCGCGGAATTTGAAAGGATTAACCGTAGCGATAACAGACATCGCTGTTGTTGCCGACAAGCATAAGTACTACATGGTTAATGGTTTGAAGTTGTTATTTCGTTGCGCTTCGGGTAGTGTGCTGGCGTGAGAAAGACAGTTCACAGATCGGCGCGACACGGATCTTGGACCGTTGTTTGCTTCCTGATTCTGGCGGCGGTGGTGTACCTGGCCCTGCGCTCGGGACTGCGCGAAGCGAGATGGCCGCGGGTGCAGGGAAGTGTTGAGAGCACAAGAGTCATTGTTGACCGTGCGACAGAAACAAACTGGGGATCGCGGCTTAGGTGGAGGGCGGAATACAGAGTCGTCTATTCCGTTGCAGGACGCGAATACACGGTCTTGGCTGATTCAGGCATTCGAGACGATAGCGAGGATGGCGTCCGGTTGAGAGTGCCAAGACCGAGTCCGCCGTGCTGGGTGAAATACAATCCGCGGAGGCCGGAGATAGCTGTTGCGGATTGCCGATGAGACTGGCGCGATGGAGGGATGAATATCTCACATTTGCTAACGGCAGGCAAATATGGCCACTCGCGATGCGGAAATCCGCTCTGAGTTAGGGCGTTGAGACGGCAGCTCTGGATGCCTGAGGGCAAAGTCAAAAAGCCCCGCCAACCAGAGGACGATTGAACGGGGCAGCTCCATCAGGACAGGAGGAGGGGCGACTGGATAGATCGGGCCAGCAAGCTCACCAATAGTATTTAGGGTCTTGAGAATCTCCCTGCCAAAGCCTCGGGTCTTGTTGTACTGAGAGGTCGTTGAACAAGAGAACCTTCTGCCCAATGTTGTCCACAAGAGTGTCGAATGAGCTCTTCATGTTGCTAGAGGTATTGGAGTAGGCAACGCCACTGCACAAAACTAGCAGAACTAGACTGTTAACGATGACCTTGGTTCCGAACGATAGAGATTTCACGTATGTCCCAATTCCTTTCAAGGGATGAATTCGCTGAATTGGTAAACGGCACATACGGTAATTTGGATAAGTGCAATATCAGACAAACTTAAGGTCCTTAACTTACTGGGCTGGCGATGAAGTTCTTCGGGAGCCAGGAGTATCCACCGCCAGCGGCAGGGATATGGGCCTCACGCCGGGCAGGAAGAAGAGCGCGTGAAGTTTCGCGGAGATCCCACATTTGCCAACAGCGGACAAATATGGACCACCTGCGCAAAAATCGCCCTCCCGCCGCCCGGTCTGCTGCACTTTTGTCTCGCCCTGAATTGACCTCGGGTGTAGATTCTTCGTCGTAGCCCATTTCCCTTGATTGTCTGAGCCTGATGCGTCCCAAGGCGTCGGGTATCCCGAGTTCCAGGAGAACAACCTTGCCTAGAGATATTAGCGTAAGTGATCGTGATCGAGCGTTTGAGCTTCTCCAACAGGCAACTTCGATGGCTGTTGTGTCTAGGTTCCTAAGGAGTAAGGGGATAGCGCATTCTGCTGGTACTTGGAGCGACCTTCGAGAGAAGCGTCTCATTCCTGCCCTTGAAGATGGAACGCTGCACCGGAGCGATGTCGTTTTGCTATTGCGCGAGGCAGAGGAGTATGGGCATCAGCACGTGTTCCTGTACAATTGTCCACAAGCCACGGCACGTCAAATCGTCAGCGAGCAGCAGGTGCAACAGGCCCTTGCGGCGCTTGGTCGCCTTGATCTTTTACAAAAACCCCCGATATTGGATAAGCCGGAGCATCTAACCCTTACAGATGTTCGGATAGAGAGCTCCGGGGCTGGCCAGATCTTGGTGGTGAAGGCTGTTCAGGGGCGATCGTATCAAAAATACCTGCGCGAGGAGAGTGACGACCGCTTCGTTCGGCGCATCTATGAGCGTGTCGAGCAGCGCGCCGTGAATGTTATGCGAGTACACCAGGACGGATTTGCCGAGGTGCGGATTCAGTCCCACAACGGGAGTGCTGACTATGCGCAGGAGGTGGATTCGTTCTGGTCGCTGGTAAACACCATTATCCCGCAGGTCAGGTTCGGCGTTCTTTCGATCACAAAGGCTAAGGAATATCTATGGAAGAATCGCCGAAAGCTTCACAGCTCGGTTCGGTATAGCGATTCGTCTTTACGGAACGCTTCGGGGACTATATTATCTGCTGCTACTGGGCACGAGCAGCAAAGTCTATATGACGATGTGGGTGCTTCTGCGGGGTTGGACGCATTTCGCCAAGTTGGCGATGCGGTGTGTTATCGGTCTGACATCTTTTGGCTGAAGCGGGACGGTCAGTTCAATCAGGTTCCGTCGAGAAACATCCACACCATTTTGGAAGGGGCGGTTAACGAATTCAACGTAACTGTCCAGTGTGATCGGTCGGATTATGAACACGTTCTGGACCAAATTAAAAAGGCTAACGCCTAGGCATTCGCGTCGGCGTAATCTGGCGCAGGAAGCTACAGCCCTGTTCAGGAAAGCGCCAGAGGATTCTGTATACACGCTCGGCTTGCTTCTTCAGAAATTGGATGTAACTTCCACTGAGGAGCTGGCGAGTGTCCTTGCCGATCTAACACATAAGGGGGTTGTAGATAAGATCGTTCGCCTTGACTCCCCGTCGAAAAGCGGCGGAATAGGCGATTACAGCTCTGTAACCGAAGTGCCTTCAGAGGTGTTTGACTGGCGAGCGGATCGCACGATTCGAGTGCGTCCAGAGAATATCACTATCCTATTTCGTCCATCGCGTCGGCACGGTCGGCGTGCCTGACAGCGAAGAGTGGAGTAGTTCGCAGCTAAAGGACTGGGCCAGAACGTTGCGTGAAGAGGCTCGCTGGCTGCCTGTCGACCAGCGGTTTGAGTTCATGAAGGAAAAGCTGAAGGAGTTGCCCGACCTCGCGAGAGATGCCTGCGAGATCTTGGTGTTCGAAACCGAGACTTATGTTTCCCACATTCACGCCATGACCGACCAATCGACGCAAAGTTCTCGACAGCGCGAAGTTAGATTCTTCTACGCCGCCTGCATTTTTTTGGTGTTGGTGCTGTTGGCAATCTTCGCGGTGCCGAGCCCTACTCCCGCCCAATTTTTCGTCATGCGGTTGATCGCATCGTGCGCCTCTGCAGCGTTTGTTGCTTATCTTCCAGGCTTTATCCAAGTTCAGGCAGATATTAAAAAAATGGGCTGGCTCGAGAATGGTAGGGTGCGCGCTGCTGGAGCGCTCGCCGTGTGGATTATTGTTTGGGAATCAAATCCGCCAGCACTACTGCGCTAGCCCTTAGCCGCCCTTAGCCGCTTATCCTGTACGACCAAAAACATCGCCATTTGCTAACTCATTGTGGCCGAATAAGCTAACGCATTCGCCGTTCGATGGATTTGTTGCTTTTTCTGGTTTGCTGCATCTATACTGACATTGGCGACTGAAAAGGTCGGAGATACCGGTATACATGCTGAAGCTTACGAAGAAGGCCGATTACGGGTTGATCGCGGTGCGCCATCTGGCAGAGCACGCGGACTTGGGAGCTTGCTCGGCCAAGGACCTAGCGGAGGTGTATGGGATTCCGCAGGAGGCGCTGGCGAAGATTTTGCAGCGGCTGGTGCGGAGCAAGCTGCTGGTTTCGTTGCAGGGGACGAACGGGGGATATGTGCTGGCGCGCGATCCGCGAACGATTTCGGCGCTGGAAGTGATACGGGCGATTGAAGGGCCGCTATTCATTACCTCGTGCACGTCTTCCACCAAGGCCTGCAGCACGCATTCGAAGTGCACGGTGCGGGAGCCTTTGCAGAAGGTGAGCCGCACGATTGAAGAGGTTCTGGGGCGATTGACGGTTTGGGAGCTGCGGGAGGGAACAGACGACGCCGCAGCGGAACCGTCTGGGCAGTTGGCGATTGGAGACGAGCTGGTGAAGATCGAAGTTTCTGGGGGAAGCATTTCTGGAGGAAATTATGGGAAGTGACGTAGCGGTAAAACTACCGATTTACATGGATAACCACGCTACTACGCGGACCGATCCGCGAGTGCTGGAGACAATGCTGCCTTACTTCGGCGAAATTTATGGCAATGCGGCGAGCCGCAATCATGAGTTCGGATGGGTAGCCGAGGAAGCAGTAGAGAGAAGCCGCGCTCAGGTTGCGAAGCTGATTGGCGCGACGGCGAAAGAGATTGTGCTCACTTCCGGAGCTACGGAGAGCAACAACCTCGCGATCAAGGGCGTGGCCGAGATGTATCGCGAGAAGGGCAACCACATTATCACCGAGGCGACCGAGCACAAGTGCGTGCTGGACTCCTGCAAGCATCTGGAGAAAAACGGCTACCGGGTGACGTATTTGCCGGTGAAGAAGGACGGGCTGATTGATCTGGACCAGTTGAAGGACGCAATGACGGACGACACGATCCTGGTCTCGATTATGGCGGCGAACAACGAGATTGGCATTCTGCAGCCGGTGCGTGAGATTGGGAAGCTGTGTCATGAAAAGGGAGTGCTCTTCCACAGCGATGCGGTGCAGGCGGCGGGGAAGGTTCCGTTCAATGTGATTGACGACAACGTGGACCTGGCTTCGGTTTCGGCACACAAGATTTATGGACCCAAGGGCGTGGGTGCGTTGTATGTGCGGCGGCGCAATCCGAGGGTGCAACTGATGGCCCAGATGGATGGCGGCGGACACGAGCGCGGAATGCGTAGCGGCACGCTGAACGTTCCTGGCATTGTGGGACTGGGCAGGGCGTGCGAGCTGGCAGAGCAGGAGATGGGCGAGGAGTCCAAGCGCATGTTTGCCCTGCGCGAAAGTTTGCGCGAGCAGATTTTTGCGGGGCTGGATGAGGTTTACGTCAACGGCAGCATGGAGCACAGGTTGCCGGGAAGCTTGAACATCAGCTTTGCGTATGTGGAAGGCGAGTCGCTGCTGATGGGGATCAACGATATTGCTGTGTCGAGTGGTTCGGCTTGCACGTCGGCAACTTTGGAGCCGAGCTACGTACTGAAGGCTCTGGGCGCGGGTGACGATTTGGCGCACAGCTCGATTCGCTTTGGACTGGGGAGATTTAATACTCAGGCCGAGGTGGATTATGTGGCGGCAAAGATTGTGGATGTGGTGAAGCGTCTGAGAGAGCTTTCGCCGTTGTATGAGATGCACAAGGAAGGCGTGGATCTCTCGAAGGTAAAGTGGGCGGCGGAACCGATAAGTCATTGACGATTGTCGGATTGACGCATTGACGATTGGACCCACCTTAGCCGCAAAAACAGTGGTGGGACACAGAAATAAGAGATTTCGGGGATTCCGTGGGGGAGTCGCCGAAAAAAAGCACTAAGGAGAATAGAGGGATGGCTTACAGCGATAAGGTACTGGACCATTACACGAATCCGCGCAACGTTGGCACGATGGACAAGAACGCCGTTGAAGTGGGCACGGGGCTGGTTGGCGCTCCGGAATGCGGCGACGTGATGAAGCTGCAGATCCGGGTGAATCCGGAGACTCAGATTATTGAAGACGCCAAGTTCAAAACCTTTGGCTGCGGCTCGGCGATTGCTTCGTCGTCGTTGGCGACGGAGTGGGTGAAGGGCAAGACGGTGGATGAGGCTCTGCAGATAAGGAACACGGATATTGTGAAAGAGCTCTCGTTGCCGCCGGTGAAGATCCATTGCTCGGTGCTGGCGGAAGACGCGATCCGCGCCGCTATCTCCGATTGGAAGAAGAAGCATTGAAGGCAGAGGCCTAAACGATGACGACAGAACAGACAGCAGTAAAGCAGGGAATCAACATTACGGAGAAAGCGCTGGAGCACATTCGGACGGCGATGCAGAAAGAAGGCATTGCTCCGGAGCAGGGCGGACTGCGACTGGGCGTGCAGGGCGGCGGGTGCTCCGGCTTGTCTTACAACATTCGCTTTGACACGCAGCCGCGCGAGCGTGACCGGATATTCGAGTACGGCGATGTGCGCGTATTCGTTGACCCGAAGTCATTCATTTATCTGAATGGCATGACGGTGGAATGGGAAGAGACGCTGATGCATCGCGGCTTTGTCTTCCAGAACCCGAACGCGAAAAAGAGCTGCGGATGCGGCAGCAGCTTCTCCTAAAGGAAATCGATTTGAGCGAACCACGGAACGCGGAGTTGAATCCGGCGTTGCAGGTGATGAACGGCGAAGAGCATCCACATCCTCATCACCGCTGCTGGAGTTGCGGAGACATGAGGGCTGAGCACTTT
Source organism: uncultured Acidobacteriaceae bacterium (assembly GCA_964559875.1). GTDB lineage: Bacteria > Acidobacteriota > Terriglobia > Terriglobales > Acidobacteriaceae > TOLSYN. Next base: position 173,238 of record CAZLJQ010000001.1, read on the forward strand.
TGCGCGGAGTGCGGACATGTGCAGCCGGCAGAGCCAACGGACTTCTTTTCATTTTTCGGATTGCCACGCAAGTTGGAGCTGGATGAGACGGCGTTGGAACGCGAGTTCTACGCGCTGAGCCGGAAGCTGCATCCGGATGTGTACTCGCGGGCGAGCGTGCGCGAGCAGGCGTGGAGTTTGGAAAAGACTTCGCAACTGAATGACGCCTACCGGACACTGAAAGACCCAGTTTCGCGCACTGAATACCTTCTGCTGCTGGAAGGGATTCAGATGGAAGAGCAGAGCAAGACCGCGACCGAAAAGGCGCGCGCGGCGGGAGTGGACAAGAAGCAGACGGTTCCGGCGGAGCTGCTGGAAGAAGCCTTTGAGCTGAACATGCTGTTGGAAGAAGCGAAGCAGGGCGGCGTGGACGACGATTTGCGCGGGCAGTTGATGGCCATTCGCACGTCGCTGGCGGCGCGGCTGAATACGATGCAGGAAGAGCTACGCGCTGCCTGGAAACAGTGGGACAGCGGAGACGTTGAAGCTACGGCGCAGATGGTGGATGTATTGAACCGCCGCGGTTACCTGCGCAACCTTGAACGCGACATCAATGAGGTTTTGAAATAATTTGGCATTATAAAAAATGGTAGATGACAAAGTCGTAGGGATCGATCTCGGGACTACAAATTCGCTGGTTGCGTACATGGCCTCAGGGCCGTCGTTGGCGCATCCGGATGCACCAGGCAAGGGTGTCTTCATTCTTCCGGGGGAGGATGGTTCGAACCTTGTTCCCTCGGTAGTGGCGTTGGACGCGGACAACCATGTGCTGGTGGGCAACGCGGCGCGCACAGTGCTGCTGACTTCGCCGGAGCGCGCTGTTTATAGCGTGAAGCGATTGATGGGACGCGGGTTGGATGACGTGCGGGGAGAGCTGAAGCTGTTTCCGTTTCATCTTGCCGACGACCTGGCGGCGGGCGAGGTGCTGCGCATCAAGCTGGGCGAGCGCACGTATACGCCTCCGGAGATTTCGGCGCAGATTCTGCGTCAACTGAAGCGCAACGCCGAACGATTTTTCGGAGCGCCGGTGAAGCAGGCGGTGATTACCGTTCCGGCTTACTTCAACGATGCGCAGCGGCAAGCGACGAAGGATGCGGGGCGCATTGCGGGACTGGAAGTTCTGCGTCTGGTGAATGAGCCGACGGCAGCTTCGCTGGCGTATGGACTGGATAAGAAGCAGAACGGCACGATCGCGGTGTACGACTTTGGCGGCGGAACATTCGATGTTTCGATTCTGCGATTGCAGGATGGAATCTTCGAGGTGATTGCTACCAACGGCGATACGCATCTGGGCGGCGACGACATCGACAACCTGCTGATTTCGATTGCAGCGGATGACATTGCCGGAGACTTGAAGATTGACATTCGTAAATATCCGGATGCGGTGCAGCGGCTGCGGAATGCAGTGATCGAGGCGAAGATTGCATTGTCATCGCAAGAGGCAGCGGACGTTGAAGTGGAGCTGCCGGACGGCAAGCAATATCAGCGGCGGATTACGCGCGAGATGTTTGAACGGATGGTGCAGCCGATTGTGGCGCGAACTCTGGGACCGTGCAGGCAGGCATTGAAAGATGCAGGGCTGAGCGTGGAGCAGGTGGACGAAGTGGTGCTGGTGGGCGGATCGACGCGGATTCCACTGGTGCGGCGAGAGGTGGAAACGCTGTTCGCGCGCAAGGCTCACACGGAGTTGAATCCCGATGAGGTAGTCGCGCTGGGCGCGGCGGTGCAGGCGAATATTCTGGCGGGCGGGTCGGCGGAAACCAAGGACATGTTGCTGCTGGATGTGACGCCGCTGTCACTGGGGATTGAAGCGCTGGGCGGAGTTACGGCGAAGATCATTCATCGCAACTCGACGATTCCGGCGAGTGCGACCGAACACTTTACGACCGGAGTGGAGGGACAGGTTTCAGTCGCGATCCATGTGTTGCAAGGCGAGAGGGAGATGGCGAAAGATTGCCGGTCGCTGGCACGATTCGACCTGAAGGGAATTCCTCCGATGCCGGCGGGATTGCCAAGGATCGAGGTACGATTTCTGATCGACGCCAACGGGATTCTGCACGTTTCGGCACGCGAGCAACGCAGCGGCAAGGAGGCCGAGATCCAGGTGCAGCCGAGTTACGGATTGACCGACGAGCAGGTGGAAAACATGATCCTGGACTCGTTCGACAACGCCGAGAAGGACTTGGCCGAGCGGCAGTTGATTGAGGCACGCAATGAGGCGGAGACGATTCTGACCGCGTTGGTGAAAGGCCGCCGCAACGAGGCGTGGACGATGTTGAGCATGAGCGAACAGGAGAAGGTGGACGAGCTGGAGCGTAAGCTGCGGCTGGCCATGAGTGGCTCGGATTACCAAGCCATCCGGAGCTCGATTGATGAGCTGAACCAGGCGACGATGCACCTGGCGGAGCTGATGATGGATGCCGCGGTTGGCAGCGCGCTACGAGGCAAGAACATGGACTCGACGGGTGTTGGCGAAGGACCAGAGGCACCGCATCCGATTGGCAAGGCCGAGTTCAGCTAACGAATATCGACATAGATCGATGAAGAATAGGACGCGAGAATGTTACAGGTGAAGAGCGATCCCGCCGAGACAAAGAGGGAGCTGGGGCCGAACACGGTGCGCCTTACTTTTTTGCCGGGCGGACAGAGCGTGGAATTCGAAGCGGGCACGCTGCCTTACCAGGAGCACGGCAAGCCGCAATCGATTCTGGATGTTGCAATCAATTTTGGAATCCACCTGGAGCATGCCTGCGGCGGAAATTGCGCCTGCACGACTTGCCATGTGCTGGTGAAAAAGGGCAAGGAACTGCTGAGCGAAGGCACGGAAGAAGAGCTGGACCGGCTGGATACGGCCGCGGGCCTGCAATTGAACTCACGGCTGGGTTGCCAGGCGATCATCGAAAAGCCCGGTGAGGTGGTAGTGGAGATCCCGGCATGGAATCGCAATTACATCAGCGAGGGCGGTGGCAGTACACTGTGACGAAGTGGGTAGTGTGGTTTCTGCTCGCAGTGGAGGCTGGGCTGGTGGTGTGCGTGGTGACCCGCGCATTTGCCGGCGACCTGGCGGTGCTGCTGCTGGCGGTAAACTCAGTGCTGCTGATCTGGAGTGCAACGCGATTGCGCCGCACACCTTCATGCTGCCGCTAAATCTGGAGAGAACGATGACTGAACTGCATTGGAGCGATGCCGAAGACGTCGGGTTCGAACTCTTCGAAAAGTTTCCGAAGATCGACCCGCTGACCGTCCGCTTTACAGAGCTACGCCGCATGGTGATCGAGCTCAAGAATTTTGACGATGACGTGCAGGCTTCGACCGAAGCCAAGCTGGAAGCCATCCAGATGGCGTGGCACGACGAATGGAAAGATAATCAAAAAGATAGTGCTTAGTTTTAACAGGATGCAATTGAGAGCATAGCGATTATCCCGCTTACCCGCCTCGCGAACCTTCAGCATCTTTGGGCATAGTCGCTGCGCAGATACGCCCTCGAAGCCTACCGCATCAGGACACCCAGACCTCGCGTGAAGTTGCGCTCAGCAGCAACACGCAAGAGAGATGCTGCTTGGGCCCCTACCTCGCACCAGTACGGGCAGCATGAGCACGAACGCCTGCATCCCATTTCTGCTTCAAACCACCCTTAGGAGGCTTACCTGATGAAGAAGCAACTCGCCGTACTCACAATCGCACTCGCCTTGGCGGCGCTCCCTGCCCTCGGCCAATCCGCAGCCAAGTCATCCGGCACCGCGACCACAAACGCCGCCGCGAGCACAACCCCTGCTAGCAAGAGCGGCGCCGCCGCCGACAAAATCGATATCAACAGCGCGAGCAAACAGGAACTGATGAAACTCGATGGCATCGGTGACGCCATCTCCGCAAAAATCATCGCCGGCCGCCCTTACAAAACCAAGCGCGACTTGCTTACTCAGAAGATCGTCAACCAGAGCACCTACGCCAAAATCTCTGACAAGATCATCGCCCATGCTGCCGCACCCGCCAAGAGCACCGCTGCCGCCAAACCCGATACTGCAGCCAGCAAAGCTAAATAGCACTTCCCCACTCAAACATTCTCTTCTGCTTGAGCGGGGGTTTGCTCAATCCACTCTGCTTGTGATTAGGCCGCGTCCGCCTTATCTTCGCCGATTGATTCTGGCTGCCCGGAGTCGTTCCCCTGCACATCCGGTGGTGCATCGGCTTGTTGGGCTTGGTCTACCTGTGCAGAAGGTACCGAAGCCTCCTCCGAACTCTTTCCGCTGTCAGAACTAGAGAATCCGAGCTTTTCCATTGCGCTGTCCTTGAGCTTCTCCTTTATGTCCTCAGGGACTTCGTCAGTGAGCTTCTTCAGAGAGTTCATATCAAACATACTTTTGTCCTCGATCCTTGGATTTGGAGTTTGGTGATGGTTGTGAATTCAGCGTTAAGGCTTGCTCTGTAATTCGTCCAGTCTGGCGTAGCGGCGGACGGAGATAGCAAGTCCTGCGATGAGGCACCTACCTGCTGTGATAGTGGTTGCTCAGATACGATTCGCTGGAAAGGTGTTGAGATGCCCATCCCGGATTCTTGGATTGGCCGAAGCGGACGTACTCCACCACCTATGCTGCACACCTCAGGGGGGCGCTTCTCAGCGGCCTATGTACCGGCCTTCAAGATGGCCCCGGACCTTCCCTCTCGGCAGTTTCATTCTGAAAAATCCATCGGACAACAGGAGCAGAGGCGCCGCTGCGTCACGTACAGGCGTGAGCACGGTCACGGCAAAGGGCGCGGCACGGTGGTAAGACGCTCTACGATGTAGCGCGCCGGAGCCGGGTCCTGCTCCTGCCGGGCGGGACGACTTTCGGCGCCCAAAGGAGGCGCGATGATACTCCTACAGGCATCACTTTCGGTGAGCTTGTGCATGGCCGCCGTGATCAGCGCTGCGAGTGACCCCCTCCCCTACTTACATCCCATTCTTGCGATTGCAATCCTGATTTCGTGCGGGGCCGCGGTGCTGGCCGGCGAAAGCATATGGCATTCGCGACATGGCCGCGCCCTAGAGCGCGAAGCTCAGGAGTTGGGACTGTCGTTCGCGGCAGAGGGCAGACCTTTCGAAGGCTCCAACGTCCGTGGGTTGCCTCTACTGCAGGGGGACTCGTCGGTGGAAGCCTCGAATGTGATGCAGACCATGATTGACGGCCGCGAGGCGCTGGTGTTCGATCTGCCTTCCTGTGAGATATGTGAGACGGAGCCGCCGCACCAGCCATTCACAACGGTCGTTGCGTTTCGCTGTCCGGAAGGCAAGATGCCGGAGTTCGAGATTGGCAGAAAAGATCTGATATCGAAGGTTGGCGATGCGTTGTGGCAAAAGGCCGCAGTGATTGAGGACCTGGAATTTGCAAAAGAGTTTTTTGTGCACTGCCCAGAACCGAAGAAGGTGCATGACTGGCTTACGCCCGCAAAACTGGCGAAGCTGCGGTCTGCAGCCGCTCCGTTTCATGTGAGCGCGAATGCGGACTGGATCCTGATTTTTCGGCCCCGCGCGCAGATTCTACCGGCGGAGATTCCGGCATTCCTGCGGGAGAGCTCGAGGATCGCGGCGGCGCTGCTTCAGTAGGCGTATTCAGGCAACTGCAGAAAGTTTGGCAATCTCACCAACAAGCGTGACCTGCGTCACCGACAGCTCCAGACTGACGATCTATACCTCTTGGCAGAAATTGGTCTGATGATTGGACCAATTGGACCCAGGGAGACAAAAACAGTGGCCGCAGCGCAACCAGCAATCGGGGCAATTCGGAAGAGCAAACTCTCAGAGGAAGTTGCAAGCAGACTTGAACATCTGATCGCAAGACAGTTGAAGCCTGGCGACAAACTTCCTCCCGAGCGCCGTTTAGTGGAGATGTTCCAGGTGAGCCGCAGCTCCATACGCGATGCCATCCGCAGACTTGAGCTAATGGGACTGGTAGAGCCCAGGCAAGGCGCCGGAACCGTAGTTTGCGATCTATCCGTTCATCAGACAAACAACCCGCTCGCCGATGTGCTGCTGCGAAAGCGGGAGCAAATCACCGAGCTTCTCGACGTGCGCTGCATTCTGGAGCCTGCATTGGCGGCGCGCGCGGCATTGCGAATTTCCGCGGAGGAGATCGACAAGCTGGAAGAGATTCTGCGGAGACATGACGCAAAAGTTCGCAAGGGTGAGCCCGCGGTCGAAGAGGACACGGAGTTTCATTACAACATTGCATTGGCCACGAACAACACCGTGATTCTGAAGGTGCTGGACGTATTGATGGACCTGTTGCGCGATACCCGGGAGCGTTCGCTGCAGACCGAAGGGCGTCCGCAGAAATCGTTCAACGGCCATCGCCGTATTCTCGCCGCATTCAGACGCCGGGACGCCGCAGCGGCCGAAGCAGCCATGAGCCGTCATTTGCAGGACATTGGCAAGATTGTTCTTAACCAGCTGTTCTAAAGGAATGGAGGTTATAACATGGGCCAGTTATTCGCGGTTGAAATCATTTACCGTGGGGTCTTTCAAAAGATATTGGCAAAGAATATCTGCCGCGGGATCGTCCTATCTGCCCACAATGAGGGCAAGCCAGGACTCTCGTTCGGCCGTTATTCAGACTCCCCGGAACGCAATGGAATCCCCGCCAAGAGCTACGCTATCGTGGCTACCGACGATGAAACTCTCGAAGCGGGAATGGCGCAGTATAGCCCTAAACAGGTAGATATAACCGTGGTGCTCGACGACACCCTATGCAAAGGCCTGGAATCATGGGCGTGGATGGGGCTGCAAGCGGTCAACGCTTTTTTGAAGCCGAACGCCACGCTGGCAGTTATCTCCAACGAAACTGTTCCCGCACTTCTGAAAACCATTCACGTGAAGGACCAGCCCTATGAACTGGGCACGTTGAAGGGTGTGCCGAGCTTCTCGGGCATGTGGAACTACAAGGACGACCACACAGATGTCCGAGTGCTGGGAGTTATCGCGAAGGCTGTTCCGCAATTGTTCAGCTTCTCATCGCTGGAAAAATACATTGCTACCAAGCTGAAAGATGGCGCATTGAAAGTTCAGTCCGCCAAATTGGCGTACGAGCGTTTCAGCAAGGTCAAAGTAGAAGTTGGGCAAGGGAATCATGAGCCTCTCCGCACGTATGTTCAACCGAAGTGGGAAGAGATGCGCGAGGGAACGAGCATAGTAGGTATGCCCCAGGGTGGAGCGATGAAAGATCCAGCCACGGGCGCATTGGGCGGGCACCGTCCGGCTCGCAGCACAACGTTCTTGAAGTTCGCCACGAGGACATTGCGTCCGGTGACCAACTTCGAGAGCTGTACAAAGTGCACCCTGTGCTGGCTGAATTGCCCAGATGCATCCTTCGATGTGACACCCGACGGCCTGTATGACACCGACCTGGAAGCTTGCTCGGGCTGCGGTATTTGCGAGCAAGTTTGCCCAGTACCGAACTGCATCACCATGGTCAGCGAGCACGAGTTCGCCAATAACGCCAGCCAATGGGCAGCTTTCAAGAAGGACAAGGCTGCTTACAAGGCGTGGGCTGCGGCGAAGGCGGCTGCGGCTGTGCCGATGGAACAACGGTCCTACGGCTATCGCTACAAAGGGCAGTATAAAGAACAAATCCCGGCAGCGCTGGAAGCCGCCAACAAAGGCTAAGAGCGTTCGGAGAAGGAGATTCCTATGGCAACAACAGCAGTAGTAGAACAAAAGCACGTCGAGCAGGAAGCTCTGATCACCGGAGCCGAAGCCATTGCAGTCGCCTGCAAGTTGGCAGACGTGGACGTAGTGACCGCATACCCAATTCGCCCTTATGACACCGTGGTGCAGTACATTTCCCAGCTTGTGGCTGACGGAGAAATGGACTGCGAGTATATCGCGGCGGAAGGCGAGCACTCACAATTTGAAATCGTCAAGCACGCGTCGGTGTGCGGCGCCCGCGTATTCTGCGGAAGCAGCGGCGTGGGTTGGATGTACGCGATGGAATGCCTGACGGTTACTCCGGCCCTGCGGGTACCCATGGTGGCGATGGTGGGCAACCGGGCGCTGGACGATCCTGGCGCGTTCGGTGTGGAACACAACGATGCCCTTTCGGTTCGCGACCTCGGTTGGAACCTGATTTGGGTTGACTCGGCGCAGGAATGCCTGGACACGGCTCTGCTTGCGTATCGCATTGCGGAAGACCGCCGCATGATGGTGCCGGTTGCCATCAGCTGCGACGGCTCCTTCCTGACGCACTCACAGGCATTGGTGAAGGTTCCGACACAGGAACAGGTGAACCGGTTCCTGCCGCCCTATAACCGTGGCGAACTACTGATGCATCCGGACAACGTGATTTCGATCGCTCCGCAATGTAACGAAGATTGGGTGATGGAAGTCCGCAGGTCCAACTACGCGGTAACCGAACGTGCAATCGATGTAATCAGCGAATGCTATGCCGATTTCGAAAAGGTCTTTGGCCGCAAGGTCGGCAATCCGTTCTTCGAAGAGTACATGACGGAAGACGCGGATGTCGTACTGGTGGGCATGGGCACACTGTCGACACCGGCGAGAGTTGCGATTCGCAAGATGCGCGCGGAAGGCAAGAAGGTCGGGTTCGTCCGCCTGCGTTGGTTCCGTCCGTTCCCGGCTGAGGCGTTGGCGAAGTGCCTAAGCCGCTTCAAGGCAATCGGCGTAGTGGACCGCGATTATTCGCTGGGTTCGCCTTATCTCAGCGGCGTAGTTGCCACAGAAATTCGCACCGCTCTGTATCCGGGCCAAGGTCCCAAACCGCCAGTGTTGGGCTTCATCTGCGGATTGGGCGGACGAGAAGTACTGGTCCCAGACATCGAGAAGATGACTGACTTTGTTTCCCAGGCTGCGGCGGGAAAATCCGTGCCTTTGACTCAGTGGATCGGGCTGCGGGAGTAGCACGTCCTGACGTGTACCCATTGCCGGAAAGGATGAGCGACAAATGAGTGTCTTTAGCGAACAGAAACCTGCACAGAAGTTGGAGCCGTTCAAGGGCGTTAAGAATATCGCTCACGAAGAGTACTTCACTTCTGGTCATCGTACGTGCCAGGGCTGCTTCTCCGCACAAACCATGAGACTGCTGGCGAAAGCCGCCGGTCCCAGAACGATTGTGACGGGCAGCACGGGTTGCATGTACGTCGCGAACACCTCTTACTACACGACTCCGTGGGGAGTGCCATGGATGCACACCCAACTGGGATCGGCCGGTTCAGCCGCCTTGGGCGCTGCTGCAGCATTCAAGGCACAGATGCGCAAAGGCAAGATGAAGGATGAACCCATCAACGTGATTGCATTCTGCGGCGATGGTGGGGGCGCAGACATGGGCCTGGGCGCGATCTCTGCGACCATGCTGCATCCTGCTTATAACCTTCTCATCCTGCTGTATGACAACGAATCCTACGCCAATACGGACATCCAGATCTCGGGATGCTCGCCTTATGGCGCCAATACCTCGTTCAGTACACCGGGGAAGGTGAAACGGATCATGAACCAGCGCTGGAAGAAGAACGTTGCTGGTCTGATCGCGGCCGGGCACCCGACGGTGAAGTACGTTGGGACCGCCGTTTCGTCCGAGCCAATGCATGCGATGAACCAGATCCGCAAGGCGTTGTCGATTGGAGGACCAACCTTCCTCCACATACTGGCTCCATGCCCGAAAGGCTGGGACTACGACCCGATCCTTTCTGAAGAACTGGGAGAGCTTGCCGTGAAGACCGGCATCTTCCCACTTTATGAAATGGTCGAGGGCAAGTTGGAGTACATCGGCAAGACCAAGCAAATCATCAATGGCAACGCCAAACGGTTGCCGGTTAGGGACTATCTGCTGAAACAGGGCCGGTTCTCCCACTTCACTGATGACGATGTGCAGTATTTCCAGAGCAAGATTGATGAGATGTGGGACAAGTGGTTGATTCCTGGAGTCATGCCCGTCCTGAAAGATTTGGAAGCTGATAGACCACCAGTGTAAACAGTAAGCAGACCACCTAATGAGGTGTGACACGAGCGAACCTGTTTATGTCACACCTCGTAGCAAGGTTTCATGATTTTCTGGCGGCACTTCGGTACGGGGTTGCGCTAAGGGAATCCGCCACATTCGAGCCTGCCGGCAAGGAGGTGGGCGAATGGCGATATCCTGGGCCCCTGGATTACAATCCGAATTCAAAATTGCCAGTTGCTGGCTATATCTGATAGCCTGCGCGGTCGCGATCATAGAGATTGCGATTCCGCGACATGCCTACCAGTTAGTTGCGACGCCTGTCACGGTTAGGCCGCGCGTCGGCCTTGCCGCCATCCAAGTTGCATTCGCAGTGCTCATTTCCACACTAACCCGACTGATATCAGTCGAGGACTACCTTCCGGATCATCTTTGCCCAGACGGGGTAACTGCGACCGATGGGTGCTTGTCCGCTTGGCTTTGGCCGAAGCTGACTTCGCACTTACAAAGGAAGTCCAGAGGGGATTGTGCTGCGAAGTCCAGGGGCCTCGGGATCGAATTAAACGTCTCACTCTGTTACTAAAACCACCCAACTGTTGCCTTCAGAAGTGAAGGCAACTGTGCGAGTGCGGGCCATTTGTACGAGACAAAAAACCGCATTGGTTCATTGGGGGAACCGAGGTATGACTACCGAGAATGTAACTACTATTGAACGGCGAGACAGCGCTACGGAAGTATACGGACGCATTGCTGGAAATCGTTGGATCCAGCTAGTGTGCGGTGTTATCGCAATGATCGTTATCTCCAACTATCAATATGCCTTCACGTTGTTTACACCAGGCATGAGACAGACACTTCCGGGAGTGCCGTACGCAAAAATAGCGGCGATATTCTCGATTTTTGTTCTGTTCGAAACATGGCCAATGCCATTGGCCGGATACTTTGTCGATAAGCTCGGTATCCGCAAGCTTATGATGTTTGGCTCTGTGTGTATTCTGCTCGGATGGTTGCTGGGTGGAACAATCGCCAAGTCCATTCTTGCCTTGTACATCTACTACGGTGTTATTGCCGGAACCGGTGCGGGAATCATTTACATTTCGTGCGTTGCCAATGCCGTGAAATGGTTTCCGGACAGGCGCGGACTGGCTGTGGGGTTAACAGCCGCAGGATTTGGTGGCGGAGCCGCTCTCACCATCATGCCGATTGCCAGTACGATTCATGGCATGGGATGGGCCGGTGCAATGGCAGTCTGGGGAGTTGCACAGGGCATCGTAGCTTTTCTTGCCGCTCTGATTCTCCGCCATCCACCAACGGGGTGGACTCCTGCCGGCTGGGATAAGCCCGTAAGAAAAAACCACAACGCAATCGTGCAGTCGAAGGAGAACTATAGCTGGACTCAAACTCTCCGGAGACCCGAGTTCTATCTGCTCTACACGATGTTCTTCTTTGCGTGCGCCGGCGGGTTGATCGCTACCGGAAACCTTTCACAGATCGCGAAGACCCTCGCGGTGAGCGACGCGAAAGTATGGGGGTTGGCGATTGTTCCGCTGACCGCAGCACTAGCATCGTTCTTCAACGCTGTGTCCAGAATTGTCTGGGGTTGGGTCTCCGACCGGCTGGGGCGCGAAAATACGATGTTTCTTACCTTTGGCATCGAAGCGATACTTGTGTTTCTGGTGACCAGAATAGCAGGAAAGCCGATAGCGTTTGTGGTGCTGTTCTCCTTTGTCTTCCTTTTCTGGGGTGAAATTTATTCCTTGTTTTCAGCAACCACAGGTGACGTTTTTGGTGCTAAGAACGCTTCGGTTGACTATGGCATGTTGTACACGGCCAAGGGATTGGCTTCTGTTTTTGCGGGATTCGGGGCGGCAGCGCTGGCGGCTTACCTGGGCGGATCTTTTGCGGTGGCATTCTACATTTCCGCCGTGCTGTGTGGTATTGCGTCAGGCTTCTCGCTCTTTATTTTGAAACCATTGATCAGGGCCAGAATCGCGAAGGAAGTATCCACCGAAATAGGCGCGACAGCGCAAGCGAAAAGCGCCAGTGCAGCCGGGGCTCTACGGTGAGTAACCCAGGTTGCATACTTATGTGCGGTAATGACTATAAAAGTGAAAGCCGAGGGCTGTTCGAGTACATCGGGCGAACAGGCCTCGGCCCGAGCAGTTTATTTCAGCTTGAATCGGTTGAACATCTGAATGTCGTGCGTAAGAAGGTATCGACGGCGCCCCCGTTGATATCTTCTTTGTTCGGCTTGGCCAGTTTGGTTCGCACAGTGGCCGGCTCGCATTGCGGATTCCCCATACAGACCAACGCCGGTGTTGGCCGTATTCCTTGCGAGAGTTATGTAAACCAAATCCCATCTTTGTTTCCCGTTGAAAACGATCTAAAGGCTCAATTTCAAAACTAAGGAACAGCGCGAGTATTTCTTACTTTTTTCCAGACAGAGCGAAAAGGTAGGAGGAAATTATGAATAGGTTATTGTGGCGTCTCCAGCTATATGCGGGGGTTACGCTTTCGGTTCTAATCATGATGATAGGCACGAGCAGTTTCGCCAGTGCCCAGGCGGCGAGCGATGCGCAGATTAAAGCGCTCCAGGAGCAGATCGACCAACTGCAGCGCACTCTCAACCAGCTGACAGCTGCGCAGGCGGAGACCGCCAAAGAAGCCGCGGCAGCGCGGAAGCAGGCGAGTGAAGCCGAAGCCCAGGTAACTGAGGTCAAGACGAAGACAGGAACAGCGGAACTCGACAAAAGCGGCCACAGATTCTTTGAGCACAAAAAGGGCACCACCTCTACTTTCTATACCAGCGGCGGTGAAATGGCGGCTTATGGAAATATTGATGTCTCGTTCGACGGGGCGACGAAGGACGCCAAGAGTCTGGTTTTGAACGGAAGTACTGCACCGGTAGGAAATTTCGGATGGATGCCGGACATCTCGACTAACATTTCGTATTTGGGCGTTCGGGGTTTCCAACGGCTTGGCGAGCACCCAGTCAACTTCGTGTACCAGTTAGAAGTTGGATTCGACATTTCAGCGACGCCAGGATTGAAACTATCCAACAGCAACCTAAGCGATACCGTCAACGGCTCCTTATTCAATCGAAACACCTATATTGGACTTGCGAGGTCGAAGTGGGGCGCCATGAAGATTGGCAAGACGGATGCGCCCTATAAAACCACCACGGCGGAGTTTAATCCGTTCTCTGGCGAGATTGGCGATTACCAGGTTGTGATGGGCAATACAGGCGGCGACAATCGCGTGGAGTTTGGCACCCGGCTTGACCACGCGATTTGGTATGAAACACCGAAATTCGGCGCCGGCTTCCAGTTTAATTTCTTGTACGCACCGGGCCAGAACCGCGCCAGCAACAGCGACAATGTTGCGGCAGGTGAATCGGATTGCGCGGGCGGGAACGCTCCTGAAAGTGGGGGAAATTTACCGATTGCGTGTAACGACGGCGCGTTCAGCAACGCGGTGAGCACCAATCTCAGCTATACCAAAGGCCCACTGTACGTCACCGCTGCCTATGAGTTTCACGAGAACGTCAACCGGCAGAGCGACATCGTGGGCATGTATGGGTGGTCTGGCGCGCCGACTCCTGCGACTGCAACCGCAACGGGTATAGCCCTATTCAATGGGGACGCTGCGAATGAGGACGCCGCAAAGATCGGGGTGCTGTATCACTTCCCGACGAAGACCACGGTTGGTGTTATCGGCGAACATATGCATCGCTACGTCCCGTTGTATCTTGAGTTCCAGAATGAGCGTACACGGTGGGGCACGTGGTTTGTGGTGAGCCAAAAACTAGCTGCTAATGACAGTTTGCATTTCGGCTGGGCGCACGCATTCAGGACACCCGGCGATCCTGGACAGCACAACGACAGCACCCTTACGACTGCCGACGGTGCAACTTACGCAACGAACGACAACCATGCGGACATGTTAACTATGGCGTACAAGCACACGTTCGACCGGAACTTGACCTGGTATGCCGATGCGGCTGCAACCCTCAACGGACCTAACGCGCATTACGATCTGGGCGCGGGAGGTCGAGGGGTCACTACCGATTGCCATGACGCGTATAGCACGTCGAGCGGCGTGTACGCCACCCCGCACTGCTATACCGGCACAACTTTGGTGGGGGTTTCCTCCGGCTTGCAATGGAGGTTTTAAGAATTAGTTTCGACGGTCATGCTCCTCGTACGGGGTACCGCGCGAGGAGCATGCGGCAAATGCAAGAAAATATTGAGAGCGTATCGAAGGCGGAAGCGAGTATCTGCACCTCAAGACTTTTCCTCAGGCTGAGCAATTAGAATCGATGAGAAGCCATGTCTGAACTGAAAAGTCTCTCTCCAGAAATTCTGCTGCACATTTCGCAGACGATTGATGTTCCTTTGCGCGGCCTTGTGCCGGTCATCGAGTTGCTTGACGGCGGAGGTACGGTGCCGTTTATTGCGCGATACCGGAAGGAGGCTACGGGCAATCTGGACGAAGTGAAGGTTCGCGAAATCGAAGAACAGCTTGCCTATTTCCGCGAACTGGTCTCGCGTCGCGAAACCATCCTGCACTCCATCGAAGAACAGGGCAAGCTGACCGATGAGTTGAAAGCGCGCATCGAGAAATGTCTGGATAAAAGCGAGATCGAAGATCTCTATCTGCCCTACAAACCGAAGCGCAGGACCAAGGCCACGATCGCGCGCGAGAAGGGGTTGGAGCCGCTCGCACAATACCTCTGGGGGCAGCAAGCTACGGGGATTTCTCTCAGCGATTTTGTCGCGACCTTCATTAGCGAAGAGAAAGGCGTGGCGAACGCGGATGAAGCGCTGGAAGGTGCGCGCCACATTGTGGCTGAGACCATCAGCGAAGACGCTGACTTGCGCAAGGCATTGCGCCAGCTCCTGTTTGACGAGGGGGTGATCACCAGCCGCAAGGCCACCGACGCCGTCGACGAGCAGGAAAAGTTCAAAATGTATTACGACTATCGCGAGCCGGTGAAGACCATACCCTCGCATCGTATGTTGGCCATCCGCCGCGGCGAAGCTGAAAATGTTTTGTTCTTCCTGATGGAACTTGAACCACAGCGCGCGGTGGACCTGTTGCGCTCACGCATCCTGCGCAGCCAAGGAGATTGGACTCCGCAACTCACACTGGCGATTGAAGACGCCTGGCAGCGGCTGCTGAATTCATCGATCCAGGGTGAGATTCGGCTGGAACTGAAGAAGCGCTCCGATGCCGACGCCATTGCCGTCTTCCGCGACAATCTGCACAACCTGCTGCTGTCTCCTCCGGCGGGGCCGATCTCCGTGCTTGGGATTGACCCCGGACTGCGGACGGGATGCAAACTTGCCATAGTTGATGAGACAGGGAAGTTTGTTGCCCATGATGTGATGTATCCATTCACCTCGAAGAGCGGGCTGGAACAGTCGGCAAAAGTGATGGAGAAGTTGATGGCGCAACACAATGTTCGCGCCATTGCGATTGGGAACGGAACCGCCGGGCGTGAGACCGATCAATTTGTGCGCGAGTTTCTGCGGGAGCGCAAGCTCGACAACATTTTCGCGGTTACGGTCAGCGAGAGTGGCGCCAGCGTTTACTCCGCCTCGGAGGTCGCACGCCAAGAGTTCCCCGATCTCGATCTTACGGTGCGCGGCGCGATCAGCATCGCACGCCGCCTGCAAGATCCGCTCTCCGAACTGGTGAAGGTCGATCCCAAATCGATTGGCGTCGGGCAATATCAGCACGATGTCGATCAGCGCAACTTGCAGCAGTCGCTTGAGACCGTGATCGAGAGCTGCGTCAATCGGGTTGGAGTGGATTTGAATACCTCATCGTGGACGCTGCTGCGTTACGTGGCAGGAGTCACTGAGCGGACGGCGGTCAACATCGTGAAATATCGCGATGAGAATGGGCGCTTCCATTCGCGTGCTCAGCTGATGAAGGTTCCGGGGGTTGGTCCGAAGACGTTTGAACAGGCGGCTGGATTCCTGCGCATTCGCGAGGGAGAAAATCCGCTCGACATGACCGCGGTTCATCCTGAGTCCTATCCAGTGGTGGAGCAAATTGCGGCGTCGCTGCAAACTCCAGTGCGGGAATTAATCAAGCGGCCGGAATTGCTGGAAAAAGTGGATCGAACGCAACTCACGGCCGGCACATTTACAGTCAACGACATTCTGGAAGAGCTCAAGAAACCGGGGCGCGATCCGCGCGACAGCTTTGTGGCTCCGAGCTTTGCTGAAGGCGTTCGCGAAATTTCCGATGCGCAGCCGGGAATGATTTTGGAAGGGGTTGTAACCAACGTGACCAAGTTCGGCGCCTTCGTCGATATCGGAGTACACCAGGACGGGCTGGTTCACATTAGCGAGCTTTCGAACCGCTACATTAAAGATCCGGGCGAAGCCGTGAAGGTGGGACAGATTGTGAAGGTGAAGGTGTTGAGCGCGGATGCGAAGACGAAGCGCATCGCCCTCTCAATCAAAGCTCTGCTGGAGACCGCTCCGAAGACACAGGCGCGTAAGCCGCAAGCACCGAAGCCGCCGGAGAAACCGCAGCTCTCGGTGGAGCAGAAGCTCTCCATGCTTTCTTCAAAGTGGAAGGTGCGCTGAGAAACCAACACCCGCTGCGTAAAACTGTTATCGCGATGCGAACGTTACCTGCTGGCTAGCCGACGGGCGGCGCAGAAAGCGAGCAACGAAAGCAGGGCACTCAAAAGAGCGAAAGACTCACGCATTGGCTACTCCTTGGCAGTGCGGTTCGAACTCCGCCGATAGCGCGGAAAAACAGCGCGCTATCATGGTGAATACGGCTTAATCCGGAGATAACTTAAGCGCGCTGCCTATTTTTAGTAAGGCAATATGAGTGCCAAAGCGAGTTTTGCTTCGGGATTCAGTTCGTGTCCTTTCATTTGTGCTACTTAGGTTGGTAACGACCACGTCAAATCATGGGTCGCCGATAGTTACTGTTCGCGAGATCTGTTCTTGAATCCAGAAACCGGACGTTCTAGAACACTGACGCCTAGGACGGCTTGGAGGAATACGAACGAGTTGGGGATGCGAGCGTTGCAGGATTAGAGGGAAGTGGCGGAAGGGAAGTGGGCGGCGATGGCTTAGCAGACATCGCCGCCCAACTTTATTAGTCATTGGACTAGAGGCAGGCTGAGAGTTGGCGGTATTCCTTTATGCCTGTTTTTGCGTGCTTGCGTGCGTACATGTCCTGGTCAGCGGCATCGAGAGCTTCATCCAAGGTTTGTCCCTCTGAAAACTCAGCCACACCTACACTCACGGTTAGTGAGAAGCCTTCCAAATGTCTGCCTTCATTCCAGCGCGCCAGATAATCTGAAATTCTTTTTACGACAGTTCCGGCATTCTGCGCCGACGTGTTGGCGAGGATGATGAGGAACTCATCGCCGCCGTATCGAACGACGGCATCGGAGCCGCGGGTCGAACTTCTAAGCAATCCTGCTATTTCCGAAAGTACAAAGTCGCCCGTGATATGTCCAAATTTTGTATTCACCTTCTTGAAGTGATCTACATCCACCAACAAAAAGGCAAGAGGCTCATCCGAACGTCTCGCGCGGCTGATGAATCTTGCGGCCAGTTCTTCGAGTGAGCGACGATTGTAGACATCGGTGAGAGGATCGGTGAAGGACTGAAGGCGAACAATTTCGCTCTGGATCGCGGTGGCAACCAGCTTCCGGCGCACTTGCCGCGATGCCACCCGGCGGGTTGCGACATATGTGTTCAGCAGGATGAGAAGAGTGAGTACAAAGAGGAAAAGCCGCCTGGTGATCGTGAGCTCTAAGTGAACGTCACCCGCCTGGAGGAATGAAGACGAAAACATAACGCAAAGCAGCGTGCATCCGCCCACGATGCCGGTGATGAGAACGATGAGCCAAAGCTCCCAATCGCGCTTTTCCAGCCTGGAAAGCTCTTGAGTCAGCTTCGCTGCAAGGTTGTCATCTTCAATTGGAGTCGCTCCGGTAGGTTTGGAGATCATGAGTCTGTCTCTCCTTTCAGATGAGAAGTACAGGCTGTCGCCGATATGGTGAGAGCTTTTCCGCAAGCGCTCTCCTCGGACCTGATCAGATGCAGCAACTGGCTGAGTGGAAACGGCTTAGAGAGCAGGACGAAGTGGTACGGATCGTTTGCTTCCAACTGCCGTTGAGCTTGCCAGTGGGCACTATCGGAGACCAGAATCACCTTGCACCTTGGGTTTTGCTTCAGTAACGCTTCAGCCAAAGTAATGCTGCCCATCTCCGGCGTGGAGATGTCAGTCACGAGAACATCGGGCGAACGATCGCCCACTCTTAGCAGGGCTGATTGCGCATCGTAGAACGTCTCAACATTAAATTCCGCCTTTCGGAGAAAGCCGCTCGATACGTCAGCGACAAGCTTGTCCTCATCGACAACAAATACTTTTTTTGTCGCGACGGCCTCGATCAACTTACGCCTCTTTCGAGCTAGGAAAATCTCCGAAGTAATGAGCACAGCCAAACGGTGACGAGACGAACCGAAAACCCTTAAGTTCTTATGGCACAACGTTCTTCTGCCACGCATTGCTAGTGTCTCCGATGATGTGGCCGAAGAGTCACTAATAGATGCGTCCAACAGTAACCCCGGTAACGAGGTACTAGTAACCGCGGTAACGGCGCAGGAAAGAAATCCGCTAAAGTTTGGTTTGCAAAGCGCCGCAGGGTCGTGACGGCGGCGGGAGGTCAGGTTAGGAATGGCGCACTCAACGCGATTTCTTTGCTTTAGAAGCCCAGGGAAATCTCACCCTGGCCGGCAGGAATCCGTAATTCGATGCCGCGTTCGCGGTCGGCGGCGACTGTGGCATCGATATTGAGCGTGGCAAGTGGGATGGTGCGCTGCCCGCGGTCCATGGTGAGGTACAAATTATCGTGGGTGAGCAGATAGCGCCGAGATTCAAGCCGCTCACCATTGGTCAAAATGAAGGTTGCGGGTGGCAGTGGCTTAAAGGCGGTTGAGCTCGCGGCGCCCGGCAACTCGATCACCTTGGGATTGGCGGCAGGAGGCTCCGGCGTTGCCGGTCGCGATTGCGGCTGCGTGACCATGAGCGGGGGAGCAGGCTGGTCGTACTCAAGGGGCTCGCCATACTCGTCATACAGCGGATAATAAATACCGGCGTTGCGCGGCCGATGAGAGCGAGAATGCCCCGAATGTGAACTGGATTCCGCGCCCAACCCAGAGACGACACCTCGGGAGGCACCGCCCGGGAATTCGCCACCCCTACGTTGTGCTTGCAGGGTTCCGGCCAGCAGAACGGAGGCGGCCAACAACGCAAACAAGGTTACCCGTCGCACGGCCGTATTCTAGCCCAAATCCGGCTCACCGCTTGATATTCAGGAGGAATTAATTCAATGCAGGTGGATAGGAACTTCAGCTACGGATTCAGCAGCTCTCGTTACGCTGGGCGGCCCAAGACGGTACGCAAGGAAGCAGGGGCGGCGACGGACTTTGCGCCGATGCGGCCGCGCCAACATCAAATCAATTGCTGGATGCATCAATTAAAGGAGATCGTTTCAGTGATCAAGACGAAAGCATACGCAGCACAATCCCCTACTACTCCTCTCTCGCCATTTTCCGTTGAACGCCGCGATCCTGGTCCAACCGATGTGCAGATCGAGATTCTCTATTGCGGCGTTTGCCATTCAGACATTCACACCGCCCGCGACGAGTGGGGCGGTACGATGTATCCCTGTGTTCCCGGACACGAAATTGTTGGCCGCGTTTCCAAGGTTGGCTCCAAGGTTGCCAAGTTTAAGGAAGGCGATCTGGCTGGCGTCGGCTGTCTGGTGGATTCCTGCCGAATCTGCGAAAGCTGCAAGGCGGGGCTGGAGCAGTATTGCGAAAACGGTTTCACGTTGACCTACAACAGCGAGGACAAGCACATCGGCGGACATACCTTCGGTGGATACTCCAAGGCGGTTGTTGTCGATCAGGATTTCGTGCTGCACGTTCCTGAGAATCTGGATTTGAAAGCGGTGGCACCGCTGCTTTGCGCGGGCATTACCACCTACTCGCCGCTGCGCCACTGGAAGGTTGGTCCGGGGAAAAAGGTTGGTATCGTCGGACTGGGCGGACTGGGGCACATGGGAGTGAAACTGGCTCATGCGATGGGTGCGCACGTCACATTGTTCACAACTTCGCCCGGCAAGGTGGAGGACGGAAAACGGCTTGGTGCAAACGAGGTCATCATCTCCAAGGACAACGCGCAGATGGCCAAGGCTGCCAACAGTTTTGACTTTATTCTGGATGCGGTCTCCGCACAGCACGATATCAACGCCTACTTCAATCTGCTGAAGCGCGAAGGTACCCTGGTGCAGGTGGGTGCTCCGCCACTGCCGCTGCCGGTCAATGTCTTCGGCCTTATCTTCAAGCGCCGCAACTTCGCCGGTTCACTGATCGGCGGCATCCCGGAGACGCAGGAGATGCTCGACTTCTGCGGCAAGCACAACATCGTCTCAGACATTGAACTGATCCCGATCAGCAAGGTCAACGAAGCTTATGAGCGGATGATTCGCAGCGATGTGAAATATCGTTTTGTGATTGACATTGCCTCGCTGGGGTAGATCTTGCGAGGAGGTTGCAGATGATGTGACCGGCATTTTTTGTACCGGAAGAAAATCTGGTACGAAGAATGCCGGTCTGTTTGCGTTCGGACTATTCAGTTTGTAGAGATTCGGGCTAACCCTCCCACGGTGTTGGCGCCAAGAGTTCGATGTCGGTTTGCACGTCGATTACGGCAGGCTTGCCACAAGAGAGGGCGCGGTCAAGAGCAGAGCGCAGTTCGCATGGCTTTTCGACGCGAATTCCCAGGGCTCCCATACTGGTGGCGATTTCGGCGAAGTTAACCTTTGAGAAATGCCACATCTCACCTTGCTTTCCAGATGGGTTGCCGTTGTAGGCGCGATAGAAGAGCTTGGTTTCCTGACTAAGAGCGTTGTTATTGTTGATGAAGGTGATGGTGGGGATTCCGCAGCGGACGGCTGTCTCCAGCTCCTGCATGTGGTACCAGAATCCACCGTCCCCGGTGAAGCAGATCACCGGCCGGTGCGGCAGAGCACATTTTGCGCCGAGCGATGCGGGGAAGCCCCATCCGAGCGATCCGGCTGCCCGGATATAATCCCAGTGCGTACTGTTACTCCAGAGCTGTTGTGCGGACCACATTCCTGCGTGGCCGGTATCGCAGACAACGATGGCGTCATCGGGAAGCCAGTCCCCCAGCTCCTTCAAAATCCGCTCGGGCCGCATGGGTACGGTATCGGAGTTGCGAAGAGGCTGCACCTCAGCTTTCCATTCGTCCACCTGCGCCTTTACCTCGGCAAGCCATAGATCTCTTTTCGCGGCTGGTGTAATTTCCTCCAGCATTGCCTGAAGCACTACCTTTGCGTCGCCAAGTACTGAAGCCGAGTTGGGATAATTCCTTCCTAAATCGCCCGGATCGATGCCAATTTGAATGACTTCAGTGTGGGCGGAAGGAAGCTTCCAGAAGTGGGTCAACTGTCCGTCTGTCTGACTGCCGACGAAGAGAACGAGATCGGCACGGGCCATGAGTTTGTTGGTACAAGTGCGCGAATAAGTACCTGGTACGCCGATGTAGAGGGGATGATTTTCCGGCACAAGAGAATACGCATTGAGGGATGTGGCAACCGGGATAGAGAGCATCTCGGCAACTTTCAAGAGCTCGGCCGCAGCCCCAGAATACCGGGCCCCGCCACCGGCTACGATGATGGGCCGCTTGGCCGCTTGCAGACGGCGTACCGCCTCTTTCACTCGCGCGATCTCCGGCGCGGGCCGATAGGGAGGGATGCGGGTGAACGACTCTTCGACGACGAGCTCCAACTCCGCGGATTCGTACTCGATATCGCCATCGAAGCGATCAGACCTGCCTGCAAGCATCAGATTTACCGGCCCCGGCGTGCCGGAAGTTGCTTCGCGGAAGGCTTGCCGCATAAGGTCCGGAAGACGCCCGACCTCATCTACCTGAAAGTTTGCTTTCGTATATTGGTTGAAGGTCGGATAGTCATCACACTCTTGATACGCTCCCTTGTGCTTATAGACGCCTAGCCGTCCGCCGGTAAAAGCGATGACCGGACTGTGCCCGGAAAAAGCATCACGGAGGCCAGCAGCCAAGTTTGCCGCTCCAATGTTCTGGGCGGCGCAAACCCCGGGACGCTTCGATGCGCGAGCATAGCCATCGGCCATGTAGGCGGCTGCTTTCTCTCCGTGAGTCAGCACGCGCTTGATGGGCATGGAGTCCATCGAGGCCAGCATACGAGTCAGTACGGTTGGCACAAAAAATACGGCCTTAACGTCATAGGCATTCAAGAATTCCGCAACGAACTGCCCACCCGTGATTTTTGACACTGTTCGCTCCTTCGGCGCCAGCAATGGCACACGAGATGATCACTTTGCTTCATATGAAAAATGCAACTGCTTGCTCTCGACGCGAAAATCCGCATCTTCTGAGTCGCCGAAAATTGTGTACTGCTCGTGAGGGTTTTGCAATGCTAAAGATGCATTTGCGGATGGCAAACGGATTCATCGAGTGATTGGATATCCGCAGTAACAGCTTGCTCAAGCGGTGAGCCGGGGCTTATGTGTATTGCTGAGCGCATATCGTCTCCATGATGACGATTGCCCCTGTCAAGAACACTGACAACAGTCAAAATGACAAGACTGGCTATAAGTCCCGGGTAGAGCGGGTCGATGCCTCGCGGGAAAAGGATATGCCAGAGAAATGCGGTCAAGGGACCCAATAACGCGGCGGCGCTTCCTGCTTTAGCAGTAACAAAGCCGGGCAGAAACATCGCGGCCAAAAGCGGAAACAAGACGGTGCATCCGCGCAGGCTCATCGACAAGAAACTCAAGCCAAGAATCAAGGTGCCGACGTTTCCGTTCACAAACAAAAGAGCGCCCAGACATGTGACCAGAAGCGATGCACGCTGTACGAGCAAGACCTCTTTCTGTCCAGCCTGAGGGCGCACATACTGCTTGTAGATATCCAATGTGAACATGGTGGACATTCCAAGCGCCAACCCAGCCGAGCAGCCTACGACTGCGACCAGCAATGTTGCCAGGACGGCCCCGGCCAGCATTGGCGGCAAGAATGCAAGTGCAAAGGCCGGCAGAGCTTCGCTGGACGGCGTCGCAGGAAAAGCGGACCTCATATATAAACCGACGAGGACGGCGCCGAGTCCAACCAATGGAGTTATGATCGCCGAGATCAACGCTCCCCGTCTTGCCGCCTTGAAGCTCTTTGCCGACGCGATCGCCTGGAAATACGTTTGGGTCGATAGCACGCCAAGCAGCATGGAGAATCCGGCCGCGAAGTCCACTCCATATCCGCGGCCGAAGAGAGAAAACCAGGGATGGAATGAAAAAGCAGAACCAAGTCCAGAGATGCCGCCCACCCTGATATATGCAGCTACGCCGCAATAGAGTAGAGCTGCGTACACAAAAACGACTTTGAGTACGCCAGCCAGTCCGGTACCCCAGACCCCGCCAAACATTACATACATGAGTACCAAGAAAGTTCCGAATGCAGCGGCTTGCATGGGTGCTATGCGAAGAATGGAGCTGCACAAAGCTACGAAGGCGAGAGTATTCGCGAGGAAGCTGAAATATATCCCGAACGAAGTAAAGACGGCGACGATCGGACCGATCTGCCTTCCATATGTCTTAGCCAGGACTTGCGGGATCGTATCCATCGAGCTCTCATATAGACGCCGCCCGAGTCTTGAAGCCAAGAGCAAAAAACCTATGCCGGCACCGAGACAAAACCACCAACCGGAAAGTCCAAAGCAGAATGCCACCTGCGCGGTGCCGATGGTTGCCGCACCGCCCACCATGGTTCCCATCAAAGTTCCAGCAACCAAGAATGAATTGGCCCGGCGGCCACCGGTCGAAAAATCTTCAGACGATTTAACCTTGCGAGACGCGTAGATTCCCGCTCCGGTGATCGACAATAGAACGATCCCACCACCAATGAGGTAGGTGCCCTGCATGAGTGTTATCCCTTCGTCCTACCATCATACCGATTCCGGCAGCCAAAGAAACAGATGGCGGGTTCGATAAGTTGCACATTTGTAAGAATGGATGAGCAAGCAAACCAGAATGGGGTCTCAGTCATACTCGTGGACCGCGAGCGCGGGTGCTTGTTAAAGGTGCTGACCGAAAGTTGCTCGACTTCCGGCCAGCATCAGTTTGCTTATGATTTAGCAGGCTGCCACTGTGTTTTCGGATCCACTGCCAGTATCAGGCAGATTGCCAGCAGCGGAAGAATTGTTTCCTCAAGCAAGCCAGCGGTGCCCCAACTGAATTTCTCGACGAGCATGCCAAACCAATAACCGGCAAGTCCTGATCCCAAAAAGTGCAGACTGGTGAAGATGCCGGTAGCTCCCCCGGTTCGATCTGGCCGCACGCTCTTCTGAATAAGAGCTAGCGTGTTCGGATGCAAGGTGCTGCTCACGAAGAAAGCCATGAGGAAGCTCAGCGCATAGTGTTCCCAGGGTTTTGTGGCCACATGGTAGATAAGGTAAGCAATTACACTCAACGCGCCATAGGCGATGATGATGGTTTTTCGAGTCGAGGTACGGTCGCCGATATATCCGCCAAGCCACCCGAACATGCAGCCAGCGCCGAACATGCTGAAAGCTGTGCCGGCGACTACGGGCGGAAAGTGCAACTGGGTGCGCAGGAAGGTGGGGTAGAGTCCGGTGTAGCCGTTCTGTATTGTGCCGAGCATTACGTTAGTTCCGGCAATCAGGAAGGTATTTCGGTTCCAGAGCTTATGTGGAACGTTGACCAGCATGGCTTGGTCGAACGAATTCAGGTGTCCGGACTTTTGCTCGGTGAAGTTTTTCGGAATCAAAATCCAAACTACAAAGGCCATTACCAGACCCATAACGCAAAACGCGGCAAATGGTGGCTTCCAGCTTCCGGATACTAAAGCGATGCGGGTGCCGAAGTAAGGTCCCAGGACGCCTCCGAGGCCGTAGCCGACGTTGATGCAGCCCACAACGAAAGCTCTGCGCTTGTAGAAATAGCTGCCCGCAGCAACGTAGAGGGCTGCGATCTGCATGCCTTCGCCAACTCCGGTCATGGCCCGGTAGGCGATCATGTCCACCATGCCGATAGCAAAGATTGTCACCAGGGTGAAGATGGAGTAAACGACCATTCCCCACAACAGGACAGATTTTCTTGTCCAGCGATCGATGAGGTAACCTACCGGGATTCCGGTAATAGCGAGGCCCAGATTAAAGACCGTCGCCAGAAACCCGCCAGACTTTAGTCCGTATCCATGAGCCTTGCTGATCATGGGAAGCAAGGTCGAAAAAATTGTACGGTCCATTGCGTTCGTCACATAGGCTGCGGCCAGTAATGCTAGACAGAGGACGGCTGCGGTGGTGGATAAACGCTTAAGGCCGGACTCTACCGGCGTGGTTTCTGTCTGGGATAGCGCCATATAGTTTCCCCCAACTAGTAGCTGTTCTGGTTACGAACCCGGGGCCGGAATGTCGCAATGCCGAGCTGCACGTCGTTTGATACGACGATTGGCGAGCGGACAGATTATGAAGAATGGTGTGCGCGGGAGGAACCACTAGTTCAACATGTGGACAATGCCTTGAGGGAGTTCTGTGTCACCGCTATAAGAGGAGGACGAACGGTCTGAAACAGGAGGATTCAAATGCAATATGGACCTTATGCGGTGGATTACGAGTATCGCCCTTACAATCCCGAGCGCATGCGCAACGAGAGGATAGCAAAGGCGCAGGCTTCGCTTAAGAAACACGGCCTTGGAGCCGTGATGGTATTCGACTACGACTACCAGCGTTACCTGGGCTATTATTCATCGCACCAATACAACCGGCGCCGCCTTGGTCACTTTGCCCTCCTGATTGAAGGTGAAGGCTTCCCATACGTCCCGAAGGATCATTTTGGCGGTACATGGGATGAGTCACGGATGCCGTGGTTCAAAGGCAAGTCAATCCTGGAGACAGCTACAACATTCGCCATTCAGCAAGCTCTGCCCGAACACCCGGACTATGTGCCTCGCCAGATGGACAAAATGGTTGCCGAAGTCAAAGGGTTGATGCAGAAGCACGGTAAGGCTGGTATGCCTGTTGGGATAGACCTCTCCAACTATCACTTGATCAGGGCATTTGATCGTGCGGGCGTTGAAGTTTGCGATGGACTGCTGGCGATGACAGATGCGATGCAGGTTAAGACCGAGGATGAGATTCACTGCCTGCGCATGGCCGGTGTGATTGCGGAAAGCGCCCATTGGGAGGTATGCAAGGCTTTGCGGCCGGGTATGACCGAGTTTCAGATTGCCGGCATTGCCGCCAACGCACTCTATAAACTGGGGGCTGAAGAGTTGGAAGGACCGAGCTTCGTGGTTTGCTCCGGCGAGCGGTCAGGGCACGTCGTGCCCAGCATGCCCACAGACAGAATCGTAAGGCCGGGCGACTTTGTGGTTATCGACATAAACGGCGTGAGCTTCCAGGGCTACCGGACCTGTTTCTACCGCACATATTTGGTAGGCGACAAGCCGACGCAATTCCAGAAGGACGTTTACAAAGTCTGTCGCGACGGCCTCTATGCCCTGACGGCGTGCGTGAAGCCTGGTATCACTACGGCGGACATAACAAGAGAATGGCAGAAGATGGGAGACTTCCCGGGCGGCTGGGGACACACGCCCAAGTGGCCTGAGCCGGGCAGGCGCTTCGCAGGCTCGGTTATGCATTCGATCGGTCTCCGTTCCGGCGATGGGGGACCCACGGTTGCCGGGTTCACTGCGAATACAGGCTACATGATGCCTCCTGTCACGATCGTGAAGAACATGACCTTCGCGGTCGAAGTAGGATGTTTCACGTGGCTTGGTAATAAATGGGCCAAGGATGGGGTGAAGATCGAGCACTGCGGCGTGGTCACGGACGATGGGTTCGAGGTCTTCTACCGTGCGCCGAAACATGATTTAATCGTCTGCGGACTGCCCGGCGAGTATGTCTCCGTAGATGAAGCCAATGCTCCTCTGACGGCTACGGCAGCGGGACACGACTGATATTCGCCGCAGCAGGCAAGAAGCATCGCGGTGCGGCATGCCAACTGGCGTGCTGCACCGTTGTTGTTTGGGAAGTTTTTCGTAATACTAGGAATGGAACATGAGCCGGCATGATGCCCCCTCGTCCCGAAAGATAACTATGGAAAACAACAGCAATAGTCAAGGTCCATCCACCACAAGCAAAAGTCAGACGTCTTCGCCTTTGGCGGGCATTCGAGTCCTGGAAGTTGGGAGCTCGATTTCGGGGCCGGCTGCAGGACGTCTTCTGGCCGACTTGGGAGCGGATGTAATCAAGATTGAGCCTCCGGAAGGCGATACTGTTCGCAAGTGGGGCGTTCTTGCGCCGGATGAATCGTCGTGGTTTTTCAAATCGCTAAACCGGGGAAAACGATTTGTGATGCTGGATCTGCACACCAGCGAGGGCGTGGAGACCTTGCGGTCACTGATTGCAGGGAGTGACGCCCTGATAGAAAACTTTGTGCCGGGGCGAATGGCTCGGTGGGGGCTGGGATACGAAGACGTACGAAGCATTAACGACCGGCTGATCTATATTTCGATTAGCGGATTCGGACAGGATGGGCCATACACGGAACGGCCGGGCTACGGCAACATCGCCGAGTCAGTCGGGGGATTGCGCTACATCACGGGATTCCCGGACCGGCCACCGTTGCGCGTGGGGGTGAGTATTGCCGATGAGCTTTCGGGTTTATATGCCGTGGTTGGATTGCTGGCGGCGCTGCGAGCACGCGAACGAGAAGGTCACGGTGATCACATCGATGTTGCGCTGGCGGAGGCGATACTTAGCGTTACGGAAGGAACTCTGCCAGAGTATGGTGCGACAGGACAAGTGCGCGAGCGGGCGGGGAATCTCTACTTGAGCTCTGCGCCGAGCAACACCTATCCCACGAAGGACGAACGCTGGGTTGCGATTGGCGCGAATAGCAACAGCTTGTTTCGCCGCTTCTGCCTGGCCATAGGGAGTCCT
Organism: uncultured Acidobacteriaceae bacterium; assembly: GCA_964559875.1. Lineage (GTDB taxonomy): Bacteria > Acidobacteriota > Terriglobia > Terriglobales > Acidobacteriaceae > TOLSYN. Next base: position 201,273 of record CAZLJQ010000001.1, read on the forward strand.
GAACTTGCTGACGACGCACGCTTCGCCGATGTCCCAGCGCGGGTGATAAATGAAGAGGAACTGGATGACATCATCGCCGATTGGACGCGGTCGCACACTTGCGACGACATCGAATCATTGCTGCGGAAGGCTGGAGTGCCGGTCGGCCCGGTGATGTCAGTAGCACATATCGCAAAGGACCCTCATTTCAGAGCACGAAACATGGTCGCAAGCATCCCCGATGATGAGGGTAATCAGGTCATGACGCCTGGGATCGTGCCCAAGTTTCAACGTTATGCAGTGCAGTTGGGAAATGCCGCTGGCCGGATTGGCCGCGACACGGAAGCTGTCTTAGCGGAGCGCGCAAATCCAACGCAGGAAGCTAAAACCACGCCGCGGGCCGATGCAAAGGCTGCCGCGGCGGCGAACAAGGTAACTGGCTAGTAGCTAACAAAACACGGCAGCTCTGACAACGCCATCTAACCTCTTGTCCATTACATTGAATGCCTCTGCGGTTTGGGCAAGAGGGTAGTGGTGGGTAATCAGCGGGTCGATCTGAATGGTGTGCCGGTTCAAGAGTTCGGCGGCGGTATGGTAACAGCCCCATCCGCCCTTCGAGCCGACAATCGAAATCTCGCGGTAGTAGAAATCCTTTTGGGGGATGCCACTGACGGTTTCAAACGATGTCCCGAACTGCAGCACGGTACCACCCTTTTTTACCATTCGCGTTGCGGAAAGCAGCCCGGAGACGGTCCCTGAAGCTTCAATCACGACGTCAAATCCCGTCGGCGCTTCTCTGGCGAGCAGATCGTTTTCCCATTCAGGATTATGTTTGAGATTCTCGGTGAAATCGGCCCCGACCTTGGCCGCGATCGCAAGCCTCTCGCACCTCGTTCCAACAATTCCAGCACGGGCTCCGGCGAGTTTGCAGAGCTGAAGCATGATGAGGCCGCCATAACCAGGGCCGATCAGCAAAACTCGATCACCTACTTTTACTCCAGCCCGCGACACCGCTCGTAATCCGGTACCGACCCCTATCACTCCCTGCCCTTGCACTGGAGTAACACCCCTGTCGAGGGGATAAAGTATGTCAGCCGGAACCACGATGTATTCGGCAAGTGAACCGTCAATTGTACGCGCCAAAGAGTTTGGCGACTGGCAGTAGGACATCTCGTCCCGGCGGCACCATGCGCATTGTCCGCATCCCCATGCGCCTCCGGAAGAAACGTAATCTCCGGGCTTGTAGTTTGCCACACCAGGTCCCACCGCTGCGATTTCGCCGCAATACTCGTGCCCTAAGATTAAGTTTGACTTGGCAGGAATTACGCCGCGGTACACCGAGACGTCAGTTCCGCATATTCCCACGCACTTTACCTTAATCACTACCTGGCGCTGAGACGGCTTTACATCAGGCACGTCCTGAAACTCCAACTTTTCAGGCGCCACCATAACACTAGCTTTCATTGCGTCCCCCTCGTGTTACACATTTTGCCTGGCCTGCTTGGCAAAAGGCGTCCAGTAAATATGCGGCTCTGCGGAGGTTATGGCTTCAGTACAAGCTTTCCGATCACTTGGCCAGACTCCAAAAGCTCATGGGCCCGTCGTGCCTCGGCCAGCGGCAGGCGGTCATAGATCAAGGGATGAAGATTGCCATCGGCCAAGTAAGTCAGGAGGGTCTTCATCGTTGCACTTCGAACGTCCGGGCGCTCGTCGAAGCTATGCATGGTAAAGAAGCGTACCGCAGGACTTACTGCGAAGTTGGTGCGCATCGCTTCCAATAGCTTGTTGGGGTCAGGCCAGCCCTCACGATAGCCATAGGAAACCACCATGCCCATCGGTGCTACCATCGAGAAGTTCCTGCCGAAATTCATGCCGCCGACAGAATCAAGGATGAGGTCCACGCCTTGCCCGCCAGTCGCCTCGCGAACCCGGGTAATGAAGTCTTCTGAGCAGTAGTTCACTACATGGTCCGCACCTAAGTGAGTGACAGATTCTCTTTGCTCTTCAGTGCTGACCGCGCCAATCACGGCCATACCGGCGAGTTTGGCGAGTTCCAAGGCAGCGCTGCCGACACCACCCGCCGCAGCATAAATGAGAACCGAATGTGCCTGCACGCCGCGCGCAGCGGTGTGAAGGATGTGGTATGCCACTTGGAAATTCGAGAGACAGGCCGCTGCCTCTAGCGGACAGCCTGCCGGCAAAGGGTATGCCGCCGCAGCAGGCAGCGCAATGTATTCTGCGTAACAGCCTGCGCGCGACGGTAAATCTCGAGCGCTAACGAACACAGGTTGCCCGGTCGCCAGAGTGTGAACGTCGCGACCCAGCTCAACAACCGTACCGCTCATCTCTATGCCGGGAATGAAGGGCAAGCGCGGCGTCCATTCGTATGTGCCCTTGCGCGCTAGTACCTCCGGCATACCCACGCCAATGGTGTGGGCCTTGATCAGAACCTCACTGTCGCCTGGCTGCGGTGTAGGTACCTCAGAGTATTCCAGAACAGAGGGATCGCCGAGGCGACGAAGTAAGATGGCTTTCATAGTCTGGTACCTGTTGGTTTTCCTAACCCATTCATCCGATGGGTAATTCAATCGGTTATTTTCGCCTTATGGGAGGACTGGTAATGGAAAGGTATTCGCAGTCCATTCGTCCGTTCCCGGTTACCTGGTGTGGCTCGTTTGGCTCGATCACAAGAGCCTGCCGGGCCGGAACAATCAGCGTCTCCTTGCCGTTGGTAACCTTGAGTTCGCCGCGAAGCACATAGAAGAGGTGCTCCGACTCGGGATGCGTATGCATCTCCGCGCCGCCGCTGGCCAACATCACGCAGTGAACCATGGTCATATGGCTGGCGCCTGTTCCTGGTCCCCAAATTTCTCTAGCGAAAACCTCGTGATGTTGTGGCCGCACCGCGGGGGTCAAGCTACCTACATGAACTACTTTCATCTGGCACTCTCCTACATTCAGTTAGAGGCAAGCACGCCTTGCCTTTCAGATAGAAACGGCCGCGCCTCCACTGTAGACTATGCCTCGGATTGTTTCTTATCTACCGCTATCTGCATGGTCGCAACCAGGGCGACATTCACTGCCAACACTACGCACAAAAAGCAAAGTGCCCCGTCAAGATTTCCCCCACGCCATCGAATGAGATAGCCGAGCATGGCTGGACCGATAAATCCGCCGATCATCGCGATGGAGTTAATCGTGGCAAGGCCAACAGCGGCGGATTCCTCGGATAGAAACTGGGAGGGCAAAGTCCAGAACGGACCGTAAAAACAGTAGATACCCACAAGGGCAATCGTCATGCCTGCAATCTTCAGGCTGAGACTACCCAATACTCCGAACAGGATTAATCCGACGATGGCTACCAAGGGACCCATGGCAGCATGGAATTTTCTCTCGCCGGTTTTGTCGGAATGGCGCGACCAAAGCAACATGGCGACCGTGGCGCAGATATAGGGAATCATGGTCAGGAGCCCAATCCTAGTGTTACTCGAAGTGCGCGATAGCCCCTTGAGGATTGTTGGCAGCCAAAGAGGAATGCTGATCTGGACTGATTGGAGGGTGAAATAGATGAGCGTTAGCCGCCACACTCGTGGGCTAAGAACGGCTTCCAATTTGCTGTACTTCTTAACTTGTACTTTAGCTTGATGCTCTTTCCGCTGGTTCGTCGCCAGCCAATCTCTTTCTTCTGGCGAGAGCCATTGTGCATCCTGCGGTCTATCGGTCAGGAAATAGTAGACGACGACGCCTAAAAGCATCGCGGGTATTCCCTCTACTACAAACACCCATCTCCAACCTGCCATTCCGGCCCAATGGATATGGTCCATGATGAGGACCGCTATCGGCGCGCCAATAAAGCCGGAGATCGGAATTCCCATCTGGAGAACCGCAATTGCCTGGCTGCGCAGTCTCTGCGGAAACCAGAAGGTAAAGTACAAAAGAATGCCGGGGTAGAATCCAGCTTCGGCCATCCCAAGCACAAACCGGAGCGCAAATAACTGAGGGGCACTCTTAACAAATGCAGTCAGTACGACCACTGCGCCCCAGGTGATCATGATGCGGCTTAGCCACCTTCTCGCCCCAAAGCGATGCATCAGTATATTGCTGGGAATTTCGAAGGGACTATACCCAAGGAAGAAGATGCCTGAGAGAAGTCCGAAAGCAGTGCCAGTGAGGTGCAGCGCCTTGTTCATATCGAGCGCCACATAGCCGATGTTGGCTCGATCCACATAACAGACGATAAAAAGAAACAGGATAAAAGGAAGGAGCCGCCACTTGATTTTTCGTAGCGTGCGTTCCTCAAGGGAATTCCTGTCAATTGCTACTGCTGTCCCGACACTCGTCATGGGGCAATCGCCCTTCTGAGGGTCCGAGCAATCTCTGCCCTCAACACCGGGGTTGTGAACGATGGTTATTATGAGGAGCGGCACGAAGGGACGCATCCGCAAGTTCAATATGTGGACAATAACTTGAGGAATTCGAAATAGCACGTGTGCAAAGCCGGCAAAATTGGAGGCGCGTGCGGAAAACAAGGACGTCAGGAGCTGAGGCGTGGATATCCCAAAGTTAAAGGGCCCGGACGTCTGAAGGCGGACCCTTCGCCATGTGTCGAGTAAGAGTCGCGCTACTCTACTTGACCTTTGCGACTAACTCCCGGAACTGATCCAGCGGTACGATTCCCTTGTTCTTTACTCCCTGCTCTTTTACTGACGTTAACAGGTCATCCATCTTCTCGCTCGGGAAGCTGATGCCGATTTTGTCCAGGGCATACTCAACCGATTTCTTCCCGCTCTTCTTACTCAGGAAGACATCGCGTTCACGCCCGACCAGCTCGGGAGCATAACCTTCCACGGAAGGAGGAAAAGTCATCACCTGGGCAACGGCGGAGCCGGTTTCTCTTACGTAGGTTGTATCGCCGACGATGGGCTTGAAGGGCGACACCGGAACTCCCGTCACCCGCTGGACCAGCTTGCTCAGCGGATAGAGCTTTTCCAGCTTGAGATTTGTCTTTGTACCATACAGGCCGATCAGAGCTAGGGCCATATCAGAGATGTCGGTGTTGCCGCTTTTTTCGCCCAACCCGTTGACGGTTACATGTGCGGAGGTTGCCCCGGCTTGCAGACCTGCAAGACTGCAGGCAGTGGCCAGGCCGAAGTCATTGTGGCAATGTACCGCCAACGGCACATTGAACCAGCTCTTGACCTGCGCGGTCAGGTAAAACATCGCCTGAGGCGTTGTGACGCCTACGGTGTCAACGATTACGAGTTCATCCGCTCCAGCGTCGATGGCGCAGCCATAGGCCTGCTTGAGGAACTCCAGTCTGGTGCGCGAGGCGTCAACTGCGAAGTAGGCGCAGTAAAGGCCATGCTGCTTGGCGAAGCTGACACTCTTCTGAATGCGGGAGAGAATAGTAGCCTCATCTACTTCCCACGCCTTCATTTTGAGTTCACTGGTCATGATTTCGCAGTTGATGAACTTCACCCCAGTATCCAGGCAGGCTTGAACATCGTTCACGTTGCAGCGTGAAAAACCCCAGATCTCGACATTCTTGACTTGCTTGACGATCTCAGCGACCGCACGCTTGTCTTCGGTGGTGCTGGCGGGGAAGCCAGCCTCAATGCGGTCCACGCCGGCATCGGCTAAGGCCAGGGCGATGCTCACCTTGTCTTCGGCAGCTATGCTGACGCCAACGGATTGCTCTCCATCGCGCAGTGTCGTGTCATAGATTTTGACCTGCTTGGGAAAGTTTGCAAGCTGCGCTGTGACTTCCGGAACAGTGTTATAAGGGCTTAGCCACCATTGTTGCGACATTCGGTCACACTCCTCGTGTTTGTTCTACGGCACTTACAAAACCTTGCTCTGATTGCTTTCCGCGAGCCTGTTCATCAGGGCATGGAACGAACGGTGCACATGGGCCGCTTCTGGGCGGCGGAGAGCGACGAGGCAATCGCGTTGCCATGCAGATTCTTCTGCACCGCGCTCCCAATATCCTCAACGGCACGCCGCAGGATCAAGACCAGCTGCTCCTTGTATTTCCCTTGCAACCGAGGCGCGAGATCTCTGACGCTCAGGGCACCAACGGGGCCTCGGCCGGAGTCGGGGATGACAACACCGAGTGCGCTCATGGGCGGCTGCGTTTGCAGGGTTCTCGATGCGTATCCTTTATCCCGGGTCTCCGCAACCTTTTCCCTGAGCTGCCGGACCGTCATGGGCTCCCTGGAAAAGGCGTTGCGCTGATCGTTAAATGCAATGATTCCGTCTACCACCTCGTCAGGAAGCGCGCTGAGCAATGCCATGCACCCGGTCCCCATTCCGAGAGGGCGCCGCTGACCGATATCGAAATCCGGAATGGTGGTGGTTGTGATCGAAGCTCCGTCCTTGCGGTCGAGGCATACTCCATCGAAGCCCGAACGGACGGTGAGGAAAACCGTGACCCCCGTGTTCGCCGCAACCCACTGCAGGAAGGGCAGGCAGACGTCGCGGAGATGGTTTTTCGGGGATGCCGTCAGCCCCATTTCATAGAGCGCCGGGCCAAGGTAATACTTTCTGCTCTCCTGGTCCTGCACCACGAAATTCTCATCGATCAGTCCTTGCAACATGCGGTGCACCGTTGGCCGCTCCATCTGGGACAAGGCGGCAAGGTCCACCAGCCGCAATCCAGTCCGATTGTGGTAGGTGAGCAAACGCAGCAGCAGAGCTGCGCGCTGGATTGTCTGAGTCCCGTATCCAGAGGAAGTCTGAACTGGATTGGGTGAGGAGTTGGTTTCCATATTTACCTCAGCTCACGAACTGTTGATCGCGACAACCCACCCCGCGGGCGGATCTCCAGAAACACGCTGCCCAACTTCGAGCCCTGCCCAACGGATCGCAGGTGCGGGGAGTTCGCTCGCGTCCGTTTTCGCCTTGAACGTAATGAACGCTTACTCGCCTACATAGAGTCAATGCCTCCCCGCTCCTATCCAACACCTATTCCAATATGTGGACTCTGATCTCGCGGGCTAGGGTATCCCGGAAGAGCAGCGGAATGACAGAGGGCCAAATATGCACTGGCCGACGGGGCGTTACTCACGCCGGCTTGGTGCCTCGCAGAGGTTGCCGGGGAGCACAACGCTCAGATTGCCAGTGCTTTCAGTTGCGGCACTATGATCGGCGTTCTTGATGGGCACAAGTAGAAATATCACACAATTATGTGATGAATTGACAAAAGGCAGAGAAAGTCCAGCATAAGTCCTTTTACTTCAGTAACTTACCTGGAACGAAGGTAGTCAGATGATTCCAGCTCTCATTCAGCCTAAGATGCTGACGCAGAAGTTGTTGGCTGGACGGGGTGGGTAGGACCTGATTACTGTTTCTCAAACTGGAGAGTACAGGGACGGCCCTCGATGCGGGTGCCGGTTCCTGTCGATCCCTCGAACTTCGCATCGATACTGTAGCCATACTCAGTTCCCCTTGGGGTGTCTCGCCCCGGAACGTATTCCTTTGAGCCGGTGCGGCCATTTGCATAAAGCTTGCCAACACCGTCGGCTCCGATCTTGCCATCGATTTGCAGGGAACCTGGTTCGCCTGCAGCGCCGTGCAGACCATGAAAGACGCCATCTTTCACTGTGCTGACGAAGCGAAAGGAATAGCCCAGTGCGTCTCTCGCCGCGGCACACGAGACCGTTGTCTGCCACATGCCGTCGAAACGCTGGTTATCTTCAGCCGAGGACAATGTTGGTAAGAGTACCAGGACCAGAGCTGCTAGAAGTCTCTTCACACTCGCATTGTAACTCCGGTCTGGAGACAAGCCTGGGCGCCGTGGCGTAGATCACCAATGAAATAACAAAGGCGAATCCGAAAGGCAGCCTACGAAGCGGCTGACGGTGGTCTGCCGAGTGCTGATTAGGCAGCCGGATTCGCGCTGTTAAGGATTCCGGGCAGCTCGATCGGTATGTGGTAACCCAGTTTCTGTTTACGCGAGCCTAGGTCAGAATGCTTCACAAAATGCTTCAAATGATTGAAAAAACGATTGCAGGACTTTAGGCAATAGGGCAGTATTCTATGCCAGCTTAATTCGAGGGAAGGAATGCAGAGGAAGTTCCTGAAAGAAGAGCTGTGCCTGGCAATTGGAGCACAGACGATCTCTCAAGGTGCGAACTGGATTTCTCCCAAAGGTGAACTATGAAAATTTGGAAGACGATGAACCGCGTGCCAGGTGGACTGATGGTGTGTCCGCTGTTTCTTGGTATGGTAGTCAACACGTTCTTTCCTCACCTGCTTAAGATTGGAGGTTTCACCGAGGCTCTGAGCGGTGTTGGCTATCCCACAGTGCTGGGCATGTACCTGTTTACGGTCGGCACAAAGATGACCCTGAAGGCCGCCCCAAGAATGTTGAAACGGGGCTTCGGCATCCTGTTCGTCAAGGTTGGCACTGCAACCCTATTCGCGCTTGCTCTCGCCAAGTTCTTTGGCGGCAATTTATTGGGCATCAGCACGCTGGCCGTGATGACGGCGATGAGCGATACCAATGGCGGGATGTTCCTGGCGCTGACCAGCGTAATGGGCGACAAGGAAGACGTGGGGACCTATGTTCCGCAGAGTATCGAAACCGGACCGTTCCTCACCATGCTCATCTTTGTCGGTACCGGACTGGCGGTGATTCCATGGCTAACGATGGTTTCGGTAATCGCACCGATCTTCGTAGGCGCGTTCCTGGGCAATATCGACTCGGACCTTCGCGATTTCTTTAGCACCCATGAACCGATCATCGTCCCCTTCATGGCCTTTACCCTGGGACAAACCATCAATCTCCGCGCGGTTGTTACCGCTGGACTTTCCGGTGTGTTCCTGGGAGTTACCGTATGGATTGTTACCGGATTCGTCTGCATTCTCGCCGATAAGTTGCTGGGTGGGACGGGCGTTGCCGGAGCAGCTGCTTCGAGTACGGCCGGTAATTCCGCCTCGGTGCCCAAAGCAGTTGCCATGGCGGATCCTAAGTTTGCACCGGTTGCGGGAGCTGCGACCGTTCAAGTGGCCGCTTCCGTCATTGTCACGGCTATCTTAACGCCGCTATTAACATCATGGATGTATCGTAAGAATAACAAGAAACTTGCCGCCAAGGCTGCGACCGCAGCACCCGCTGGCGGGGCTGGTCCACGGTAGGCGGCCAGTTAACGAAATCGTACCTAGCTAGATTGATCTAGCTTAGAAAGAGGGAAGCTTACATGGATAAGTTAACGTTGGAATGTGCTCAGAAGATTGTTGCCCGGGCGATACAAACGGCAACGGCCGATTACAAGCGTCCTATTTGCGTTTCGGTTTGCGATCATTCTGGATTTCTGCTGGCTTTTGGCCGCATGGATACGGCTCCAATTCGCAGCATCGCGATTGCTCAGCGCAAAGCATTTACTGCTGTGCGAATGGGCGTGTCAACCGACGTATTCCTGTCTCGGCTGCTGAAAAATCAATATGAGGCCAGCTATTTCGACGAATCGTTCTCTGCTCTTCCTGGCGGAAATCCTATTATAGATAAGGCTGGTAATGTGTTGGGAGCAGTTGGCGTGAGCGGGCTTGCTCCCGAGGAGGATCAGGCGATTACCGGGGCTATGGCTTCGATGGCTGCTGCGGGCGAACTCTAACATTTCTCTCGCGGCGTCTTCCTGGCCTTTCAACAGCAACTCAGTCCTTGCAGTGCTTAGAAGTTGAACCTGTAAGAGATCAAAAAGGATAAGGTGATGGAGAAGATTGGTTTTGTCGGTTTAGGCATCATGGGAAAGCCCATGAGCAAGAATCTGATCAAGGCGGGGTACAAGCTGGTCGTTTACGATATCGTGCCCGCACCGGTGGAAGAGCTGAAGCAGGCTGGAGCGGAAGTTGGCACTTCGCCCAGCGACGTGGCCTCCAAGACGGACATTATCATTACCATGCTTCCCAACTCCCCGCACGTGAAGCAGGCAGTTCTCGGTAAGGACGGTGTGATCGAAGGTGTTAAGAAGGGTGCACTGGTAGTGGACATGAGTTCGATCGCTCCCCTGGTTGCGCGTGAGGTGAGCGACGAGCTGGCCAAGAAGGGCATCCGTATGCTTGATGCTCCGGTGAGCGGCGGTGAACCAAAGGCTATCGACGGCACTCTCTCAATCATGGTCGGCGGACAAAAAGCCGATTTCGACAAGATGGCCCCGATCTTCAAATGCCTCGGAGCTTCAGTAGTCTTAGCCGGTGACATCGGCGCTGGTAACGTCACCAAGCTGGCAAATCAAATCATCGTGGCCTTGAATATTGCGGCGGTCTCCGAAGCGCTGGTGCTGGCCACCAAGGCCGGCGTCGATCCCAACACCGTGTATCAAGCTATCCGCGGCGGTCTGGCCGGCAGCACCGTTCTGGACGCCAAGGCCCCGCTGATGATGGATCGAAAGTTCAATCCCGGATTCCGGATCAACCTCCATATCAAGGACCTGAACAACGTGCTTGAGACTGGCCACGGCGTGGGTGTGCCGCTGCCATTGTCTGCCGCTGTTATGGAAATAATGCAGGCTCTGAAGGTGGACGGCATGGGCGATTGCGACCACGGCGCCCTGGTCCGTTTCTACGAGAAGCTTGCGAAAATTGAAGTGACGCGGAAATCCTAGCCGGCTTTTACCCAGCCGCTCGCAACACACAGAATCAAATAGGAAGGTAGGGATGAAGAAAGCACGCGTATACGTTACAAGGATGATTCCGGAGGAGAGTATTAACGACCTGCGAAATCATTTCGATGTTGAAGTGAATCCCGAGGATCGGGCACTGACCAAGGCTGAGCTCGCCGTTAAAGGCAAAGGTTGCGATGCTTTGATTACGCTCATAACCGATACCATCGATGGCGAATTACTTGACGCCATTGGGCCGCAGTGCAAGGTTGTGGCGAACTATGCAGTGGGCTTCAATAACTTTGATGTCGCGGCGGCCACCCAGCGCGGTGTAATTCTCACCAATACGCCTGGCGTGTTGGACGATGCCACCGCGACACATGCCTTTGCTCTATTACTGGCAACTGCCCGGAGACTGGCCGAGGCGGACAAGTTTGTCCGCGATGGCAAGTGGAAGGGCTGGGCACCAATGTTCTTTATTGGCATGGACGTCGATCGAAGGACACTCGGGATCGCGGGTATGGGGAGGATCGGTTCCAATGTCGCCCGGAAAGCCAAGGGCTTCGACATGAAGATCATCTACTCCGATGCCCGGCGGAATCCAAAAGTGGAGAGTGAGCTTGGCGCGATCTACGTGGACAAGGAGACGCTCCTGAAAGAGTCAGATTTCCTCACTCTCCACGTGCCGCTCTTGCCCGAGACTTTTCACTACATCGGCGAAAAAGAACTGGGAATGATGAAAAAGACTGCAGTGCTCATCAACGCTTCCCGGGGCCCGGTTGTGGACGAGAAGGCGCTTTTGAAAGCATTGCGGGAGAAACAGATCTGGGGAGCTGGGCTCGACGTATTCGAGAATGAACCTGAAATCGTGCCTGGCCTGACTGCGCTAGATAACGTTGTTGTGGTTCCACATATCGCCTCGGCCACAAGCGAGACTCGAATCAATATGGGCAAGATTGCGGTTAACAACGTAATCAAAGTCCTGAATGGTCAGGCTCCCGAGACCTGTGTGAATCCTGAGGTGCTAAAGAAATAGCGAGCATTCAGAAAACCTCTAACAGCAGATGAGAATGGACAAACGCGCACCGGGAATGGCCCATAGCCGCATAAATAGTGGGTCACTCTCGATGCGCGTTTATCTGCGATCCTGCAGAAGTCACAGTTCCACATGCAACCGGAGCCCGGGGATGAGGACGGGGCCGCGATCCCGGTTGTAGCCCGGATTGTTGACGTGCTGGAGGTCGGGACTGATGTAGAGCCCACGCCATACATGCGCCGTGTAGTAAGTCTCAAAAATCTGTTCGCGTCCGTAGTTCAATCTGCCATCGCCAAGGATGAAGCCCAGACCTCCATCGGCAAGATAGTTCTGGTGATCCTTCGAGATAGCGTTGCTGGCGATCGCCGCCCCGGCGCGATCTTTGTTGCGATGCCACAGGTGACCGTTCGCGCCAAGGCCGGCCACAAACGTTGAATCAATCTCCGTGTAGACGAATGATTCCGTCTTGCCGTTGTTCCATCCCCAGCGTGCGAATGCCTTGAGGTTCGCCGAGAGTGCCTGTTCGATGTTCACTCCGAAGCCGTACTTGATGGTTGTGTGCCACGGATGATCAGTGATTTCCGGCACTGGAGTGAGTCCGGCTTTGTACTGTGCAACTGCGTCGCGATAGATGCCCATGTTCGCGTGATTGATATAGGAGAGAAGTCGCACGGTGCCGTCCTTCTTCGGCAAAAGCCCTTTGCGCAACTCGAACTCAAAGTTCTCAGCGTGAGCCTTGCGCAGACTCCACTCCATGTCGATGCCGTTAGCAATCTTCGGCATCAGCATGTCGCCCGCGCGAAATGCATAGTTTTTTGCCTGGTACTCAACGACTGCGCCCCAAGTGTAACCGCGCGTGTCGGCCGCGTAGTCATAGGCGCCGTTCTGAGCCGTGGCCCAGTTCATAAACTGAAAGTGGCTGTCCGACCCTACGGAGTTAATGTCAAAGAAATCTGGCGCGGTGAACTTGCCAAAGCGAATGTCAATGCGGCGTTCAGGCAGTTCAGTGAAGTTGGACATCGGTCCGCGCTCGTTTTCCACTTTCTCGTTGCTCAGCGCGATCACCTTGTGGAAGATCGCGCGGGCGAGATAGGGGTTCTTGCTCAATGAGGGATTGCGCACCGCATCCAGGTTGGAGAATCCCGCTAAGCCAAGGGCTTGGCTCAGAGCCTGGCCGCCAGCCTCCTCTGCGTCCCCAATCAACTCGATTGAATTGTTGAGCCTGACACCGGTGTACACGGTCAACACCCGCGACGTGGCTTTTTCGTAGTTAGGCAATAGGCTGTTGGTGCCTGTGTACTTGGCATCGAAATCCGGATGGGCTTGGGAAATAAAGTTCATCTGTCCGGATACCCAGAACCGGCCATCTGAGGGATGCGGCAACATGCTGTCCGTCGATTCGTCTTCCGTAACTGTAGGAGTTTCCTTGAAGCTCTCGGTCAGTCCGGCCGTTTGGCCCAGTGCTGCGGTCTGGAAGCAAAAGAGGAAAAACCACGCCAAACGCGCAGCCATCACCAGAATTTTGGTTTTCTTGTTCATCGGACTGTTCCTTTTGCTGCGTGTTCGTCCTGCGTTCATCCTGCGCACACTTCGAGTTCGTTCTTGCGCTATATCGGCATTCAGTTAAGTTTAGCTGACTGGTAAGGCGCGGGATTGAGAAGCAGGTGCTTCTGGCGAGGCGGGTACAGGAGATTGCGTGCTTCTGTCTCGCTGGCTCCAACAGTCCCGTGCTGCTGCGGGTCCAAGTTTATCGTTGTCACGGCTTTGTTCCATACTTAGTTTTTCCCGCTCGCGTCCCGTGATTCTCGCCATCTAGTGCTTGCCAAAGACGCCTGCTAAATCCATGCAGTGATAACCTACCAGAATGACCATCAGGACCAAGTAGCCGCGCAGCGCCATTAACGAAATCTTCACGCTGGTAGTCATCGGCATCGGTCCCAGCATCGAGGTGTCGATCTTTTCTTCGGGCTGGTCATCCAGCGGATGCACCACAAAGTAGTGGTTCTCCGGAATCTGGCTGACGTCGATATCCATGGTTGCGGTCATGAAGCTCATTTTCTTATCCTCCTCGAAATCTCAGGCTGCCGGAAACAGGTTTGGAGCGACCACCTGGGCCGCCAAGATGAGGGAGAGAATGAACAGGACGATGATGATGGTCCAGTTCACCCAGTTGTTCCACGGTTTGTTGACGTAGTCGCCCATCAACTCCTTATCGTTGAGCAGGAGTTGTAAGAAGATGATGGCGGAGGGCAGAATAATTCCCGCCAGCACCTGTACGCCAAGAATGATCAACTGCAATGGTGCTCGCGGGATCAGAACCAGCCCAGCTGCGACCGCTACGCACACACCGTAGGTCAGATAAAATCCCTTGGCCTGCTTGAAGGGCAATTGCAAGCTGTGCGGCCAGCCCTTCACTTCGCCGTAGGCCCAGGCGCTCGACAGTGAGATTGCGCCGGTTCCAAGAATCGCCGCGTTGATCATCAACAACAGGATCGCGTAGCGCACCCACTGGCTTCCCGCTGCCAGATGGAGCGCGTTGGCCATCTGTGCCGGATCGGCGAACTGGATTCCGCCATCGAATGCCGCGTTGCCAGCCAGCATCATGCATCCGGCGACGATGATGGTGAAGATTGCGCCGATCAGCGTATCCAGGCGCGCCCACTTCAAGTCGGAAAACCGCAAGCGCTTATCGGCGATGCAGCTCTGTTGAAAGAACAGCTGCCACGGAGCAATCGTCGTTCCCACGATGGCGATCACCAGGAAGATCAAATTGCCAGTGATGCCGCCCTTGGGAATGCTGGGAACTATCGCGTCATGCGCCATCTGGCCGACGCTCGGATGCAACCGAACGGCGATTGCCAGCCATGCCAGGTCGAGCAGACAGAAGAAAACCGTGATCCGCTCCCAGCGGCGGTAGCTCCCTGTGAGCACCATCAGTATCAAGCCTACGGCGGCCACCGGAACTCCGAGGTACGGAGGGATTCCCATGTGGCTTACAGCAAGAGAGATCGCGGCAAACTCCGTGACCAGAGTTAGAAAGTTCACCATCTCCAGATCGATCAGCGAGAACACGCCCCACCACTTGCCGAAACGCTGATAGATCATCGCGGCATGGCCCTTGCCGGTCGCGATGCCGAGACGGATTACCATTTCCTGAATGAAATAACAGGTCGGCAAGAGTAGCAGAAGCACCCAAAGCAACTTGGTCCCATACTGCGCTCCCGCCTGAACATACGTCGAGACGGCTCCTGCGTCGTTATCGGCCACCATCACAATCAGACCGGGGCCGAAGACCATGAGGAACATGAGCACATTCCGAGCCCACTTCGTGCGGACGATTCTCCCGCGCACTAGTGTCGGCGCGGCGGCTGCCCCTGCGGTCGAGATTGCAACTACTTTCTGCATCTACCTACTCCTGCTCGCTACTGCGTGGTCTCAGGTTTCTCTTGGATCGCAACAGGCCATCTTCCGCACACGCGAAAATCTAGGGTCAGAAGAGCGAAGCTCACCCGGAGCACTGCCATACGTGTGGCGCTAGGCCAAGTTGCTGATTGCGAGGAGGGGAGAATCGAGCCTCACCTTCCGCGCTTCTACTGAGGTCGTTTCGTAGAAGAAGCAGAAGTGAGGCGACAGGCAGGAATTACGCGTCTATCGGGTCATGCGACTACTTCTCTACAGCGTACAGCCGCCAAACTCGGAGGCTGGTCATCCTGAGATAATTCGATATTGCTCATATAGCCTTTGTGCTTAGGGTGCAAAACAGGAGGAGGTAGAGACAGAAGCCTCTAGAGGAGAGAATGCCGGAGCAGAGCGTGCGACGCCGGTGACGCCGTATGCGACCAGTTTTCTTTCCTCACTCGTCCAAGCTTTAGCACCGCGCACCGTTAGAGGTTCAAGAACCTCAGCCACGTTAGGAAAACCCTTAATCCGGGAGTTCCTGTTATACCGCTCAGGCAAACTTCTTTCGAAGTCGTCGGGCAGTGGCCTGTGTGTCGCGCAGTAGCCTCGCCTACCGAGGAACCATGCAGTAACCGGCGTCAGCCAAACAACGCCAAGAACAAGATACCCACCGTGGTTGGCCCGTGTCAACAGAATAAAATCATTGAAAAGCGCCTTCATTATGCCGACCTGAGGTCATACCTTCAAATCAGGTCAAAGGGGTAGTGGTAGGGGTATACTACCCTGCATGGCACATACACTGACCGACAAAGAGAAGTTGATCTGGCGAATACGGCGCATCCGAGGACAGGTGGAAGCCGTGGAGCGTGCCCTGAACGATGAGAAAGACTGCTCCGACGTGCTTCAGTTGATCACCGCCGCGCGGGGGGCTATGAGCAGCCTCATCGTCGAGGTGCTGGAAGGGCACATCCGTGAACACGTGCTTGACCCAAAACAAAAACCCGATTCAGAGCACATTGCAGCCGCCGAGGAATTGATCGATGTGCTCCGGTCTTATCTGAAGTGAGCACTCTTTTGGCATGAGAGAGGCGGAGTTGCCGCGCCTATTGAGGAAAAACTGAAGGAGAAGAGATTTTCTCCCAACCTTCGCCGTTGAGCGAGTCCAGAAAAACAAGCAGGTCCTGCTTAGTTTGCTCATCCATGTAGAACGGCGTCAGGCGAGTGTCAAGCCGAGGATTCGCAATTCCGCCCTTGGCATAGAAGTCCAGGACCTCGGCCAGTGTCTTGAATCGGCCGTCATGCATGTAGGGCCCACGCCGGGCAACATCGCGCAAGGTTGGCACCTTGAACTTTCCGTAATCTCCGTGCTTGTGCGTGACGGCTTCACGTCCGGGATCCGGTGCGCTCCGGTCCGTACCGATTCCCAGGTTGGCAAATTTTTCCGTGGTGAGATTCGGCCCTGCGTGGCATTCGGCGCATTCGCCCTTGTGATTGAAAAAATCCAAACCTATCCGCTGGCGCTTTGTCAGCGCAGATTTGTCACCAGCCAGATAGCGGTCGTAAGCAGAGTTTCCCGAAAGGATTGTGCGCTCAAAGGTGGCGATTGCCTGCGTTACCCGGTCGAAGGTAATTACGTCGTCACCGAAAGCAGCGATAAAAAGCGGTGCGTAGCCCCTGATGCTGCGAAGCGTTTCCACGACTTGTTCCGCAGTTGTGCCCATCTCATCCGGCTGGGTTACTGCGTTCAGAACCTGCGATTCCAAGGTGGGCAGCCGCCCGTCCCACAACTGCGATTTTCCCCAGGCTCGATTGATGATTGTGGGAGTGTGCCGACGTTCCAGTTTTCCGTTCGCGCCTTTAGAAAATGCCGCGCTACCTGAGAACGCATGGGGCGGTTCGTGGCAAGAGGCGCAAGAAATCGAATTCCCAGAGAGTCTGCTGTCGAAAAACAATATCCTCCCCAACTCGGCTCGTGCTGCTGAATAGGAATTGTCTGCGGGCCATGGAAGAGACGGAAGACCCAGAGGAACTGGCAAGCCAGCCTCGCGGGAGCGAGTATTCTCCTGGGGCGACACGGCGGAAAGCAGGCACAACCATAGAACCGTTACCCACCTCGCGCGACTCCAGGCGAAGCGCGGCATTACTGTTCACCTTGAACCGCAGTTGTTGGCTTCTCGCGGGCAGGTCGTGGCGTAATGAATCGAAAACGCCGTCCCAAAATCATTTTGACCAGCAGATGATCCGTGCTGCGCGTAATGCCCACGCCAACTCCCAGATTGAATTCCCAGTTAGGGCCGAAGTCATAATCGACCGCAGGCACAATCTGCTGTTGCTGCTGGTACAAAGGATTAAATCCGGTGATCGGCCCCAGCGATCCATAGTATTCAAGTCCGCCGCTGAGCTTTCGAGTGAACGAATACGCTGCTTTGAAGTTTGGAGAAAAACCCACTCCTTCGTTTACGCTCGGCCCATGAAAGGAGCGTTCCAGCGCAGGATTGAATGCCAGATACCATGGACCGAGTTGTTTATCGACGATGGGCCGAATCTCCCACGTCCACGTGTCGGCGGAAAAGATTGGCCGCTGGTAGCCGATTTCGGTCGAGAGACTTACTCCGACCGGCCAATTCCACTTTTCCGGGATGCGAACGCGTGGCCGTATATGATCTCCAACCCATTTATAGCCTTGATTGGGGCCGAGGCTCGTGAAGATATAGAATCCGGTTTCAAACCAATCATTCCAGCCCTGTGTGATTTCCACGGTTTCGTGAAGCTGATGCTCGTCCGGCAGGACGCCGTCGCTCGCTTTCTTAAACCCTTCGAATGTGAAGTTGCTATGAAGCTCGACCATGGTGCGCCCGGCGGGAATCGTGTCAGAGCCATAAACCTGGATTTCGTAATTGCCTTGCGCGTAAAGCGGCAGCGTAGCGGCGGCTACCATCAATAAAGCGAGGCGGATGCCTTTCACTATTCTCGCTATCACCAACGGTCTCCTTGCACTTCATTCAGCAGGAGGGGATTCCAGTATGCCAAACCAGGCCGTGACAGCAATCGCACGAACGTGATGCATTCGTGCCAGAAAAAACGGCGCCAGTTCGACAAAGAGCCAAGTGGACAGCAACCCGCGAGCACGTCAGTTCATCGAACGCGATCCGAATTGCGTTCACAACGCTGCAGGTGCGTTGTGATCATCGCTTCATCAAAGTGATTTGGGAGGTGATTGAGATAAACCTCCCGTATATTCCAGCTACGCCTTCGTGGTTTCCTTCGCAACAGCCGCGGTAACGGGAGCCACAGCCGCTTTCTTCGCGGCAGCCTTGGCGGCTCTCTTCTTCTTCGCCCAGCGCTTCTGCTGTGCCGCAGCCATCTTCTTGCGGCTCTCAGGGCTAAACACACGCTTCGCCGTCTTGGCCATAACCTTCTTCGGAACAGCAGGCTCCGCATCCGTCACGGACTTGGCGGGCTTTTTTTTCGCTGCCCAACGTGCCTTCTGTGCAGCAGCTATTCTCTTCCTTCCGGCAGCACTCATGGTGCGGCGAACCGTTGTGCCGGCATGTGATCCGTTGGTTGGACCAGCGGAGTTCTTGCCGAGGGGCTTAGTCTCGTTGAGTGCTTTGATGGCGTCGATTGCCTGACTTATGCGGTCGCGCTGGGCTCGAAGGTCCGCGAGAATTTGTGCAGTATCCATGTATAGGCTTGCTCCTTCTATCGGGGATGGTA
>CAZLJQ010000002.1:0-176748 GCA_964559875.1 uncultured Acidobacteriaceae bacterium
GGATCGTTTTCCGGGTGCGTGATTACGATCTTCTCGATCTTTCTCTCGCGCGCCAAGCAGACCACTTTTTCGACTTCTTCGGCCGACAGATGCGAGGTTCCGAGAATGGCTCCCGCTTTCGCGACCTGATCCATCACCTCAATCAGAGCTGGCAGGAACGCGCCATGCTCGTCCGTGATAGGCACAGCATTCGCTATGTTTCCTTTGCTCCGTTGAACCTGGGCGACGGCCGAAATCGTTGGGAGCCAGATCTCTTTTGCGCCGAGCTTAAGTTCGACCTCCACTGCGGCCGGATTCAGTCCTCCTGCCTGTCTGTTCAGCACTAAGCCGCCAAACACCGGGAATCCTCCCAGCACCTCCGAGATAAGCCGAGCGCGCAAGGTTGTGGGCGTTACATGGTTCTTGATGATGACGGCTTTCATTCCGGCCTCTTTGGCTGCTTGCGCGACAGCGAGCTCCGACAATTTGCAGGGCTTGACGTCTGGACCGCCATGAATATGGAAATCAATAGAACCTGGAAGAAGGCTCCTGGCAATGCTTTCAAGCTCGGAATCAGACATGCTTTTTGGTGCGGTTGATTTGCCTTCCATCAGTCTCCTGTCCTTTCAATCGAACGCTGCATACTAACCAGAGCGCTCGGTACGGGGTGGCGCGCGGTTCGTTCCCTGCCTTCTTCTTTAACAGCATTGCCGGAGCCGATCCCAATCGGTCAGCCCGGCATGGACGCGCCGCGGCTTTAATCACCGGCCGCCATTGCCGCTGACTCCACAACCGGAATGCAATCGCCCGCGTAAGGAATACAGAGGACCGAGGGCCGTGTGTAGGAAGACAAAGCGGCTGTCGCAGCGTCGGCGATTGAAGTGAAGCCGGTCATAAACATCTCTCCCAGTTCTTTGGGGGCGACACCTGTGCTCACTACGAACACACGATGGTCCTTGCAGCAGCGAGCAAACATGTAAGCTTTGGAGTTCTGGTCCGGAGTGAAGCCCTGCTCGTAGAACTCGCGTATGACCTGATCGACGCTGCTTGCCTCTTTCAATACTTTGCCGAACTTCCCAATGCCGTTTGGACACTCGGCAATTAACACGATCGTTCCGCCGGGGCGGGTGATCTGCTCGGCAACCGCCATTCCCTTTTGCGCCTGATGAAGGTCGATATCCTTGGGGTAGCGTCCGGGGCTGACGAAAACGACGTCGTAGGCTTTGCTGAATTTGCGCACCCAGGACTTTTCACAAGTGGCGACACCCGCCATGTGAGCGGCGTCCAAGTCGCCGGCGACCGCCTCCACTATCTGGCCGCGATGGTTCTTAACCACGTTCACGATGAAGTCCACCCCCGCCAGCCGGGCTGCGGCGACCGCCTCTTCGTGAAATGTATTGCCTTTGACAATCCCCAGGATCGGAGTTGCGGGACGAATGGGGAACGAGTGGTGCGTCCGCAAGGTCTCCAGACCGCAGATGCCGGGCACAACCGACTTCCGGCCGCCGCCGAATCCGGCGGACTGATGAGGCGCGATCACCCCGGTAAGAATCCTCAGCGAGGCCTGGGCATACGCGGTATTCACATAAACCGGCATTCCTCTTCCGGTGGTGCCCATATATGTCAACGAAGCCTTGTCGTGACAATTATGAATGACGAGTTTTAGCTTCGAGCGCCATACTCCCATCATGATCTTCAAATCGTCTTCTGTAGGAGGCACGTGATTCCCGGTCGCCACCAGCACAGTGATGTTAGCTAGTGGGATATTGGCCTCTGCCAGTACTTCCACCAGAACCGTCAGCATCGCCTCGGTCGGCGAAGGCCGGGTTATATCGTTGATGACGATCGCGACGGAGCTCTTTCCTTTCGCGAGTTCCTGCAATTGTCGGCTGCCGATCGGCCGGGATACCGCAGCGCGGATCGCCGCCAGATCATCCTCTACGCCTGGGACCAGTTCGGGCAGGAGGATTTCGGCTGCTGGTTCCAGGTCGAGGTTGAGAGTGACAAAGCCTTTTCCAAAGGGAAATTCAATCGCCTGCATTGGGATCTTTCCTCCACATTCCGGTTACCGGTACGATCACACGGTTAAGCGATTCCCAGGCGCCTCTTCACATAGGGCGCCAATCCTCCGAGATCGAGGATCTGCTGCAAGAACGAGGGAATCGGTTTGAAGTTGTACGTCTGCCGGCGGGTTACATTCTTGATTGTGCCCGCTGCGGTATCGACCTCCAGCACATCCCCAGGAGCGATGTCGGCCGCGGCCGCAGGTGACTCCAGGACCAGAAGACCCACGTTGATCGAATTGCGGAAGAAGATGCGTGCGAACGATTGCGCGATGACTACCTTCACGCCTGTCATCTTGATCGCGATCGGCGCAGCTTCGCGCGAGGAACCGCAGCCGAAGTTCCTGCCGCCCACCACAAAATCCCCGGCCTGCACCTGCGATGCGAACGTAGGGTTCATGTCCGCAAAGCAATGCTCCTTCAGTTTTTCCGGAGTCTTGTTCCAGTTTGCCAGGTACCTTCCTGGAATAATCGCATCCGTATCGACGTCATCACCGAACTTCCATGCTTTGCCGGCCATTTAGATCACCTGCCTTGGGTCGATGATGTAACCCGCCACGGCGGATGCCGCTGCCGTGTACGGGGAAGACAGATACACCTTGCTGTTCTTATGACCCATGCGGCCCACGAAGTTGCGGTTCGTCGTCGAAACCGCCACTTCTCCGTCGGCCAACAGGCCCATGTGGCCGCCAAGACAGGGACCGCAGATCGGCGGGGAGACCATCGCTCCCGCTTCCACGAAGATCTCCAGCAGTCCTTCTTTCATCGCCTCAAGGTAGACCTGCTGTGTAGCCGGGAATACTAGGACTCTGACGCCCTGTGCAGCCTTCTTTCCCTTCATGATCTGGGCGGCGGCGCGAAGATCACTGATCCTCCCGTTGGTGCAGCTCCCGATGACGACCTGATCGACTTTGACGTCCCTCACATCACCAGCGGGCGCGACGTTGGACGGCAAGAACGGCTGCGCGACCATCGGCTCGAGGGCGGAAGCGTCCCAGCGGAACTCGGCCTCGTAAGCCGCATCGGCATCGCTTGCAAAGGTGAGCATCGGTCCCCGCGCGCGGCCATCCAGATACTGCATAGTGATCGCGTCGGGAGCGATAATTCCGTTCTTCGCCCCGGCTTCGACCGCCATGTTGCAAACCGTGAAGCGTTCGTCAATCGGCATGCTGCGGATCGCCTCGCCAGTGAACTCCATGGCTTTGTAGAGCGCACCATCGACGCCAATCTCGCCGATGGTATGCAGGATCACATCTTTGCCAGTTACCATCGGCTGTAGCACGCCGTCGAAAACAAACCGCAGAGATGCCGGCACCCGCAGCCACAACTCTCCCAGTGCCATCGCGGCGGCTACATCGGTAGCACCCAATCCGCTGGAAAAGGCCGCCAAGGCTCCGTATGTGCAGGTGTGCGAATCGCTGCCGACAATCACCATGCCCGGACGGACCAGCCCCGCTTCGGGAAAGATCGCGTGACAAACTCCGCCGCGTCCCTGTTCGAACCAGTTCTCGATTTCATACTTTTTGATATAGCCGCCGAGATCCTTGAGCTGAGCGGCCGCCTCCAAACTCGGGCTGGGGACAAAATGATCGACCGTGAAGTAGACCTTGCTGCGGTCGAACACTTTGTCGACTTTCATCTTCTCCAACTCGCGGAACGCCGCGGTTGTGATGTCGTGCCCGATCACCGCATCGACCTTGGCAGTGATAATCTCTCCCGGCGTCACCTTGTCTACGCCGGAGGCATTGGCTAGAATCTTTTCCGTAATTGTCGATCCCACAGTTATCCCTCTGCGAAAGCTAAGATCGTCTGTTCACTCCAGCCGACATTCCGGCCACAGCCATCCGGCGGATGCGCCGATCGCTGTGAGCAGCGTCGAGCCTAGGCGTTTGCGTTCTGCATAACATATGCTGTGCAATACCTGTCGTCCAGTTTCTAATTTTCATCGATTGTTAACCCGCAAGAAACAATAGTGCCTCGCTTCCCGGGTTATACCTTGTCGCACGGCGTCCACAGCATGATCGACTCTTCAACGCATTCTGGATCGGGGGAACTATCATCGTCTGGAGGCAAGGTGCCATTTTATTTGGAAAAATCGAAAGAGAATGGTCGTCGCAAGCGCTTCGATCGCACGTTGTGGTCGGGGTGATGGGATGTCGACTGTTTTCTCGTGGAAAACAATTGATGAATATTAGCAAATTGACGTACTAGAGCTTGGTCGCCGATCCTAGACGTCAGAGATAGGAAAATAACACGTGAACTCAACCATTCTGATTACTGTGCCTACGCTCGCGCCAGCGGGACTGGAGCGTCTGCGATCCTCCGGATGCAAGACAATTTTCATCAGCAAGGCCGGCGGTGTGCCGGAGATGCTGGAGCGTCTGAAGGCTGAGAAGGTCGATGCAGTTATCCTCCGCCAGCTCAACTTCGACGCCGAGGCAATTGCCGCTGCCTCGTCCCTGAAAGTTATTTCGAGGCATGGCGTCGGCTTTGACGGTGTCGATGTCGCCGCCGCGACGCAACGCGGTATACCGGTGCTGATCGCGCCCGCCGCGAACGCCGTCTCGGTTGCTGAGTTGACGATTGCGCTGATGCTGGCCGCGTCGCGGGCCATACCACGGCACGATGCGGCGGTTCGCTCCGGCGCCTGGGACCGTTCCCATGTTGGTCTGCAGATGTCCGGACGCACGCTCGGTCTCGTCGGGATCGGCGCGATTGGCAGGATTGTTGCGCGCGCTGCCGTCGGACTTGGCATGCGTGTGATCGCTTATGATCCATACGCCCACATTGCGCCAGGCGAGACATCGGACTTCGAGCTGGTGGACTCCCTCGATGCGTTGCTGCAGCGGTCGAACGTGGTTTCACTGCATTGTCCGTTAACCGACGAGACACGCAACCTAATCGGGGCGGCGCAACTTGCGCGGATGCCCAAAGGTGGAGTTTTGGTGAACGCGGCACGCGGGCCGCTGGTGGACGATGTTGCGCTGGCTGCCGCCCTACGCAGCGGTCAGCTGGCCGCCGCTGGCCTGGACACCATGCCCAAAGAGCCCTTACCTGCGGGACACCCCTTTCGCGATCTCACAAATCTGGTGATGACGCCGCACATGGGCGGCTCAACCGATGCCGCGCTGGACTCAGTGTCCGTGATTGCAGTCGACCACGCGATGGCTGTCTTGAACGGCTCGCCGATCAACCCGGCCGTGTGCGTCAACCCCTCGGTGCTGAAGAGCTAGAACCTGTCATCAGGCTCCAGCTTTCCGCACGCTGGCACGGTTGCGTCGTTTTTTGTTTCGCTCCTCGTGAACCGGCGTCGGCGGCGTTCCGCTACTGTGCAATGCCGTAGCCAAGCGCTTAAGGGTGGGCGGAATATAGGCGTTGCGCCGGCAGAGAAAGCTGAGTGTTCGCTGCATGGTGGCCTCTTTCAGAGGCAGCTCGGTTAACTGAGCTGCCATTCCTCCTGGCAGCAAGGTGCGTCTCGACGCGAAGCTTAGCAGGTCTGACTGTTCAATGAAGCTCGACACAAGCCGGGCGGAGCTTACTTCGGCGCGGACGCGTGGCGCAGGTAAATTGCGCGATTTGAATGCCCAGTCGATCCATTGCCGGCTCGCGGCTGTCTGACTGGGCAATACCCAGTCATATTGGGTCAGGTCTCCGATGCGGAGCCGCTTGCCGGCAAGGGGATGGTGTCTGCGCGCCACCACCACCACCTCATCGATGAACCAGTCCTCCTTTGTAAAGTTGGCGACGTCGGTCGGCAGAGATGACGTGACAATCCCGTCCAGTTTGCCTTCGGCGAGACCAGCGCGCAGGACATCGCCGTGGCCGGTGCGAAGCTCCATGGTGACCTGCGGTGCGTCCTTCAGGAACCAACTGCACAGCTGCGGCAAAAGATACTCCACGATGCTCGTCCCAACTCCGAGGCGGACGTGGCCCGCTCTTCCAGTGGTCAGGTCGGCAACGTTCTTCAGGGCGTCGTCCAGCGCCGAATGCAGGTGCTTGGCATGGTCTACGAGGGTTATTCCTGTCTCGGTAAGGATGCTGCGCCGGCCGACCCGTTGAAAAAGCGGGCCGCCAATCTCCTGCTCGAGCCGGCGGATGCACTTCGTCAGTGCAGGCTTGGTGCGTCCCAGGCGATCGGCCGCGCGGCCCCAGTGGCCTTCCTCTGCGATGGCCTCAAGAAAAATCAGGTCGCGAATTTCCATTGGTTTCCTTCGGTTAACAAATGACGAAAATTAGAGAATGGACGATATCAATCACCCGGATCATGTTAGACAAACTGGTCCCCGTGAGCAATCTGGAATTTCAGGGTCGGCGGGCGGCAAAACGCTTAACTTCGGCCAGTGGGTGCGTCAGTTGGAAGCGCGAGCGCCCGCAACAAGGTGATCGTTGCGGGTGTCATAGAGGTCCTGCTTTACTGATTCGGGCGCCGTCTAGCCGCCTGCAATGGCTCCCACCACCAGAAAAGGCTCAGTACCCATTACAACCGGATCAGGAAGAGAGACGTCAGGCAGTTCGTGGGAAAGGTCTTGCTCGCAGGCGAAGAACCGCACAAAGGGACGGCGCTGCTGGGTGACGTGATCGCGAATCGTCCCGCGCAGCATCGGATAGCGGGCTTCCAGTGCATCGAGCACCGAGCGCTGCGTGGCCAGGCCCACTACTTCGACCTTCACCTCGCCACTCACGTGGGCCAGAGTCTTAAGATGTGCAGGGAGAACGACTCTGATCATGGCAACGTCTGGACCTCGACGGAGAGCACAGCCGGAAGATCTCGCACGATGGGAGCCCACGTATCTCCCGCATTCGCTGACGCATAAACCTGTCCGCCGGTGGTGCCGAAATAGATCCCACAAGAATCCAGGGTGTCCACGGCCATCGCATCGCGCAGGATATTGACGTAGCAATCGCTCTGCGGCAAACCATTCGTGAGCGTTTCCCACTCAGTCCCTCCAGTGCGGCTGCGGTACACCTTCAATTTTCCGTCCGGCGGGAAATGCTCTGAGTCACTCTTGATTGGGATTACATAGATGGTCTCCGGTTCATGCGCGTGCACGTCAATGACAAATCCGAAGTCCGTCGGCAGGTTCCCGCTGACCTCACGCCACGAATCTCCGGCGTCGTCGCTGCGCATCACGTCCCAGTGCTTCTGCATGAACAATACGCCAGGACGTGTGGGGTGCATTGCAATGCGATGAACGCAGTGGCCAACTTCAGCGGCTGGCTCGGGAATGTGTGGCGATACCAGTCCCCGGTTGACGGGACGCCAAGTCTCGCCGCCATCGTCGGTGCGGAACGCACCCGCAGCCGAGATCGCGATAAACATTCTTTGTGGATTACTTGGGTCGAGAACGATTGAGTGCAGGCACATACCACCGGCGCCGGGTTGCCACTGTGGTCCCGAGTCATGGCCGCGCAATCCTGCGAATTCTTGCCAGCTCCGTCCGCCATCGCACGAGCGGAATAACGCGGCGTCCTCCACTCCCGCGTAAACGGTGTCGGGATCAGTCAGGGACGGTTCAAGGTGCCAGACTCTCTTGAATTCCCAAGGATGAGGCGTTCCGTCATACCACTGGTGAGTCCCGGGAACGCCATCGTAAGTAGACTGGTTTCCGACCGCCTCCCAGGTTTTACCTCCGTCGTTCGAACGCTGAATCAACTGTCCAAACCACCCGCTGGATTGGGACGCATACAGCCGATTTGGATCAACCGGAGATCCTTTGAGATGGTAAATCTCCCAGCCAGCGAAAAGAGGATCGCTGATGTTCCAAGTCTTGCGTTTTGCGTCCGACGTGAGTATGAAGGCGCCTTTACGAGTGCCAACGAGTACCCGCACCTTGCTCATTCCAGCTCCTTTTCCGAAACCCACCGCAGTTTCTCCAGTGCGATGTAGTCAGACTGGCAGCGGGTTGGATGCGATCCGGAGCGAAATGAGCGGTGCGCCCAATCAGGGGTAAACGGTGCTGTTCACGAGGCCACGACGGGAGATCATCTTACATGCGCAACCACTCTTCCGGCTCCTGAATTGCCGTCGCCACATCGTTCAGGAAGGCAGCTGCTCGCGCACCATCCACCACCCGGTGGTCCGACGAAAGCGTCATGGTCATCATCGGCCGAATGCCTGGTTTGCCGTCGACCGGCACAACCCGGTCGGCGATGCATCCCACGGCGAGAATAGCCGCTTGCGGCGGGCTGATGATCGCACTGAAGGCATCGACGTTATACATGCCGAGATTGCTGATCGTAAAAGTAGCGCCTGTGATGTCCACAGAGCGCAATCTTCCTGCCCGGGCTCGCTCGGCCAGATCTCTTCGTTGAACGGCAATTTCGCCCAGATCGATGGTGTTGGCATTTTGAATTACCGCCGCCACGACCGCATCTTCAACGGCCATTGCAATGCCAATGTTCACCGCGCTGTTAAGCTGGACCTTATTGTCAGACCAGGTTGCATTCATCCGCGGATTTCTGGCCAGGGCACGGGCGACGAGTGCGACCAATAGATCTGTGTGCGTGAGCCTTACCCTGCGTGCAATCTCAATGCCTGGCAGGTATTTTTCGCGCACGGTGGAGAGCGCACCGGCATCCACATGCCGGACCAGAAAGAAATGCGGTACGGTAGTCCAGCTTGTTGTGGTGCGCTCCGCCATGAGCTTGGCTGTGGAGCTCAAGGTCTCGAATTCGGCTACCGCAGGTGCGGTCGCGGCTTGAACGGGCCTGGTCACGGCTTGTGTCACCGGGGCAGAAACAACCTGAGGCTGTGTTAACGGAAGGATGTCCGAGGTCAGAATCTCGCCTCCACGGCCTGATCCTCTCACGCGGCTAAGATCGATGTCGTGTTCCTTTGCCAGCCGCCGCACCTTCGGAGAAGCTTTTGGCCGTTGAACCAACGGTTGCACAGCGGCCTCCGCCGTGGTCGCCGCCACGGGCGCGGTTTCAAGTGTTAACCGACGGCCGGACTGGTTCACTTCCACTTCGTTTGGTGCAGTCTCGCCAGGAACAACAAGCCAGGCGATCGTCTGTCCTACAGGTACGACGTCTCCGGCCTTCACCTTTACACCAGCGAGGATTCCATCGCCGGTTGCTTCTATTTCCATTACAGCTTTATCGGTTTCGACTTCCAGCAAAGCCTCTCCCTTGACTACGGATTCGCCTTCCTTTTTGAGCCAAGAAACGAGTTTGCCGGTCTCCTGCGCCATTTCGAGCGCAGGCATCACAACGCTTATAGCCATAGTCTTGTATTCCTGAGGCGAAGATCGCCAATTTCTGTACCACTCAACAAGGCGTGGGCACGCGCAATGCAAGGGCTATGCCGCGACGCAGAAATGCATTCTGACTCGAAACGCGAATTACGATTTGCAACAAAGTTCACGCGCTGTCTCAAATACCGATTTTTCGGTTGGAACTGTTACATCCTCCAGCGGGGGAGAAAACGGAATAGGGACATGCATGGCTCCCATGCGCTTGACCGGTGCTTCTAAGTCGTAGAAAGCGCCTTCGGCAATGATTGAAGCAATTTCGGCTGTGACTCCGTAACGTTCGTATCCCTCGTCGATGACAATTGCGCGCGATGTTTTTATTGCGGACTCGATCAGCGTTCGTTCATCGAGGGGCCAAGTCGTTCGCGGGTCGACAACTTCGGCGCTGATGCCGGCATCTCCGAGCAACTCCGCTGCTCCCAGCGCCACCTGTACCATGCTGCTGGTTGCCACCAGGGTGATGTCACTACCGACACGTTTCACGTCCGCAACTCCCAACGGAATCGTGTATTCCTCTGACGGCACAGGTCCCTTCAGCTTGCCATACATTAACTTGTCTTCGAAAAAGACGACTGGATTTTCATCCCGGATCGCCGTTTTCATAAGACCCTTCGCATCGTAAGGCGTTGACGGCAACACCACCTTGAGACCGGGAACATGGCTGAACCAGGCGTGCAGCGACTGCGAGTGTTGTGCGGCTGAGCGGCGTGTTGCACCCAGCGTGGTCCGCATCACCATAGGGACCTTCCACTTGCCTCCAGACATGTAGTGGATCTTGGCCGCCTGATTCACCATTTGATCCATGGTCAACGTAATGAAGTCGCCGAACATAATATCGACGATCGGGCGGAGGCCGGTCATGGCGGCTCCGACGGCGATGCCGGTAAAGCCGGGTTCGGAGATCGGGGTGTCGATGATGCGATCTTTACCAAACTCTTCCAACAATCCGGACAGGACCTTGAACGGCGTGCCTGCTTCGGCAACATCCTCGCCCAAAAGAACGATGCACGGGTCACGCCGCATTTCTTCGGCGATCGCTTCCCTGACGGCTTCTCCAAATGTCAAATTGCGCGTATTGGTTTCAGGCATAAATATCCTGCTCCACTTCTTCCGGACTGGGATAGGGCGCAGCCAGTGCAAACTTGACGGCAGCCTCCATTTCGGATTTCACCTCGGCATCGATCTGTTTCAGAAGATCGGGGCCGGCAAGGTTTTGTTGAATCAGCCAGGCAGCATGGATCTTTATCGGATCGCGCCCGGTCACCCAGAGTTTTTCTTCCTCTTTAGCGCGGTAGTAGTCACGTTTTATATCGCCAACGTGGTGGCCATGGTAACGATAGGTGTTACACATCAGGAACGCAGGGCCATCCCCCTTCCGCGCCCGTTCCGCCAGCCGCTTTGTGGCCTCATACACGGCCCGCACATCCTGTCCATCCACCCTCTCCGCATACATTCCGACTGCGGCAGGACGTCCCAAAATATCGCCCGCAATGACCTCTGAGGTATGGGTGTACTCGCTGTACAGATTGTTCTCGCAGAGATAAATGATCGGCAGCTTCCAGAGCTGCGCCATGTTCATGACTTCATAAATCAGTCCCTGCGCCATGGCGCCATCACCGAAGAAGCAGACGGCGACCTTGCCATTTCCCAACTGCTTGGCCGAGAAAGCCGCTCCGGTGGCAATACCCGCACTTCCTCCGACAATCGCGTTTGCTCCCAGGTTGCCGGTCTCCGGATCAGCGATATGCATTGAGCCGCCTTTGCCCCGGCAGTAACCTGCTTCCTTGCCCAGTAGTTCGGCAAACATGCGATCGGGCGAAGCGCCTTTGGCAAGACAGTGTCCATGGCCGCGATGGGTGCTGCTGACGTAGTCGTCGGGCCGCAGAGCATCGCACACCCCAACGGCTACTGCTTCTTCCCCGATATACAGATGGGCAAGTCCAGGCATAATCGCCCGGGTGTAAAGATCATTGACCTGCTCTTCGAACATGCGGATGGCAGCCATCCGTCGATACATGCTAATCCACTGTTTGGCACCGGTCCCTGGATCGGTT
The DNA here is from genome assembly GCA_964559875.1 of uncultured Acidobacteriaceae bacterium. Lineage (GTDB taxonomy): Bacteria > Acidobacteriota > Terriglobia > Terriglobales > Acidobacteriaceae > TOLSYN. Next base: position 11,347 of record CAZLJQ010000002.1, read on the forward strand.
TCGGGCGTAATGGTGGAAGTTGTCATTTTGCACTCCTGATGATTGCCTGTCGTTCTTGCGATTACCGCTTGCGGTTCAGGCGAATGCTGGCCGCCGTGGCTGATACGATGCCACGGCGGCTCCCATGTTATTTGGCCAGGATGGGGTTCGACAATGATGCCGTCGTTCCGGGTTGATCATTCAGGCCGTTGGCGATGGCGCGCATAGCCTCGCGCTCATCCAAATCCTCTTTCTTATCCGATGTGAGGAAGGAAACGACAAAGAACACAATGGTACTGAAAAACAGCGCGTTAATTCCGGCTATGGTTCCGAACGGAGGCTTGTAGAAGAATGACCACAGAATGTGGAGTGTCACGCCAGTGACAAAAGACGCCTGCACACCAATCCTGGTGGTTCCCTTCCACATTAGTCCATACAAGAACATCGGGCAGAATTGCAGAAACAGCCCGAGCGTGAGATTGATCAGCGACCAGATAAATGGTGGCGGGTAGAAGCAGGCAACCAAGGTCGTTGCGCCGAGGAAGATCATGAACCAACGCGCCGCGCCGACGATCAGCTTATCTCTCTTCTCACCCAGTGGAATCTTGTACATCCGCACATACCAGGGTTCGAAGATATCTTTAATGAAAATGTTGGCCGTCGATAGCATACCGGCCGTAAAGGTCGACATGCCGCTTCCCCACGCATTCATCACGAACCAGGGCACCAGCCACACGGCTGCAACCTGCAATGCGCTTGCCAGCGATGTGTCAGTATTCTTGATTCCTGGCACGATCTTGTTGGCGGCGAGTCCGATAGCCAGAAAACCCACTGAAGCAGCGGTCATCATTGCACCGCTGATGACACATCCCTTGCGCAGATTAGCATCGTCTTTCACCGCGAACATACGGAAGGCGCGATCAGGCCAGCAGAAGGTTACCAGTCCCAGGTAGGGGATCCAGGCAAAGAACTGTTTGAGACCAATTCCAGAGGTAGGTACCATCGCTTTGGGTGAGTCGAGAATGCTGACCCAACCTCCGGCATGCGCCACCAGGGTGAATACAACCGCGAGAAGAAACAACACCAGAAGAGCACCATGAAATACGTCGGTATTGGCGACGGCGCGCAATCCGCCCTTGATGGTGTAGACCATTGCCACGATGACGAAGGCCAGAACGCCGGCCCAGTAGGGGAAGCCGGTGAACTTGTTGAGCAGGATTCCCATCGCAACGGGGCCGACCAGAAAATAAGGGATAGAGAACACAACGCCGAAGAGCGATACACACCAGCGCAAGAAGCCGCTTTGATAGTAGTCGCCGATGAATGCCGATTGCGTCTGGTATCCGCGGGCTCGTCCGAGCCGCCGCAGTCGCACACCGACAAACCAGTAGGTGATCGGCATCAGGAACGTGTAGGCCATGATGAAACCGAGCATCACCGCCCCGTCTTTATAGAACAGGCCGGTCGATCCTACCAGCGCACCGGCAGAGGCGATAGTGGTGAATACCGCCATGGCTTCTTGCATCCAGTTCAGGTTGCGGTTGGCCACGAAGAACGACTCAGCGCTCTTGCCGGCACCACGACCGGATCGAAATCCGATGGTGAGAATAATAAGCAGGTAAACGCCAAGGACTGCAATGGTCCAGAAGATCACGGGCGACCTCCAGTGCTGCGAGACTGTTTTGACTTGGCTGGAAGCGTGCAGTAATACATGGAAATGAGTCCGAGTGTCAGGCAGACTACCGAGAGTGGAAAAACGACGAAACGCTGATTCAGCAAGGGATTGAACGGCAGCGTCAACAACAACAGGAAAGAAACAATGAAAGTTACTTTGGCCCAGAGCATCGCTGATGCCTCCTGTACTGCCGTCGGTCTCCGCACATTTTGGCGAAAAGCTCGCGGCTCATACTGTTGAATCGTTTCCAGCCGGACTTCTTCAAGACCGGCCATCGAGTGGTGCTTGTGCTGCGCCGTCCGCCGATCCGGTCAGGCGCAGCACAAAACCAGAAGACCTCGCTGTTCCAGCTCCGCCAACTTAGAAAACTTCGCAGCCGGGCAGTCCACAGGAGATCAAGTGGTCACTTGGGAAGTTGGTCATGATCTCGCAACCATCCTTGGTCACAACGATCTGCTCCTCAATCCTCGCTGCGCCGGAGCCATCAGCTGCGCCGCACCATGTTTCCAGGGCAAAAACCATGTTCTCCTTGATCACCGTTGGGTAGTCCAAGCAGAAGCGCCGCGAGAAGATAGGACGCTCCCACTGTCCCAGGCCTAGTCCATGGCCGTACTGCAGAAGGTAAGCCTCATCCTCATCGCGGTAGCCGAACTCTTTTGCCTCCGGCCATACCGCGCAGACTTCCGCGGTAGTTACGCCGGGCCTGATGGCATCGATCGCGTCCGAGAGCCACTTGGAAGCATTCTCGTAAGCTTCGTTCTGGCACTGGTTCGCCTGCCCGCAGACAAACGTGCGGTAATAGCAGGTCTGGTAGCCCATGTAGGCATGCATCAGGTCGAGGTAAACGATGTCTCCAGGCTGGATGATGCGGTCGGAGAAGGTGTGACAATGTGGCTTTCCGCGAGCTCCGGAGACCGAATTGACGCATTGCACGCGCTCTGAGCCGTGCTTGTAGAGGTGATAGTTGGCGATTGCGACCAGCTCGTTTTCACGAACACCGGGCTTGATTGCCTTCGCCAGTTCCACGTAGGTCGCATCGACCATGCCTGCAGCCTTCTTCAGTAGTTCAATCTCATCGGGAGTTTTGATCTCGCGTGCATCCAGCATTGCCTGCTGTCCGTCGACGACTTCGATGCCTTCATTTTCGAGCGCCCGAAGCATGGTGATCTCCATGTGATCGACGCCGATCGGCTTCTTTTCGACGCCGTATTCGGTGAGCACCCGCTTGATCTGCTTGGCGAATTTCTTCTGTGCATTCAGCTCCGGAGGAATCGCACCCATCATGTTGCTGATTGGCGCTTCCATGCGGTTTTCGATCCATGGGCTGCTGATCCGCTTCGCCGGCGGTGCCGGGTCGAACAGATATGGTTTGCCCTCGCTCGGGCAGATGGCGTAGCGATTCATCTTGTCCCGAACCCATTCGCCGATGTGGGTTCCGGTGATGTAGCGCACGTTGTCCATGTCCATGGCGAGAACCGCCCCAAGTCCTCGGGCGTTCACTGCCGCTTGTGCTTTTTCGAAACGCTCGCTTCTGAGGCGAACAAAGTCGACATTGGTTTCCCAATCAGTTGCCATGGTGCCCCATGCCGCTTTGGTGTGTGGTCGGTTGTATTTCACGCTATTCCTCCTGGCCGTTCGAATACCGCTAGACTTCGCAAAAAGGTAGATCGATTCATTGAGTGCACAGACATCCGTTACCGCTGGTCCCTAAATACGCCTGCGATGAAACCACGCCGCCGGCGGAAACGTCGTTCCAGCCTTGGTACGTGCACCATCCTGAACCCCGGTGTGGTCATTCGTTCCCAAGATGCGACTGCTATGCTGAATGCAAACGATTGCATGACCAAAAAACACTTGTCAACAAAAATAATCACTATCTGCAAAATAAATCTTGCCCCGCCCCGGACGGTTTCGCGATATATTATGCAAACGATTGCACAAAACTGCGCAAACTTTCATGGGACCAAGGTCGAGGTCCACAGTCCGGCCAAAGAGGAAGTGGTTGCCTGTTCCATCGGTTAAACTCTGTTCTCGGCTTGTTTTCCTTGATCGCCGGAGAATGATCGCGCCTGCGGAGACTCCGAATGCACTTCTACTCTGATGAATCGCGGGACGATCCCAAGGCGATTTCTTATTGCCGTTGCACTATCGACTTATCCTCACGCAATCTTCGCATCGAGGACGTGCCCTGCCAAAACCTGGAGGATGCGCTTGGCGGATTCGGCCGCTCGTTCCAGATCCTCGCTCAGCGAACCGTCACTCACGCTTACACGCCTGAAAACCCGCTGATCGTCAACACCGGGATTCTGACCGGTTCGAACGTGATGACCGCCTTGCGAACTTACTTTTCCGCCTATAGTCCGCTGAAGGTCTCCGATAAGGGATTGCCTGGTGCGATGTGGTCGGCAGGAAGTTGCAAATTCGGAGCCAAGCTGAAATGGACAGGCATCGATGAACTACTCTTGGAAAACCGGTCTGGCGAGCCGGTAATGATTGTAGTGCGCCATGGCATCAATGGCCCGACTGTGGAACTCAAACCGGCCGAACACCTGCTGGGGCTCGAATGCTACAAGAAAATCGCTCTCCTGAAAAACGAGTATCAAGATGCCCATTTTGCAGTGATCGGTCCAGCGGGCGAAAACTACGAGAGCTGCTATTTTGGCTCCGTGGGTTTGAGCACGGAAAATCAGCTGAAATCAGGCGACGACAAATGCCGTTGGGCCGGGCGCGGGGGGATGGGTAGCGTTCTCGGCTACAAGAATGTCATCGCCATAGTGGCGCAAGCCCCTGACCAGGTTGGAAAAACGAAGCCGGAAATCCGTGAACTTAACAAGGAAATCGGGACCGGTCCCAACTCACGCAAACTCCGCGAGAAAGAGAGAGGCGGCCTTGGCGGCACCTGGGCCAACTACGTTGCACTCGATAAATATAATCTCGTGCCACAAAACAATTTTCGTCCAAAAGCCGACGGCCAAGCCAAGCGAATGTCCCGTGACGCGGTGGAGCCGGAGTTCGTCATCAAGGCCGAATCGTGCTTCCACTGCGGCATTCATTGCCACAAGAATGTTTACGAGAAGGAAGTGGACGGCACCCGCGGGCAGTTTCTGGCAAAGTTCGATTATGAGCCGGCAAATCTTTTCTCGACCAACCTTGGAGTTCATGATCCTCACCAGGCTGCGGAGCTTATCGGCTTAGTCGACCATCTCGGGATGGACCAGATTTCGCTCGGGACGACGATTGCGTATGTGCTTGACTACAATGAACGGCATCCTGACAAGTGGATCTGCAACGGCGCGACATTTGGCGGCTTCGAGAAGATCAAGGAGCTGATTGTGGAAACCGGCAGGGGGCGGTATCCGGAAATTGGACATGGCGTCAAGCGGCTATCCGGGAAACTGGGGGAGACCGCATATGCCATGCAATGCAAAGGCGTTGAATTTCCGGCATATCTTCCAGATTCAAACCCTGGATATCCGTGGGCGATCGCCGGAGGTCACATGTCCATGGCGACTAATCTGCTCCTTCCACTGGAAGGCGATACCAGCTTGGACTATTGGGTCAAGGCAATCACTGAGCGTGGGCTCTTTCAAGTGCGAGACGACATGACGGGGCTCTGCAAATTTGCGGTTCTCAGCCCTCAGAACGTCGTCCAGGCACTGAAGCATGAGATTGGTTTCGAGATCGCCCCGCAAGAGCTGTTAGCAGGCGTTCGCCGGGCTTTCATACGCGGGCTATGGCTGGAACGCAAACAGGGATACGAGCGTTCCGAGTACACGCTTCCTTCCGAGGTCTTCGATCGTCCTAACGACAAATTGGGTATTGGCCCGTTCATTACCCGCGAGTTCTTTTCAGCGCTTAGCGAACGAGTCTGGTCGGTCTTTGACCAAGAGATCGCTGCACTCTGATGATCCGCATTCGGCTTACGACTTTTCTTGGCGAGCGAATCGGAGGTATTACCTCCTTGGAGGTTTCAGCGACCACGGTGGGGTCTGCTCTGCGCGCCCTCACCGATCAGTATCCCGCGCTGGGGCGCCTCGTCTGGAGCGGGGAAGACGTCATCAATCCGATGATGGCGGTGTTCTTAAACGATAAGATCCTAGGACCTCATCTAAGTGCATCCCTGGCGGAGGGTGATCAAATCGACATTGTCGCGGCGGTTTCAGGAGGCATGTAAGTTCTGCGCGATTGCAGCAAGCAGAGCGGGCTTGGGAGAGAAGGCGCCCATGATGCCATCGCCGCCGAAAGCCTAACGTGCGTTTTCCCCGCCCCGCCAGGGAACAATCGCTTGAATAAACCAGCCCGGTTCATAGAAACTGACACTGGTGAGTAAAACGAATCAGGTAAAGCGCCGAAAGGTGACCATCATCGATATCGCTAACCGTCTGGGGCTGCATCCCTCGACGGTATCGAGGGCACTCAGCCCAGATTCGCAGAAGATGATCACCTCCGAAGTCGTGCGGAAAGTTGCGAAAGCTGCCCAGGAACTCGGCTATGTCCCGAATTCAATGGCGGCAGCCCTCAAGAAAGGCCGCTCGGCGATGGTGGGCATTCTTGTACCGGATCTTTTGGACCCTGTCTTTCCGCCCATTATCCACGGCGCACAACAGGAGCTCGAAAAGGCTGGGTTCACAACTTTGGTCGCCAGCTCCTATGAGAACCTCGCGGAGGAACGTGTCGCCATTCAGAGGATGCGTTCGCGGCTTGTGGATGGAATGATGATCGCCACCGCCAAGCGTCAGGACCCGCTGATTGAGGAATGTCTGGCGCTCGGGATTCCTCTCGTCTTAATGTACCGAACCGTCGATAACCTGGCGGTCAGTGCCGTTGTGAACGATGATGCCTACGGCATCCAGACTGCGACCGAGCATCTGATCTCGCTTGGCCATTGCCACATCGCCCACATTGCGGGGCCGCAGAACACGTCAACCGGCTACCTCCGCCACCAGGCTTTTGTGAACACAATGCAAGCCGGAAACCTGAATTCGAATGGCGACCTGATTGCCTTTGTCGAGCAATATTCCGAGCGGGAAGGATATTTGAAGCTCAAGGAACTAATGGCAATGAAGAGGGAATTCACCGCCATCGTCGCCTCCAGCGACATTCTGGCGTTGGGCTGTCTCGATGCCCTGGCCGAAGCCGGTCTTCGCTGCCCGGAGGACGTCTCGCTGACCGGTTACAATGACGTGCCGATGGTGAACCGCATTTCTCCGCCTCTCACAACCTTGCAAATTCAACAATTCGAGATGGGCGAGCTGGCGGCAAAAACTCTGGTTGAACTCTTGAACAATCCCGCCTTAACCCCAAGAGAAATTTATCTTCGGCCAAAGCTAGTGGTAAGAGGATCGACCCGGCCACCCTCTCAAATCTGATCGCTTATCAAGCCACGCCTTCCTCAACGACGGTCTTTCTTCGGAACTTGGGAAGCGATGGCGCTGCTGCCACGGCGTCGTCCATTGGCAGGCGCAAGCGGCGCTTGCCGTCATAGGAGTAAAGCGCACCGGCAACGGCGGCGGCGGTTGGGACCAGTCCGATCTCGCCTGCTCCCTTGGAGCCGTATCCACCCACCTCGTCAGGAACCTCGATGAGAATGACGTCCACCGGCGGCGTGTCCTTCGCCTTGAGAATGCCGAGATCGCGCAGCAGCAGCGAGTCGGGAGTGCCGTTGGTGGAGGTGAAGTTTTCAGTCAGCGCATAGCCGAGGCCCATGTGAACAGAGCCCTCGATCTGCCCGGCGCAGGCTGTCGGATTAATGGCGTGACCAACGTCATGAGCGGCTACCACGCGCTCCACATGCCCGTCTTCCCCAAGAATGACAACCTGCGTGGCGTAGCTGAAAGTTAGGTGCGTCGTCGGGTTCAACTTGGCTTCGGGAGTGCCCGGACGAGTGGTGAAGTCACAGATGTAATCGCCTGCGTACTCGCGTCCGGCCAGCTCGGCCAGTGAACACTGCTGAAGATCGGCAGCCAGCTTGCGAGCAGCCACCTGAGTGGCAGCGCAGCTGAGCGTAGTGGCGCGCGAGGCCCAAGTCTCGCCACACTTTTGGCCGAGCGTTTCGTCCCAGCGGGCTCTCATGATCGCGGCAGGTAAGCCGGTCTCTTCACACACTGCCTGAATGATTGTAGTGAAAAGACCCTGACCCACCTCTGTGTAGCCGGTAAGAATCTCCACGCGCGGGCCGTCGAGAACGCGGACAAGGGCGTGGCCACTGTCGATGGTGCCATTGCCGATGCCGGTGCTCTTGATGCCGCAAGCGATGCCGGCAAAGCGCGCATTCTTGTAAATGTCCTTGACCGCTTCGAGGGTGGCGCGCACGCCGCAACTCTCTCGCATCACCTGGCCGGTGCCAAAGACGTCGCCCGGGCCTAGGATGTTGCGTTCGCGGATGTCATAGCCGTCAACGCCGATGCGCTCGGCCAGCAGGTCCATGACGCCTTCCATCGCGAAATGTGCCTGATTGGTGCCAAAGCCACGCATGGCGCCACTGACTGGGTTGTTGGTGAAGACCGCTTTGGACTCAATGTCGACATTGGGCACGCGGTAGGCTCCGCAGGCGTGGCCAGCCGCGCGCAGCAGACACTTGCCGCCGGTTCCGGCATAGCCGCCCGTGTCGCCAATGATGCGCGCCCGCACAGCCAAGAGCCGCCCTTCGGAATCGGCTCCGACCGTGTAGTGCAGAATCATCGGATGCCGCTTGGGGTGAACCTGGGTTGACTGCCTGCGAGTGAGAGTGGTTTTCACGGGGCGCTGCAACAGGTAAGCCGCCAGAGCCGTCTGCGCCTGAATCGTAAGCTCCTCCTTCGCGCCAAAGGCTCCTCCGGTGGAGACCAGCTTGGTTTCGACCTCCGCTTCTGGCAGTGAAAGCACGCGGGCGATCTCTCGCTTGTCAAAGGTGGCGCCCTGGCTTTGCGAGAACACCCTTACGCCCTTGCCGTGTGGAAGTGCGAGACACGACTCCGGCTCAAGAAACGCCGGCTCGATCGGTTGGGTGCGGAACTCCCGCTCGATCACGTGGGCGGCCGAGGCCAGCGCGGCATCGACGTCACCACGTGAGAAGGCGGTCGTATCCAGCAGGTTCCCCGACTCGTGAACGTTGCCAGGGGCATGGACCTGCGGTGCGCCCGGTTCCAGCGCGGCGATAGGATCGATTACCGGTTCCAGTACCTCGTAGCGGATCTCCACCTTGGAGGCTGCTTGCCGGGCGTGGAAGGCGGTGTCGGCCACCACCAGCGCAAACATGTCGCCGATACAGCAGGTGGTCTCGCCAACGGCGACAAAGACGGGCAGATCGGGAATTGCCAGCCCCGTGCCGCGAGGTCCCGGTACGTCGGCTGCCGTCAGCACACGTACCACTCCTGCCATCGCCGTGGCAGCGCTGGCGTCGATGGCAAGCACCTTGGCCCGCGGATGCGCGCTCAGCACCGGCGAGGCGTGCAACATGCCGAAAAGTTTCATGTCATCAATGAATGCCTTATCGCCGAGAGCCTGTTCAAGACCTCGGTAGCGGACGGGAGAACTTCCCACGCCCTCGCTATGGTCGTCTCGGGCGAACTTCGGGTTACGTTGAAGGCCGAACTGCTCGCCGAAGAAGTAGTGGCGGCGGGGAATTGCGGATGCACTGTCAACGGCAGCAACCTTTCCGCTCCACTGCTCGCCCGCACTTTGGATGGCGTCGATGATACGGGCGTACCCGGTGCAGCGGCAGAGATGCCCGGAGAGAGCCTTAGCTACCACCTCGCGGTCGCCCGTCGAATCCTGTCGCAGCAGGGAAGAGGCCCGCACGAGGATTCCGGGAATGCAAAAGCCGCACTGCATGCCGCCTTCGCGCACGATAGACTCACTCAGGATGGAGCGCATCTCCTCGGGTAGTCCCTCCATGCTGACTACGTCGCGGCCCTCCATCTGCTCAGGCCGGCGAAGGCAGGCAAGGGCAGGACGTCCGTCAATGAGTACGGCGCAGCAGCCGCAGGTGCCTTCGGGCGCGCAGCCGTTCTTGGCAGAGACAATTCCGCATTGCTCTCGCAAAACATCCAAGAAATGCATGCCGGTCTCGTAGGAGACTTCGGTAGGTTCTCCGTTCAGAGTGAAGCGTAGCGTTGGCATAGTGCTTCCTCTCGCGCCCAAAACGGGCGCTGCGCTCTCAATATGTTCTTGGTGAATGTCATTGCCGGGAAAAACGCCTTAGGTTCGCCCACCTTCGATTGGATGCCTGCCGATCTCAGGCGGTTCATGAACTAACGAGAAAAGAAGAGTGCCAGGAGATCAGGATATTGTTGCGATAGAGAGTTCGGCTAAAGGCGGCGAAAAACTGCACCTGCGCCCTTAATTTCCAAAGCGACGCCTGCTTCCGCGTGAGTGCAGCGAACGCGTATCATGGCAGACTCATATGGCCGAGCGGTTTGTGTTCTCCAATCTCCGCGAAATCCTTGCCAAGGCGAATGAGGAAAAATCCGGCGACCAGTTGGCTGGCCTGGCGGCACGCTCTGAGCGCGAGCGCGTGGCGGCCAAGTACGCGCTGGCGGATCTTCCGTTGCGCAAGATTATCGATGAGCCTCTCATCGCCGCCGACACCGACGAAGTTACGCGGTTGATTCAGGACACTTGGGACGAAGCCGCGTTCCGGCCTATCTCTGATCTAACGGTTGGTGATTTTCGTGAATATCTCCTCCATGATTCGGCGGATGCGGCCACAATCAAAGGTTTGCATTGGGGAGTAACACCCGAAATCGCGGCGGCTGTCACCAAACTCATGAGCAACCGGGATCTTGTTCTTGCCGCTTCCAAGATTCGCAATGTGACGCGATGCCGGAACACGATGGGCGAGCGCGGAGTCATCGGCATACGGCTTCAGCCAAATCATCCCGCTGATGATTTGACCGGCATCTTGCTCTCTACCGTCGAGGGCCTCTCTTATGGCTGCGGTGATGCGGTCATCGGAGTGAATCCCGTGACTGACTCCGTCGAAACCGTCTCGTCGATTTTGAATGCGCTGACGCGTCTGATTGACACCTATCAGATTCCGACGCAGGCTTGCTGCCTGGCGCACATTACCACTCAACTAGCCGCCTTGGAGCGCGGAACTTCCGTCGATCTGTTGTTCCAGTCCATTGCCGGCACAGAGTTGGCCAATCACAGCTTTGGTATTTCACTGTCCATGTTGCGAGAGGGCCGCGAGCGCGTGCTCGAACAACATGCACAGCGCAACGTGCCCTGGGCAGGGACGCAAGTCATGTACTTTGAAACCGGCCAGGGCAGTGCTCTTTCTGCCGGAGCCCATCACGGGGTTGACCAGCTCACGCTGGAGGCTCGCGCCTACGGTGTAGCGCGTGCATTCGATCCATTCCTTGTGAACACCGTCGTCGGCTTCATCGGGCCGGAATATCTCTACGACGAGCGGCAGATCATCCGTGCCGGCCTGGAAGACCACTTCATGGGAAAGCTGCTGGGGCTGCCGATGGGCTGCGACGTTTGCTACACCAACCACGCCAACGCAGACCAGAATTCCGCCGACAATCTCATGCTGCTTTTGGCTGCGGCCGGCTGCAATTACTTCATGGGCGTGCCCTGTTCCGACGACATCATGCTCAACTACCAATCCACTAGTTATCACGACGCGCTCGCCGTCCGGAAGCTGTTTAATCTGCGCCCAGCCCCGGAGTTTCTAGCATGGCTGCAGCGGATGGGAATCTACAGCAACCTCGGGCCCACCGTGCAGACCGAAGATATCCAGCGGCAGTTCGTGAGCGGCATTGAGTTGTTGCTGAAGGGAGCGGGCCACAATGCCATCTGACTCCGGCATCGTCCGCCAAAGCGCGGAATGGTATGAGATTGCAAATAAAGTCCGCCAGCATACCCCGGCGCGGATCATGGAGGGGCGGTCCGGCGCATCCTATCGCACGGCAACGCAACTTCAACTGCGGGCCGATCACGCCGCCGCGCGAGATGCCGTGCAGGCGGAGCTCGATTTGAGTGCGGACCTTGGCCAGGATTTCATCGAACGTTGGCAGCTTTTTGAAGTGTCGACGCGAGCCACGTCGAAGTCCGAGTACCTGCTACGCCCCGACTTGGGACGAACTTTCGACGAGGCGGCACGCTCCACAATCCGCGAACAATGCATTCAGTCGCCCACCGTGCAGATCGTCATCGGGGACGGACTCTCAGTGAAAGCGGTCTCTGCCCAGGTTCCGGGTTTGCTGCCACTGTTGCTCAACGGCGCACGCGAACGCGATTGGCCGACGGGACGCCCGTTCGTGATCCGGCACTGCCGCGTCGGCGTCATCAACGAAATTGGCGAGTTGTTGCATCCCAAAGCTGTGGTGCTGCTGGTCGGAGAGCGTCCAGGACTGGCAACTGCCGAAAGCCTCTCCGCTTATCTTGCCTACAATCCGCGCCCTGGCCACACCGATGCGAACCGCAATCTCATCTCCAATATTCACTCCAACGGCGTACCCGTCGCGGAGGCAGCCACTCGTATCCTCGACTTCGTCAACGCAATGTTGAAGGAGCAAACAAGTGGAGTCCATCTGAAGGAGCGTCCGCACGGCCCACTCATGATTCCGGGTTGAGCCGTCCCGCGTGTAAGGCATACAAGAAACCGGACGCAGTCGATGACTACGCCCGGTCGTTATGAGTGAGGATGTCAAGCGCCGTCTGAGGGCACGGCAGCCAAGTTGATTGGTAGTGGGATGTCACAGATCGCCGTCGCTACGATACCCTCCTTCACCCGCTTGTGGGTTTCTGAATAAGTCCTCGTGCCTCGATGGTGCCCCTCATCAAGTTCGGGCGCGAGAGCGTGCCGCACGGTTCATTAAACGCCGTTTTGAAATTGTTGCAAGTGGAAAATCACCTGAGATGTGTTGACCGCAAGCAATGAGTCTCGCAGCAGAAAACCTCAGGTGCTGCTTCGATCTTGCAAAACCGCTCGCAAGTTGTACGATTGTAGCGATTCAGAGATAAACAAGGAGATTCCGCTTCCGGGTCCGGAGCTCAGGATTGCATTTCACACTCGGTTTAAGCGCCGGTATGCCGGCTGCGCAAGACCCCACCTTCCTATGCATTAGAACGAAAGGAATGCCGCATGAAAACTACCATCTGGCTTATGATCACCCTCTTCACAGCAATGCTCGTGACGCAAGACGCGGCTGCTCAAGGCGCTTTTCCGCGTGTCAGTGCGACCTCACTGAAGACAATGGAAGCGGACGGGAAAGAGATTGCGCTCGTCGATCCGAGAGAAGAAGGGGTATTCGGAGAAGGTCATCTTCTATATGCGGTCAATATGCCGCTGAGCAGATTGGAACTCACCGTTTTCCGGATGATACCCCGCAAGACCACTCGTATCATTCTCTCCGATGGCGGAGAAGGTACGTCAGAGCGTGCGGCGGCGAAACTGAAGGAATTCGGCTACAGCAATGTTGCGATTCTCGACGGCGGCTATCCAGCATGGAAGAAAGCTGGGTACGAAATCTTCAGCGGAATGAGTGTGGAAGGCAAGGCGTTCGGCGAGTGGATTACGGTTCACTATCAAACGCCAACAATGACGCCGGAACAGGTGCAGCAGCGGATCGCCAAGGGCGAGAAGGTGTTGATCCTGGATAGCCGTCCGTCCAATGAATACGTGAACATGAACATACCGGGCTCGATCAATGTTCCGGTCTCCGAGCTTGTCTTCCGCTTCTTTCAGCTTCGGGTCAGCCCGGATACCCTCATTGTGGTGAATTGCGCTGGCCGTACCCGCAGTCTCATCGGGGCGCAGACGTTAATCAATGCGGGCATACCGAATAAGGTCGCCGCTATGCGCGGCGGCACCATGGCGTGGCAGATGGCCGGCTTTCCTCTCGAGTACGGCTCAACGAGACATGCTTCCGAACCCTGGGGACCTAATCTTCAAAAGGCGTTGCAAACCGCACAGAATGTGGCGGATCGGTTTGGGGTGAAGGTTATTGATGCGAAGCAGCTAGAGGCGTTTAAGGCCGACGGAGACCGCAGCCTCTACATCATTGACCTCCGCACGCCGGATGAGTACCGTGCGGGTCATCGTCCCGACTCGACCTATGGCTGGGGTGTGCAACTCGTGCAGGGCATGGACAAGTATGCGGCAACCCACAACGCCAGGGTCGTGCTGGTTGACAACTACATGGTAAGGGCGCTGATGACTGCGTCATGGATGGTGCAGGCAAATTGGCCGGAAACCTATGTGCTCGCAGATCCATTCGGAGGCATTGGTCTCGAAACCGGTGACTATAAGCCGCTGGTGCCCGGAGTCGAACAGGTTAGGCTGCCCCGCATCGATGTCGCAGCTCTGAATGCGCAGTTGCAAGCAGGCAAAGCCACGGTGATTGATGTTGCAGATAGCCTCAGTTACAAGAAGGGACACATACCGGGTGCGTGGTTTGTAGTCCGCTCACGTTTGGACGAAGCGCTGCGAAAGATTCCGCAGCCATCCAACTTCGTGGTGACAGGCGATGACCCGGCGCTGGTTGTGCTCACTGGCCGCGATCTGGCTGAAATTTCTGGAAAGCCTGTCAGTCTTTTGGCGGGAGGCAATGCTGCCTGGCGGAAGGCGAACCTGCCTGTTACTCCGGGATTCGAGAAGCTGGCGACGAAGACAGACGACATCTTCCTCCAGCCGTTTCTGTGGGGAGAGTTCGAACCAATGAGCCCGGAGTTCAAGCAGGCCGCAAATGCCTACTTCGAATGGGAGCTCGAACTCCCTGGCCGCCTTGAGCGCGCTAAAGAGACGAACTTCAAAGTTGAGGAGAAAAAGTAATCATTGCGTGGCTGAGTTCTCCCGGGTATTTCAGGCAAAGGTGATTTGTAGAGCGTTTAACTTTCCAGCACGGTCGTACTATGATCGTGCTGGATATCAATTGGTCCAGATCGCGGTGATCTATCCAGCGACCTGGACACTATCTCCATGAGGTCTTATCCCTTGCGTTGGGTCGCACATACCGCGAAGTACATGCTGATTGTGCTCGTCGTCTTGTATGTTGCCGACGTCGGTGTTTTTGCGGTGCGGTTGAGCCGCGGAGCGGGCTTGCAAAGCGTTCCGGTGGATCAGTTCCTCAAGACTCCACTCAAAGGCCAAAAGATGGAATACGATTACCTCGGAGCCGGCAGCGAGAACTGCGCGCGCGCCGTGTTTCCCCAGTACGCAGCCTCGCAGTGGAATCCACCATGTTGGTGGCTCGAACGGCACAGCGTGAGCTGGCAGTAATCGGTTACTCCCTAGGTCAAGTACGAGAAAATGCACAAGTCCTGATCGCTGGCATCCATGCCGGCTGCATCCTTCACCGCAACCATCGCCGATTCTTACCGCACTACTGCTGCAACACCGTGTCGGAGTCAGCCGGTTTTGCAGTGATCTGCTGAGGCGTGGGCAATTGCGAGCGATCCCAGCCGCCACCGAGCGCCTCAATGAGCTGCACAGAGGCGGTTGCGCGCTGAATCTCGATCTGTGCCATGGTCTGCTGGGCCGCCAGCAGCGCGTTCTGCTCGGTCACCACATCAATGTAGGGGTCCACGCCGGTCTGGTATCGTGCCATCTCCATCTCCAGAGCGCGTTTGGTGGATTCCACCGCTTTGTGTTGCTGCTGGATCTGTTCGGTCAAGATGCGGAGAGCGGCAAGGTTGTCTTCGACCTGCTGGAAAGCGGTGAGTACCGTCTGGCGGTACCCAGCCAGATTAGCGTTGTACGTGGCAACATATTGGTTCACCGTAGCGCGCCGCAGTCCGGCGTCGAAGATCGTCTCCGATACCGACGGTCCAATTGACCAGAAACGGCTTGGCCAGTCGAGCAGATGCTTCCAGGCCGAACTTTCAAAGCCTCCGGAGGCCGACAGGGACAGGTTCGGATAGTAGGCGGCATGGGCAATGCCGATCTGTGCGTTGGCGGCAGCCAGCGTGCGTTCGGCGGCGGCGATATCCGGACGGCGCTCCAAAAGCTGCGACGGCAGGCCCACCGGAATGCTCGGAGGCGTAATCAACAGCGACCTTGCGGGAATGGAGAAATCCGTTGCCGCCTTGCCAACTAGAGTGGCGATTGCGTGCTCATACTGCGCGCGCGCAATGCCCAGATTGGTGAGCTGAGACTGCACGCTCTCTAAAGTACTTTCCGCTTGGACCACCGAAATCTGGTCTCCGATTCCCGTATCGTACTGCGCGCGGGAGTAGTCAAGCGCCTTCTGGTCGGCTGCGACTGTCGCCTGCAGTATCTCGATCAGCGCGTCCTGACCACGGAGTTCAAAGAAATATGTGGCAAGGCTGGCCTGTTCCGTAAGGCGCTCGTTTTCAAGGTCGGCTGCGCTCAGTTGCGCGGAATACTGCGCCTGCCGCACCGTATTGCGAATCTTTCCCCACAGATCCGGCTCCCATGAAACAGTAGCGGGCAGTTCCAGCAGAGTGCTCGTGTTGCCGCTGCCCGAGCTGGATATATTGGCTGAGCTCCGTGAACGCGATCCGGAAGCCCCCGCAGTTACGGTGGGGAAAAACTGGGAGCGCGCCTGCCGCACAATGGCGCGCGCGGCCATAAAGTTCTCGAATGACTGCTTGATGTTCTGATTGTTGATGTTGAGCTGTTCTTCCAGCGAATTCAGTTCCGGCTCGTCGTAGATCTCCCACCACTTGCCGCGCAAGGAAGCATCTTTCGGCTGGGCCACTGTCCAGCCGCCCAGTCCACCAAGCGTCGGGTCGGCGGGCTCGGTCGCAGGAGCAGGCGCTGCCGGTTTCTGCGCAACGTTGGCGGGCGACTCTTTATAGTCGGGCGCCGCCGGCGTTGTTGGCGCGTGATACTTGGGGCCGACTACGCATCCGGCGAGAATGCACGAAAGTATGACGGAGACAACCAGGCTGGACTGCAACGGGAGATTGAATTTTGTCATACGCGTCTTGATACCAGATTCCTTCATGTGAACTCCCGGCTATACAGCTCCCTCAGGAATGCTTCCGTTCGTAGGCGGGAGCGAGTCGTGCTCCTTGCCCATCACCCGGAGGCGCAGGCGGTCGAGAGCCAGATAAACAACTGGGGTGGTGTACAGCGTCAGCAATTGGCTCATTACAAGGCCGCCGACGATGGTGATACCCAGTGGCCTCCGCAGCTCCGATCCGATGCCGGTGCCGAAAGCCAGCGGCAGCGCGCCGAAGATAGCTGCCATTGTCGTCATCAGAATCGGCCGGAAGCGCAGCATGCAAGCGTCAAAGATTGCGTCTCTCGTGCTTTTTCCCTCAAGGCGCTCGGCGGCTAACGCAAAGTCAATCATCATGATGGCATTCTTCTTTACAATGCCGATCAGCAGAATGATGCCGATGATTGAGATGACGTTAAGATCGATCTTAAATAGCATCAGCGCCAGCATTGCTCCAACGCTCGCCGAGGGCAGCGTCGAGATGATGGTGAGTGGATGCACCAGGCTCTCATACAGAATCCCGAGCACGATATAAACGGCCAGCAACGCGGTGGCTACAAGAATAGGCTCAGAGGCGAGCGAGGTTTGATAGGCCTGCGCGGTTCCTGCGAAGAAGCCTCGTACAGTCTGTGGCATATTCAGCCTCTGCTGCATCTTGACCACATCGCGGGTCGCATCGCTCAGCGCCATTCCGGGCCCAAGGTTGAATGACACCGTAACCGAAGGGAACAGACCCGTATGGTTGACCGAAAGGGGGATATTGTGGGACTGGCCGTGAGAGACGGCTTGCAGCGGCACATTTCCGCTGCCGGAAGAGTTCAGATAGATGTACTTGAGTCCATCAGGACTTTGAGAGAATTGCGGTGCGACTTCAAGCACCACGTAATACTGGTTGAGCTGGGTGTAGATGATCGAGACTTCCTGTTGACCGAACGCGCTGTACAAATTCGAGTCGAAGGCCTGCGCGGTGATGCCGAGACGTGCGGCGGTCGCGCGATCGATCGTTAAATAATGGTCAAGCCCGCCATTCTGCTGGTCGGAATTAACGTCCTGGAACCCCGGCAACTTGCGCATTTCACTCAACAGAATCGGCCCCCAGTGAGCCAGTTCTTCTGAGCTGTCCGACTGAATTGTGTACTGGTAAAGTGCGTTGCTCGCTCGCCCGCCGATACGGAGATCCTGCGCGGGCTGCAGAAAGGCTGAAGCGACGGGAACAGCCGCCATCTTGCGGCGCAGACGGCCAAGGATCTGCATAGCGCTGGACTTGCGCTCCTCCAGAGGCTTGAGCGTCATGAAGACGAAGCCGCCGTTAATGTTGCCCTGTCCTCCAGTAAAGGTCACAACGTTTTCCACGCCAGGGTCACTCTTAATGACGCCCGCTATGGTTTTGGCGGAAGCATTCATCACCGGGAATGAGGCGTCTTGCGGCCCCTGAAGACCTCCGAAGATCACTCCCGTGTCCTGCTGCGGGAAAAAGCCCTTCGGAATAATCGTAACCAATACAACGTTAAGCGCGACGACCAGGGCTAGCACAATCAACGTGAGCACGGAGTTATCAAGAACCCAGACAAGCGAGCGCCGGTAAAAAGAGAGCATTCCGGCAAAGAATTTGTCGCTCAGTTGATAAAGACGGCCGTGGTCCTCGGAATGCGCCTTGAGCAGGTGTGCACACATTGCCGGAGTGGTGGTG
The DNA here is from genome assembly GCA_964559875.1 of uncultured Acidobacteriaceae bacterium. Lineage (GTDB taxonomy): Bacteria > Acidobacteriota > Terriglobia > Terriglobales > Acidobacteriaceae > TOLSYN. Next base: position 29,588 of record CAZLJQ010000002.1, read on the forward strand.
AGTGATACCACCATGGAAACCACAATGGCCGTGGAAAGTGTGATGGCAAATTCGCGGAAAAGCCGCCCTACAATACCGCCCATCAGCAGGATTGGAATAAATACCGCGACCAGTGAGACGCTTATCGAGAAAACAGTGAAGCCGATCTCCTTCGCACCTCTCAAAGCGGCAGCGTAGGGCTGCATGCCGTTTTCAATGTGGCGCGAGATGTTCTCCATGACCACGATTGCATCGTCGACCACGAAGCCGGTGGAGATCGTAAGGGCCATCAACGAAAGATTGTCGATGCTGTAGCCGAGCAGGTACATCACTGCAAATGTGCCAATCAGCGAAACCGGCACGGCCACTGCCGGAATCAGAACCGCTCGCGGATTCCGCAAGAAGATGAACACCACCACCACCACAAGACAGATCGAGATCATCAATGTGCGCTCAACGTCCTTCACTGAGGCACGGATGGTAGTGGTGCGATCGAGCACGATCGTAGTTTGGATATCTTTTGGAATCGAGGCCGTGATCGATGGCAGCTCGCGGCGAATGTTTTCGACCGTCTCGATGATGTTCGCGCCCGGCTGTCTGAAGATGATGATCGGAACAGCGGGCTTGCCATTGAGATAGCCCGCGGAACGAATGTTCTGCACCGAATCGGTGACCGACGCCACATCGGAGAGCCGCACTGCGGCCCCTTTCTTGTAGCCCACCACCAGGGGCTTGTAATCGTCCGCGTACCGGATCTGGTCATTGGTGATGATGTCGGCCGTGACGAGTCCGTCCGAGAGTTGGCCGCGCGCCTGGTGGGCGTTCTGCAGACTCAGCATGGACTGGATGTTGGCTAACGTTAACCCGTAGTTGTTGAGCTGTGTGGGATTCACATCAACGCGTACTGAAGGCAGCGCTCCACCACCCGTGGTGACCTGCCCCACTCCCTGAATCTGCGAGAGCTTCTGCTGAACAATCGTCGAAGCCTCATCGTAAAGCTTGCCACGGTCGTAAATGTCCGAGGTGAGGCCAATGACCATGATCGGTGCGTCTGCCGGGTTCACCTTGCGATACGTAGGGTTGGCGGGCAGGTTGGCAGGCAGGTAGGTGCGCGCCGCATTAATAGCGGCTTCCACGTCGCGTGCCGCGCCATCGATGTTGCGGCTAAGGTCAAACTGAAGCGTGATGGCCGTCGTGCCCAGTGAACTGGTCGAGGTCATCTCCGATACCCCGGCGATGTGACCGAGCTGCCGCTCCAGCGGAGTTGCCACCGAGGCTGCCATGATATCCGCGCTGGCGCCTGGCAGTGCCGCTCCTACCGAGATGGTCGGATAATCCACCTGCGGCAGCGGTGAAACCGGCAACACATTGAACGCAATGGCCCCCGCCAGCGCAATGGCTATTGTCAGCAGCGTCGTCGCAACCGGGCGGTCAATGAATAAGCGGGACGGGTTCATGACTGCTCCAGCAGCTCAGAGCCCGGCTCGCCACCAGCCTGCGGCTTGTTACGCGAGAAGCGCTTCGCCAGCCCGTCGAAGAAGATGTAGATTACCGGCGTCGTATATAGCGTCAACACCTGGCTCAGGAGCAAGCCGCCCACCATGCAGATACCAAGCGGACGCCGCAGCTCCGAGCCGATGCCTGTACCCATCGCCAGCGGAATGCCCGCCAGCAGTGCTGCCATGGTCGTCATCATGATCGGACGGAAGCGCAGCAGGCACGCTTCATAGATCGCATCCGTGGCATTCTTGCCTTGCTTGCGCTCGCCTTCCAGCGCAAAGTCCACCATCATGATGCCGTTCTTTTTCACAATGCCGATGAGCAGGATGATGCCGATAATGGCCACCACGCTCAGGTCCTGCCGGAAAAGAATCAGCGCCAGCAATGCGCCCACACCCGCTGAGGGCAGCGTGGAGAGAATTGTAATCGGATGGATGAAGCTCTCATACAGCACGCCGAGCACGATATAAACCGTGACCAGTGCCGCTAGGATGAGCAGCGCCTCGTTTGACAGAGAATTCTTGAAGGAAGCAGCGGTTCCCTGGAAGCTGGCCTGAAGGCTGGCCGGCATGTTCATCCTCTTCTGCACCTTGTCAATCGAAGAGATGGCGTCTCCCAGCGAGGAATTTGGCGACAGATTGAAGGAGACGGTTACGGAAGGAAACTGTCCCTGGTGGTTGATCGAAAGTGGCGCGTTGACTCGCTGGATCTGGGTGAACGCACTCAATGGCACCGCGTTTGCCGGAGTGGCACTGCTGGCAGTATTCGAAGCTGAGGTGCTCGGCGACAGCGCATTCGATGGCGCAGTCAGCGAGTTCGAAGAAGGTGTATATGCGGCCGAAGCCGTCGTGCTGTTGGAGCCTGCAGACGCCGAACTGGATGAGGCAAACGACGTCGATGCTCCCGCGCCGCTTGCGCCCGAAGATGAGTTGGCCTGAATGTACAAACTCGACAGCTTACTTGGGTCCTTCTGAAATTCTGGTTCCGCCTCAAGGATCACGTGATACTGGTTCAACTGCGTGTACATCGTGCTGATCTGCCGCTGACCATAAGCGTCATATAGCGTGTTGTCTATCGTGTAAGGAGCAATGCCCAGGCGCGAAGCCGTGACCCGGTCGATAACCATGGAAACCGCCAGCCCGCCAGTCTGCTGGTCCGTAGCCACGTCTTCCAGTTGCGGCAGCTTCTTGATCTGCTGCACAAAGCGATTGGTCCATAGGTTCAGCTCGTCCGCGTCGGGGTCTTCCAGCGTGTACTGATACTGCGTCCGGCTGACCCGGTCGTCCACCGTGATGTTCTGCACTGGCTGCATGAACAGCTGGATTCCCTGTACGTTCTGCAGTTTTCCCTGCAGCCGGCGAATTACGTCGGAGGCGTTGAGGTCACGTTCTTCCAGAGGCTTCAGGTTAATCGAGAAGCGTCCGCTGTTCATCGTAGTGTTGGTGCCATCCGCACCGATGAATGAGGTAAGGCTCTGGACCGCGGGATCGGCCAGAATCACCTTCGCCAGTTCCTGGTGCTTCTCCGCCATAGCCGGGAACGAGATGGTTTCGGCCGCTTGCGAAATACCCTGAATCACACCTGTATCCTGCACCGGGAAAAAGCCTTTGGGCGCAACGATGTAGAGGAAGATTGTCAATCCCAGGGTTCCCAGCGCCACCAATAGAGTGATCGTCTGGTAGCGCAGGACAAATTTCAGCGTCCGTCCGTAAAAGGCAATCATCCGGTTGAACGCCCGCTCTGACGCGCGGTAGAAGCGCGTCTGCTGTTCTTCCGGATCGTAGTGCAGCAAGCGTGCGCACATCATCGGCGTTAAGGTGAGTGAGACGACTGCCGAGATGATGATAGTGACCGCCAGAGTCACAGCAAATTCGCGGAAAAGGCGGCCGACAACGTCACCCATGAAGAGCAGTGGGATCAGCACCGCAATCAGCGAAATTGTGAGTGACAGAATCGTGAAACCAATCTGCTCAGCGCCTTTCAGTGCGGCCTGCAGTGGCGGATCGCCCTCTTCCAAATAGCGCGAGATGTTCTCGATCATCACGATCGCGTCGTCCACCACGAATCCTGTGGCAATCGTCAGCGCCATCATCGAGAGGTTGTCGAGGCTATAGCCCAGCACATACATCGCGCCCAGCGTCCCTACCAGCGAGATCGGCACAGCCACCGCCGGAATGATCGTGGCGCGAACGCTGCGCAGGAACAGGAAGATGACCAGCACCACCAGAACCACCGTCAGCATCAGCTCGAACTCGACGTCGGAGACCGAAGCCTTGATCGGCACCGTGAGATCGGTCATCTGTGTGACTTTGATCGTTGCTGGCAGGTTAGTCTCAAGCTGCGGCAGAATGGCTTTGATGCTCTTAACAACGCTGATGGTATTTGCGCCGGGCTGTCGCTGAATGTTGAGGATGACGGCAGGCGTCTGGTTCATCCACGCCGCCTGGCTGTTATTCTCAACGCTATCCACAACCTTGGCCACATCCTTCAGCACTACCGGCGCGCCGTTGCGATAGGCAACCACCACGTTCCTGTAATCAGCGCTGTTCTGCAACTGATCGTTCGAGTCGATCTGGTAATCCTGCCGCGGCCCGTCGAAGTTGCCTTTCGCCGCATTTACGCTGGTCTGGATGAGAGCCGTGCGCAGTTGTTCCAGGGTCAAGCCATAGGAGGCAAGCGCGGCAGGGTTCGCCTGAATTCGCACCGCTGGTTTTTGCCCACCGCTAATGCTGACCAGGCCGACTCCGTTCAGCTGCGATAGCTTTGGCGCAAGCCGCGTATCCACCAGGTCCTCCACCTGTGAAAGCGGCATCGAGTCCGATGTGATGGCCAGCGTAAGAATCGGAGGGTCGGCAGGATTCGTTTTGCTGTAAATGGGCGGCGCTGGAAGCACGCTGGGCAGGTAACTTTGTGCTGCGTTGATTGCCGACTGTACTTCTTCTTCCGCTACGTCAATGCTGAGACTCAGGTTGAACTGCAGCACGATGACCGAGGTCGTCCCTGAACTCGTAGAGGTCATCTGGCTCAGCCCCTGCAACTGGCCGAACTGCCGTTCCAGTGGTGCTGTCACCGTGGTGGCCACTACGTCCGGGCTCGCGCCAGGATAGAAAGTCAGAACCTGAATCGTCGGGTAATCCACCTGCGGCAAGGCGGAAACCGGCAACTGCGTGTACGAAACAATACCCACAAGCAGAATGGCCGCCATCAGCAGCGAAGTCGCCACCGGCCGCAGAATGAATGGTCGTGACGGACTCACTGAGCGCTGCTCCCGGTTGTTCCCTGCGCAAGGACTACTTTTGCGTTTGGTTGCAGCTTCTCAAAACTGCTGTTGACAACCACGTCCCCGGGTTGGATCCCTTCCACTGCGGTCATGCCGCGGTCTGAGGCGCCAGGCTTCACCGTACGTACCAGTGCGGTTCCGTTCTGAACCACGTAGACAAACGAAATCTGCCCGTTGTGCTGGATGGCCGAAGTCGGAATCAGAGTTACGTCGTTCAGCGTATTTACCAGCAGGCGCGTGTTGACGAACTGGTTGGGGAACAGTGCATCATCTTTGTTGTCGAAGACGGCACGCAGTTTGACGGTGCCCGTTGTGGTGTCAATCTGGTTGTCCATGCTCAGCAGTTTGCCGCTGGCAATTTTCTTCTGCGCGGCGCGGTCAAATGCATCCACCGTGAGGTGGGCCCCATGCCGGAACTGCGATTGCACTTGGTCGAGCGCATCTTCGGCAATCGTGAAAATGACCGTGATCGGTTGCTCCTGCGTGACCACCACCAACGGATTGGTGCCGTTTGCCTGCACCACGTTGCCAGGGTCAATCAACCGCAGTCCTACGCGCCCCGAGAATGGCGCAGTAATATGGCAGTAGCCGAGTTGCACTTTGTCGTATTGCACCGTGCCCTGGTCGGCCTTCACTGTCCCTTGATCTTGCAGCACGATCTTTTCCTGGTCGTCCAAGGTCTGCTTGGTAATTGCATTGCGGGCCCAGGCCGCGCGATAGCGCTCCAGGTCCATGGTTGCCTGTGCCAGCGTTTGAGTGTCCTTTTCCAGCGTGCCCTGCGCCTGCGTGAGCTGTGCCTCCAGGGGGCGGGGATCAATCTCGATCAGCGTCTCACCCTTGTGAACCAGTTGGCCTTCGCGGTAATGCACGGCTATCACCAGTCCTGTGACCTGGCTTGTAATGGAACTGGTATATACCGGCGTTACGGTTCCAATTGCTTCAAGATAGACCCCAATCTTATCCTTCTGTGCGGTGGCCGGAATCACCGAAATCGCGCTTCCCATGGCTCCGCCCTTCGCCGATTGAGCCGCCTTCTGGGGCGTGTTCTGAGTGCGCAGAACGAACAGAAATACGCTGGCGAGGACCAGCAGAACTACCACCCAGATAATCACACGCCGCGTTGTGGAGCGCTTAGGCGAATTATCGGAACGAACTGGGGGAGTATCGGGGGAATCTTCCATTTCATCTTCCTTCTTGGGTGGCCTTCGATTTCTAACAGCGTCCCGGCTGCTCTGGGACTTGGTGCGTATTTCGTCAACGGCGATCGTCCTGAAACAAATCACCTTATACGAAAGCAATCGCTATTCAAAATGCATAGGATGGTCTGGTGCCAAGATGCACGGCAATATCCCCCGCATCCTCGGTATCTTCCTGTTTCTGCAATAAAACACTCGCGTTAATCTCGTTTTGAAGCTCTAAGTAGTTTAACAACCACGGTACGCGAACGCGCCACGATTGTCGCCTTCACTTGGTAAAAAAATGTAAAGAGACCACATGCGGACCAAGGCTTCCAAAACCATTCCTCCGCGGGTATTAAGCGTCTATGGAACTTGCCGCGAGCCTCGAATGTCGCAATGCCCGGCTCTTATCTCTGCGTTGAGCGAGCAAAGATGATCCGCTCATCTTATCCGAGCTGTCATGTCTTATTATTCTCAGGCAATCCAGGCACGCAGCAAATACTGAATAGAGGAATACAACAGCGCCATGCCTGCGAGGTCCTGGCTTCGCCATTGAGGATGCTCAGAACAGCTCGACATCGTCTCCAAACTCACTACCCTGTTGGATGGCGGACGCGGGTGGCGTGCCCTCCTCCGAACCGGCTTCTTCCCCGAAAATCTCCCGGTGCAACTTCCGCTCCGAATCCATCGAGTAGAGGTTGGTGAGACCGTCAGCCTGGTTGCCAGCGGCTACCATTGCGGACATGCCCGTCGTGTACCCAAGCTGTCCGAAGGCATCGTCAAGGTTGCGTACCTGCTCGTCGAACAATTCCGGGAGTGACGCCGCGCGGCGAGCAACTTCGCATCCCCGTGTCAGTTCCGTGCAGAGTGTCTCCGCCAGTTGCCGGACCTGGTTCAACCCCACCGTCATTTCCTGGCTTGCAGCCCTTACAGATTGGGAGAGACCGCTGAACACGTTTTCTACGTTGCTGCCATCCCCGGTCATGATCAGTGAGTTCTCTGCCGCCGCCCCCACGCCGGCAATTTTCGCTAGAGATCCGTCAATTGCCTGCAATCGGTCCAGCACGATTCTCGTGTCGACCTCGCTCCCCTGGGTGATGGAGTTCAACTCGGAGGCGATTACGCCCATCGCGATCCCTTCGTCGCCAAGTTGCGCCGCCTTTATACTTGCGTTCAGCGAGATGAGGTGAATGGAAGCCTCTATTTCTTCCAGCGAGCAGGCACCCCTGGTCATGTGCTCCACTGACGGTAGCACGCTGTTCACGATCGAGAGCGCGGCTTTCATCGACGATGAACACTGTTTAAAAACGGCCGTTACCGTCTCCAGCCCGCCCTCGATGACTGTCGCAAATGACTGTCCATCCTCGCCGGTCTGCTGGGCCAGCATTGCCGTCTGCGAGACCAATTCCCGGATACGCGGGCTGAGTGATTCCAACTCCGTGTGAATCGTCCGGATGGAATCGGCGACTAGGTCGCGGGTACTGAGCAACTGCGACCGCTGCAGGGCCAGAACGCTTGCGCAGGACTCCACACTCTCACCGGTATCCAACGACGCGGCTGCGCGGCGGATCGCCTCCTGCACATGCTCTACCCGTTGCCGCGCAATGTCTTCCGACTGCAGTGACATGACAACTTTGTCGGTAGCACGATGAAAAGTTGTGTACTGCTCGTCGATATTTCGCGCAGCCGCCTGCGACGCCTCCGAGCGTGCGATCATCGGGTCCAGCACGCCCTGTGTGCGCCGGATCAGTTCTGCCGCCTGCACCCTTTCCTGTTGTCCGAACCTGTTCAATTCGCGCAAACCGTTTTGCAGTATTTCGGATAATCTGGCCGAGTCTTCGAGAAGCAGTTCAACGTGCGACTGAACTTCCTCGGCAAGAACATCTATGTCCCCGGAAAGACTCGATAGATCCACTGCAGCATTCGTTATTCTTGCGCCTTCGATTTTTGACAGAAGTCCAACCGTTTGCAGCTGGCACCGCATCTTCGCCATGTTCTGTAATGGGGCGCGGGCGGTTGTCACGTTCGAGAGGATTTCGAGCATCTGTTCTGTGCTGGTTTCAACCGTCCCGTTGATACCGGCAGATTCCGACAGAATCCGTTGCAGCACTGCAATCGACTGGCTGCTCTGTAGACTCGCCTCAGAGCCGGTGACCTTGTGTGACTCTGCCGTGATTTGGCGTGCTCGCGCCGAATTTGACTGGAGCAGTTCAGCGAGGGTCAGAAACTCTTCGGCGACGCGCGCATTCAAAGCACATAAACTGTCGCACAGGGGCACAAGTACCATGGAAGGCAAGGTTGTTGGAATCAAGCCCGGCAGATCGTTTTTCGGTAAGGATTCTTGAGTCCAGCTCATAACCAATATTTCCGCCGCATGTTAGCGGTTCTTCCGGTATTCACTCTCGCTAAGAATTAAGTTGGCTGCAATCACCCGTCTCACGGCAGTACCTTGGCGATCACCGCAAGCAGTTTCGGTGGATCGAAGGGTTTCACGATCCACCCGGTAGCACCGGCGGCCTTACCCCTCTGTTTCATCTCTGGCTGGCTCTCGGTTGTGAGCATCAGGATGGGAACGTACTTTGTTGGCGCAAGAGCCCGGGCATTGCCAATGAACGTAATGCCGTCCATCACCGGCATGTTAAGGTCAGTCACGATCAAATCAACTGCATGGCCGCCAAGTTTGTTCAACGCGTCCTGGCCATTCTCCGCGACCAGTACATCGTAGCCAGCCTCTTTGAGCGTGAACGAAACCATCTGCCGAACCATTACGGAATCGTCAACGACTAGAACCTTCCTTCCCATCTCTTTTCTCCCATGCAACCCATATGTCCACGCCGCGTGCAATTCCTAATGGCAGACGCGTACAACTTCGCTAGCAATTTGCCCGAGCGGCAAAATTCGGTGCACCGCCGAAAGCTTTACGGCTTCTGCGGGCATTCCGTAAACCACGCATGTCGCTTCGTCCTGCGCGATGTTGTAGGCCCCGGCCTCTTTCATTTCGAGCATTCCCTTGGCGCCGTCGTCCCCCATTCCGGTCATGATTACACCCACGGCGTTCGACCCCGCATAACGTGCGGCAGAGCGAAACAATACATCCACCGAGGGGCGATGGCGGCTGACCAGTGGCCCTTCTCGGACCTCGACGTAATAACGTGCGCCGCTGCGCTTGAGCAGCAGGTGATGATTACCTGGAGCAATCAGTGCTTGTCCGCGCAACACCGACTCCTGACCAGCCGCTTCTGCCACGGTGATTCGGCAGATCGTGTTGAGGCGTTCGGCAAATCTTGCAGTGAATATTTCCGGCATGTGCTGCACCACCACGATTCCCGGCGCGTCGAGCGGCAGAGCCTGCAGAAACTGGCAGAGGGCCTCTGTTCCGCCCGTGGAGGCGCCCACTACCACGACCTTCTCGGTCGTCTCGATCATGGCGTGTGAGGGCGGCTTCGGCAGAACCACATCGGCCGTGAGCTTTGGCGCCACCACATGAGCAGCCGCAGCCGGTTTCCTGTTTCTCACCCGCGCGTATGCTGCGGATTTCACGACATCGCAGATTCTTATTCTCGACTCTTCGAAGAACTCCTTGGCTCCCAACTTGGGTTTGGTGATGATGTCGACCGCTCCCTTTTGCAGCGCGGCCATGGCGACGCCCGATCCCGCCTCGGCCAGCGTGGAGCAGATGACAACTGGAATAGGATGTTGGCTCATGATCTTTTCAAGAAAGGTCAGTCCATCCATCCTCGGCATTTCAACGTCGAGCGTCATTACATCAGGAACTTGATGGCGTATTTTTTCAACCGCCGCATAAGGATCTGAGGCAACACCCATCACCTCGATCTGCGGGTCGGTCTCCAGAATCTCCCTCAACGCCTGGCGCACAAACGCCGAATCGTCCACGATGAGAACGCGAATCTTCTTATCGAGTGTCATTGCTGACGCGTCCCTCCCGAGAACGGCATACGAAACACCGCAGTTTTCACCTGATTCACGGGAACGTCCATTCCAGCCAAAGACTCCGAGTGCCCTACAAACAAGTAGCCGCCGGGATTAATGTTCTGGCAGATTTTGCAGATCACCGACTCCTGCGTCTTCCGGTCGAAGTAGATCAGAACATTGCGGCAGAAAACGATGTCGAACATATCCTGGATACGATAGCTTTCGTTCATGAGGTTGAGCTGATGGAAACTCACTTTTGCTCTCAGCGCTGGCGACACACGCACCAGATCTGAAGAGCTATCCTTGCTGCGCAGCATGTACCTGCGGCGCAGAGCAACGGGAATCGGCGCGGTCAGCGCTTCCTCATATACGGCCTTTCGGGCATGGTCCAACACTTTGGTGGAAATATCCGTGCCCAGAATCGCGAAGTTCAATCCCGGTCTCTTCACTGCGTACTCGCGCAGAATCATCGCCAACGTGTACGGCTCCTGCCCGGAAGAGCATGCTGCGGACCATATGTTCAGCCGCGACAAACGGGGATCGACTCCGGAGAGCAAATTCGGTAAGGCCGTCCTCACCAGAAACTCAAAGTGTTCGGGTTCGCGGAAGAAGTCCGTCTTATTGGTGGTAATCGCATTGATAAAGTATTCGCGTTCCTCGCTATTTGAACCGGCAAAAAAATACTCGCCGTATTCATCGATTGAGCCGAGCCTCAGTTCGCGGGCGCGCCGCAACAGCCGGCTTTGCACTAACGTCATCTTCGACTCAGGCATCTTGATGCCAATCTCGCGGGTGATGTAGTTTGCAAAGCGGTCGAAGCTCTTTAACGAGAGAGCCGTGCCGACCGGCTGCGCCACGCCTTCGTTGTTCTGCCCCCAATCCTGTGACATAAACCTCGGCCCTCTCTATGCCATTTGTGTTGCGCTTCCGTACTCCTGTGTCCCGCAACGCGGGCGAAGTCTGCTGCTACTGGTAAACCGTGAAGTCATTGTCCAGTGAATCTGAGTCGTTTGCATCCGGGCGCAGTTCCACCTCAACGCCGCCCCTTGACTGCTGCATAGCGTTTTCTCTTCGCACCTCCACTTTGTGCGGAGACTTAGGCTTGGGCCTGCTAGTCTGCGCGGCTCGCCCTTTTCGGACGACAATTTGCCCGCCTTTAATCTTGAAAAAAGCGATCGAAGATTGCAGAATCTCGGCTTGGCTCGCCAACTCGTCTGAGCCCGTGGACATCTCCTCCGCAGCGGATGCGTTCTGCTGAATCACCTGGTCCAGTTGCTCCATTGCCTTACTCACCTGGGCGGTGCCGCTGCTCTGCTCCAAGCTTGCTGCTGCGATCTCCCGTACCAGCTCTGCGGTCTTGTGAATGTCGGGAACCAGCTTGGATAGCAACTGGCCAGCTCCGTCGGCAACCTGAACTCCGTCGCTGGTAAGGCGGCTGATCTCGGCTGCTGCCGTCTGGCTGCGTTCGGCAAGCTTCCGCACCTCGGATGCAACCACGGCGAACCCTTTGCCATGTTCGCCGGCGCGCGCCGCCTCTACGGCAGCATTCAGCGCCAGCAGGTCCGTCTTGCGTGAAATCTCGTCGATAATGCTTATCTTGCTGGCAATTTCCTTCATGGCCTGCACCGTGTGGGCCACTGCCACGCCACTAGCCTGCGCGTCTTCCGCAGCCTTCGAGGCAATCTTGTCTGTCTCTTTCGCGTTGCCGGCATTTTGCTGGATACTGGCCGACATTTCCTCCATCGACGACGTACTTTCCTCCGCCGCGGCCGCTTGTTCCGAAGCGCCCTGCGAGAGTTGCTGTGCCGTCGAAGACATCTGCTCACTGCCGGATGCAACGTTTGCTGCGGCGGCTGAGATTTCGCTCACGGTCCGGCTCAGGTTTCGCACCATCGTCATCATCGACTTCTGCATCTGTCCCAGTTCATCATTCGACTCCACCGCGATTTCCCGCGTCAGGTCGCCATCAGCCACACTCTCCACCACACCAACCGCAATCGCCAGCGGACGCGTAATGCTGCGCACAACGAACCACGCGACAAAAACAGCGGCTAAGATGCTGAAGCCGAGGCCAAGCATTATTCCTTGGTGCGCCCCTGCGTCGGTTTCGATGATCTGTTTAGACGCTGCGTCCGCCCCGTTTTTGCTGGAAGCAACGATCGAACTCGCGGCGTCCAGGTATCTTTTGTAGTAGGGCTTCACCTGCGCGTTGACGTAGTCTAGCGCTTCTTTGTTTCGGCCTTCGCTGCTCAGGGCTCGGGCAGCGTCATATGCGGAGTTGTAAGCCGAACGTGCCGCAGTTAGCGATTCCAGAGCCTCTCGCTGCCGGGTCGTAGCAGATTTGTTATATTCGCTCAGCATCGCTGTCGTGCGCGTGCGTATGTCTAGTAGTTCTGCATCCAGCCGAGACTTTTCAGCCTGGTCCGTCACTGTGGCGTGCATCATTAAAATTGCGAATGTATTTGAAATAGAGGATTGCAATTGCCCGGCGACAAATACACCAGGCAGGTGCACATCTGTGATGTTCTTCGCATCCCTGTCAATGGCAGTAATGCGGGTGTACGCGAACGCCCCGAGAAGCAACGTGATGACAATAACCGACGCAAATCCCGCTGCGATTCGAGTTCCTATCTTCCAGTTGTTCATATCTATGAATCCTTTTCGAGCCTTGCTTGCGTAATGCGTGAAAAAGCATTCGGCCTGCATTGGTCTTAGCGGCTTTACCCTTAGCGGTCCGGGTAAAGCCGTGATTCCAACGCTCAAATATGACAACTGGCCGCGTCACTTCAGCTTCAGAGAGCTGCCACTGCATCCCCGTGGGACACTGCTACGTCGGAGACTGCGATTAACTCCTCGGAGGAGAAAACCGCGTTTACGTCGAGGATGATGATGAACTCATCTCCGCGCTTTCCCATGCCCAGGATGAAATCCGTTCGCCAGCGCATCGCAATACGCGGCGGCGGGTTGATGGCCCCGGGCTCCAGTTCGATGACCTCGTGCACACTGTCGGCCAGACCTCCGATCACTGCGGTCTCACCATCGATGTTGAGTTCCATGACGATCACACGGGTGTTCACCGTGTCCACTAGTCCGGGCAACCCGAAACGCAGGCGAAGATCCACCACCGGAATGGCCTGCCCGCGAACATTCACCACTCCGCGCATGTATGCAGGAGCAGTCGGAACCTTGGTGATCTGCAGAACTTCCAGAACCTCCCGAACCTGGGAGACGTTGATTGCAAACAGCTCGTCTCCCAGTTTGAAGGTCATGTATTGGCAGGTTTCATTGATCATGACGTCTCTTTGCCCTCAAATCTTTTATTGATAACTCGTGAAATCTTTGTCGTGGTAGTCAGCGCCGTTGCCCCCGGAACCGATCTGAATGTCAATGCCACCATTGCCTGGTCTCGACTTACCGTGCGTTGCTACATGCGCGACCGCGCTTCTTTGTGGCTGTACTTTCTTCCGCACTGCGAGCTGCCGGCCCTGTTCCTGCATTCCTGCCACCTTGAAAAAGGACACTGCGTTCTGCAGTGCTTCGGCCTGGGATGAAAGCTCGTCGGCGCCAGTTGACATTTCTTCGGAGGCAGATGCGTTCTGCTGAATCACCTGGTCGAGTTGCTGCATCGCCTTGCTCACCTGAGCCGCGCCCGAGCCCTGCTCCGCGCTCGCTGCTGCAATTTCGCGCACCAGTTCGGCCGTCTTGCGAATGTCGGGAACAAGACGCGAAAGCAGTTGTCCCGCGCCATCCGCCCGCTGCACGCCGTCTGAGGTTAACCGGCTGATCTCGGCTGCCGCCGTCTGGCTGCGCTCGGCCAACTTTCTTACCTCCGAAGCCACAACTGCAAAGCCCTTGCCGTGCTCTCCGGCACGCGCTGCTTCCACCGCCGCATTCAGCGCCAGCAAGTCCGTCTTGCGCGAGATCTCGTCAATGATGCTGATCTTCTCCGCGATTTCCTTCATCGCATGAACCGTCTGGTTCACGGCCTCACCGCTCGCCAGTGCATCCTCGGCGGCCTTGGTTGCGATCTTATCGGTCTGCTTTGCGTTATCGGCATTCTGCTGAACGCTCGACCCCATCTCCTCCATCGACGACGTGCATTCCTCCGCCGATGAAGCCTGCTCGCTCGCACCCTGTGACAACTGCTGTGCCGTCGCAGACATCTCTTCGCTTCCGCTGGCCACGCTGCTGGCAGACTCGGCAACTTTAAGCACCGTACGCCGCAAGTTTTCCAGCATCCGCTTTTGCGCCTGTCCCAGCACATCCTTCTCGGAAAGCGCCGTCGCCTCCACCGTCAGATCGCCTTCGGAAATCTTGACCGCGATCTCTGCGGCTTTTCGAAGATTTCCAGTCATGTTGTTCAGCGCCGTCAACATCTGTCCAAGTTCGTCGCGAGAGCTGACATCAACATTGTCCGGAAGCTCTCCCTGCGCCACCTGATGCACCACTTCAACCGCGCTTGCCAGCGGACGCACGATGCTGCGAACGGTGAACAGTGCGATGCCGATGGCGATCAGCACTGCAACGCCAAGGCAGATAAAGATTCCGATACGAGCGGAGCTAACTGTTGACTGGGCCTCGGTAGTGGTGTTGTCGGCGTATTCCTTCTGGGCCTCGACCATTTTGGTCTGGACCTCTATCCGCTTGGCCATGGCCGGTTCGCACTTGCTCTTCATCAGTTGCATGGCCTGCTTGTTGGACTCAGGCGTCCCTAAGCGGCTCACCTTGAGTACCTCATCACGGGCGACGTTATATGTTTCGCGAGCGGATGTTTGTTCTGCGAAGATTTCACGCCCTTTTTCCGTGTTAAGCAGCTTTTGAAGCTGGGAAAGCAGCGCACCGTTCTTTTCGCTGTACGCCTGAATCTTTCGCTCTATATCTGCCATCTCCTGCTTGTCGCTCGAGTTGATGTGCTGATACAGCAGCGAATGGGAAGCCTGGGCGTTGCTCATTACCTGTCCGATAAGATAAATCTTCGGCAGGGCTTCTGACGCAACCTCGTTGGTACTCTTCTGAATCGCTCCAATTCTGCCCACGGCGAACATTCCCAAAGCCATGGCGATAAGAATTACTACTCCGAACCCTGCGCCTATCCGCGTTCCTATCTTCCAGTTATTCATACGAGTACCTCTTCATGGCCTTAAGCCGTAATTAATTCAATAGCGTTCAATCCCTCGCGGGCGGTTTGGTTAGCGAGCTTGATGGTCTCGGCGATATCTAGAATCAACGCCACTCCGCCATCGCCCATGATCGTCGCTCCGGAAGCGACCGTGACATTACGGAAGAAACGTCCCAGCGGTTGAAGCACCGTCTGATGCGTGCCCAGCACGCGATCCACAACGAAGCCAACGCGTTGCTCTTCGTGCTCCACGATCACGATCTTTTCAATCTCGGGAGCTTTGCCCTCCATCTGGAACAGGAAGCGCAAATCAATGTAAGGAATCAGTTCGCCGCGAACCGAGATCACATTGCGTCCATTCTTGGTTCTGCGCTCGGAGCCTTGCAGTTCGACATTTTCCGTAACTGCAAACATCGGGAAGATGAAGCGGCTCTCAGCCACCTGTACCAGCAGGCCTTCTATGATGGCTAGCGTGAGTGGAAGCGTCAGCGACACGCTCGTGCCGGCGCCTTCATCGCTCGCAATCAGAACCGAGCCGCGCAGCAAATCGATCTGCCGCTTAACCACGTCCATGCCAACCCCGCGGCCGGATACATTCGTAACTTTCTTTGCCGTGGAGAAGCCGGGCAACAACAATAAATTCAGGATTTCTTTATCGCTGAGATTCGCATCGTTGGAAATCAACTGTTTTTCAACGGCCTTGGCGCGCACTGCGGCGCGATTGATTCCGCTCCCATCATCCTCAATGCTGACAACGACATTCGATCCCATATGTTCGGCCTTCAGCCGGATCGTGCCACGCCGTGACTTGCCCTTTTTGGCGCGCTCCTCAGCGCTCTCAATGCCATGGTCGATGCTGTTGCGCAACAGGTGTACGAGCGGCTCACCGAGTTGATCCAGAATGCTCTTATCGAGTTCCGTCTCCGCGCCCTCGGTAATTAGATCGACTTCCTTGCCAAGTTCCTGCCCAAGGTCATGCACCATCCTGCGGAAGCGGCTGAACAGCGTACCGATCGGCAACATGCGAATACCCAGCACGTCGTCTCGCAACTCCGCCACCAGTCGCTCGATCTCCTGTACTGGATTCGCCAGCTCCGGCGCGCCGATCTGGGTCATAACCTGTGTGAGGCGTGATTGATTCATCACCAACTCACCTACCAGGTTTACCAGCCGGTCCAAGCGGCCAGACGGTACGCGTACGGTGGACTCTTTCGCAAGCGCATGTCCGCCGGACGGCTCCAAATTTTTCTGCACGGCGCCATCCACTGCGGCTGATTGTGGTTTGGTAATTTCCGTATGTTCGTCGTGTGCCTCGTCAGGACTCGTGGCCGGTGCAGCGTTCTGCGCCAGTTCCGTGTTTTCCGCCACGCACTGCTTGATCTCCAGGTCGGCTCCGTCTTCTGCAAACATAAAAACATCGCGGATCGCGTCTTGGTCTGCCGATGTGCGTAGCGTCGCGCTCCACCACAGGTAGCAGGCACTGGGATCAATTTCTTCAAGCGGCGGCACTGCATCGGTGTGTGCGGTTACTTCGCACGTTCCCAGTTCAGCCAGATCGCGCATCAGCAAAATAGGATTGCCACCGCAGTTGAGCAGGTCAGAGGATGGACGGAAGCGAATTTCCCATACCTGATCTCCAGGTTTTTTCTGTGGAGCTACGGGGACTTCCGCTCGAACGTTGCTTACTCCCAGTTGCACCGGAGGAGCCTCGTCTCCGGCGAATGCCTTGAGCCTTTCAATCAGCTTTTCGCTGGAGCCTGCTGGCACAGGCGTTCCGCCCTGTTCGGCGGCGATGATGGCGCGCACCTGGTCATGCCCGGCCAGTACAAGATCCGCGAGCTTTGGAGTCGCGGCAACTGTTCCCGAGCGTACTTTATCGAGCAGGGTTTCAATGTGGTGCGTGAAGTCGGCTACTGCCGTCAGTCCGCACATGCCGCTTGAGCCCTTAATCGTGTGGAACGCACGGAAGATACGATGAATCGTTTCGGTCGATTCGCCTTCGCTCAATGTGAGTGCGGCTTCGTCAATTTCTGCCAGCAGATCTTCTGCTTCCTGAAGAAACGAATCGATCCAGTTGTTCTGCGTTCTGGTCTCCATCTTTGGCACACCTGAACCTCTCGCACTTCCCGCTGCTAGCTTTTTGAGATTCTCGTCAGTCCTTCAAGCGAGAGGCCAAGGATTGCGCTAGCCTCTCGTATCGCCGCCGACGGCGCAGAGATACGGAACTCCTTGCCATCCCGTTCCGCGCTCTTCTGTAGCGAGCACAGCAACTGGAAACTCGCGGTATCGCAGCTGTCTATTCCGGAAAGATCCAGCAATAGCGAAGGTGTTGCCGCCAGCGCTCCAATAAGCGCGACTCGCAACTCTTCTGCCTCGCTGATGTGCAGGCCACCCTGCGCCCGCACAACTCCCTCGTCCTGCCGAAGTATCTCCATGTGCCCTATATCGGCTCGACTTCGTCATTTCTTCATTAACGGAGAATTAATCTCATCTTTCTCCTGTGAGCATATAAATGAGCAATCGACGGTAGTCGGCAGAGATTTCCCGCCTACTACTCCAAAGTAATGAAGCCGATCTCTCGCAAGTTGTGGAAGCAGAACGCCGGAATTACGGTCTAAGGTAGAAATAACGAAGAAGCATTACCCTGAAGTGTTGTTACCAAAGGTCGCCCCAGCCCAGGCGCTTCAACCTGCGCCAATCTTCCTTCTTTGAGCGTGTGACGGTGGTGTTCGAGATCTCGCCATGGGCGCAAAGGGTGAGTTGTGTGTATCCGCTGAAGATTCGGGGATGACGCACAATGCGAGCTGGTTCGCGCGGCGGATTGTTGCTCTGCAGTTCGTCGTGCACGGCACTGTGAGTGATTGCATTGCGAGTGAGCCCACTACGAGTAAACGCAACGTAGGAGAATTTCTCGTCTTCGTGGCCAAGGCTTGCGTCTTTCAGACGGCGATGTTCGGCAGTGCGTTCAACGCGTGCGGCAAAGTGGCACCAGTCGCCTCTGTCGGCCATAGGACAGGCCAGCGCATTGGGGCACGGCGCAACAAGCGTGGCCCCAGCGGCGAGCAGACTGGTGCGCACCGCAAGTACGTTGGCGAAGCCTGCTTTGGTTCCGGGCTCGATGACGACGAGAAGCTTTCCGGCGCGAGCCCAGACGCGCCGAATGAGTTCGGCACGCTGGTTTTCGTTGAGTTCGTTCAGCGTGTAGGAACAGACAACCAGATCCCAGGTGCCCTCTGGAAGTGCGGCGGTTAGATCGCCCTGCAGCCAAGTAACATGGCGCAGAACTGGTGGGTAAGCGGCAACGTCGGACGCTTCAGCGTCACCAGAGGCGAGTCGGCGCGCGATTTCAATAAGGCGCGGATCCCGCTCGAACGCGGTTGCCGACTGCAGCGTGGGAAAGACCCGTGCGGCCGCCCACAGCGCGGTTCCTGGACCGCTGCCAAGGTCGAGTACCGTGTGGAGTTCCCCGGAGCTTGCGTTGCAATCTTCCTCGCAGCTTTCCCCGCGGATTCGCCGTGCGAAAGCCTCACGCGTCCAGTCGAGAGCAGCAACCGCAGCCGCAAAGGTTGCAGGCATGCGCACGCCAAGATAGGCGGCGCGAAGGTCGTCATTGGCGAGCGCGATGCCCTGCGTTAGCGGCCGGAGGGCCATCTGCTGGCCCGTACCCGCCTGTCCGGCCTGCGGACTCGGCCCATCGCCCTGCGTTCCAGGTTGGCGATAGTAGTCACTTAGGCGTGCCGATGCCGCTCGCAATCGCCCAGGATCGCAGCTCGCAAGCTCCTGCTCGATGGCCCGCCGCAATGAGGGAGGCAGTTGCATCCTAGCGCCTATGGCCGCCAGCGGCAGCGTTACCCGTCTCGTGCTCGCCAGCGGACACTGCCCGGCGATAGGCAATGACGTTGCGCTCATGCTGCTCGAAGGTGGCGGAAAAGTGGTGCCGTCCGCTGCCGTCTCCGGCGGCAACGAAGAACAGGTATGGAGTCTGCGCCGGGTGCATGGCGGCTGCAAGCGAGGCCGCGCCCGGATTGGCGATCGGCCCCGGTGGCAGACCGGCAAACTTGTAGGTGTTGTACGGCGAACTCGATTGCAGATCGCTCTGATAGATGGCGCCGCGATAATTTCCCTTGAGCTCTGCGGCGTACACCACCGTGGGGTCGGCCGCGAGGGCCATGTGTTTTGCCAGGCGGTTGGAGTACACGCTGGCGACCTCAGGCCGCTCGTCGGGGGCGGCGGTTTCCTTTTCGACAATGGAGGCGAGAGTCACAAGGCGGTGCGTGTCCTGCTGCAGGCCGAGCGTTTGAGCCTCTTTTTGGAAGCGGCGAACCATGGCCAAAGCCATGTCGCGCATGGTCATGGTGCGGGAGAACTGGTAGGTGTCCGGAAAGAGATATCCCTCAAGTGTATTGGCCTGCGGATCGATGGCGTGGACGAGCGCAGTGTCGTGAGTGGCGACGTTGAGAAAATCTTCCTTCTTGCCGAGTCCTGCGGCCTCGATGGCCGATGCAATCTCAAACATGTTGAAGCCTTCAGGAACAACTACCGTGTGCACCAGCACGTCTCCGCGTGCAATGCGGTCGAAGACATCCACTCCGCTGGCGGGTCTCGCAAAACGATACTCGCCCGCCTTGAGCTTTTTTTTCGTCATTGCATAGTGCAGCAGTTCGAAGGCGAAACGGCTGCGTACCACGCCTGCGCGTTCAAGCTCGGCTGCGATCACTCTGGACGAGGAGCCGGTAGGGAAGAGCAGTATCTGCGGCGTCGGCGGAGCAACCGGAATCAGAAGCGCCCAGGCAAGCCACAGGATCGCCACCAGGAGAACAAGTGAAATAAAACGGACCATACATTTCTAGTGTAGATGAGGGAGTGTTTCGGGCCAAACGGAGTCAATGGTTGGTGCCGCGCCGGTTTTCTGGATTGTCCGTCATGTGGGAGGGTGAGCGATCAGGCAACGAAACTTGGTAGAGTGCTGGTAGGAATCTGCCATGGAAGCCAAAGCCCATCGCCCGGCGTGGAAGACGCTAATTGCTTTTGCGATTATCTATCTTGTGTGGGGAACCACATATCTCGCAATTCGCGTTGGCGTCCGGGAAGTTCCACCATTCCTTCTCGCGGCGCTGCGCTTCCTGGTTGCGGGAGTCATCCTTTACGGCTGGATGATCGCGCGCGGCGAGCGCTCACCGGCCGGGCGCCAATGGATGTCAGCCTTCGTACTCGCTCTACTGGTCTTCGTCCTTGACTACGGATTGTTGTTCTGGGCCGAGCAGCGGGTGCCTTCAGGCGTTGCCGCCGTCATGATGGCCACGATCCCAGTGTTCATGGCCTTGTCGGAGATCGTCTTACTGCGAACCCAGAGGCTCACCGTTCGTCTGGCATTGGCGCTTTTGGTCGGGATTGGAGGAGTGGCAGTGCTGATGAGCCACTCGTTGAACCTCGGAGGAGCGCCGGTCGACGGGGCGGGTGCCTTGGCGCTTATCGTTGCATCGATGAGTTGGTCTGTGGCGTCTGCACTTACGCGCAAGCTGCCGCTGCCACCCTCCAAAGTCATGAGCTCCGGCGCCCAGATGCTCGCCGGAGGAGTATTGCTGGCCCTCACGTCGGTAGCGCTTGGTGAATTTCGTAACTTTCATCCGTTGACTGTCTCAATCGGAGCGTGGCTTTCGTTGCTCTATCTGATTGTCCCAGGCTCCATTGTGGCGTTTACCGCCTACGTGTGGCTCATTCATCGTGAGTCACCAACAAAGGTCGGGACCTATGCGTACGTGAATCCGGTAGTGGCCGTATTGGCTGGATATTTCCTGGGCGGCGAAGCGCTTGCCCTGCGAACGATCGTGGGGACTCTGTTCGTTCTCATCAGCGTGGTGGTAATCACGACGACGCGGGTAAAGAAACCAGTGGAGACACTTGCGGCGGAAGATATAGGTTGACTCCTGATTGGCCTGGCTTGTTGGCACGCGGCTTAGCCATGAGCAGCGCGCGAAGTGCAGCTCGCGTTATCCTGAAAGCAGCTACTTAAATGGGAGATTAGGCATGGAGTTGTTTGAACTATTGCGGGTGCGCCACTCAGTGCGCAGGTTTCGTGGCAAAGCGGTAGCCGATGAACTGGTGACGAAGATTCTGGAGGCGGTGCAAACGGCTCCAACGGCGGGAAACTTTCAGGCTTACGAGCTCTACGTGGTAAGCGGCGAGCGGCGGATGCGGGTGCTGGCCGATGCGACCTTCCATCCTGACTGGATCGGCACGGCTCCCATGGCGCTGGTGGTCTGCACCAATGCGGCGCGCTGCGAGTATGACCCCAAGGAGTATTGGGCGCAGCAGGACGCCAGTATTGTCGCGACCATCGCGCATCTGGCGATCGTAGAGCTGGGGTTGGCAACCTGCTGGGTTGGCGCCTTCATTCCCGCCAAGGTTGCCGAAGCGATTGAGGCAGCCGAAGGGCACGTTCCGCTGGCGCTGCTGCCGGTAGGGTACGCGGATGAGAAGCCACAGGAAAGCACGCGGCGTGCGCTGGAAGAGTTTGTGCACCGGCTGGAGTAAGGCGATGCTCGATTCAGGTACGAACTGCTCTAGCTAGGCTCTGCTGCGCAGCTCGGACTTGTAGCTCCGGATGCGTTCGCGCATCTCCGAGAGCTTGGTGACCTGTTCGGCGGCCAGTGGACGCTCGTTGCCGAGCTGCCTGACGACGAGCGCGATCTTGGCGAAGTGCTCGACGGTTTCCATATTCATGTAGGCCTGCATAAGGTCGCTGCCACAGGTGACCACCCCGTGGTTGGCCATGAGGATGGCGTCATGATCGGGAACGAACGGCTCGATCGAGGTGGAGAGTTCGGAGGTACCTGGGGTTGCGTAATGAGCCAGAGGAACCTCGCCGAGCGAGAGCAGGACTTCGCTGATCAGGGCTTGGTCCAGGGCCAGCCCGCAGGCGGCAAAGCCGGTGGCCGTGGGCGGATGCGCGTGCACGACGGCGTTCACATCCGGGCGCATGCGGTAGATGGTCATGTGCATGGCGGCCTCGCTGCTCACATCGAGGAAGCCGCTGATCTTGCGTCCATGCATGTCCACCACCAGCAGGTCTTCGGTGGACATCATGCCTTTGCTCACGCACGTGGGAGTGATGAGGACAGACACTGGATTGAGACGAACAGAGATATTGCCGTCCGTGGCGGCAATCAGGCCACGCTCGTGCAGCATTTTTCCAAAGCGCAGGATTTCCAGCCGGGATTCGTGATCGCTCATTGCAGTCAACCCAGTGCCAAAATTTTCCTCTCCCCGCATAGTACCGTAGCCGAAAGCGCCGCGCCACCCTTTCCTGTGAAGGCTTGGTCAATCCTTTCACCGCCCTATAATTACATTCGTGCTAGTTTCTGATTTTGACTTTCCACTACCTCCGGAGCTGATCGCGCAGCATCCACCGGCCGAACGCGCCGCCTCAAGGCTGTTGCATGTGAAGGGTGACACCCTCAAGGACAGGGTTTTCGGTGAATTTCCGGAGCTGCTGCGTACCGGAGACCTGCTTGTGTTCAACGACACCCGGGTGCTTCCGGCCCGGCTGTTTGGGCACCGCAGCGGGAGCCGGGCGCAGCGCCTGAGCCCGGCCAATCCCGCCTCGCGGGACTTCCTCCGCGGGCGGGTGGAGGTTCTGCTGACCCGGAGGCTGCCCGGAACTGAGCAATGTTGGCAGGCGCTGGTGCGTCCGGGGAAGAAGATTATGCCCGGAGAGCGGCTGTATTTTGGCCGTCCAGAGGATTCCGGCGTTGACGGGTACGCGGCAGATTCCACTGCTCCGGCCTCAGTCGCTGAGCTGGAGGCCGAAGTACTCAATCGGGGCGAATTCGGCGAGCGCACCCTGCGCTTTCTGCCGGTGCCAGACTTCTATGCCCGTCTGGAGCGCTTGGGACACATTCCCCTGCCCCCTTACATCGACCGCGAGGACACTCCAGAGGACCGCGAGCGCTATCAGACGGTCTATGCGCGCGATCCAGGCTCAGTTGCGGCGCCCACGGCAGGATTGCACTTTACCGGCAACATTCTGGAGGAGTTGCGCGAGCGGGGCGTGGAAACCGCGACGGTGACGCTGCACGTCGGCCTGGGAACGTTTTCCCCAATCCGCACCGAAGTGGTGGAGGAGCACAAGATTCACACCGAGTGGTACCAGATTCCGAACGCAACGGCGGAGCTGATTGCGCGGGCGAAACGCGAGGGCCGGCGCGTAGTGGCCGTGGGGACAACCACAGTGCGGACGCTGGAGTACGCGGCCGGGCAATGCGAACAAGAGCCAGGTCAATTGCCTCACGTTAGCCGCCAAAGGACTAACCTGGGCTACCCGCTCCAGTTAAGCGGTGAGGCGGACATCTTCATCTACCCGGGATACCGCTTCCGGTTGGTGGATGCGATGTTGACGAACTTTCATCTCCCAAAGAGCACCCTCCTTATGCTGGTGTCAGCCTTTGCCGGGCGCGAGCGGGTGCTCAAGGCCTATGAACATGCGGTGCGCGAGCGCTACCGGTTCTTCAGCTACGGCGATTGCATGTTCCTCGAATAACGTCCAGAGGCCGGTAGCATGAATGAATCCGTCGGCGGCGTCTGCTGGGCGGCCCAAATTGAATTCTCGTCGAGACGCAGTGTCTCAATTTGATTGACTTGGACTACGTCAAGTGACAAGCTCTGGTCTCTCAAGCGGACGACCTAAATTGCAAGGAGGCAGGATTCCTATGGAGAGCAAGCTCAGTATTAACCGTCGGGATTTCTTATGGACTATCGGCAGTTTGTCTTCTATGGCGCTTCTGGGCGGCGTGGGCTACGCCTTCGACGACAAATTGGCGGCTCGCACTAAGCACGCCCAACTCGCCGTAGCCTGGTTGCCCAAAGGTGACACGTCTTACACCCTGTTTAAGAAAATGGTAGAGAAGTCCACGGATTTCGCGTGGTTGAAGAAGGA
Source organism: uncultured Acidobacteriaceae bacterium (assembly GCA_964559875.1). Taxonomy (GTDB): domain Bacteria; phylum Acidobacteriota; class Terriglobia; order Terriglobales; family Acidobacteriaceae; genus TOLSYN. The sequence continues at coordinate 53,512 of CAZLJQ010000002.1, forward strand.
CGACAAGATTCTAATCAAGCTCGCCATGAACTCCGGCATCCCCTTTCCCGCAACCTCTGACCCCTGGGCGCTGGACTGCTTGCTCAAGGTGCTGAAAGAGCATGGTGCCACCAAAATCTATGTCGGCGATCAATCCGGCGTTCGCGGCGTGTACTGGACGGCGCAGGGACAGGTGCGAGGTACTTCGCGGGAGTTTGCCCAGTCGTCAGGCCTTTTGGCGGTGATCCAAAAGAACGGCGCGACTCCGGTTTTCTTCGAGGAGCGCGGCTATCCGGCATACATTGAAACCTTGCCGGTTGGCGAGCATCACTGGAAGCAACCGCTGCGTATAACCTCGTTTGTCAACGAAGTCGATCACATCATTTATCTGCCGCGCGTAGGCTCGCATGGCTTCGCCGACCTTACGTCGGGGATGAAGATCGGCGTCGGCTTCCTGCGTGAGGATAGCCGGAAGTTGTTCCACCAGGGCGGCGAGAACTACTACGCGATGTACGAGGAGATCAACGAGGTTCCTGAGATCAAGTCGAAGCTGAGGCTTGCGGTTTCGTCCGGACGCTCGGTGATGACGTTGATCGGGCCTGATGCCGGTTATATTGCCGAACCGGAGTCGGCTCCTATCTTTGCCTCTGAAAACCTCTTTGCGCACGAGATCTTCGCCTACGCATTCCTGCAGTATGCACGTGCCACGATGACACCCAAAGACGCTACCGACGCGGCCATTGGCGGAAATCTATGGGAGGTTCAGAGGAACCGGACAGCTCGGAATCGCGGCTTCTTGAAGTATGTGTGGAATCTGCCGCCGAGTGAAGTGCCGGAGATGCCGGTCTTCGAGCCGGGCGATATCTACAAGCATCCGGCGATCCTCAACTACATCCGCCTCAACCGTCAGCAGGACGTTAAGTTCTCCGTGCTGGAGTTGAACGAAAACACCGACGACAAGGCGAGGCATTACATCCAGGGGCAGTTGAGGGTGTGACGTTCGGATATTTGAGAGTAGATTTCAGATGGTATCGAGCCGGGCTAACCGCCCGGCTTTTTTCAGCGCGGGAACGGCGCGTTCTGCAAATCGATGTCGATTGTTGTCTGTTGCGCCGAGACGCTGCGTATTTGTTAGCATTTCATTGTGCCTGCCAAGAAGAAATCCGCTGATCCTGAAGCCGTAGCTGAAACACGCACTCCCACCCTTCCGCCTCAAGGCAAAGGACGCGTCTTTTTAATCGATGCGTACTCGTTTGTCTTTCGTGCCTATCACGCCATGGCGCGTCAACGTCCCATGTCGACCCGTGCGGGCCTGCCGACCGCCGCCACATTTGTATTTGTGAATATGCTGAACAAGCTGCGCAAGGACTTCTCGCCCGAGTACATTGCGGCGGTCTTCGACATGGGGCCCAGCTTTCGCGAGGCGCAGGGCGCAGCGATGCCGGCGCTGAAAAAGCGCGACAAGGAAACCGGCGAGATTGTGGAAGTGGCCTACACGGGCTACAAGGCGAATCGTGTGGAGATGCCCGAGGATTTGCGGCAGCAGATTCCATACATTCATCGCGCACTGGAGGTCTATCGGATACCGATCCTGGGGCGCACGGGTTTTGAGGCTGACGATGTGATCGGCACGCTGGCGCGGCGGGCCGCCGAGTCCGGCTATGCGGTCTATGTGGTGAGCAGCGACAAAGACATGCTGCAGCTGGTCGATGGAAATGTCTGCGTTCTGAATCCACCGAAGGACAATTTGATCTGCGATGCAGCGAAGGTGGAGGAGTTGCTGGGGGTGAGGCCCGATCAGGTGATCGACCTGATGGCCTTGCGCGGCGACTCCATTGATAACGTGCCGGGCGCGCCTGGAATTGGCGACAAAGGTTCGGTAGAGCTGATTCATCAATTCGGTTCTCTGGATGCCTTGCTGGAGCGGGCCGACGAGGTGCCGAAAAAGACCTACCGCGAATCGCTGCAGCAGAATCGCGAGATGATTCTGCTGAGCAAAGAGCTGGTGACGATTGATTGCAACGTGGCGATTCCCTTTGAGCCGGACGCGATGCGGGCTCAGGAGCCCGACGTTACCGCAGCGCGCGAACTGTTTGGCGAGCTGGAATTCACCACCTTGCAGAAGGAATTTCTCTCCGCTGGCGAGGCAGTGGGCGAGACGAAGTATGGCGAGCTGACAGATGCTGCGCTGGAAAGGCTCTCGCGGGCTCCGCTGCTTGGGATTGCTCTAAGTGCGGCGGTGCAATTGACAGCGGCGGAAGCGAGTGACGCAGGAGCGAGCGCGGAAGATGGCAACGGGGTCAACGACGCAGTTGCTGACGCTGGACCGGAGCAGGGTTCGCTGGCGCTGACTGAAGAGGCGAGCGTAGGGCAGCCAGCGGCCCAGGCTGCGGTGGAGAATCCTGTGCTCAGCGAAGGCCAGCAGATTGCGTTCTCGATGGCGCAATCAGAGAGCTTCACGGCGGAGCTTACGGGTGTACATAAGGCGCGAATCGCGCAGTTGCTGGCCGATGGCAAGGTGGCGAAGGCGGTGCATGATGCGAAGTCCACCCTGCACGCGCTGAGCGATACAGGGTTGGAACTGGCGGGAGTGGAGCACGGCTCCGTACTTCATGACACCATGCTGTACTCATACCTGCTGGACCCGACCTACAGCGCGCATACGCTGCCCGACGTTGCTTTGCGGCGGTTGGGGCTTAAGCTTTCGGGTTCGCTGGCCGAGGCGGCCGATATTACTCTGCGGCTGGCCGGCGTGCTGCGCGCCGAAGTGGATGCGGAAGCGGAGCTGGCAAAGCTCTATCGCGAGATCGACCTGCCGCTGGCGTTTGTGCTGCACGGCATGGAGCAGGCGGGCGTGCAGCTCGATTGCGATGTTCTGGCGGAGATGAGTGGGAAGCTGGCCGGCGACATTCGGCAGTTGGAGGGCCAGATTCACGAGATGGCCGGCGTCCCATTCAACGTGAACTCGCCGAAGCAGCTTGGGGACGTGCTGTTCAACCGGATGGGGCTGCCGAGGCCCTTCAAGTCCGGCAAGGGAAAGACGATTTCGACGGCGCAGGATGTGTTAGAAGGGTTGGCCGCGGAGCATGAGATTGTGAGGCTGGTATTGGAGTTCCGCCAGCTGACCAAACTTAAATCGACATATATCGATGCACTGCCGCTGCTATGCCGCAATGGACGGCTGCATACCAGCTTCAACCAAACGGTGGCGGCCACAGGGCGGTTGAGCTCAACCAATCCGAACCTGCAGAACATTCCGATTCGCACAGAACTGGGACGGGAAATTCGCGCCGCGTTTGTCTCCGCTCCGGGCAAGCTGCTGGTGGGAGCAGACTACTCGCAGATCGAACTGCGGCTGCTGGCGCACTACTCGCAGGACCCGTTGCTGCTGGAGGCGTATCGCACCGGGAAAGACATTCACACGCTGACCGCGGCGGAGGTCTTCGGCGTTCCTCCGATGCTGATTGACGCCGAACACCGGCGCCGGGCGAAGGCCGTCAACTTCGGCATTGTGTACGGCCTCTCACCGTTTGGACTCTCGCAGCAGCTGGGCATTGAGCAGAAGGAAGCCAAACGCTTCATCGATGCATACTTTGAGCGCTACGCGGGAGTGCGCGGCTTTATCGACCGCACACTGGAGCAGGCGCGGCGCGATGGTTTTGTGCGCAACCTGTTTGGACGCAAGCGGCCGATTCCGGATTTGCTCAGCAAGAATCCGAACCTTCGGGGATTCGCTGAACGGACGGCGGTGAATACTCCGCTGCAGGGAACAGCCGCGGACTTGATCAAGATTGCGATGCTGCGGCTGGACCACGAAATCAGCGCACGCGGGCTGCAGGCAAAGATGCTTCTGCAGGTGCACGACGAACTCGTGCTGGAGTCTCCCGTGGATGAGGTAGAGACGGTGAAGGCGCTGGTGAAGGAGTGCATGGAAGGCGCGTACGAGTTGAGCGTCCCGCTGGACGTAGAAGTGAGCGTCGGAGGAAATTGGCGGGATATGGAGTGAGGGTGCGTTGAGGGTTGACGAAACTTCCGTTCATCGCCTTCTCGCGAGAATCGTCCCCCCAGGCCGAATTTGGAGTTCGGACAATAAACTGCGAATCACTCCAGAATGCGCGCATGTACCAATAAGTTACTACATGCAAAAAGCACTTAGCAGGAAAGGTAATCCTTTTTGAATTCCGCGCAACGATATACCATCCAGCCACCTCCGCCCTCGAAACGATTATCACAATCGTCAATCGTTAGCTTCGGCGGCAGTGGTGATGCAAAACAGCATTTCGGCGAGAATTGCTCTCGTCTTTGCCGAGATTAGATTCCTATCACTTCCTGCAGTGCAGTAGCGATGGCCTTGACGTGGTGGTGCATCAGCTCTTCTCTTTCAGCTTCGATCATGACGCGGGCAAGCTTCTCGGTGCCGGAGTAGCGGACAACCACGCGGCCATTGCCGTCCAACTCTTGTTCGGCAGCGTGGATCGCGGCGGCGACCGTGGGAAGTTCGTGCATGGGAATCTTTTCGCGCACGCGCACGTTGCGGATCTCCTGCGGGAACACCTTGAATCCCTCGGTGAGCTGGTGCAGGGACTGACCGGAGCGGGCAACGACGTCGAGGACGCGCAAAGCTGTCAGCAGGCCGTCGCCGGTGGTTGAGTCAGCGTCCATGAAAAGGATGTGGCCAGACTGCTCGCCGCCGAGAGTGGCGCCGCTCTTGAGCATCTGTTCGAGGACGTATTTGTCGCCGACATTCGCGCGCAGCATCTGTATGCCGCCCGCGTGGAGAGCCTTCTCCAGGCCCATGTTGCTCATGGTGGTGGCAACCACGGTGTCGTGTGCGAGAACTTCGCGAGCCTTCATGTCGCGGGCCGCAATGAGGAGGACTGCGTCGCCGTTGATTATGTTGCCGTGGGAGTCGCTGAAGAGCGCGCGGTCGGCGTCGCCATCGAAGGTAATCCCGAGATCGAAGTGGCCGGGACGGCGCTGGATTTCAGCGGCGACGTGCTCGGGGTGCAAAGCTCCACAGGATGCGTTGATGTTGTGTCCAGTGGGTGAGGTGTGCAGGGCTTCGGCGTTGACGCCAATGCGGGCGAAAAGCTCGGGTGCAATGGTGCTGGCGGCGCCGTTGGCACAGTCGATGAGGACGCGGAACTCCTTGAATCTGGCGCGGCTTGGCGACGGGTCAACAGCCGGACCTCCGATCACTGACACCGGGTCCACGCTGGCGGCGAGCCATGCTTCATAATCAGCGCGCAGTTGCACATCGCCAGGAAGAATGGCGGTCATCAGGCTGCCTTCGTCGTGCTTGTGATCGACAAGCTGGCCGATGTGCTCGAAGATTTCGGCTTCAATCTCATGCTCAATTTCGTCGGCGAGCTTCATGCCGTTACGTCCGAAGAGCTTGATGCCATTGTCCTGCCAAGGATTGTGCGAGGCGGAGATGACGATGCCGGCAACAAAGCCGTGGGTGCGGGCGAGATAGGCGACGCCGGGGGTGGTGAGCACTCCGGCGCTGGCGAAGCCGCATCCGGCATCGCGCAGTCCACGGGCCAGGGTTTCGGCAATCCAGCCGCTGGACTCACGGGTATCCTGGCCGAGGACGACCTTGGCATCGGCGAAGCGGCGCACCAGACGAGCACCGCAGGCGCGCCCGATGGCATAGACCGTGGCATGGTCGAGGGGGTATTCGCCGGCGACGCCGCGAATACCGTCGGTTCCAAAAAGCTTCCTAATAACTGTGCGTGGGGGAGTTGCCAAGTTAGGGGACTCCAGCTTTCGAAGATGTGGTTCTGACAATGACATGAATGGGTGCGGAACTAGTGATGTGGACGAGCGGGTCAGGGAGATAGGCCATGGTTTCAAAGCTGGCCTGCCCGGCGACTCCGGTTGCGTCCACGGTATCGGTGAGGGCGTTTTCAACGGCCTCCACATGGCGCGCCGGGCCGGAGATAGTGAGCACCGGGGGTACGGCGACGATCGATTCGATGCGGAATCCGGACGGTAGCGTGCCGACGACTCGCGGCTTAATCGCGACCTGGCGAGTCTCACGCCTGTCAAACGTCAGGCGGATGCGAGTAGGAGTAACCTGCATTACCTCAACATCATGCGGGACACGGATCTGGTCAGTTGCGAGATCGTAGGTGTGTTCGCCGGGGGTTGCACCCTGCAGGTCGACGACCAGGTGCACACTCTCCGGCGCCACGTCGCGCAGCACGCGCGCCGGGCCACGGAGAAGAATTTGCGCCTGCGGAAGGACGTCGGAAGTATAGTCAAGGCTTTGCGGTGGGCGGGAGAACTCAACCGGAACCCGTAGCGAGACCTCTGAGACAGGATCGCGCGCCACGCCGTACCACATGAGGATGGCGATAACCAGCGACATCAGTTTGAGCAGGGCGTGGTCGAAGAGGAGATGATAGATGCGTGAGATCACGGCTGGTCTCCCCGCTCACCGCTGTGCTCCTGCGAGCTAAGAGTGTCCATCGAACCGGTTATGGGGTGGGAGTGCGGCGATTGTGGCGCGTAACGCAACAGCAACTCGCCGAGGCGCCGGCGCAGGTGCTCGGGAGTAATTTCGCGCTCAACCTGGCCGCCTACAGCGATGCTGATGCCTCCTGTTTCCTCTGAGACGATGACCGAGACTGCATCGGTTTCCTCGGTGATCCCGATGCCAGCGCGATGGCGAGTGCCAAGCTGGGTGGAGAGCAGCGGGTTCATGGAGAGCGGCAGGAAGCAGGCAGCGGCGGCGACGCGGTCCTTCTGCACAATCACGGCTCCGTCATGTAGAGGCGCGCTGGGGCGGAACAGTGTTGCCAGCAGATCGTAGGAGAGATGAGCGTCGAGGGCGACGCCGCTCTCGATGTAAGTGCGCAACCCGATCTCGCGTTCGATGACCACCAGTGCTCCGGTCTGGTCCTGCGAGAACGTGCTGGCGGCCATGACGATGTCATCGTAAGCATCCATGGTGCCGTTTTGTGTGCCGCGGGAGAGAGTGAGATTGCGGCCCAGGCGCGCCAATGCCTGGCGGATTTCCGACTGGAAGATAACCATGAGGGCGAAGATGCTGTAGGGGAGGATGGTGCCGACGAGCCAATCCAGAGTGCGCAGATTGGTGAGATGCGCGATGTAGAAGGCGATTGCCAGCGCGCCTACTCCGGTAAGCATGGTTACTGCACGAGTGCCCCGGACCAGCAGCAGAAACTGATAAATGAGAAAAGAGACAAGCAGAATATCCAGAATGGATCCGGTCGTCAGCTGCGGCGTGTATCCAGAGAGGTTCGGGAACTTCGGCATGGTCTCCTTTCCAAAATTGGCGCGGGTGCGTAGGACTAGAACCTTTTATTGTAAAGCAGGGCACGGGTTAAAGCAGCTCATCTGCCAGAGCCGGCTCACTTCAGTTACGTGGATCCGGCCCTTGGCCCGTTTCGGGTTCAATATCGCGCAGGGATTCCACGCGAGCATCGACTTGCCCGCGTGCCAAGCGCGCCTGGATTGCGGCTCCGGTGCGTAGTTGCCGGACATCCTTCACCAGTGTGCCTTGGGCATCGAAGATCAGCGAATACCCGCGTTTCAATATTGCCACAGGGGAGAGCGTAGCCAGCTTTCCGCTGGCTTGCTCCAGGCGCGAGCGGTGACGCATCAGGGATTGCCGGGCGGCTGCCGTGATGGCCTGAAGGCGGGAGAGCAACTCGCGCTCGCGCATCCTGAGTTGCTGCCTCAAATCGCGCTGGCGTAAGTGCAAGACGGCGAGATCGAGGCGGCGCGAGGCGTCCGAAAGACGCGCACGCAGCAGACTTTCCAGGCGGTAGTTGAGGTCGTCGAGGCGCTGCTGGCGGCGAGCGATGGCGTCCTCCATGCGGGCAAAGACGCGGTGGTTGGCGAGCGAGGTCAAGTTCTGGCGCTCGTAGAGCAGCTTGTATTGAACGGCGCGGCGGAGCCGCTCGCGCAATGCAGAGACCGTTTCCTCGATTTCCTGCTGGGAGCGAATGACGATCTCAGCCGCGGCCGAGGGCGTGGGGGCGCGCAGATCGGCAACGAAGTCACAGATGGTGAAGTCCGTTTCATGGCCGACGGCCGAGATGATAGGAATCCTGCTGGCGGCGATGGCGCGCGCCAGGGATTCGTCGTTGAAGGCGGCAAGGTCTTCGACACTACCCCCGCCACGCGCGACGAGGATGACATCGACGGCGAAAGTAGACGGTGAGCTCTGCTGATTCTCTCTCTCCGAATTGAAGAAGCGAATCCCGGCGGAAACTTCTCCGGCGGCGTTCGCTCCCTGGACTTGGGCCGGGTAGATGAGCACGTTGAGAGACTGATGGCGGCGGCTGAGGACGTTGAGAATGTCCTGAATAGCGGCTCCGCGCGGCGAGGTAACGACGCCGATACGCCGGGGCAGTGCAGGTAGAGGCTTCTTGCGTTCGGAGGCGAAGAGGCCTTCAGCGGCGAGCTTGGCCTTGAGCTGCTCGAAGGCGACCTGCAGGGCTCCGGCGCCCATCGGTTCCATGTATTCGGCCATCAACTGCATCTCGCCACGGGCCTCGTACATGGTGATGCGTCCGCGAGTGATGACCTGCATTCCGTTCTGCGGACGGAAGCGCAGCAGTCGCGCCTGGGCGCGAAACATGACGACGCGGAGTTGCGAGTCGCCGTCCTTCAGCGTGAGGTAAATGTGGCCGCTTTCGGCTGGACGATAGTTGGAGATTTCTCCCTCAACCCAGACATCGGGAAAGCCCTTTTCAAGATGAGTGCGGACGGAGGTGACCAACTCCCGCACGCCATAAATGCGGCGCAAGGGCACTTCGGCGGAGAACTCGAAGGAAAACTGAGAATCGCCCACGCAGAAAGTTTAGCAGGGCGAGGGTAAGAAGAAGCAAGGTATCTATCTCAACCGTTTGAGATCCTTCTTGGCCTCGTCCAGGGATGGGTCCAGGTTCACCGCGGTTTCAAGCTCCCTGAGGGCGTCGCCCCTGCGTCCTTCTTTTTCCAGGACGGTCCCGAGCCGCCAGTGTGCCATGGCCATGCTCGGCCCGAGACCCTCGCTGGGCTGCGCCAGATAGTTTCGAAGGCACTGTTCGGCTCGCGTCCACTGCGATCCGATATTGTGATCCAGTATGGATTGGGCGGTGGTGAATTCGGCTCCCAGATCGTCTGGCACGGCGACGCGGGCGCGTCTCAGAATAGCGTCCAAAGAATCCCAGCGCGCGGTGGCGACATAGACTGCGGCCAGCAAACGGTAGGATGCAATGCGCGAGGGATTCAGAGCCAGGGCAATCTCGGCCTGTGCTTCGGCGGGGCGCAGGCGCTCGCCTCCGGCTGCGAGGAAGCTGGAGGCGAGTCCAATTTTTGCCGTGTAGCTACGCGGATTAGCGGCCACGGCCCGCTGCCAATCTGCCTGCACTGCGGCTGAATTCGACTCGGTTGCATCCAGCTCGGCCTTCAATGCGTAGCCGCGGGCGGCATCCAGCTGCACCAGTCTGTCCAGCGACTGCCGCGCTTTGGTCTTTCCTCCACCGGCGATGGCCGGAGCGTACCAATAGAACCGCGCCAAGGCTTCGTGGGCGTAGAGGCTGTTTGGATCGAGTTGCAAGGTGCGATCCGCTTCCTGGCGGAAGCGCCGAGCCAAGCCAAACTTTTCGAAGCTGCTAACCTTGCGGCTCGCCAACTTAGCGCCCAACGTGTTGAGCAGTTGCGCATGGGCGGCGGCACTCCCCTCGGCGGCGAGCAGAGCCCGTTCAGCGGTGGCAGTGGCGGCATCCAACTGGCCGTATGACCACTGAATAGTTGAGAGCGCGATTAAGGCATCGACATCCTGCGGACGCTTTTCAAGAGCCGCCTGCACAAGAGGACGCGCACGGTTGTAATGCCCTTCGGCGATCAGCTTGTCGGCTGCAGATTGCTGCGACCATGCGAGCGAAGATAACAGCAGTGAGAGGCAGGCGATGCTCCATGCGCGTGTACAACTGCAAGACAGCACTCAGACTCCTAGGGGTTTGGCAATCACGAACTTGTGACACAAGTGTACAGGCAGTATTTGAACGCAGTGTGAATGAACGTAATGGAGATACGGAGAGTTGAGGCGCACGCTTTAACCTGCGCGAATGGAAGAGAGCGCCGCCATCAGCAGACGGAGGCGCTACGCTTCAGACCGCTTTGGGCACTGGTTTTTGGCTAAGCGACACGTTCGGTTTGTTCTGCCTGCTGATGAACGTTGACCTGCTCGGCTCCGGAGGTTTGAAGAATGGCGCGCGCCTTCTGGACCTCGTCGGCTGTGCCGTGAGCGATGAGCATGAACTTGCCGGCTTTGATCGCGGTCTCGTACTTGACCACGCTGTCTTTTGGAATGCCAAAGCTGACCAGCCCAGCGCCTAGAGCGCTCAGGCCTCCGAAGACGACTGCACCCTCTAGCGCTCCGACGATCCAACTGACGATGGAGCCGCCGGCAACGACCGGGCCAATTCCGGGGATGAAGAAGAACGCGGCCCCGAAGAGCAGACCCCAAATTCCTCCCCAGAAGGCGCCCAACGATCCCCAATACTTCATTCTGTCGCCCGTGTTATAGAAGCCGACGACGTGATCTTCCGTGTGAAAGTCTCGACCGACGATCGAAAGCTTCTTGATATTGAAGCCACCGTTCTTAAGTTCCTTGACTGCGTTCTCGGCCCCGGAATGCTCGCCGAAGATTGCGACGACCGAGCTTGGATCTCTCTGTGTTGTGTTCGCCATTGCATAACCTCCCTCTAGACGGTTTGTGGGTAGTGTGGATGGTGAATGAGCGTGAGCAAGAGAAGAGATGCCCGCACGGAGGGAGAGGATGGTCAAGCAGCAAGCGAATCCAGCACCTTTCAAAATGAAAGACTCAGTGACATGCGCTCTTATCGACGGAAGCTACGCAGCAGCCAGAGGACAAGAGAGAGAAAGATGCTGAGCAGGATGGAGGTTGCGAGAGGAAAGTAAACCCGGGTGTTGCCGCTCCGGCTCTGCCAGTGTAGGTCGCCGGGTAAACGGCCAAAAGGGAGGCCGAAGCGCGAGGCGAGCAGCATCACCGCGCCCAGAGCGATGAGGACGAGGCCCAACGCGAGGAATGTTTTTCCCAGCTCCGCCATGTGGCGATTTTAACAAAGAGGCACAACTGGCGCGTGTCACTGTTATTTACCGAAGTTTGACAGAACTGGATACTGGCTTTTACATAGTTTTTTTTTGACCACGTATTCTTGTCGCATGGATGAGTTCAGGGGTGAAGGCGCTGGGGCGCCGCCTAAGCCAATCTCAGTCGGAAAGGCTTTGGGCACTTTGCTCCGGAACCCGTGGCGGCAGATTGTTCTGCGCTGGAACGGCAAAGCGGCGTTGCTGAGCGCGATGTTTCGCGGAACAATATTCATTATTGCCTCCATCAAATCGCATCATCCCGGCCGCGCAAGTGGAGTGCTGGCCGAGGCGCTGTATGGCGCGGTGAGCGCCGGCTTTTTCGGAACGCTTACGCAAGCGCTGCGCTTCGCCGAGCCGCAGTGGCTAGCCGAGTTACTGCTGGCTGGAATTTTCCCGCTGATCTTCCAAATTGGTGACTACTACTTCCACGCCAGGTTGGGGACGCAGGTGTTTCTGATCGGCATGATCTGCTCGGCGGGCTTCACCGTCTTCTCTTCGCTCTTCAATCTGTACATCATGCGTCGTGGCACATTGCTGATCGGCGAGGAAGGTAAGCCGTTTGCAAAGGACCTGAGCGCGTTGCCACGGTTGGCGCTCCTGTTTGTGGTCTCCGGCGTGACCAACGCATGGCGCTTTTTGCGGGACGTGATTGGAAGGGGAGTGCCGCGCGACACTATCGCATCCTCTTGAGAACGATGCCATGAAGACACTCCACCTCACGAATGCATGGCATGAGACTTCAGGTGGAATCGCGACGCAGTACCGCGCTCTTCTGCAGGCGGCCGAACGCCGCGGCCAACCGATACGGCTGATTGTTCCCTCAGCCGAGGATCGCGTAGAGACAGTGGGCAGCTGGGCGGTGATTTATCACGTCAAGGCTCGTCGCGCCCCGTTCAACTCCAACTACCGCATGCTTCTGCCCTCTTCTTATCTGTATCCCGGCAGCACCATTCAGCGGATATTGAAAGAAGAACAGCCAGATCTGATCGAGGTCTGCGATAAGTACAACCTGCATTATCTGGCCGGGCTCTCTCGCCTGAGACTAATGCCGGAGATAGATTCGCGCCCGACAACAGTGGGTTTCAGCTGCGAGCGGATGGACGATAACATGGCGACGTACCTGGGGTCTTCTCACCTGGGGCGGGCCTTCAGCCGCTGGTACATGCATTGGATTTACTTTGCGTTCTTCGACCATCATATCGCTGTAAGCAAGCACGCGGCGGAAGAACTGTACACGGCGAGCCAAGGGCATCCGGTGGAACGTGGGGTGTGGCTAAGGCACCCGGGAGCCGATCTCAAGGTTTTTCACTGCGGCCGCAGGCCCGGTGCTCGCGCCAAATTGCTGGAGCGCCTGGGGCGTAGTGAATCCACCCGGTTGCTGGTGTACGCAGGACGGCTTGCGCCGGAGAAGAATCTGCCGCTGCTGCTGCAGAGCGTCCGCCAATTGCGCCGCCAGCAGCAAGAGGCTGTACTGCTGATTGCAGGCGATGGAATAGAGCGCGGGCCGATGGAGCGCAACGCCGCCGACCTCAAGGACGCGGTGAAGTTTTTGGGCCACGTTGGAGATCGCGACGAACTGGCGGAAATCCTCGCCGGTTGCGAGCTATTTCTGCATCCAAACCCGAGAGAGCCCTTCGGCATCGCACCGCTGGAAGCCATGGCCTCAGGCCTTGTGCTGGTGGCGCCCAACACCGGCGGGGTAACTGAGTACGCCAACGAGGGCAACGCCATACTGACTCAACCTACCGCTGCGGCCTTTGCCGAGGCGGCACGCACCCTGCTGCAAAATCCGGAGCTTTGGGCCGCGAAATCACGGGCGGCGCAGGAGACTGCGGCTGAATTCGGTGTGGAGCGTACGGCGGACGCTTTTCTGGACTTGTATCAAACGATCGATGCCGTCACGCGAGGCCACATGAAGCTGAGCGAGGCAGACGCGGAATTTCAGTCCACTGCTCCGGCAATGGTCGGCAAGCAGGTCACCGGAGCTTTTGCAAATTTATTCAAACACGCCTTCCGTGCATGGGTTCGCCTGCGCTGGCGCACGGTGGATTAAGGAGTTTCGCATGAACCGTCAGCTCTATCCTTCATTCCTCGTTGGCATGGCGGTGCTACTCTTCGCCGCCGTTGCTTTACCTTCGCATGCCGCAGATGCGGCCCCGATTTCGACCAGCAGCGCGGTTGCTCCGGGACTAAGCGTGGAAGAGATTGTCGCGCGATTGGACCGTCACAACGAGCAGCGCGCCGCCACACTGCGCGCCTATGAGGGAAAGCGCTCCTATTCGCTGAGCTATCGCGGCTTTCCATCGAATCGGGATGCGGGGATGGAAGTGCTGGTGCACTTTGAATCCCCGGAGCACAAGAGTTTCGATGTGGTTTCTGACAGTGGTTCGAAGTTGATTCAATCCAAGGTATTTTTGAAGCTGCTGGAGAGCGAGCGGGAAGCAGCTCACGCGGAGAACCAGCGCCAGACGGCACTCACTCCGGACAACTACACATTTGCTCTACTAGGTTCGAGGCCCAGCCCATATGGCGGCTGCTACCGGGTGGCAGTGGAGCCGCGGCGCGACAACAAGTTCCTCTACCGCGGAGAGATTTGCGTGAACGCCATTGATTTTGCAGTGGAAAGCATTGACGCGGAGCCCGCGAAGAATCCTTCGTTCTGGATCAAGAAGACACGCATCGCACATCGCTACGAGAAGATCGGACAATTCTGGCTTCCTGCTTCTAACCAAACGGTGACCAGCGTGCGATTGGGCGGTACGGCAACACTGCGCATTTTGTACTCGGAATATGAGTTACGCTGAGCGCAACACGGCTGGAAAAATATAAAGGCCGGAGCGGGGTTGCTCCGGCCTTGCTGCGTTCCTGAAACCTAGAAGTGGTAGACGAGCTGAAGCGAAGGCTCCGGTACGTGCGTTTTCAGGCTAGTTCCAAAGTTAGAGTCCACATTGGTGCTGGCCAGCTTAAAGTCAGGCGAAGTTCGGACCAGACCGCGATACTGCAAGCGAACTGCCCAGTGGTCGTTGATCTTGAAATCGCTGCCAAATCCATAGTCGAAGGCTACCTTCGTCTCGGACGCGGGTGAGCCGATGGTGTTGAAGTCGTTATTTGGGCCAAAGTGCACCACACCGCCGCCGAATAATGCATAGGGCTTTACGCGCTCGTTAGAGGGAAGACGGAAGATATAGTTTCCAATGATCTCGAGGTTGTTGGTCTGCGCTCGAGTGACGAGCTGGGACGTATTGTTGAATATCTCGGAATTGCGATTGAAGGTGACAGAAGCCTCGAGCGCACTGTGGCGGCCAAAGTCGTAACGTGCATCGCCGACTACACCGACCGAATTGGTGGTGTTCTGGGTGGTCGGAAAGCCGGTGATGTTGGATGTCCCCTTGGTTGTGGTGGCAGCCGGGAAGATTCCTTCGAGGCCGACACCGATGGAAACGTTAGACAAGAAGCCCTGCGCGTGAGCCATGCTGCCAAATGCCAGTACCGTGACGAGTATCAGTTTGAATTTCAAAAGTCTCTCCTTCTTACTTAGGGACAACCGCGACGAAGCTGGGGACGATATCAACGGGGGTGGAAAGGTCCTCCGTGAGCGTTCCCGGCGTGCCCGTGCCGGTTGATAAATCAATGCGATGCAGGGTAGCGGTTTGGGCTGTTAACCCGGCCCAGGTTCCAAAGTACAACTTGCGTCCATCGTTCAGTACGCCGCCGCTGAGCGGGATGACCGGAGCCGCGGTGGTGATAGAAGGCGAGCTTATTACCGTATGAGAAGCCAGGTCATAGCCGTGAATGACCGTGTCCGTGGAAGTGCAAGAAGGATCCACTCCGGTGACAAATGCCTGCTCCAGCTTTGGAGAAAATGTGACCTGGGTTGCAGTGCATGGCAATGAGTCCGTCGCGGTGCTAGGCGTGTTGATGGTCACCGTTGATTTGCAAGTATTGCCCGTCCCCCCCAATGTCAAGTAGCTCGCAAGTGGCGTGTTTGAAGGCGGTGTGACCGTTTGGACCGGGACCTGGGCAGTGCT
Source organism: uncultured Acidobacteriaceae bacterium (assembly GCA_964559875.1). Lineage (GTDB taxonomy): Bacteria > Acidobacteriota > Terriglobia > Terriglobales > Acidobacteriaceae > TOLSYN. Next base: position 68,655 of record CAZLJQ010000002.1, read on the forward strand.
AGTAACGGAATAGTCGAACCATTGCGAGCCATTGAGTCCGATCAGGTAAGGCACAACACCTTGCGAGGCGGTGGCACCTTGCAAAGCGGTGGTGAACAGACCGCCCGTAACGGACGTTGGCAAACTCGTTGTGGGAGACTGCGCGTTTTGGCCGTTGCATGTGGAGTAGTTATATAACGGCGTGGAACTAGCCTGGTCGCCACTGGCAAAGTAGGACTGGCCGTCAGGCATCCACGCCAGAGCATTTACCTTGGTGCTGAGGCCAAGGTCGGCTGGAGTCTGGGAGCTGATCGGCACAAAGGTGTCAGCCTGATAGACGTAGACCCCGTTAGCGCCGCCAATCCAGAAGTTGGAGTCGTCGTCCGCGAATGTCACGGAAGTGATGTTGGGAATCGTATAGCGCACGGCGACCTTGGTCCCGGTGGTATCGATGAAGAAGACCAAGCCGTTGGTCACGTCGGAGATCAGAACGTAGCGGCTGTCGTGCGAGACGCCCAGCACCGAGCCTGTCACCACATCGGTGGCGAGCCCGCCCTGCACCGGGTAGCTCATCACGGAGGACTCGAAGGAGGTCAGATTTGCCACCATCAGGCCGGCGCTGCTGCCCAGATACGCGACGGCGCCGTTCGGAGCAACCACCAGGGAGTTGGGCACGTTGGCCAGCGCGACGGTGTGGGTGAGCGCCAGGGATTCGCTGTCATAGGCTTCCAGACGGTGTGACGGGGTTACGCCGTCCGCATAGTACTGTCCGGAGACCAACACCGTACTTCCGGCTTGGCCCAGTACGGTGGCGCCGATCACATTGCTGTAGATGGGAAAGCCAAAGCCGGTTGTCAGGCTGGTGCCAGCTCCCGCCGGCGAAACGAAGTCCTGTACCGCGGGATTGCAGTTGGTCGAAACGCAGGAGGCAACCATGGAGAAGCGTCCCGAGGTGTTCGCCGTCAGCTTGGAGGTCAACGCAAGATCAGTACTGAAAGCCCCGGTCAGCGGATTTGATGTGGTGTAGTTCAGCGGCGAGGTGATCAGCAAGTTGCCGTTGGTGTCCAGTAGCGTTGCGGTCACGTACAACGCGCTGCCAACGCTCAAGCTGTCCAGGTCGGCTGTTGAGTAGGGTGGTATCGGAGTTCCATTGGTATAGGACGAAGTGGTCAGGACGATCGAGCTGGGTGGGCAGGTGACAAATGCAAGCGGCGCACTAGTGGTTCCGTTCAGGCTGGCGAAGACGTTGGTTACGCCAGGATTGCGCGCCTGCACGAAGCCGTAGGTGCTGACAGTGGCCACATTGGAGTTGTCGGTTGTCCAAGTGTAATCGTTATCGTTTATACAGCCTGCCGCTTCGGGGACGATGGAACAATTGGGAATCGGGTTTCCATTAGCGTCCAAGGGCTGCGCAACATACTTCACCTGACCGTTTTGCGAAACGCAGCTCAAAGGTTTTGCCGAGGCGTTCGACGGCCAAGGCTCAGAGCTACCTGGCCATGCTGGATTTGAACTTGTGGCGTTACCGTTCAGGGTGATGCTGGTGGCGCGCGGATGGACGGCGAGCAGAGTGCTTCCGGTGACGTTATTACTGGCATTGTAGGCCGAGATGGTCACGTACCCGGTAGGAAGCGTGCTTGTCGGAGTGCAGGTCAAGTAGCGGGTATCCCATTCTCCCGCGCAAACCTGTCCGTTTGGAGAAACCGAAACTCGAGAATCGGAGCTATAAAACTTTATGGTTGGCTGAGGGCTGACCGGCTTGGCCGCGCCGTTTTCGTAGGACACGTCAACCGTGGCAGTGATCGAGGTCCAATCACCAGAGTTTAGCGTGAATAGGACTGGCGTCACCACCATCGAGTAGACGTCGTTGGTGGCGGGTTTGGTGCTGCTGCTGACCGAACTGCCGCAGCTTGCCATCAATCCGGCAAGCCCAATCAAAATGAGAGCTGACAACCGATTCATGTACCGCACCTATCGGATCGTGATCCAGGTCGGATTGCTGGTGGAACTTTCGGGGCTTACGTAGGCCGGGTTCAACGACCTTAGTGCGCCGGTATTCTGGTTAATTCCGAGCTGGAAGATCTTATTTGCGCCGGTGGTCGCGTCGATCAGATACAACGCATTGTTTGCGTTGGCCACGGTCAAAAATGCCGGCGTCTGGCAACCGGTGCCACAATCGAAGGGCGACGCGCTGTTGACCTGGATGCCATTGACCGTAGTGAGCGAGCCTAGAACCTCGATCGGTTCTCCGGAAGTCGTGGAGATCTTATATACCGAAATGTTATGCGATTGCTGATTGGCTACAAACAAAAAGCGATTGTCGTTCGAGGTTGCGCCGGCAATCGGACCCTGCGGATAGTAGTAGGGCGCGATCAGCGATGCGTTTTCCTGGAATGGCGAACCATTCATGATCAACAGGGTGCCGTTACTCTGCACGTTGAATCCGTAGAAGGTGGGGGAGCAGGTTGAGTTCAAAGTGCTCGCGGATGTCAATGCCGCGCAGTTTTGACTGGTAGTGCGATACGGGGTTGTGAATTGGCTATCCAGCACGTACATGTAGGAGCCGTTAGCCGACAGGATCATGTAGCTGGGATGAGCACCCACGGACGCTGGACTGCCGGCTTGGGTCGGTACACCTGAGGATGTGTTCAAGGTGAAGCCCACGACCGCCGCCTGGCTTGGGGCCAACCCGAAAAGAGCACCACCGCTAGGCGCCATTGCCAGTTGCGTAATGGCATAGCCGATATTCATAGGACTGCTTCCGGTGAGTATGCCGGTCGCGGGGTCAATCGAAAAATACTGCAACTGCTGCGTAGTCGGCAGCGCGACGTAGAGGAAGAGGCTGTTGGGAGAGACCACCAGCGAACTGGCCCCGTGGATGACCGGATATATGGCAATCTGGGTGCTAAGCTCGCCATTGCCGGCGCGAGTGTAGGCGTAGACGTTATTGCCGAGATTGTCCAGGTAGTATGCCCATTTTCCGTTTGGGGAAAACTGGAGCACTCTGGGTCCATCGCCGCCAGTAGTGGGAGTGCTCTGTGGTGAAATGTCGGACGTGGTCAGGGTGCCATCCGTATTCACGGTGTAGACGGTGAAGCCTGTACCGTTGGAATTGCTGATGTATGCCAGCGTTCCTGTGCTCGTAACTCCACCACAGCCGACCGTGATTGCCAAGAGGCAAAGTGCGGCCATATAGCCGATCAAGCGCTTCATGCAAGCTCCCAGAGCGGAAAGAAGGTAGCCGCCCGTTTTCTCGAGATCAATCCTAATTCAATCATAATTCCGGCAGACCACGATTCAGCCTTTAGTTAAGCAGTAAACCGGCAAAATTCCTGTATCGCGGATTGAGAGATTCTATCCTACCCAGGAGATTTTCGCCTCTGCGGCAGATTCTAGCGCTCTTGCTGGGCTCGTCTCCCCGGTTATTCCGCCCCGGTCGGACGCGGAACCTGTTGCTTCGGCGTGGCTCTGGCCGCAGAATACATGCGGGGGATAAGGCCTTGGAACTGCATCTTAACGGCGTAGAGAGACGAGTGCTGGCCTCTCTACTGGAAAAAGAGACCACCACCCCAGACTATTATCCGCTGACCTTGGATGCTCTACTGGCCGCCTGCAATCAGAAGACGAACCGCGAACCCGTGATGGAACTGGAGGAAGTTGCGGTGCGCGAGGCACTGCATTCGCTGGAAGAAGTGGGGCTGGCTCGAGTGGCGCCGGATGCGGGACGGGTGGCGCGCTTTGAACACCGCATGGGCGAGGTTCTTAATCTTGGCCGGCGCGAGAATGCATTGCTGTGTACCCTGTTACTGCGCGGAGCGCAAACTCCGGGGGAGTTGCGAGCGCGCAGCGAGCGCATGCATCGTTTGGAAGATCTCGACGAAGTGCAACTGGTTTTGCAGAAGCTGATTGAGCACGACCCGCCGCTGGTGAAGCTGCTGCCCAGGCAGCCCGGGACCAAGGAGGCGCGCTACGTCGATCTGCTGGGGGAAAACGAGACGGAATGGAGCACGGCCGCGCCAGCCGCTGCTGGTGAGCAAGCTGCACCGGCCCCGGGCGACGAGCGTATCACCGATTTGCAATCCGAAATTGCTCAGCTGCGCGCGGAAATCGAGGTTTTGCGGGAGCAATTTGCCGATTTTCGCCGCCAATTCGAATCCTGATGCTTTCGCATCCGGAGTATGCGGAGTAGCATTGTAATCTTGGGAGAGCCACAATGAGCACTATTACCGAAAACCTTGCAAACTGCGCGACAGCGTCCGTTCATGCACCCAAGCGCCTGCTATACGGCCCCGGGCCCAGCCAAGTATATCCGCGAATCTACCAGGCGATGGCGCAGCCGCTCGTCGGCCATCTCGACCCGTATTTCTTTCAAGTGTCGCAAGAGGTGCAGAAGGGGCTTCGCACCGTGTTTGGCACGAAGAATGAGCTGACCATCCCGATATCGGCCACCGGGTCAGGCGGAATGGAAACCGCGGTTTCGAACTTTATTGAACCGGGCACGAAGCTCGCGCTGTTTGTTAATGGATTCTTCGGCGAGCGCATTTGCGAGATGGCCAAGCGCCACGGCGCCGAAATCGTGCGCCTCGAAAAGCCATGGGGCGAAACCTTCAGCGACGACGAAGCGGCGGAGTTCATCCGGCGCGAGCGTCCGCAGGTGGTAGCGTTTGTGCAGGCGGAAACCTCGACAGGAGCCTTCCAGCAGAGCAAGGCGCTATGTGAGGCAGCCCACGAGGTGGACGCGGTCGTAATTGCAGATTGTGTGACCTCGTTAGGCGCAATGCCAGTCGATGTAGATGCCAACGGTATAGATGTCGCCTATAGCTGTACGCAGAAGGGTTTGAGCGCGCCTCCAGGATTGAGCCCGATTACGATTTCGCCGCGGGCGCAGGAACGGCTAAGCCAACGCAAGCAAGCTAACCGTAGCTGGTACTTCGATCTTTCTTTGATTTCCGATTACCTGACGATTTCGCACCGCTATCATCACACCGCTTCGGCAACGCTGTTCTACGCGCTGCATGAGTCGTTGGCAATCATCGAGGAAGAAGGGTTGGGACTTCGCCAGCGACGCCACCAGCGGGCGCATGAACGCTTTGTGGCTGGCGTCCAGAGGTTGGGCCTGGCGATGAAGGTCGCCGAGGGACACCGCATCTGGAACCTCAACACGCCGTGCGTTCCCGAGGGCGTGAACGAACCCAAGGTGCGCGCCTATCTGTTGGAGAAACACGGCATTGAGATCGCAGGGGGCTTTGGTCCGCTGGCGGGAAAGATATTCCGCATTGGTATCATGGGGCCGCTGGCAACGGATGAAGGCGTGGATCGCTTCCTGGCAAAATTCGATGAGGCGATGAAGGAAACAGCGTAGGAGAAGGTTTTAAGGATAAGGTGTTCGGGAATATACAAGGGTGCCGGTCACGGCACCCTTGATCTTTGTGGCCGGAGTGTGCGGTATGCAGGCTTGCGCCATGGCGCAGACCTTGACCTTGAAACCTTGCGCTCAGTCGCGGTGCATTCGATCGTCGATTGGCCGCCGTCCGGCGTAGCCTTCTTCGGTTCCGTGCCAGTGCGAGATCGTAGGCTCGCCCATCTTCCAGCAGAGCAGCACGATCTCACCATCCACCCGGCAGGGGAAGTCCAGCAGGCCGATGTCGAGGTCTTTGACCTGGACACCGATGGCATTGATCTCCGAGAGCGTATCCTTGGCGGTCTGGATGGCTTTTTCGCGTTGAGCTTTACGGGCAGTGCAGGCGCGCACATCCACTAGAGTTCCGCCATTCAGGAAGATGCGCTCGCTGAGTTCGTTGAATTCCTGATCAATCTCTTCAATCAGCGCTTTCGACTCAATCGACCGGCGTAACAGGCTTTCCAGAATCGGTAGCATCGACTGCGCTTCACGCAGTGTAAAGGTTCGCATAGCTTGTACTTCCATTCTATCCGATAGCGACAAAACCGCGCTCGCTCAGGTACGGGCCAAACGACACCCCTCCAGTCGCCAAGGGTGGGCGCCTGTACGAGCGCCCGGCTTACCCCTTGATCTGCAGCATCCGATCGAGAGCGACCTTGGCCCAATGCTTCACTGCCGGACGCACCTTGATCTGGTTTACCACTGTCCCCTCCACCAGGTTTTCCAGCGACCAAGCCAGATGCTGCGGTGAGATGCGATACATCGTTGTACAGAGGCAACCGGAGTCGTTCAAGGTCACGATCGTCTTGTCGGGATGCTGTTTGGCCAGGCGATTGATGAGGTGAATTTCCGTGCCGATTGCAAACTTTGCGCCAGCCGGAGCTTGGGCTACCAAGCGGCGTAACTTGTCGGTGGAACCAGTGTCATCGGCTTTTTGGCAGACCTCCCAACGGCACTCGGGATGGACGATGACTTGGACTCCCGGATGACGTTCGCGGATGCGATCGACGTGTTCAGGCAAGAAACGCATGTGCACCGAGCAGTGTCCCTTCCAGAGGATCACCTTCGCCTGACGTAGCTTCTCCGCGGATTGCCCACCCTGCAACTGGTATGGATCCCATACTGCCATCTCATCGAGGGGGATGCCCATGGAAAAGCCGGTGTTGCGTCCCAGGTGCTGATCGGGGAGGAAGAGGATCTTCTGGTTGCGTTCGAAGGCCCAGTCCATGGCCGCGCGCGCGTTGCTACTGGTGCAGACGGTTCCGCCGCGCTCGCCCACGAAGGCCTTGATCGCCGCCGCCGAGTTCATATAGGTCAGCGGAGTTATGCCGCGTCCGTGCTCGCTGGTCAGGCCTAGACGTACGAACTGTTGCCAGGCGTCCTCGACCTGCGAAATCTCGGCCATGTCTGCCATGGAGCAGCCGGCATTCAAGTCCGGCAGAATTACCGCCTGGTCGGGACGCGCCAGAATGTCAGCCGACTCTGCCATGAAGTGGACGCCGCAGAAGACGATGTAACGTCCCTTGGCCTGCGAGGCCAGTTCGGAGAGCCGCCAACTATCGCCCTGAAAGTCGGAGAATTGAATCACTTCGTCGCGCTGGTAGTGGTGCCCCAGGACGACACATTGCTCCCCCAAAATCTCTCGTGCCGCACGAATGCGCGAGTCGCATGAGTGATCTGGCAGGACAAGATAATTGTCCAAGGAACACGTAGAGTTCGTACTGACTGCTGTACTCACGGTTTATCTGCCTTCAGCTCTCGCTGCCATCCATAAGGACGACGCGGAACGGGGATGTTGAAAGCGCTATCTCCGGCTCCAGCGGATGCACATACCAAACAAGGGCCCCATCCGCGGGGATGTTGAAGCCGTAGCTGTTACTACTGTTAATGATGCATGAATATGGGGTAAGGAAGCAAATACTTTAGCGCAACTTCATTCTTTAGCACAGAGCCGAGAAGATTCGCAGCTAGATTCCGGCGCGCTCAGCCGCCGATGTGAACCATGGTTCTGCCGGGCTGAATAAATCCGGGCTCGCCGATGTGATGACGCTCTTCCTTGTGAGCGACGGCGAACTCGATGACGCGCGCCAGTTCTTCGTCTCCGCCCCCGGCGCGCAGCGCGGCATGCAGGTCGTGTTCGCGCAGAGAGAAGAGGCAGGTGCGGATTTTTCCGTCGCTGGTGAGGCGAATACGGGAGCAGGCACCGCAGAAGGGAAGTGTCACCGGGGCGATGACGCCGAATTCGGCACTGCCATCGTCAAAGCAATAACGCCGCGAGGTGGAGCTGGGTTCGTGGGCAATCTCATGGAAGGGCGCGAAGCGTGCCATGCGCTCCAGAACTTCCGCTAGCGAGATGACCACCTCCGGCGTCCAGACGCGGCCCTCATCCAGCGGCATGAATTCGATGAAGCGGACCGAGACCTGCTCCTGCTGGGCGAAGCTGCCGAAGGCTTCTATCTGATCTTCATTGAAACCGCGCAGTAGAACACAGTTCACTTTGACGGGGCCAAGTCCCACGCGCCGCGCCGCACGCAGCCCCGCCAGCACCTTGGCGTAACCGTTGTTCACGCGAGTGATGCGCGCGAAGCGCTCCGGATCCACCGCGTCCATACTCACGGTGACACGGTTGAGACCGGCCTGCTTCAACGGCTCAGCCAGTTCCTCCAGCAAATGGCCGTTGGTGGTGATGGCCAGTTCGGGAGCTGAGCCCTCGACGGTGCGCAGCGCGGCGAGTTCCCGCACAAGTTCAAGAATGTCGCGGCGCAAGAGAGGCTCGCCGCCGGTCAGGCGAATCTTGGTGATTCCAAGCGAAACAAATACCCGCGCCATGCGCAGATAGTCTGCCAGAGGAAGCTCGGCGAACTGCGCGCCTCCGTTGCCGGTGCGGCAGTAGACGCAGCGGTAGTTGCAACGGTCGGTGATGGATATGCGGAGATCGTGGATGCTACGCCCGAATTTATCAACTAGCGGCATGGAGTAGACACGATGGCCAAGGCGCCATTGTGCTCGTTGTATAGATGCTCATGGCGCGGTATCGGCTCTATCTGGTCTGTGCGAAAAGGCACAGTCCGCGCTACATGCCATCGTAACTTGGCCCGCCGCCGCCCTCGGGGGGCACCCAGGTGATGATCTGGTAGGGGTCCATGATGTCGCAAGTCTTGCAGTGCACGCAGTTGGAAGGGTTGAGGTGAATGCGCTTCTGGCCGGGCGTGTCGGGCCCGTCCTCCATCTCGTAGACATTGGCAGGGCAGAAGAACTGGCAGGGATTTCCGTACTCACGAGTGCATCGGCCATTGCAGATATCGGTGTCATCAATGACTAGGTGCGCGGGCTGATCCTCCTCATGACGAGTGCCGGAGTGATACAGATCCGTGAGTTTGTCGAAGGTCAGCTTGCCATCTCCCTTGGCCCACCCGAGCAACTGCTCGCGGCCTCCGGGATATCCCATGATGTCCCATAGCGGCAGCATGCGTTCGTGGCCAGCGCGTGCCGGATAGCAGTTCAGCAGGCCGTGGCCGCCGGTCGCCATCAGCAGTCCGGTATTCAACATCCCGCTCAGGAAGCCGTGCTCGAAGCCCTGGTGGAAGTTGCGCACCGGGTAAAGCTCCTGCTTGATCCAACTCGACTCCACCTTCCGCTGGAAGGTGGCGAGCTGCTTGGCGCTGCAGTTGCCCGAAGTCAATGCCTCGAAGGCGGTTTCGGCGGCAAGCATCCCGCTCTTGATCGCAAGATGAATGCCCTTGAGCCGCTGCGAGTTCAAGAATCCAGCAGAGTCTCCCACGATCATCCAGCCGTTGCCGCCGAGTGGAGGCATGGACCACCAGCCGCCGTAGGGCATAGTCTTGGCGCCGTAGCGCACCATCTTGCCGCCATCGAGAAGCTTGGCCACAAACGGATGCAGCTTGAAAGACTGGAGCGCGTGCTGCGGGTCGGTGTGCGGATCAGGATAGTCGAGGCCGGTGACGAAGCCGAGCGAAACCGTATTGTCCTTGCCGCCGTAGATCCAGGCCCCGCCGTACTCTCTGGTGGTGAGCGGGTAGCCCATGGTGTAGATCACCTGACCGGGCTGGACGCGTCCAGCGGGCAATTCCCACAGCTCCTTCACACCCACGCCATAGGTCATGGGATTGCGGTCCTGCATGAGGTCGAGCTTGGTGGTGAGTTGTTTGGTGAGAGAGCCGCGCGAGCCCTCGGCCAGGATGGTCACCTTCGCTTTCAGGTCGTAGCCGGGCTCGAAGTTGGCCTTGGGCTGGTTCGCCTTGTCGAGGCCCTTGTCGTCGGTGCGCACTCCGGCAACGCGATCACCCTCAAAGAGCAGTTCGCTTCCGGCAAAACCGCTGAAGATGGTGATGCCTGTCTCCTCGACCTTTGCGCCCAGCCACTTGACGAAGCGGTTGATGCTGATCACATAGTTGCCATGATCCTGCATGGGAGGCGGGGTGAGCGGAGCCTTGAACGCGCTGCTCTTGGTCAGGTAATAGAGACTGTCGCTTGCGACCTCGGCCTCGATGGGCGCATCCTTCTCCCACTCCGGCAGCAGCTCATTCATGGACCGAGGGTCGAGCAGGGCGCCGGATAGACAGTGCTGCCCGATCTCGCGCGCCTTCTCCAGAACATAGATGTTTTCCTTGGAGAGCTGCGCCTCGGGATGCTCCGCATTGTGGGCGTCGATGAGTTGCGAGAGGCGCAGTGCGCAAGCCATTCCAGCCGGTCCACCACCAACGATGACCACGTCGGCTTCCATCTCGGGATGTTCGATTCCTTCTAAGGGCGTGCGAAAGATCATGGAGTTTAACCTTGATATACCGAAGCTTTGAAGCTCCTACGCTTTTGCCTTCTTCACTTCTTCAGTCAGCACCGGGACTATGTCAAAGAGATTGCCCACCACGGCGACGTCGGCGACTTCAAAGATTGGAGCCTCTGCATCCTTGTTGATGGCGATGATGTTTTTCGAGCCTTTCATGCCGACGATGTGCTGGATGGCTCCGCTGATGCCGAGTGCGAGGTAAAGCTTGGGACTTACGGTCTGGCCGCTTGATCCGACTTGGCGCTCCATCGGCAGCCAGCCGGCGTCGCAAATGGGACGAGATGCGGCGATCTCTCCGCCTAGCGCGTCGGCCAGCGCCTGCGCGATCGCAATGTTCTTCTGTTCCTTGATGCCGCGGCCAACCGAGACAATGATAGTTGCCTGCGAAAGGTCGACGGCCTGCTTGGCCGCCTGGAACGGAGCCTCGGGGTGAGTGCGAATCTCGCCGCTGGCGGCGACAACGTGCTCGACGTTAGCACCTTCGCCCATCTCTACTTGGTCGCCCCGGTAGGCGCCGTTTTGGAAGCTTGCAAACCATGGCCCGTCGCCTGCTAAAGAGACATCGGCAGCGAATTTTCCCTGGAACATTGGCCGCGTAAAGAGCAGCTTTCCACCATCGAATTTTGCTCCCACCGCATCGCTCACCAGCAGCGCGCCCAGCGAAGCTGCGAGCTTCGGCGCAAAGTCGCGCACCTGGTAGGTATGCGGCAGTAGTACCAATTTTGGCTTGTTGGTCTCGATGAATGCCTTGAGGGCTACAACAAAGCCATCGGGCGTGTACTGTTCCAGCGCCGGGCCTTCTATGGCATAGACCTTTGCGACTGCTGTCTTCGCAATCTCATCCACCGGAGACGAAAGACTCTCGCTACTACCCACGAGTGCGGCCTCGACCGCCCAGCCGGTCTGTTTGGCCAGGGCCTGTGCGCCCGCCAGGGTCTCAAAGGAGACCCGGTTCAGTTTGCCTTCGCGCTGCTCGGCTATTACCAGAATCGTCTCTGCCATCACGTCCATCCTCGATCACGCGCGATCCGCGCGCCCAGATTTTGTTGTTGAACTCCTAGCGCAAAGCGCGAAGCTTTCGCGAACCAATGCCAATCAGCGTTGCGCCTATCAAGGCGAAGATCGCTGCCAGCCAGCCCAGAGCATGTCTCCCCATGGGCCTTTCCGCTAGGTGGAAGAAGTACAGCAACAGCGCCACCATCAGGAGCATCCCTCCCAGGACGCGCAGGGCATTTACGCCCTCGCGCAACTGCTCGCGGTCTTCCTGCTTTGCCAGCTTCGCCGTCATAACGTTCCTTACAGCACGCGTATTTCGTCGCGCAGCTTGGCTACCAGCTTCTTTGCCACTTCCTGCGGCGAACCCTGAATAATCTCTGCCTGTTTTGTCTTTACAGGTATGTAGAGCCGTTCGATGGTCAACTGGTTTGGCTGCAACGCCGGGGAGACTTCGTCGAAGGTCACCTTGCGCAGTGGCTTGTTCTTGGCCTGCTTAATGCCGATGAGTGTGGCATAACGCAGCTTATTGATGCCGGACTGGATGGTGAGCACCGAGGGCAGAGGCATCTCGACGTACTGAAAGAAGCCGCTCTCCAACTCTCGCTTCACACGAATGCCGCCGTCTTTCGCTTCAATCTGCATGATGATAGTGGCATGGGGCCAGCCCAGCAGCTCCGCCAAGAGCACGCCGGTTTGCGCATAGCCAAAGTCATCCGATTGCAGTCCGGTGAAGATCAGATCGAAGGACTCGTCCTTGATTGCCGCGGCAAAGGCACGGGCAATGTTAAAGGCGTCCAGCGTAGTGAAGCGATCATCCTCTAGATGAATGGCACGGTCAGCCCCCTTGGCGAGCGCCTCACGCAGAACCTGTTGCGCCCGTGCTGGACCGGCTGTAATTACCACCACCTCGCCACCGTTCTTTTCCCTCTGCCGGAGCGCTTCCTCCAGCGCATAGGCATCGGGTTCGTTCACCTCGTAGCCCACATCCTCGCGTACCCAGGTTGCTCGCTCGTTGAGTTTGAGCGGCGCGTCCTTCTGCGGTACCTGCTTCATGCACACCAGGATCTTCACCCTGCACCTCGATTGAAAGTCTTAATTGAACTCAAGAACAGCGCGCCATGCCCGCGCCAGGAAACCACAGTAAGAGCTGGAAGATAGAAGCCACCCCGGCTTCATCCCCTTTTTGGCCTTCAGCCGCAGCTCAGCCTGCGGCCGGAAGAGTATATCGCGACCGGCGAAAAAACTGAATGGGCATTCAATTTGAATTGCCGGCAGGTTTTGTAATCGGGTCCTGGACGAGGTTGCGGCGATGATATGCGGAGGAAAGACAGGGACGCCAGTGGGCGTCCCTATGAACTCGCGCGCATCATTGGCATCCTTGGCGGCTAGAGAAAAGCCACGGTCTGGATGCCGGCGATCTCGAAGCGCTTCCGGCAGCGCAGGTTCTTACAGGCCAGTAAATCGTCTTTGCGCACCATGTAGCTCTGCGCCTTGGCAAATTTTGCCCGGTCGCGCTCATCGGCCCGAGGAGGCAGGGACTTCTTCTTCATGCGCACAATCCAGCCGACCTCGTACTCGCCCTCCTGGCGACAGTGCGGGCAGATCAACATGTGCTTTTTGACTTCTTGCCGCTCGTCGTAATATTCCCGTTCTTCCATGGTTACCTATTATATGCGCCTAAATTCCCGACCTCACCTCTGGGCAGAGCTCTTCCGGTCATTTTCCCGCTTTTGCTAGCCAGATGCTCTCCCGAAACGGTCCAACCCCGTTATGTTCGTGGAACTATCCAACCTAAACTCGCATCCAAGTTGAAATTGCGATGCGTAGGCCGTATCGTATTGGCTGTCCGGCAGACGCGATCTTCCCCCCACCGGACAGGGTTGATCCGTTTCCTGAAGTTGAGGAGGGCGGTGTTTTTCTGGCTGTTCTATTTGAAGGAGAGAGTGACCGATGGAAAGCAAGCCGGCACAGAATATACAGGATTCGTTTCTCAACACGGCGAGGAAAGATAAGTCTGTTATCACGATCTACCTGCTAAGTGGTGTCAAATTGGCAGGCCGCATTCGGTCATTCGATAAATACTCCGTGGTGCTTGAGACCAATAACCAGGAACAGCTGATTTTCAAGCACGCCATTTCCACCGTGGTCATGGCGCGGGCGCCGCATCTTGATCGTCCTGCTGCCCATGTGACTTCGCCGGCAAATTCTGCCGTGGCGCCCGCTGCGCCTATCTCCTCTACATCGTCGCAGGGGTGAGCTATCGCTGAGCGTCGCTTGCCTGGTCCCCTGGAAGCCGCAGTAGCGGCTGCTGAGCGCTCCCGTCTCCCGGGCGAAGCCGAACGCGCGTTTCTGGTCGGAGTTGAATTCCGTAACCGCACGGGCGTCCACCCCCAAGGCGCAGGCGAAGCGGTCGAAGACTCGCAGCCAATTCCTCCGCAGGCCCGTCAAGCCAAGTCAGCCTCCTCCAAGACCTTACGTCTCGACGCCGATGATCATGCCGTGCCTTTCAACGCAGAAGAGTCGTTGGCTGAGCTGCGCGAGCTGACTGAAAGCGCTGGGGCAGCGGTGGTGGGAGAGGTGTTGCAACGCCGCGATCGCCCCGACCCGGCAACCCTGATTGGACGCGGTAAGGTGGAGGAGATTGCCGCTGCCGCCAAGGCCACCGATGCCGATGTTCTCATCTTCGATCACGAATTGTCGGGCTCCCAACTTCGCAACTTGGAGCGTGAGTTCCACTGCCGGGTGGTTGATCGAACCCAGTTGATCCTCGACATTTTTGCCCGCCACGCACGCACCCGCGAAGGTCAGCTCCAGGTGGAGCTGGCGCAGTTGGAATATATGCTGCCGCGCCTTGGGGGCCGTGGCGCCGAAATGTCTCAGCTTGGCGGCGGTATTGGTACCCGCGGACCCGGTGAAACACAGCTTGAAACTGACCGCCGCAAGATTCATCGTCGCATCAAGCACGTCAAGGAGCAGATCGAAGATGTGCGGCGGGTTCGCTCGCAGCAGCGCCAGCGGCGGGAAAGCATCCCAGTTCCGGTAGTTGCCCTCGTGGGCTACACCAACGCCGGCAAGTCCACGCTCTTTAACGCACTTACCCGCGCCGGAGTGGTGGAGAGCTCACGCATGTTCGCCACCTTGGACCCGACACTGCGCACCGTGACTCTACCCTCAAGGCGCGACATACTGCTCTCGGACACCGTGGGCTTCATTCGCAATCTGCCCACGACGCTAGTCTCCGCCTTTCGCGCCACACTTGAAGAGGTGCAGCGGGCTGCGATCCTGCTCCAGGTGATCGATGCCACTAGTCCCACAGCCGCCGAGCAGATGGCCCAGGTGGAGAGCGTTCTGCGTGAGTTGGAAGCCTTCGACAAGCCGCAGATTCACGTGCTCAACAAGATCGATCTGTTTGACGACAAGACCCGTGCAACGCTCAAGGACACGGCGGAGAGCGTACATATTTCTGCCGCCCGCGGCATCCGTCTTGAACCGCTGCTTGCCGCGATCGATGCTCGCCTGGAACAAGACCCAATTGAGCGCGCTCGCCTGAAGGTGCCGCAGTCGGAAGGTAGGGCCCTCGCGCAGTTGGAATCGCGCTCCGTGGTTCTTTCGCGGCATTATGGCGAGAATGAGACGGTGGAACTTGAGGTCGATGCCCCCGTGTCATTACTGCGCCGGCTTAGCCAGTTTGTGGTGGCCGACGCTGCCACAAACAAACGCATCCGAAAGCGCGCGATCCGGACAAGGCAGTAGTCTGCGGAGCAATGAACGCGTTGACTGGCCCGTGGGCAAAAAATATGGCCAGTTACGATTTTTCTTGCAATTGTACTCGGAAGAAAATTAAATGGGCCTGTGGGTGAGGAGCGGTGTCACTTCCTCGGCTACAGGCCCATTTCGATCCGGAATTGGATCGAAGGCGATGGTGGTTATGGTAGCGCTTTCGCACCGCCAGTCAAGCGAGATCGAGAGATGAATCTCGTTTTCTATCCGATTTTCTGACCAAAATGGTCAATTATTAGGTGATTCAGGCAGACATTGACAGTGCCGTATGGGGAGTGGTAGCTTCGGAAGTTATTTGAAACGCTGCGTTTCCCAGCCATTGCACTCATGATATTGAAATGGAACAAACCCTAAAGCAATTAAGTGAGTTACTACTCGGCGCTATCCCCACCGTGGCGCTGCTTCTGGCACTATATGGCTCGTATCACTTCATTGTGCACAAGCCGTTGGAGGCCGTGCTGGCCGAGCGCCGCAAGCGGACTCAGGGAGCGGTTGAGCAGGCTCGCGCTGATATCGGTGCGGCAGCCGCACGCGCCACTGAATACGAAGCACGCCTGCGCGAGGCGCGTCTTGCCGTCTTTAAGGCTTTGGACATGCGCCGCAAACAGGCGATGGAGGCTCGGGCTGCTGCCGTAGCGCAGGCTCGCGAAGGTGCCCAGCAGCAGATTATGCAGGCCAAAGCTCAGCTTGAGCACGAATCCGCCGCTGCCCGCGCCACTCTGGCCGCCGCCAGCGACAGCATTGCCAGCCAGATTATTGGGACCATTCTTCAAGCCGCCAGCTCCGGCCCGGCAACCGTTGTGGGCGGGCGATAATGGTGAAATACATCCGCATCAGCCTCCTCGCCGTCGGCCTGGTGCTGGCCTCTGCCGCACTCTTCGCCCAGCCTAGCCCCCAAGCGCAGCCTCCAGCTTCAACCCCGGCAGTATCCGTGGACGCGCAGAAAAGTTCAGAACGCAACCTTGCCAAGATCTCCACAAAAGCTGGCGACAATAAAGCTCCAGAGGAGGAAGAGGAAGAGAACGTTCAGTTCAAGTACTCGCCGATTGTGAGAAAGGTCGCCACAGCAACCGGACTCTCCAAAGAGGCCGTTTACTGGACCTTTCTCGTCATCAACTTCGCAATCCTCGCCGCCGGTTTGGCGTGGGTGGTGAAGAAGGCGCTTCCCAACGGCTTTGCTCCCCGCACCGCCGAAATCCAGAAGGGTATAGAAGAGGCTCGTAAGGCCAGTGCCGATGCTGGTGCCCGCCTCGCTGAGATAGAGGGTCGTCTCGCCAAACTCGACGCCGAAATCGCCGAGATAAGAAGCGCCGCTGAGGCTGACTTCAGTCTTGAGGAGCAGCGCATTAAGGCTGCGGCCGAGCAGGATGCCAAGAATGTGATTGCCGCCGCTGAGCAGGAGATTGCCGCTGCGGCCCGCACCGCGCAGCGCGAACTCAAGTCGTTTGTCGCCGACCTGGCGGTTGGACTCGCGGAAAAGAAGATCAATGTGGACGATGCAACCGACAAGGCACTGGTTCGCGGATTCGCCTCCCAGCTCGGAAAGGATGGCCGATAATGGCAGCCGTTTCCAGTCGCTACGCCCGCGCCCTGGCCGATGTAATTACCGATGCCAAACTGGATTCCACCGAGGCGGTCGCGCAACTTGGTACTCTGGTCGCCGCTTTTGAGGAGAGCCGGGAATTGCGAGAAGTTTGGGAGTCGCCCGCCGTTCCCGTGGAGCAGAAGCGTAAGCTTCTCGATGTGCTCACCGCGCGGCTTGGTGTTACCGACCGGCCAATTCGAAACTTCATTGCCGTACTCATCGACCAGGATCGCATTGGCCTGCTGGCTGAAATTGCCCGCGAGCTGGATGTGGAACTTAATCGCCGCATTGGACGCGTTGACGCCGAGATAGTAAGTGCCCGCGAGCTTGGAGCAGAACAGCGCGCCGCGTTGCTGGCCGAGATTTCTCGTGTGACCGGTAAGATCGTTCTGCCGCACTATACAACGGACGAGACGTTAATCGGCGGGGCGATGGTGAGAGTTGGAAGCACAATTTATGACGGTTCGGTGCGCGGGCAGTTGCAGCGCATTCGCCAGCAGTTGAGTGAGGAATAGGGGTGCGAGTCCCAACAAGTTCAGGATCGCCGCTGGCGCTCCGGTCGTTCAACGTTTGAAATTTTGAGTGCACTGCCCGCGGATAGCCGGCAGACGGTAGCTGAGAGCTAAAACATGGCCCAGATTAAAGCAGACGAGATTACACAACTCATTCGTGAGCAAATCGAGAACTACGAAAGCAAGATCACAGTCGATGAAGTCGGCACCGTGATCTCCGTCGGCGATGGCATCGCCCGCATTCATGGCTTGGACAAGGTTATGGCTGGCGAACTACTCTCCTTCCCGCATGGCATCGCTGGTCTGGCCATGAACCTCGAAGAGGATCAGGTCGGCTCCGTGCTGCTCGGCGAAGCCACAGAGATCAAGGAAGGTGACGAGGTCAAGCGTACCGGCCGCATCATGAGCGTACCGGTCGGCGACGCCCTTATCGGTCGCGTGGTTAACGCTCTGGGCCAGCCCATCGATGACAAGGGGCCTATCGCATCAAGCGAGTTCCTTCCTGTTGAGCGCATCGCTCCTGGCGTCATTGCCCGTCAACCAGTGCGCGAGCCCATGGCTACCGGCATCAAGTGCATCGACGCCATGATTCCCATCGGCCGCGGCCAGCGCGAACTCATCATCGGCGATCGCCAGACCGGCAAGACTGCCATCTGCCTCGACACCATCATCAACAACAAGGGCGGCGATCTCATCTGCGTTTACGTTGCCATTGGCCAGAAGCGATCTACCGTCGCCCAGGTCGTGAAAACGCTGGAAGAGGCGGGTGCCATGGCCTACACCGTCGTGGTGGTGGCTTCAGCCTCGGACCCCGCACCGCTACAGTACATTGCGCCCTACTCGGGCACGGCCATTGCCGAATACTTTCGCGACAGCAAGCGCCACGCGCTGATCATCTACGACGATCTTTCCAAACACGCTGCGGCTTACCGCGAAATCTCTCTGCTGCTCCGCCGTCCACCGGGGCGCGAAGCTTATCCGGGCGACGTTTTCTATCTTCACTCCCGTCTGCTGGAGCGCTCGAGCAAGCTGAGCGACAAGCTCGGCGGCGGTTCCATTACATCGCTGCCCATCATTGAAACCCAGGCAGGCGACGTCTCGGCTTATATTCCGACCAACGTCATCTCCATCACCGACGGCCAGATCTTCCTGGAAGCCGACCTGTTCAACTCCGGCGTGCGTCCGGCCGTAAACGTGGGCATCTCGGTTTCGCGCGTTGGCTTCTCGGCAGCCATCAAGGCGATGAAGCAGGTCGGTTCCAGCCTCAAATTGGAGCTGGCGCAGTACCGCGAACTGGCGGCTTTCGCGCAGTTCGGCTCTGATCTCGACAAGGCTACGCAGGCGCAGTTGAATCGAGGCGCGCGTCTCGTCGAACTGCTCAAGCAGGGGCAGTTCGAACCGCTGCCCTTCACGCACCAGGTTCTCGCCATCTTTGCCGGAACCAACGGCTACCTGGACGACTTGGAGATCGAGGAAGTGCGCCCCTTCGAAAAGGCCTTGTACTCCTACGTCGAGACTGTCAACCCCGCACTGTTCAAGAATCTTGCGGAGAAGAAATCTCTCACCGACGACATCAAGAGCGATTTTGCCAAGACGATTAAGGAAGCCAAGGAACGCTTCCTTGCCGAGCGCAGCGCAACGGCTGCAGCAGCTCACTAAAGGGCAACGGACAGAGTGAACGAATATGCCTAACGTTCTAGACATCCGGCGCCGTATCCGCAGCGTGAAGAGCACGCGGCAGATCACCAAAGCCATGAAGATGGTGTCGGCCGCCAAGCTTCGCCGCGCGCAGGAGCGCGCCCTGGCCGCCCGTCCCTATGCGCAAATGTTGACTAATGTGCTCAAGTCGCTGGTCCAGCGCGCCGACGTCATCGATCCCGAGACAGGCAAGGCTAAGCATCCGCTGCTGGAGACGCGCGAGGAACGCAACATCGTTCTCCTCGTAGTCACTGGCGATCGCGGACTGGCCGGAGGATTTAATTCCAACCTGCTGAAGGCCGCGCAACGCTTCCTTGACACAAAGTCCAAGCTCAACGTCGACGTGGAATGTGTGGGCCGCAAGGGGCGTGACTACTTCCGCCGCCGATATCCCGCGCAGGCTGCGAACGAGGAGCGCAGCTCGGCCATACGCGTTACCGGCGAGCACCTGGGAATTCTCAAGGTGCCGCAGTTTAGCCACGTTGCTCCGATCGCCGAGGACATCATCGGGCGCTATGCCGATGGCGAAATCGACGCGGTCTATGTGGTCTTTAATGAATTCAAGTCGGTGATCGCGCAGCGTCTGGTCGTGGAGCAGGTTCTGCCCGTCGGCTCTATCGGTGAGCGCGATATCGAACAGGCCATTGAGCTTTCTGCTGAAGAGCAGGCGCGCGCCGGTGAAGCTGCAACTTCGGCTGGAGTCGATCTGCTCGAACAGGACACCTCCGAGATTGATCGCCAAGCCGCCGGTTTTGCCGTTGCGCCCGTAGACTACATTTACGAGCAGCCTGCTGCGCAGTTGTTTCGCGAGCTGTTGCCCAAATACGTCATCGCTCAGATCTACCGCGCCATGTTGGAGTCGGTAGCCGCCGAACACGCCGCTCGCATGACCGCGATGGACTCTGCCACCAATAACGCCGGTGAACTGATCGACTCGCTCACGCTCACGATGAATCGCGCCCGTCAGGCCGCGATCACCAAGGAGATCATCGAGATCGTCAGCGGCGCCGCAGCGCTGTAAGTAGATTCTGCATCGGTTGGCTGCCATGCTGCCGACCGGTGCAAACAGATTTTAAAATTTCCGCTGGCTGAGCCGTTTCCAAGCTTGGCAGCTATAGAAGCCGATATATGCCTGAGAACATTGGACACGTGATTCAGATCGCCGGACCCGCCGTGGACGTGCAGTTCACCGAGACGGCGATCCCGCTCATTTACACCGCTCTTCGTGTGGTCAGCGATGGCTTTAACGTTCCTCAGCCCGTTGATGTAATTCTCGAGGTGCAGCAGCACCTCGGCGAAGGCCGGGTGCGCTGCGTTGCCATGCAACCCACTGAGGGAATGGTCCGCGGCATGAAGGCCATCGACCTTGGCGGACCCATCAGTGTTCCGGTCGGACGCCAGACTCTGGGACGCGTCATGAACGTCATTGGCGAGCCGGTCGATAGTCTCGGTCCCATCAATTCCGAAAAACGGATGCCGATTCATCGGCTGGCTCCGGCTTTCGATGAGCAGTCCACGCGGGCCGAGATGTTCGAGACCGGCATCAAGGTCATCGATCTCATTCAGCCGTTTCTGAAGGGCGGCAAGATCGGACTTTTCGGTGGCGCCGGAGTGGGCAAGACCGTGGTCATTCAGGAGCTCATCAACAACGTTGCCAAGCAGCACGGCGGCTACTCGGTCTTTGCCGGAGTTGGCGAGCGCACCCGCGAGGGCAATGACCTTTGGCTTGAGTTTCAGGAGTCGGGAGTCATCGTCGCGGGCGATCCATCGAAGTCCAAGGCTGCGCTGATCTATGGCCAGATGACCGAGCCTCCAGGGGCTCGTCTGCGCGTGGCTCTTACCGGCCTCACCGTCGCCGAGAACTTTCGCGACGCCGAAGGTGCTGACACGCTGCTGTTCATCGACAACATCTTCCGCTTTACGCAAGCCGGCTCAGAGGTTTCCACTCTTCTCGGACGTATGCCGTCAGCCGTGGGCTACCAGCCCAATCTGGCCAGCGAAATGGGCGAGTTGCAGGAGCGCATCACCTCGACCAAGAAGGGCTCGGTCACTTCGGTGCAAGCCATTTACGTGCCTGCCGACGACTTGACCGATCCGGCTCCGGCCACCACCTTCGCTCACTTGGATGCCACCACGGTGCTCAATCGCGCACTGACTGAAATCGGCATCTACCCGGCGGTCGATCCTCTGGCATCAACATCGCGCATTCTCGATCCGCGCATCGTCGGCCAGGATCATTACGATGTCGCGCAGAGCGTTAAGCGTACCCTGCAAACGTACAAGGATCTGCAGGACATCATCGCCATTCTCGGTATCGACGAACTTTCCGAAGAGCAGAAGCTCACCGTCTCACGCGCCCGCAAGGTCCAGCGTTTTCTCTCGCAGCCCTTCCACGTCGCCGAGCAGTTCACTGGCTTCCCAGGCAAGTACGTCAAGGTCGAAGATACGGTTCGCAGTTTCAAAGAGATCATCGACGGTAAGCACGACGCTATACCGGAGCAGGCCTTCTACATGAAGGGCTCCATCGATGAGGTTCTCGAAGCTGCCGAGCAGATGAAGACGAAGGCGTAAGAATCGGGGGTTACGCGCGCACTGCAAACACGCGTGTAACCCCAGGACATCCCCATGGCAGAGACTATCGAACTCGAAATCGTCACGCCGGAACGCCTGGTTGTAAAGGACCGCGCCGAAGAGATTCAGATTCCGGGCCGCAACGGCTATCTCGGAATTCTTCCCGGCCACGCACCTCTTATCACAGAGCTCGCCGTTGGAGAAATTGTCTACGCCAACGCAGGCGTCTCCACCCATTTGGCCGTAGCCTGGGGCTTTGCCGAGGTACTTCCCGACAAGGTCACCATCCTTGCCGAAACCGCCGAGCGCGCCGAAGATATCGACGTAGCGCGCGCCGAGGCTGCTCGTGACCGTGCCCAGCAGCACATCAAGCAGGCCGAGGACGCCGCCGCGTATGAGGAAGCCGCGCAGGCTTTGGCGCGTGCCGAAGCCCGGCTCGCCGTCGCTAAACAGCAATAAAATTCAGGGTTGCGGCGGATGGAAGCTCTGGACCCATCCGAAGCTTCCATCGGTTCGCCCACACTATCCGCCACTGGTGCGCGTCCCAATGAATACCCATAATTACCTCTGATACACTCATCCGTTCGATCGCCAAGGCAGTTTGGTGAATTCGCATAGGGAGGTAATGCTAAATGAGCATTGAAACTGTCGGCATCGTCGGCGCCGGAACCATGGGCAACGGCATCGCTCACGTCTGCGCCAAAGCCGGATTCACGGTAGTCCTCGTGGAAGTTGAGCAGCGTTTCCTCGATCGCGGCCTTGCGACGATCGCCAAGAACCTTGGGCGCGAGGTGGAAAAGGGTAAGCTCGCACCCGTCGAGCGCGATGCCACGCTCTCGCGCATTCATGGGACGCTCACGCGAGAGGCTCTTGCCGCCTGCCAACTTGTAATTGAAGCCGCTAGCGAGCGCTTTGAGGTCAAGCAGCAGCTCTATCAGCAGCTCGACCAGCTCTGCCCCGCGGAAACAATCCTCGCCTCCAACACCTCGTCCATCTCCATTACCAAATTGGCCGCCCAGACCAAGCGCCCCGATCGCGTCATCGGTATGCACTTCTTCAATCCCGTTCCGGCCATGAAGCTGGTTGAGGTTATTCGCGGACTGGCTACAAGCGATGAAACCTACAGCACGGTCAAGGCCGTTGCCGAGCGCCTAGGCAAAACTCCCGTTGAGGTCAACGACGCTCCCGGCTTCGTCAGTAACCGCGTTCTTCTGCCCATGATCAACGAGGCGATTTATGCCGTGATGGAGGGAGTTGCTACCCCTGAGGCGGTCGATGAGGTTTTCAAGTTGGGTATGGCACATCCCATGGGACCGCTTACCCTGGCGGACTTCATTGGCCTCGACGTTTGCCTCGACATCCTGCGCGTGCTGCAAAGTGGTCTGGGCGATTCGAAATACCGCCCCTGCCCGTTGCTGATTAAAATGGTCGATGCGGGATGGCTTGGCCGCAAATCAGGCCGCGGCTTCTACAAATACGAGTAAGTGGTGCGGTACGCATTCTGGCATATGAAAAGCGCGAGCCTTGAGCCCGCGCCTGTTCTTCCAATCAGCTCGGGCTATTTCTTGAGTGCATTTGCTGCGGCCACGTCATCCTGCGAAGGCCCATACACTCCCGGCACCTTGAGCCCGGCCTGGCGCATTAGCACTGTCATCTGTGCGCGATGGTGTCCCTGGTGAGCGATCAGCAGCGCCAGCACAGCACCTCTGCGGAAGCTACGGCCGAACATCGGAATCTCTTCGCCCAGTTGCGCGTCGCTCCACTTCTCCGCCACCGCATCTGTAACCCGCTTTGCATTGTGCTCGTAGGCTGCAATGATCGCAGCCACGGTGGGTAGCGCGGGCGTCTCCGCGGGCATCGGAAGCAGGCCCGCGTGTGCTGGGATCTTTGCAATGCTGCCCGTGATGTGCCCTGCCAACGAGCCAAGGGTGTAACTGCCAGGCGCAACACTCTGTGCCAGCGAGAGATCGCTGAGCGCGTTGAAAACGCGTAGCGTCGAGTTACCCTCCACCTGCCATGTCGCCAAAAAATCCTGCACGTTTCTGAACATGACTCACACATTACTCCACCAGTGCCTCATCGGCAAGCCTTGCGATCTGGTTGTCCAGGCGCGGGATAAGCGGCTAGAATCGCATCGCAAGGACAAGTCTTCCATGTCATCCTCCGAACCTGAACGCTTTCCCTTCGCATTCGCACTATTTGCGCTTCTTCTCGGCGCCTGCTGCGGATTGCTTCACGTTATGGTGGAGACGATGAGCGAGCCCGACCCGTTGCTCTCGGCACTGGCAGTTACAGTTTCCACCATGATCCTGGGCCTGCTGCGTCCGACCCGCCCCTGGCGATGGGTTTTGCTCGTCGGCATCCCGGTACCGCTGGCCATCTTGGTAGCCAGCTTCGTCATGCCTACCGCGCACTTCAGCCGAGCCAGCGTCGCCGGTTCCATCCTGGTCTCGCTGCCGGGATGCGCGGGTGCTTTCGGCGGTTCGGTGCTGCGCCGCAAGCTCTCTGAAATTTTCTTCGAAAACAAATCCTGACTGCCGGTCAATGAAAGCACCAGCTTGTTGGCCACCCCGAAGAATGAGAACGGCCGCCCCGTTATGAGGCGGCCACCATGCGCTGCTTCGGCGCCCGGAGTTCTAGCTCTCCTGCGCCTGCTGTTCCAACTCTCCGCGTTCCAGTTTCTCCTGGCAGCTAATGCAATGCCGCGCCCACGGAACCGCCTCCAAGCGCCGCTCATTGATCTCATTGCCGCACTGTTCGCACTCTCCGTAAACGCCCTCCACGATGTTTGAAAGCGCATGTTCTACCATCTGCAAGAAGTGCCGGTCATTATTGCTTCGCGCAAATAAAAATTCCTTCTGGTAGGAACTCGAGGCACGGTCCGCGATGTCTTGCGCTGAGTCTGTCACTTGCGCGGCCCGGCCATCTTCCTCAGTTCTGGCAACGCTCTCGCGCAGATTGAGCCGCCTAGTCTCCAGCATGTTTCGATAATGTTCGAGTTTCTGTTTGTCCATAGTCTTTAGCTCGATTTTCAGAGGACTCCGCCTCGCCTTGATGCTGCAAAACGAAGATCATATGCGTAGCTCGTCCGGCGGTCAATCGATTGCTGCGCGTTTGATCCTTTCTCGCGACTCTAGGATGCCGTCCGGAGCCAATTCGTTCTTGGGAAACCGCCAGTCCACGCCCCATCAAAAAAGCGACCCGTGTGGGTCGCTTTCCGAAAGAGGCAAGGGAGGGTGGGAAAGTTTGGTGGGAAACTAGATGCTGCTCCTCTGAAACTGGGGCAGCCTGAGAAGTTGATACTTCTTGAGAGGATCTTGCATATTTGACTGTACGGCCTCTTTGTTAATTTCTTAGATGCACGTTTCAGACCAGCGAAGCGAAATCTTCTGACAATTTTCCCAAAAAACCTAAACTCTTCACCTGAGAGGGGCTTGGCCGAATTAGGTGCTTCTTAATTCCCGGCCTTAAATCTATTGCTCTAGGTAAAATGTTCAGAATGCGGAATTGGAATACCACTATTTAGCAATAAAAGGCTTCTTCTTGACCAAGTCTTGCTCTTCCATTATTTTCATTTTATTCAGCAAAGCCTTATAGCTTACCTTTAAGATCTTGGCTGCCTGCCGCCGGTTCCAACGCGTCTCATTCAGTGCCCGCTCAATTGCTCCTCGCTCCGCAGCCATGGCCGCACGGCGTCCAATTTCCAACAACGAGAGCTCTCCACTACCGGATTCAACTTCCCCAGCTGGCTTTTCTACTCTGCTCGTGGTGGGTGGTTGTACCTCAACTATCGACTTGGAGCCGTCGTTCCCTTTTGGTTCCCACGCTGGGCTCGCACTTCCACTCTGGGACATCATCAGTGGCTTATGGGTCGCCAGCTCGCGAACGATTTGCGACTCGTTGCCTACGATCACATACCGCTTCACTAAATTCTCTAGCTCGCGAATATTTCCTGGCCAGTTGTACTCCATCATCCGGCTCAATGCGTAGGTGGTGAATGGTGGCGGCTGCTTGCCATAGTACTCACTGTACTTGCGCAGCATAAATTCAAGAAAGACTGGGATCTCCTCGCGTCGCTCTCGAAGCGGCGGAATGTGAATTGTGACCACGTTCAACCGGTAGAACAGATCCTCACGGAATGCGCCTTCTTCCACCGCCCGCTCCAGTTGTTTGTTGGTCGCCGCGAGTACCCGCACATCCACTGCGATGTCGCGCTTGCCCCCCAGGCGGGAAAACTGGCCATCCTGCAGGACGTGCAGCAGTTTGGCTTGCAGCGCGGGATGCATCTCGCTGATTTCGTCCAGGAAGAGCGTGCCTCCATGGGCCAGATCGAACTTTCCCAGCTTCTGTCGGTTTGCCCCAGTGAATGCACCGGGCTCGTAGCCGAACAGTTCGCTCTCAAGCAGTTCGTGCGGAATGGCCGCACAATTCACCTTCACAAAGGGCTTGTCGCGCCGCAGCGAATGCGAGAATACCATCCGAGCTACTACTTCCTTGCCCGTTCCGCTCTCGCCCCGAATCAGAACCGTGGCGTTGGTGTCGGCCACCTGTTCGATAGTGTTCTTCACGTCCTCCATTTTGGGACTAGTCCCGAACAACGTGCCGAAATCGCTTTGGCGGCGAACCTGCTCACGCAACTGTGTTACCTCAGTGCTCAGCTGTTGTCCGTCCATCAGACGCGCCATTCTCTGATCCAGAGCCGGCAGGTCGATGGGCTTGGAAACAAAGTCGTCGGCCCCAAGTTTCGAAGCGCGAAATATCATCTCAGGCGTGCCGCCGCTGGCGGTCATAATCACTGAAACCTCGGGCTTCGTCTGCTTCAACCGCTCCAGGGTTTCCATCACATCCATGCCGCGTGAATCGGCATCCAGCAGTACCAGCGCCGGGTCAACCACACGGAACATCCGGATCGCCTCATCCCCGGTCGCAGCGGAACTCACGTCATAGCCGCGGCGCATCAGGTGCGCGCTCAGGAAATTTGACTGGGAACGGTCGTCTTCCACAATCAAAACTCTCGTCCTGGTTGCAGCCTGCATGGTCATGCCTTTCCGGACGCTTGGGTTCGCGCCGGGATCGTTCTCGCTCTGCATTTTTGAATTACTGCTTAGGGCCTAAACGTCCGTCGAGATTTATGCTCCCAAGACTCCGTTGGAGCGATCTTTCCGGAAAACGGTTGCCTGCACGGTGCCTTTCTGTATCCAGCACAACCCGAAAGTGGTTTAAGAATACAAAGTGCGCACTCTCTAGTTAGACTCAGATTCTAAGATTTGGCACAGCAATGTCAAGCATTTGCACGTAGCTGCTCATCAGCCATCCGCCGTTCAAGCTAGTTATTGACCACCGTTCGCACTTTACCCGGGCTGGGCATGAAGTGATATGGAGGCCACGGGCCAGTCAGGGAGATCTCAACGCCCTTAAACTGCCGAAGTGCGCTGGAGTACCGGTTCTGGTACTTCTCCACACCAGCGGAGTCGATAAGGTGTGCGATGTCGAGTACGATTCCGGTGTCCACCTTTTTGCAGGAAACTTCCTCTTGCAGCGGATTCATCAGCTTGTTTACCTGCACCGATAGCGCGCGCGCCCGCGACTGGCGCTCGCGATCGCGGCTGGCCTGTTCCTTCAGCTTCGTCAGGTACTCACCGCCGGCCTTGGGGGGTAGCAGGGAGACCACTTCGGCGATGATCGCGGCGCCTTCCCGCACTGTCACCTTGATGTGCATTTCGCTTTTGCCGCGCAGCTTGGCAATCGAATCCGCGAACGTTTTCTTGTTGTTCCGGATCGCCTGGCGCAGTGCTTCGTCGGATTCAAAGACGGTTCCGAACTTGAATGGCAAAAGCGTAGCCACTTTAAAGCATTCGCTTACGATTCGTGCGTGTTCCATAGCCGACTGTTGGGTCAGCGGCTGTCCATGTTCAATTTCACTCACGATCACGACAAATTCGCCGCAGGGAAAGCCCCGCACCGGATTTGCATTCACGCCTTTAAGAGACTCGATTAGAAACGGGCGACGAACCCGGCCTTGCTGGAAGTTCGCCTGTTCGCTGATGCAGTATGCGTACCATGCCATCTTCGCTCTCCAACGATTTTCCGGCGGGGGTTGAACCGGGGAATCGGGATTCGCTTCAACTGTATAGACAACTGCTTCGGGGATCTTTCTTTCGGGGGAGGCTGTTCATACTATCCTGATACTTCGTTGCCTGTTTTACTGCTGTCCAGTTCCGAAGACTTCCGGCTCATCGAGGAGTCCGCATTTCTGGAATCCAAACTAGGATCTGAACCTTTTACAGCCAATCTTAAGGTGGTTCTTACCATCCAAATCTTAATGCGAAATGCTTAATTTAGCAACCGAAAGTACACAGATACCCATTGAATGGTTCTGCTGCAGCGAAAGGCGGCCCCAGTGCTGCCAGCTGCATCCAACCAGCACGGTTATTAGTAGGACTTCAACCAGGCATTTTGGGCCAGCATGACATTTCCATCTCCTGAATCCGATGAATTCGAACCACTGGAGCGCTTCGCTGTCGAGGTCTTCTCCGAGCTGAGTCCTGACACGATTGCCCGCCGCAACCGCGAGGTCAACGTGCTGCTCCGCATGAGCATGCTGGCTGGCTTGGAGATGGAACTGGCCTCCACCTTAAATTTGATCTGCGACCTGGCCAGTGAGATCGTCAGCTTCTTCCGGGGCGCAGTTTATTTTTGGGAGGAGGATGGCGAGGTCATGCACGTCCGTGTTACCCGCAATATGCCCGATCCCAACGAGGGGAATTTTGTCCGTGCCAATGTTCTGAACTACTGGGCTGCCAAACTCGGCCGTCCGCTGCTGCTCACGCGTCACTGTCAGCCTCAAGCGGATGCCCTGCTGCAGTCCATGGATGCCGCCAGCGTCCTCGTAGTGCCGCTCTTCGTGCGCAACCGGGTGATGGGCTCATTACAGCTCTTCGGCGAGCGTACCGATAGCTTCTCGCGCGAAGATGCCCAACTCCTCTGGATTTTGTCGCTAGTGGCTGAAAGTATGCTGGCCCGTGACTACTCGAACGAGACTCTGCTGCGCTTCGCCTTTACCGACTTCCTCACTGGTCTCAAGACCCGTGGCTACTTCGAACAGCAGCTCGACCTGGAACTGGCACGCGCCGAGCGCCGCGGCACCCCCGTCGCAGTGCTTATGATCGACATCGACCACTTCAAGCGCCTCAATGACACACACGGCCACCCCGCTGGCGACGTCGTTCTCCGCGATGTTGCCGCCATCCTCACTCGTGATCTCCGGGAGATCGACACCGCCGCCCGCTACGGTGGCGAGGAGTTCATACTGCTGCTTCCCGAAACCAACCTGCAAGGCGCAAAATTGGTCGCCCAGCGGCTACGCTACTCCGTCGAGCAAGCAAAGTTCTTCATCGGGGCACGTACTGCGGACGGGGAACAAACCGAGCACATCACTATCAGCATAGGGGTTGCCATGTTCCCGGAGGAAGCCCGCTTCAAGCGAGACCTGCTGGAAGCCTCTGACGCCGCTCTCTATCAAGCCAAGGCTCAGGGACGCAACCGCGTGGTCCTTTACTCGGATATCAAAACCGAGCGAGAAGCTTCGTGAGGACGAATTTCAGCGGACCCATCCGATCCCAAACCTCAAGGTTCGCGAGATTTCCCCTCACCGCTTTCTGGCCTTTGTCGCCACCTGTTTGACAGCACTCTTCTTCGCCGCAGGCTTTGCTGCCTTGGCCACTCCCGCCTTCACTGCCGTTGCGGTCTTGGCTGGCGCCGCCTGTGCCGGAGCGCTTTTCGCCACTGCTTTTTTCGCCCGCGCGACTGCTCCTGCTTGGGGCTTAGCGGTTTCCTCAGCCGTTTCACGTGCCTGTGTTGGAACGTCAGCTTCGATGGCCGCTGCCGCCAAGGTATTCGCCGCTACCGCCTTGGTCTTGGGTGAAACCACAGTTGGAATCGGCGCTGCATTCTCCCCACCCACAGCGCCGAGCTGCCTCAGCAGCACTTGCCGGATGCTGTCGATCGGTGCCGGCTTACCAGTCCAGATTTCAAACTGCCGCGCCGCTTGGTGTACGAACATTTCCGCCCCGCTGATCGTCCCGCAGCCCTTCGCCTGCGCCATTTTCAGCAACCGGGTTTCGATCGGGTTGTACACCGAATCGAAGACCCAGAGTGCGTTGAGCTCACTTTCTTCCAGAGGCGTCTGCTTGTCCGCGCCCATGCCGAGCGGAGTTGCATTGAAGATGATGTCGAAGTTCAGCTTTGCCACTTCGCTGCGCTTTATTGTCTTTGCCCCCGATTGCTTGGCTAGCGCCATCGCGGTCGCCGGGGTGCGGTTCATGATGAAGACCTCTGCTCCTTTCGCCCGCAACCCGAACACTGCTGCCCGCGCTGCGCCTCCTGCTCCTAGCACCAGCACTCGCGCTCCCTGCAGCGCAACACGCGGCTCAATCGCAGCAACAATGCCGTACACATCCGTGTTAAACCCAAACAGTCTTCCGTCCTTGCCGCGCACAATGGTATTGCAGGCGCCGGTTTGCTGGGTCAGGACGTCGCTGTTGTCCAGATGTTCTACTACCGCCTGCTTGTACGGCATGGTCACGCACAGTCCATCCAGAGGCAGGTCGGTGATCGTGGAGAGCAGGTCTTCCAGCTTCTTGGCGTGCAACGGCAGAAAAACGGCATTTACGTTCTCCCGCCGGAAAGCCGAGTTCATTACCCAGGGTGACATTGAGTGGGAAACCGGGTCGCCCGCGACGCCGTACACCTTGGTCACAGACTCAATCTGCTCGATGCGGTAGAAATCCCGAAGTTCGCGGTACGTCGGCTGTCCTGGTGCCGTTTCTTTGCCTTGGCCGGTCGAGCCGAAAGTGAATGCAGCGCCCGCCCGTATGCCGAGGACGCGGCTCAGCATGCCTTGTTCGCCCATGCACATGCCCACCATCGGATACTCGGAGGAGTGCTGTTGCAGGAAGCGCGTCATCGTCACGTTGTCGTGCAGACAGGTGGCCGTGCCCACTACCTTGTAGAAGTCGGCGGGGAAGGCGCGCATCCGTTCAAATGTCTCGTCCAGCTTTGAGGTGCCCTTGAAATCGTGACTGGAGAGAACGATGGCCGCGCGCGACCGCAGTTCCTCCCAGTCTGCGACGCTCATCGCCTCGGCACTCTCAATCTCGATGTCTACGGCAGCACAGCCAGCGTCTGTCAGCTTGCGAAGTACTTCGAGCTGCGCCTCCAGGTTGCCATGGAAGCTGCCTCCTGCCGCGGCACGGCGGCAAGTCGCGATCAGGATGGCGTCCGGGCGCCCCTCGAGCAGCCGACGCAAGCGCGGCACAGCTGACAGGGGGGTTTTCAGGGAATCGAGCCGAAGCTCAATCAGTGAGTTGTCGTGTAGAACTACCTCCGCCTTGTCCAGCAAATCGGAGGCATCCGTACCCGTAATAGAGACGCAAATCCGCGGGATGCGGAGGCGAAGAGAGCGTGCTGTGTAATTCATCGGTGGAACAGTCATTTGTGGGCAAATGGTAATGATGCGCTCGGCCGGTTGCAATGGCTGAATGTACTTTTCCTCAGAAAAATCCAAAATATCACAATGGTGCCTTTTCAGTTAATGCCTCGTCCCACGGTTACTTGACCGGCGGTCCCGCCTTTGTTAGCTTCCGGTTACAATCGTCAAAGCGCTATTCTGGCACGCGCCGTGAAGCGGCTGAAATGAGATTCGGAATGAAACAACTGATCGTGGCATTAACCCTGCTTTCCGCTACCTTGTTGGCGCAGTCCGGCTCATCAGCAGACGTTCCGCACGTCTCTCCTCCGGCCAATGGCCCGAGCTATAGCCAGTTGTATTGCTCCGGTTTCATCACCCGCCACTCTATTTCGCGCGCCAGTTATGTCCTCGGCTCCAAGGAGAGTCCACACGAGGATCGTTTTCCAGGTCGTTCCGTGCTCTTCCTCCGCGGTCCCGGGCTCGTCGAAGGACGACGCTATAGCCTGCTGCGCCAGATCGGAGACCCTAACCGTGAGGACTCTTCTCCCGAGCAGCGCGCCAAGCTCGCCAAGCTTGGCTCCCTCTATGAGGATGTTGGGTGGGTGACAGTGAAATCGGTTGAGAAGGGAACCGCCGTCGCCAGTTTCGATTTTTCCTGCGATGCCGCCATCCCCGGCGATATTGTCGTGCCCTTCCAGGAGCGTCCGGAGATCGAATTCCGCACCACTGAACCGGAAATTGATTCCTTCCGCGCCTCTGCCAGCGCGGTCAGGGGACATATCCTTGGCTCGAAGGATTTTGTGGGTCTGCTCGGCACCGGCCTTATCGTGTATACGGACTTTGGCAGCGCCAAGGGCGCCAAACCAGGGGACTACCTCTTCGTCATGCGCGGGTATGCTCCCGGCGACCTCAACAAGATCGATCGTGCCAGTGAGGGGTTGCCCTTGGAGGCTGAAGCCTCCGCCGTCAAACCCGCGAAGGTCGCCCCAAGTTCAGATAAGCGCCTGCCCAGCCATGTCTTGGGCGAGCTCCTGGTTCTGAACGTCACCCGCGAATCTTCCACTGCCATGATCAGCCGCGCTTCTGCTGAAATGGAGTTTGGCGACGTTGTGGAAGCAGAACACGAGTCTTCTGTGCGAGAGCAGAGGGCCACCGCCACGCCCGAAGGCTCTGCGCCTTGCTCGCGCATCCACCGTATGCTCTTCCTCGGATACGGGTGTAAAGGCAACAAATAGGAAAGCGGATGGTGAGATCTTCAGCGTCTCCCGTTGCCCAGAAGCGAGAGACCAGGAACGAAGCTTCAAAACGGCACCGCGCTCAGTAGGCCGGAAGACGTAACTCCAGGGTGCTGGCCAGTGGCTGCTACTTCCTCAAGCTCTCGCCCGGCTCTGTCTCGCCAAACACCTCTGCCGTAAACGCTTCAAGCTGCGCTCCTTGCTTCCACTGCTCTGGAGGCAGTCCTGCCTTGCGGCAGGTCTGCGCCAGCAACGTCTCGCGATCCCAACCCCACTCGCCCGCCACCTGCGGGAGCAGTAATCCGCGATGTCCGCCGTATGTCACCATCAGCCCGTGCCGTCCTACCACCACGTCTTCCGGTGCAATCACAAACATTGGAGACAGCACGCTGATCTCCAACTGCAAGCTTCCCAGCTCAGCCTCCACTACCGGTGCAAAACGCGGATCTTCCAAGGCAGCGGCTCGGGCCATTTCGCGGACCGTCTCGTCCAGCGGCTTCACGGCCATCACCATTCCAATGCAGCCGCGCAACTCTCCGTTTTCGTGCAGCGTTGTGAAGGCGCCCCGCTTCTGCCGCAGATGAGCTCTGGCCTCAGCTCCGAGTTCATCCTCGAACAGCTCTGCGGGCAGGGCTGTTCCCGTCACCGCAGCGCGAATGCTCCAGTGGGCCAAGCGCAGCAACCAGCGTCGTTCTTCAGCCGAATATTCGGCGGGGAAGTCATTCATGTTGAATCCCAGAGATCAACTACAAGCTCCCGCATGCGCAGAGCATACGGAGGTCGAGAGCGTATTTTTCAATTCGTGTCAGCTCTGCGGATCGAATTACAATCTGCTATTGCGCCCGAGCATTCTTGCCCTCTGGTCGGTTGACCACAAAAGGCCGAGGCTCGTTCCGCAGCCGACTTTGTTGTACCGCCTCCGCCCAGAAGGTGCGAAAGTAGGCCGACGCTGAAAGCAGCGACACGGCTAGCATCAGCCAGATCGCTCCGACTGCAATTGCCGTGCCCGGAAACACCCTGCCGCCCACTGGCCATCTGGGCCAGGCATGGGCCATCAGCACCGCCACGACGGAGATAATCTGCACCACCGTCTTCAGCTTGCCAGTCTGGTCCACATGCAGCTTCATTCCCTCCTGCACTGCTACTGAGTGCAGACCGGTCACCAGAAACTCCCGTCCCACTAGCAGCACCGCAATCCAACCGGGCACCAATTCCGGAGCAAACCTCACCAGCGCAATGAAGGCGGTTGAGACCAGCAATTTGTCGGCCAGAGGTGAGAGCAGCGTCCCTAGGGTTGTCACCTGATGCGTCCGGCGCGCCAAGAAGCCGTCCACTCCGCCCGCGGCTGCAGCCATCAGAAACACTGCTGCGGCCAGCAATTCCCGCCTGCCGTAAATACCATGGGACGGGGTGCCGGAAAGAATCCAGAGAAATAGTGGCACGCAACCGATACGTGCGAGCGTGATGGAGTTCGGCAGATTCACGAATAAGGGAAGACGGCGAGCACGCTGCCGGCGTTTTGATTATGCGGCCTTCGTCAGCGACTTTCAATGCGCACCGCGGCGCCACCTTCCGACCTTCTAGTTCTCCGGCTTGGCCGCGGCGGCGTCGCTCAAACTGGGTTCGACGGCGATGGGCTGCTGCCCTGCGCCGTTCCGATTCACCATGTCCTTCAACTCCTTGCTCGGCTTGAAGAAGGGAATTTTTTTCGGAGGAACCTCAACACGGTCGCCGGTCTTTGGATTGCGGCCAACTCGTGGCTTGCGCTGCCGGGTCCGGAAGCTGCCGAAGCCACGAATCTCGATCTTGTCTCCTGTGCGCAGAGCACGCACCACACTGTCGAAGATCGTCTCCACAATGACTTCGCTGTCTTTGCGGGTCAACTCGGCCAGTCGTGAAACTTCTTCGATAAGATCGGCTTTCGTCATCTTTTTGTTTCTCCGTGAAAGCGGATTTTAAAATCCTGTCGCCGTGCATCGCAACCGAAGGGTAAAACGTTGGCAAAGGGGAGTTTACCACGCCTAAAGCCAAAAACAGTAGAGGGCAGCGCATGGCTCTATCCTGTTTCTACTTTTGCCTTCCAAATAGGCGCCCAAATAGGCCTCCCATCCGCTGCAGTATCCCTGGTTTCTTGGCGGGCGTCGTGGTTTCCGCCTTTGGCCCGCTCACCTGCGGAAGCAGCGCCAACGCCAGCTTGGAGTTATCCGTCGAAATCGATAGCCGGGACAGCGAGCCGTAAATATCTTGCACTGCCTCATTTCCGCGATAGACAAACGAGCTGTCCACCTCCAGGTGTGCCTCATTCGCAGGCTTTGCCTCAGTCCTGTTCTCCTCCGCCGGGGGAGTCGCAGGGGGGGGCGGCGCGGCGGCTACGGGCGCGCTAGGCGTCGTCTCCGCGCAGCCGCAGTTAGCCGGAGCCTCCGTAGCTCCCGAGATCAATCCACCGCGAAACATCACGCTCTTTCCCGGCGAGAGCTGGTAGGAGTCGCTGCCCATCATTTCGGCCACCCAAACCGAAGCATCATTGCCCGGCAGGGAGCGCAAACAGGTATCCCCAGCGGGGCTGACCGAAATTGCCAGATGAAAGGTTCCGGGGCTGATTAGCTGCAGCCGGAAGTCCGGCGTAATCAGCAAGTCTGCCGCGCTGGTCAGTGAGTAATTTAGCTCCATTGCGCCCGCGTTCAGACCTAGCACCAGTGCCTTGCCGCTCGCATCCGCACTTAATGAAAGATTCGTCTTAGGACAGATTCGCAACTGGCCGCCGCGTGCCAGCTTAAGTAGCGCTACGCCATCACCGGCCGCCACCTGCGAACCACTGAGAATATGCGCCCCATTGCTCGAAAACAGCACCGAGCCGCGCACACTTGCATCGCCGGAGTAGACTTCGCCGATTGCCTTCTGCGCATACGCCGCCGGGATGGCAGCCATCGCAAAACTCAGCAACACCACATACTTGTTCACAATGAACGATTGAATCACAGACCGGACGGCGCGTCAGCCCCGGCAATGAATTTCTGCTTCTCGTCGCTTGCCACAAATTCGTAGTTGTCGATTGCGGCCGCCACGGCGAACTTGCCTCCCTCGTTACGCTTTTCCACCCGCACTACCGTCCCGCTGCAGTGCACGCTGATTGGTTCCGTCATTGTGACCTCTTTCGGTAGCGTCACCGTGAATTCAATTGTCGAGTTGCGTTCGAGCTCGGCATCGCAAAGAAAGCAGATTCCATGGGAACTCACATCCCGGCTCTCTGCCACCAACTCCAGTTGCTTGCCGGATTTTGCAGTTACAGTAACTGGGAGCTGCAACGCAAAACGTCGAATCGAGCGCTTGTCCTGAACTTCCGCATCTGCCACGGCAATCCCCTCTTTTGTTGCTATTCAGCTTGCGTCCCAACCCGAAAGTGTCCAATCACTAGTGCAGGGGCAAGCTCGCAAATAGTAACCTTGTTGTACTCTTGTGGGAAGTCTCGTAACAACAAAAGTGCGTTATCTTGCACCGCCGTCCCCGCATTGCATACTCTTCCCATCGGCTCCTCGACTCTCGGCGCGTTGCCCCCCGCTAGGTTTGTGGCAATTCATTGCTTGCGCGACACACACGCCGCTGTCATATACTTTTGTCACTCTCCCTTCCCCAAGCCGTAGCGGAGATCGGGGTTATGGTAGCAACGTATTTGATATTGAGAAATTATCTCGATCAAACCGGAAGGGACGCATGAGGATCAGGTTCTGGGGAGTTCGCGGATCCACTCCAACTCCGCAGCTGGAGAACATGCAGTATGGTGGGAATACCTCCTGTGTCGAAGTCCGGGTCCATGATCATATCTACATTTTTGATTGCGGCACCGGATTCCGCAACCTCGGCAAGAGCCTCATGGCAGAGCGTGGTTCCGATCCCATTTACGCTCACATCTTCCTTTCCCACTTCCATTGGGACCACATCCAGGGCATCCCTTTCTTTCAGCCCCTGTATGAAAATCCCGACAACTATTTTTTCTTCCACTCCTCCAGCCGCACCCGCGGTCTGCGGCGCGTCGTCGAAGAGCAGATGGCTGATCCATACTTTCCGGTTGACATGACCGAGATGGCTGCACACTGCAATTTCTTCGACATGGAAGAGGAGCGGGTAGAGTTTGACGATTGCATCGTGCAATCCATGTGGCTCAATCATCCCCAAGGATGCCTTGGCTTTCGCCTCGAAACCGACAACGGAATCTTCGTTTACGCCACCGACAATGAGCCTGGACATCCCGTCTTTGATCAGAATGTTCGCAAACTCGCCGAAGGTGCCGACGTCCTTATCTACGATGCCCAGTACCTGCCTGACGAGTACGAGGCCAAGCGTCACGGCTGGGGACATAGTCACTGGCGCGAGGCTGTCAACATCATCCTCGAAAGTGGCGCCAAGGAACTGGTCCTCTACCACCACGACCCAGATCACGATGACCGGTGTCTCGATTCCATCGTGAAGTGCGCCTCTGAGTATTATCCCCGCGTCCGCGCCGCCCGCGAAGGCGACATCATAGAGCTCTAGTCAACCGTGCGTTCTTCGGCCGAACCATGAAGCAGCCTTGTGAACGCCTGTGCACTCTGTTCCCAACCGTGGTCTCTTCTGTGATAAATTAAACGGTTTACCTGTGCTTGCGTTTCGCGGCACGGTCAACCGCCCGCAACAATGGCGTGCAGGAGTATCTTTAGTGGAAAATCGCAGTGCGCAGCATCATAAAGATCGTCTCATCGAGGCGATCAAGGAAGAACTCGTTATCATCGTCACCGGGGAGCTCTCTGATCCCCGCATCGGACTTGTCACCGTCAATGAAGTCCTCATGGCGCCGGGCGGCAAATCCGCGCGTGTTTACGTCGCCGTGGAGGGCGACGAGCGCGAGCAAAAGGCCTGCGTAACCGCTCTAAACGATGCGGTCGGCTTCATCCGCCATCAACTCGCCGAAGCCCTCGGTCTCCGTGTGGCTCCCGATCTCCATTTTGTGCACGACAGCTCCGGGCAGTACGGCGCGCGCATTGACGAGCTCCTCCACCGCATCGACAAGCGGAGTAAGAAAAAAAATCCATGAGCACCCTCGCCGAGGTCATGAACGCTGTGCAGTCTCGTCTGCGCTGGGTCGTAACTTCGCACGGACGCCCCGACGGCGACGCCGTTGGCAGTGTTCTCGGTTGTGTGCAAATACTACGTGCCATGGGCAAGATCGCCGACGGTTTCCTCGGCGATGGAGTTCCCTTCCTTTATCGCAGCCTGCCCGGCGCTGCTACGCTCAGTTCCGGCCCCGTCACTGCCTCCTGCTTTGATGCCGCCATTGTCCTCGAATGCGACAGCCTCGAACGCACCCACGTCGAGGGCCTTGGCGGACTGTTCACTATCAACATCGACCACCATGACACCTCGGCCCAATACGCCGATCTCAACTACATCGACCCCACCGCCGCCGCCGTCGCTGAATTGGTCTATCGAATCGCCTTGGCCGCCGAAGTCACGATCTCTCCCGAAATTGCAACCTGCCTTTATACCGCCATGCTCACGGATACCGGTTCCTTTTGCTATTCCGGAACCAGCGCCCAGACCTTTGCCTTCGCGCGGGAAATGGTCGTTGCCGGAGCCGATCCGGTGGCGGTTGCGCAGCAGGTCTATTTCTCCAACCCCGCCTCCAAGATGCGACTGCTCGGACGTGCTCTCTCCAATCTCCACTATGAGGGAGCCGTTTCCTGGATGCATGTTTCGGAGGCCGACATGCTTGCCTGTGGTGCCACAGAGCAGGACTGCGAGGGGCTCGTCAACTGGGCGCTCAGCATCCACGGCGTCGAGACCTCGGCTTTCTTTCGCGAAATCATCGGTGGCTACCGGGTCAGCCTGCGCAGCAAGGGACACATCGATGTTGCTCGCATCGCCCGGACCTTCGGCGGCGGCGGCCATGCCTGCGCCAGCGGTCATTCCATAACTGGCCCCTTTGAAGTTGCATGTGGCCGCGTCCTTTCGGCCCTCCGCCACGCCCTCGAACTAAGCCGCCCAAAATAGGAACCCGGATTCCATCCGTGCTCATCCAGTGCAATGATGTTTCTCTGATATGGCGACTGCTGCTAAATTACGTCTATGGCCCGCACAACTCGCAAACCCGGTTCCAGGAAGTCCTTAAAGGCGGAGTTCCCAGAGGTGGAGTGCAAGCGCTCCGGCGAGGGCCCAGCGGGCGATCGCTACGCAGCAATGGATGCCACCCCGGTTGGGAGTGCCCGATCAAAGGCCAAGCTGGTGATGATTACCGGTTTGAGCGGCTCAGGAAAGATCACGGCGCTGAAGGTGTTCGAGGACATGGGGTACTACTGCGTGGACAATCTGCCCGCAGAGTTGATTCCCAGTTTTGCCCAGCTCATCCAGGACACGCGCGACAACAAGAACGCGGCTATTGTAGTGGATATCCGCGAGGGCAGCCGCTTGGAGCAACTTCCGGCGATCATTGGCGATTTGAAGAAGCGGCTGGACGTTACGCTGATCTATCTGGACACTAGCGACAAGGTGTTGGTACGGCGCTTCAGCGAGACGCGGCGTCCTCATCCGCTGGGTTCAGCATCCTCGGTTCCAACTTCGATTACCAGCGAACGGCGCAGGCTGGAACAGATCCGCAACATTGCGGACCTGGAGATCGACACCTCCCAGTTCAATGTGCACGAACTGCGTACGCACTTGGTGGAACTGTTCAAGACGGGCGAGGAACGGCAGCCGATGCTGGTCTCGACCTTGAGCTTTGGTTTTAAGAATGGCGTGCCGGAGAACGCCGACCTCGTCTTTGATGTTCGCTTCCTCCCTAACCCGCACTTCATTGCGGAGTTTCGTCCTTACACGGGGAAGCATCCGCAGGTCGCAAAGTACATCCGCTCCTTCCCGCAGACGCAGGAGTTCATCGCGAAGGTGATGGACATGCTTCTGTTTCTCCTTCCGCATTATGTGGCGGAGGGAAAGAGCTATTTGACTATTGGCTTCGGCTGCACAGGTGGCCAGCATCGCTCGGTGTTCATGGCCGAAGAAATCAAGAAGCGGCTTGCCAAGGCTGGCTATCGGGCGAAGGTGGAGCATCGGGACAGCCCAAGGTGAAGGAAACTGGTGAAGGTGAGAAAGAGCCCAGCACGTGGGCTCTTTTCATTATCTGAGCGGGGCAAATCAGGAGAGATGGGCGAAGCCCGGGCCATTTTGGCAGACTGTGCTGAGGATGCAGTAGAATTCATGTTTGCACCAAAAAATTCCATGCGAGATGGGGCCGCCATCTCATGAGTAGTCCATTGAGTAGTCCATGCGCCGACTGATTCGCTTGATGTGGTATGTCCGGCCGTACTGGCCCCAGTTGTTTGCCAGCGTAGTTCTGTTCTCGCTGGTCGGACTGTTGGAAGCGTTTCGTGTCGCGCTGTTAGGGCCGATCTTTAATCGGGTGCTGGCGCCAGATATGCCAGGGAACTCGCTGGCGCTGCTGAAGATTCCGCATACGCATTACACAATTTACTTGGAACAGCTTGTTCCCAGCCATTTTCATAATCCCTGGACAAAGGTTGCGTTTGCGCTGGTTGTCTCGGTTTTTCTGAAGGGCATCTTCGACTACGTTGGCACCTACCTGGTGAGCTATGCGGGTTTTGGGCTGGTAACCGACCTGCGTAATGAGATTTACGAAAGCGTTCTGAGGCGCTCGGCGGCATTCTTCCAGAAGCATCCAACGGGGACGCTGGTTTCCACCATCATCAATGACATCGACAAGGTTCAGTTTGCGATGTCGAGCGTTCTGGCGGAGTTTCTTCAGCAGTTTTTCATTTTTCTGTTTATCGTCGTGCTGGTGATCTCGGTGGGCGGCAAACTGGCATGGATTCTGCTGCTGTTTGTGCCGGTGATTGTGTTGAGCTCGCGCAAGATTGGGCGGGAAGTAAGAAGCACAACACGGCGTGGGCAGGACAAGCTGGCCGAGATTCAGAATATCCTGCACGAGACGATCACAGGCAATCGCATAGTCAAAGCCTTCAGCACAGAGATTTGGGAGACGATGCGCTTTAAGGCGGCGGCCAAGCGGCTGTTTTCGGCCAATATGCGCTACGTGGTGGCGATGGCCGTGAGCTCTCCGCTTATGGACCTGCTGGGTGCGGTGGCGATTGCGCTGCTGTTGAAACTGGGGCGCGACAGAATTAATCACGGTACGATGACCATCGGCGATTTTATGGTCTTCATCACGGCGACGACTATGCTGTATCAGCCGGTGCGCAAGTTTGCGGCGTTCTACAACAGCTTTCAGCAAGCGTTGGGGGCCTCCGAATCCGTCTTCAAATACATGGACGCCAAGGACGAGGTGCACGAGAAGACGCATGCGCGCAAGTTGGCTAGCTTCCACAGTTCGATCTGTTTTGAAAACGTGCGCTTTTCCTACAACGATGGCGAGGATGCGCGCGAGGTCCTGAAGGGTATTGACCTGGACGTGAAGGCCGGGGAATTGCTGGCGATTGTGGGTGGCAGCGGCGCCGGAAAGTCCACGATGGTGCACCTGATTCCACGTTTCTTCGACGTGACCGGCGGACGCATTTTGGTGGATGGGATCGACGTGCGCGACCTGTCGTTATCCTCGCTACGCAAGCAGATTGGCATTGTGGCGCAGGAGACGATGCTATTCAACGACACCGTGCGTAATAACATTGCCTACGGCCAGCCGCACGTTTCGCAGGCGGAGGTGGAGCGCGCGGCACAGGCGGCGCTGGCTCACGATTTCATCCTTCGGATGCCGGAGGGATACGAGACGGTGATCGGCGAGCGTGGCTTTAGGCTTTCCGGCGGCGAGCGCCAGCGGCTGAGCATAGCGCGGGCGTTGCTGAAGAACGCGCCGCTGCTGATTCTGGACGAGGCGACCTCGGCGCTGGACTCCGAGAGCGAAGCGTTGGTGCAGGCCGCGTTGCAGAATCTGATGACTGGGCGCACGGTATTCGTCATCGCGCACCGTCTCTCGACTGTGCGGCGGGCTGACCGGATTGTGGTGCTGGAAAACGGAAAGATTGCCGATCAGGGTTCGCACGATGAGTTGCTATCACGGTTGGGAACCTACCGGCGGCTGTACGAGTTGCAATTTATGGATCTCGACGCGCCCCGAGCGGGCGCGGAAGGAGGCGGAGACTGATTATGGCGATCCGCTCGATGACTGGCTTTGCGCAAATTAAAGGACAGCAGGGGAAGACCGCGTATACGTTTACCGCGAAATCGGTGAACCATCGTTTCCTGGATCTGCATCTGCGGCTGCCGGGAAATTCCGATCTCTTTGAGCAGCAGCTGCGCAAGCTTTTCAAGGAAAAAATGCATCGCGGACACGTGGAAGTGGGGCTGACGCTGGAGTACGCTGGAGCATCGGGCGTCAGCGTGAACCAGGAGCTGGTCTCCGGATACGTGAACGCGTTTCGAGCCCTGTCAAAGGAACTTGACCTGCGCGGGGAAGTGGATTTGAATGCGGTATTCCGCTTGAATGGCGTGTTGTCTGCCTCCAGCGAGATGCCGGACGAAGTTCAGTTACGGGCAACGCTACTGGAGGCGGCCGGCG
The DNA here is from genome assembly GCA_964559875.1 of uncultured Acidobacteriaceae bacterium. Lineage (GTDB taxonomy): Bacteria > Acidobacteriota > Terriglobia > Terriglobales > Acidobacteriaceae > TOLSYN. The sequence goes on from CAZLJQ010000002.1 coordinate 110,244, forward strand.
AACTGATCGAGCTGCTGAACGCCAACCGTCGGCTGGAGGGCGACCATACGCGGGCCGAACTGGAGTCGCGGATGGAGCAGCTCGAGAGCAACACCGCGGAGGTGGAGAAGCTGCGGAGCATGGTTCTGGAAGCGCACCTGGAGCGGATTCGGACGCGCATGGCGGAGCTTCTGGAAGGCAAAGCCGATCCGGACCGAATCCTGCAAGAGGCGGCGATGCTGGCCGAGCGCAGCGATGTTCAGGAAGAGATTGTGCGCCTGCAGTCCCACATCAAACATTTCCGTGGGTTGCTGGCGGAGGGCGAAGATGTGGGCAAGAAGCTCGACTTCTTGTTGCAGGAGATGAATCGCGAGGCTAATACCATGCTTTCCAAGACCACCGGGTTGGCGGGGGAGGCGATGCGCATCACCGAACTTGGCCTAGCACTGAAGAGCGATATTGAGAAATCCCGGGAACAGGTGCAAAACGTCGAATGACTCTGGTCTTCATAATTTCGGCTCCTTCGGGGAGCGGTAAATCAACGCTGGTCAATGCCATCAAGAGCTTGGTGGACCGGCTCGAATTTTCAGTTTCCTACACCACACGGCCGCCACGGGGCAGCGAGGAAGATGGGCGCGAGTACTACTACACAAGCCGCGAAGTCTTCGAGCGCATGATCAAGAAGGGCGAGTTTCTTGAACATGCCGACGTCTTCGGAAACTACTACGGCACGGCCAAGAAGTTTCTGGACGATGCGATTGTGCGCGGACACGACCTGCTGTTGGACATCGATGTACAAGGGGCGTCGCAGCTGCAGGGAGGTCTTCAGGAGGCGGTGAGCATCTTTATTTTGCCGCCGAACAAGCAGGAGCTGGAGAAGCGCCTACGCCGCCGAAGTTCGGCCGAACGCATGACCGATGAGGCTGTCATCCAACGCAGGTTGGAAACTGCGACACGGGAGATTGAAAAATACGAGGAATACGATTACATTCTCATAAACGACCAATTGGAAGATTCGATTGACTCGCTGAAGGCGATCATTCTTGCCGAGCGCTTGCGCGCGGCGGGCCGCGAACCTTCGCGAAGCGACGAGAACGATATCGCGAAGCTGGCGGAGAGTCGCAAGCTGGAGTTTGTCCGGCCGTCTCTTGGCCCCATTCTGGATAGCTTTCGAAAGACGACCGTGTAATTCACAGGAGGTATAAAGTGGATCTCTACAACGGGTTCGATAGCAATTACCGCTACATTCTGGTGGCTGCTCGCCGCGCACGTCAGCTGCAGTCCGGCGCACTCCCTCTGGTGGCTACGAGTTCCACGAAGCCGTGCCGCATTGCTGCGCAGGAGTTGCAGGCCGACAAGGTGAAGTGGGAGACCACACCTCTACGGGCAGTTCCAGATGTGAAATCGGAGTCAGGCGCCGCATAGGTACAGCGCCTGGTCGTTGGGGCGTTGCCGCGTACCCCGGCTGCGAAAGTGGACGGGGCACGGAACAGATGGCGGCAAGAGTTTCAGCTGCAATCGGTAGGGCGCTTCCATGCATCAAATTCGGCTGAAGATGGAGTTCGGCTGAAGATCGACAGATGAAAATTGCATTGGGAGTTACAGGCGGCATCGCCGCATACAAAGCGGCGGAGATTGCGCGGCGTCTACAGGACCGCGGCATTCGCGTGCAAGTCGTCATGACGAGCGCGGCGCAGGAATTTGTGCGCCCGCTGACCTTTGCCGCGCTCACCGGCGAAAAAGTAATCACTGAGATGTTCTCGCAGCGCGACTCGAACTCGACGCTGGATTCCTCGGTGGAACACATTGGGGTGGCGCAATCGATTGATGCGCTGCTGGTGGCGCCAGTGACGGCTGCAACACTGGCTCGCTTCGCACACGGACTGGCAGAAGATTTTCTCTCGACGCTCTATCTTGCGACTACAGCTCCGGTGGTGGTGGCGCCGGCGATGAATGTGAATATGTGGCGCCACGCGGCAACCCAGGCGAATCTGCAGATTCTGCGCGCGCGGGGCGTGACCATCGTGGAGCCGGACGAAGGCTATCTTGCCTGCGGGATGACCGGCGAGGGACGGCTGGCCGATACGCAAGTGATCGTGGAAGCTTTGCTGGCGCGGATTGGGCAGCGGGAGGAACTCAAGGGAGAGCACGTATTAATTTCCGCCGGCCCTACCTATGAGCCGATTGATCCGGTGCGCTTCCTCGGCAATCGCTCCAGTGGAAAGATGGGATACGCAATCGCCGAAGCTGCATTGCGGCGCGGTGCGCGAGTGACGCTGGTGAGCGGGCCAACGGCGTTGGCGGCTCCGGCGGTGGAAGAGTTTGTGCAAGTGGAGAGCAGCGCAGAGATGCGTGAGGCAATGCTGGCGCGCTTTGGCCGCGCGAGCATTACGATCATGACAGCCGCAGTCTCAGACTTTGTCCCGGCCGAGGTCTCAGGGCAGAAGATCAAACGCGATGGTGGGCTGAACCTGGAGCTGCGGCCGACGGCAGACATTCTTGCCGAGATGGGCGCGAATCGTGCGCCAGGGCAGTTGCTCGTAGGATTTGCTGCCGAGACAGAGAACGCGGTGGAGAACGCGCGGAAGAAGTTGGAACGCAAACATCTGGACGCTATCGTGCTCAACGATGTTTCTCAACCCGGCATTGGGTTCGGCTCGCAGCGCAATGCGGGCGTGATCATCACCGCCGACGAGGCAACGGAAATTGCGGAGATGAGCAAGTCCGAGATGGCCGGACGTATTCTGGACGCGGTGGTGAAACTGCGCGCACGTCAAAAGACCCCCAAGGTGACCGCATAGGCATGGCAAAGGTTCTGGACGAAGAAAGCAAAAAAGCGGTTGCGGCCACAGTGCGCTACTATCGCGAGCTTGGAATCTTTGACCTCTACCGGCGCGAACTGCCGGAGGGGATGAGCTTTGGGCGGACGATTGTGCGCGAAGAGTTGGCTGCGATCACCGGACCGGAAGAGCTGCAGGAAATGGACGAAACGCGCCGCGCGGAGCCCGCAGCAGAAGGAGCGCAGTTGGCTGGAATACTTGCGGACAAACCAGCGGCTCTGCGGGTGATTCGCGAGGAGATCGGCGACTGCACGCGCTGCCGGTTGAGTCAGGCGCGCACCAACATCGTCTTTGGAGTAGGTGACCCGCAGGCGCGCATCATGTTCGTGGGCGAGGGGCCCGGCGCGGATGAAGACGCTCAGGGCGAGCCGTTCGTAGGGCGGGCCGGACAACTGCTCAACAACATGATCAACGCTATGGGAATTCGGCGCGAGGACGTCTATATCGGCAATGTGGTAAAGTGCCGGCCGCCTAAGAATCGCACGCCGGAGCGCGACGAGTGCGACACCTGCGGTCCGTTCCTGATGCGCCAGATCTCCGTGGTGCGTCCCGAGATCATTGTGGCGTTGGGAGCGACTGCGGCAAAATTTCTGCTGGGCGTTGCGGATTCAATGGCGAACTTGCGCGGGCGGATTTACGACTTCCACCCCATTGTGCCGCACCTGGCGGCGGAGCGCGATCCTGAGTTTACGGCTAAGCTGGTGGTGACCTATCATCCGGCCTACCTGCTGCGCGACCCACGACAGAAGAAGGAAACGTGGGCGGATCTGCAGTTGGTGATGAAGTATTTGGGAATGCCGCTGCCGAAGCGGGTCGCAGAGCACAGCCCAGAAATTAACCCAGAGGCTTAATGCCCGCCGAAGCCACACAGGCACTCCTGTTGCCGGAGACGCAGACCACATATTGCGACGTGGCGCTGCCGGTGCCGCTGGATGCACTGTTTACCTATGAAACTGGCCCTCTGGAGCCGATTGTCGGTGGGCGCGTGGTGGTTCCGTTTGGCCGGGGCGCGGAGAAAAGACTCTCAGGCATCGTCATCCGGATTCACCACGAGCCTCCCGAGACACACAAGCTGAAACGGGTGCTGCAAGTGCTGGATGCGCTTCCTGTGCTCGACGATAACCTGCTTGCACTGGGGAGTTGGATTGCGCAGTACTACCTCGCGCCAATCGGCGAAGTGTACCGCAGCATGCTGCCCTTGCAGGCCGAGTTCCGGCAGGCATTCGGCTACCGAATTACTGAGCTGGGCGCGGAGGCGCTCTACGACTCGGCAAGCGAGGGCTCGTCGCGCCGCTCGCAAAAAACTCCCGAACATCAGATGAGCGAGTACGCGGTGCTGGATGCGCTGGCCGAGGGCGAACTGGTGCGCGAAGAGCGTCTGCGTCCGGCGACCGGGGCAACGCGCGAGGTACTGCGCGCGCTGCTACAGAAGAAGTGGATTGTTCGCGAAGACCTTTCCGGGGTGCGCGACGCGCGCAGGCTGGTGAAGGTGGTGGTGCTGCGCGAAGTCGCGGATGGCGAAAAGACCTACAAATTAAACGCTGCGCAACAGCGCATCGTCGAGCTTTTGCGCGAGGCGCAGGGCCAGATGCACATCAAGGAGCTACGCGAGGCAGGGACTTCGCCAACTTCTCTGAAGACGCTGGTGAAGCACGGCGTGGTCGAGATTGTAGAGCAGGCGGCCGAGCAGCCGGTTCCGCAGATGAAGCCGCGTACCACCCTAGAGTTTCTCTTCACCAACGACCAGAAGGCTGCACTGCGGGAGATTCGCGGCAGCGTGGAAGAGCGGCGATTCAAGGTGGCGTTGCTGCACGGAGTGACCGGATCAGGCAAGACCGCAGTGTACCTGGCGGCGATGCAGTCGGTGCTGGCCGCGGGACGCGGCTCGATTCTACTGGTGCCGGAGATCGGGCTCACGCCAGGCGTTGCCGCCGATTTGTACAACATCTTCGGCGAAGAGATTGCGATTCTGCATTCTTCGCTGAGCGATGCTGAGCGGGCTGAGCAGTGGCACCGCATCCAGCGCGGCGAAGCGCGGATCGCAGTGGGCACGCGTTCGGCCATCTTCGCTCCGGTACGCGACCTGGCGCTGATCATTGTGGATGAAGAGCACGACCACAGCTACAAGCAGGAGGAGACGCCACGCTATCACGGCCGCGACGTAGCGGTGGTTAGGGCCAAAACGTTGAATGCTACCGTGGTGCTGGGTTCAGCCACTCCGTCGCTTGAGAGCTACTACAACGCCACTCCGGGTGCAGGCGCGCGGCCAGCGAAGTACGCGCTGATCGAGCTGCCGGACCGGGTGCAGGCGCGTCCGCTGCCGGAGGTGGAATTGGTGGACATGCGCGAAGAGTTTCAGCAGACAGGCAAGGAGAGCGTGCTCTCGCGCAGGCTGATTGAAGAGACCACGGCCAGCCTGGAGCGGGGCGAGCAGGCGATGATCCTGCTGAACCGCCGGGGGTTTTCGGCATGGGTGATGTGCCGCTCGTGCGGCGATACGATCCAGTGCCGCGACTGCGCCGTGGCCATGACGTATCACAAGCGGCAGCACCGGTTGCTATGCCACTATTGCGGATACCAGCAACCGGTTCCGAAGATTTGTCCGAAATGCGGCAGCGAGTACGTGCAGTTCATGGGAACAGGTTCGGAGAAGCTGGAAGATATGCTGCACGCGGCTTTTCCCAAGGCGCGCATTGGACGGATGGATCGCGACACGGTGCGCGGGCATGACGACTTTGAGCGCATGTTGAGCGAGTTCCAATCTGGCGACATTGACCTTCTGGTCGGCACGCAGATGATTGCCAAGGGACACGACGTACATGGGGTAACGCTGGTGGGCGTGGTGGGAGCTGACACCGCGCTGGGCCTACCGGACTTCCGGGCCGCCGAGCGGACGTTTCAACTGCTGACCCAGGTGGCGGGCCGGGCGGGACGTGGCGAGATGCTAGGCAAGGTGGTATTGCAGACACACTTTCCGGATCACTATGCGGTGCAGTTTGCGGCGCACCACGACTATCATGGCTTTGCGGAAAAGGAGCTGCGCTTCCGGGGGTGGATGCACTATCCGCCTTTCGATTCGTTGGCCAACATCGTGGTGCGCAGCGACAAACAGGAGGAGGCGCTACGCTACTCCGGGCTGCTGGGGCGATGGTTTGAGCAGGTTCGGCATGAGGGAGTGCGGGTGATGGGGCCCGCTCCGGCGCCGATTACGCGGTTGAAAAAGGATTACCGCTTCCACTTTGTGCTGAAGGCGGGCAGCCGCGAGCGGCTGAACTTTGTGCTGAGGGCAATGCTGGCCACGGCGCAGCAGCAGAAGATTCCGCGCACAAACATTATTGTAGACGTGGACGCGATGTCGTTGTCGTAGGGAAGGCGCAACGGGGTACAAGCTTTGCGGCGAGTTCAGAGTTTCATCTCGCCCTTGCCCTGGAGAGCCGCGCTCGCAAACGGGACGTCAGCTCATGACGTTTTGCCCACATGAACTGCAGGGTCCGAGTGGACTGCCGCAGCTCGCCAAACTCCAGGAACTCCGTCGACAGCGCGTTGAAATAGAACTGGAGCGGGAACGGTTCGCGCCAGCGTGGGGCAAGATACATGCCCGATACCTGCATTGCATCTAGGCCCCAGGGGTAAGCAAAGGCGTACCACGCAACCTGGCTGCACATCACAAGGCGCGCCTCCTGGCGCGATTGCCCCGTGGCATCCGATATTTTGCTGATGCCCCCGGGATTCACCTCCAGCACCTTGTGCAGATCGTGCAGGTAAACGGTGAATGGCGGTATCCGGCCAATCAGAAACTTGCCAAAACGCGAGCGCAAGGTTCGCAACATGCGGTTCGCATTGTCTTCCACGCTCTTGGGATCCACCGGCGCCGGCGTGGGATCGATCACCTTCGGATGCGCAATGTCGGCCATATATTTGTCCACGGCCTCGGCCGAGCGGAAAGTGCGCACATTCGAATCCCATTCGTCGCCCGGATACATGAAGTTCAGGCCTGGCAGCCCCAGTTCCACCACGCGCCGTGGGGTAATGGAAAACTCGTTCATCCAGCTATTTTCCTGGTTGCAGAAGTATACGAAACTGGCGAATGGAATCGTGAACTCCGGTTTCAGGTAGGTGACCCGGAATTGTATTTCTCGCAATTTCTTCTCGACATTGCCGGTCTCGTCCGCGTGGTTGCCAATCCAGTTGGCAAATGAGAACTGAGTCAGCAACACCGTGACCTTGCCGACCAGCTTCGAGATGTGCGCCAAGTGACCAGGGCTCACGCTGCAATCATTGAGGTTCAGAATCGTGACCCCTTCCGCGCGAATCGCGATCCAAGAATCCATTGATCCCACGGACCCGCAGATCACCTCCATACCATTGCCCAGCTGCGCCCACTTGTTTAGCGTCAGCTCGCGGAAATTCGCATACCCCAGTCCCTTGATCACCTTGGAAATGCGCAAAGATGCGTGCTTCTGATACAGCATTGTCGGCACGCTGCGATGTTGGGGATCGACGCTCTTCAGTGTGGGGAAGTTCAGGTGATCGGGATGCTGGTGGGAGATCCAGACGTAATCAATGTCAGGCCACGAAACCTCAGCCGCCGGGCTCAGCAGGGCCCAGCCTTGGTTGAAGGCTTTGCCGCGCAACCATGGGTCGGTGATCAGCGTAGTTCCCTGGCTTTCCACACTGAAGCTTGCATGGCTGATAAAACGAAGTCTCATGAAGCCCTCAATCGCCTTAGTTTCGTATCCTGAGTTGCGGGTTGCCAAAGTGGCGGTCCAAAATGCCGATCGGCGCAGCAACAAAAAAATCCGTGGACAAATATTATTTGTGGGAGTACATGCGATGTCGCCGTGTGGGCCTTAGGTTGATCCCGGCTCTCTTTTCTTGCGGTTACAGGGTTCTACCTGACTAGCCAAAGCTGTTTTCACTTGAGACAATACGAACGCCGACGGGGAGTTGTACTTGCCATCCAAGCCACGGACACCTGCTGCAACACGCACTGCATCACAGAATCGGCGGCGCATGCCCGGCGATTTCATGATGAAGATGGAAGTGACGATCCCGGCGAAGGTCTCCGCCATTTCACCGCTGGTGGACGCGGTAATGGCTGTGGTGCGGCAGCAGGCGACGGCCAAGGAAATGGAGATTGAGACCGCGCTCCGCGAGGCCCTGGCGAACGCAATCAAACACGGGTGCTCGGGCGATCCCACGAAGTTTGTGCAGTGCTCAGTGGTCTTCGAAGTGGACCGTAGTGTTCTGATCGTAGTGAGCGATCCCGGGCCGGGCTTCGACGCCAAGAGCCTGCCGAACCCCACAGAAGGCGTGCACCTGTACGAAAACCACGGACGCGGCATTTACATGATCAACCACCTGATGGATGAAGTGCAGTTCAAGCGCGGCGGGGCAGAGATCCACATGCGCAGCCGTTTGTAGTTTTTGCGTGTCTACGGGCTTCCGTGTTTCATGATGTGCGCCACCTGAGGAAAGGTGGAGTTGGCGACGGGCGCAGCGGTGAAGGTGAGCACCAGCATGGCAAGTGCCACAAGGGCCACGAACCTGCGGTCTCTGCTAACGCTTGGCCAGCGCGGCACGCTGGGCTGCTGCAGGCCGCTCAGTGCCAGCAGAATTGCCCAAATCATCCATCCCACCCAGAAGAACCACGCCATGACCACCAAGGCTCCAACCACCGCCCAGGAGAGAAATTTGTGCAGCCTTGGCGAGATGGCGAAAACGATGTGTCCGCCATCGAGTTGCCCGCCGGGAAGAAGGTTCAGTGCGGTTGCCAGCATTCCGGCCCAACCTGCCAGCGCCACCGGGTGCAAGTAGTAGTGGGTGAGCGCAGGTCCTCCACGATGCAACAAGAAATGGCCGAGCTGAAAGATAAGAGGAAAGCCGAACTGCAAGTCGGGGTCTGAAACACCCGTGACAGGATGTGAGATAGCCAGGCCAACGAGCATGGTTGGAACGGCCACGACGAATCCAGCGATGGGACCGGCAATTCCTATATCGAAAAGCGCGGAGCGTGACTCAATGTAGCCACCGATGCGGATAAATGCTCCGAGAGTTCCGATGAGAGTGGGTGCTGGGATGAAGAACGGTAGTGTGGCGCGCACGCCGTAGCGGCGGCAACAGAAGTAGTGTCCCAATTCGTGGGCGAGCAGGATGCCCATGATGGCCAGTGAAAATGGGATGCCAAGCAGAAGCTGCCGGGGATTCTGCCACAGCCATTGCACCGGGAAAAGCGGGAGGAGTTCGTTGCCGGTGGCGAAGGCTTCCAGGTTGTGATTGAAGTTATATTGCAGGCGCGAGCCTACCAGAACGGTGGTGCAGAAGGTGCAGAGCAGCAACAGCAACGGCAGGCCGTAGCGAAGCTGGGAGGTGCGCCTGCGGACGGGTACCGCAGCGTCCTCAGGCAATACGTCGGAAATTGAATCAGACATCGGGGAAACGCTCGCCAGTCGGCGCCGGAGCATCAGCCCGGCACCACGGGACTAATCGATCGACTGCAGTTCCTTGCCCGGCTTGAAGCGAACGGCTTTGCCCGGAGGAATGTTGACTTCGGCGCCGGTGCGCGGGTTGCGGCCAATTCCGGTTTTACGCGGACGCACATTGAAGACGCCAAAGCCGCGCAACTCAATCCGGTCACCCTCGGCGAGTGCCTTCTTCATGCTCTCAAAGACAGTCTCCACAGCGCGCTCTGCCTTCGTCTTGGTGACCCCGGTGCGGTTTACCACTTCGTTGATGATGTCGAGTTTAATCAAGCGATCGGCTCCGGCGCTTCAGATTGAAAATCAAGGGCTTACACTGATGCTAGAAAATGGAGCGAGCATTGTCAATGTCTTCTCAGCGGCCCGCCTGCAACCAGAGCCGCAGAATCAGAACAATGGCGCGATAGTACCATGAGTAGGTCGCTGGCTAGAACGGCGAATGTTAAGATGGCCCTACAGCAACACTGCAGGCATGTTCCCGCTGGAGAATCGGGGGAATGTCTGGCTGCCGATTAACCTAAGGGAAGCGAGGAATCTGAGGCGAATGGCGATAAAGAGCGATCGCTGGATCCGGGAGATGGCGCAGACGCAGGAGATGATTAGCCCATTCTGCGAGAAGCAGATGCGGGAGGGTGTGATCAGCTATGGACTGTCGTCGTATGGATACGATTTACGGGTAGCCGACGAATTTAAGATCTTTACCAACGTGAATTCGGCGATTGTGGACCCCAAGAGGTTTGACGAGCGCTCGTTTGTGTCCATTCGCGCCGATAGCATCATGGTTCCTCCCAACTCGTTCGCCCTGGCGCGCTCGGTGGAATATTTCAAGATTCCACGCGATGTGTTGACGATTTGCGTCGGCAAGTCCACCTATGCGAGGTGCGGAATCATCGTTAACGTGACTCCCTTTGAGCCGGAATGGGAAGGCTTCGTAACCCTGGAGATCAGCAACACGACGCCGCTGCCGGCCAAGATCTATGCCAACGAGGGTCTCTGCCAAATCTTGTTCTTCCAAGGCGATGAAATCTGTGAGGTCAGCTACAAGGACAAGGCCGGCAAGTATCAGAACCAGACCGGCATTGTGCTTCCCAAGCTGTAGACGGCGATGAGAACTCTGCGCCTATGTCTCGGCACCCTTGCTCTGGATGGAGAGCCGGTATCCTCCGCGCTGCAGCGCGATCCGGCCCTGCTGGAAGCTGCGAGAATTCTGCGCGGCGGCGGATTGGTGGCATTTCCAACCGAGACAGTCTATGGGCTGGGAGCCAATGCGCTGGACACGCATGCGGTGGAGAAGATATTTGCCGCCAAGCAGCGTCCGCACTGGGATCCGGTGATCGTACATGTGGCGGATGTGCACAGCGCACGAGCACTAAGCAAGACGTGGCCGGAGGCTGCCGAGCAGCTTGCCGTAGCGTTCTGGCCTGGCCCGCTGACGATGCTGCTGCCGCGTACAGCCCAAATTCCAGACATCTGTACCGCAGGGCGCGAGAAGGTGGGCCTGCGGCTGCCCGCGCACCCTGTGGCACGAGCCTTGATCACGGCAGCTGGAGTGCCGGTGGCGGCACCCAGCGCCAATCGCTTCGGATACACCAGTCCAACCACAGCTGAACACGTTCTGGCCGACCTGGACGGCCGTATTGACGCTATTCTCGACGCCGGGTGGTGCGCGGTTGGGGTCGAGTCCACGGTACTGGACCCCACTACTGATCCGGCGATCATCTATCGCCCGGGGGGAATTACCGCCGAGCAGATTCGCCGACACCTGGGGAACGTGGTGGTGGCCGAGCGCAATCTTTCCACCGAAACTCCGCCTGAGGCGCTGGAGTCTCCAGGCCTTGGCATTCGTCACTACGCGCCGCGCGCCCGGGTCGTGTTGGTGGAGAGCCAAGACGAGTTGAAAGTGGTGCTGGAACACGAGGTGCAGGACCATCGGGTGGGAGTGTTGCTGCCGAGAGAGTGGCCGATGCCGGCCGTGGCCGTGAGCGTGCTGCGTTGGGGAAGCTGGGGCGATCCGGAGTTGCTGGCACGCGAACTGTATGGGCAGCTGCGAGCGCTGGATGAGCAGAACGTGGAGGTCATCGTGTGTCCGATGCCGCCGTCGGCGGGAATCGGATTGGCGGTACGGGACCGGCTGCGCAAAGCGGCCAAATAGAAGAGCCCGCGCTAGCGGGCGCGGCATGAAGCCGCGCTTTCGCCATTCAGAATCTCACCTTACTGAGGGACGTCCCGTTTGCTCGCCTTCAGCAGCTCATTGACAATCGTCACCAACTCCTCCGGATTCACTGGTTTCTCCAGATACAGATCCGCCAGTGGCTCCGCCGATTGGTATGCTTCGGCCACGTAGCCGGAGACCACAACCACCGGCATCGTCGAGTGATGCTTTGCGGCCAGCACGATCCCCCGGCCATTGCTATCTCCCAGGCGCCAATCGGTTACCACTGCGTCGTACTCGTTGGCTTTCATCATTTCAATCGCCTGGTGCGCCGAGGTTGCAGGCGTCGCGTCGTGCCCTGCCTGCTCAAGAATCGCGCACTTCAGGTGCACTACATGCGGCTCATCGTCAATGCATAGTATTCGCGCCATCGAAGTCCTTCGCAATCGCTGCGGCTGCCCGGCTCCCAGGCGAAACTGCCACGCGTCGTGTGTCGGCCCGGAGTAGTGTTCCGCAGCCCGTGCCCGCTTGTCAAATCGTAATCAGATTGGCCCAACGCCGCCTAGCGCCCGCGGCCGGAGTGGCGTTTTTTTGCCGCGTATCCGGCTGCGAAGCTAGTCTTTCGCAAAGTTCTTCTTACGGCGTTAAGGTGGAAACAACGCGGCTGTATCGAATGCTCTCTCTTCTTACTCCTCTTACAGCTTGCGCGCAATCGATTTCGCCTGCGTAAACAGCAATAGGTAATCCGAACCGCCCGCTTTGGAATCCGTGCCTGACATATTAAATCCGCCAAACGGATGCGCTCCCACCATCGCTCCCGTGCACTTGCGATTGATGTATAGGTTGCCCGTGTGGAACTCCTGTCGCGCCAGCTTCATCCGCTCTTCCGACGTGGTGTACACCGAGCCTGTCAGACCGAACTCTGTATCGTTGGCAATGCGCAGTCCATCGTCGAAATCCTTGCACCGGATCAACGCCAGCACTGGCCCAAACACTTCTTTCTGCTCCAGCGTGCTTCCCGGCTTCACCTCGGAAATAATCGTGGGCTCAATCAAGAATCCTTCTTTGCCTTCCACCGCGTGCCCACCCGTAATCAGCCGCCCGCCTTCCTGCAGCGCCTGCTCAACAAAGCCGAGAATCGATTTCCTTGCCGCCTCGTTGATCACCGGACCAAGGTTTGGATTTTCTTCCGCCGCGCCCACTGTCAGCTTTTCCGTGCGATCCTTCAGTCGTTCCACAAACTTGTCATAGACCCGCTCGTCCACAATCGCCCGCGAGCAGGCCGAGCACTTCTGTCCGCTGTAGCCGAAGGCCGATGCGACCACTCCCGTCACCGCCTCGTCCAGATCCGACTCGGCATCCACCACAATCGCGTCCTTGCCGCCCATCTCCAGAATCGTGCGCTTGATCCACATCTGTCCCGGCTGCACCTTGGCCGCCAGCTCGTGAATATGCAGCCCAACTTCCTTTGATCCCGTAAACGCGATAAACCGCGTCTTCGGATGCTTCACCAGCTCATTGCCAAAGCTGCTTCCGCCGCCGGTCACAAAATTCACCACGCCATCCGGCATCCCGCACTCCTCCAGAACCTGGAAGAATCTCGCCGCAATCGTCATCGCGTCGCCGCTCGGCTTTAGCACCACCGTATTGCCGCTCACAATCGCCGCCAGGGTCATGCCTGCCATGATCGCCGAAGGGAAGTTCCACGGCGGAATCACTGCGCCCACGCCCAGCGGAATGTATCGTAGTTCGTCGCGTTCGCCCGCCAGTTGAATCGCCGGCTCCGCCTTATCCAGCCGCAGCGCCTCGCGCGCGTAGAATTCCGCGAAGTCGATCGTCTCGCCCACGTCTGCGTCCGCCTCGGCCCAGTTCTTGCCCGCCTCGAACACCAGCCACGCCGCCCACTCGAACTTGCGCTCCCGTATCGTATGCGCCACCCGGAACAGCAACTCCGCGCGCTCTTGTACCGGTGTCAGCCTCCAGCTCTCAAACGCCTTCAACGCAGCATCCATCGCTGCCGGAACGTCTCCAGCCCCCGCCTTCTGAAACCTTCCCACCACCTGCTCCGGATGCGAAGGATTGATCGACTGCAGCTTCGCCTCGGTCTTCACCCGATGCCCGCCAATCACGTTGTCATACTCGTGCCCAAGCAGCCGCTGCACCTTGTCCAGCGCCTCGCGCATCGCCCGTGCATTTTCGTGCCGCGAGAAGTCCGTAAACGGTTCGTTCTTGAATGGCTTCAACGCGGAACTTTCAACAGTAGTTTCTGCCACACTGCTCTGTACGGTCGCCATAGCGTCCTTTCAATCCAGCTCTCAAATCAAAGCTGCTCACCGCAGTCCCAATCGGGAGACCTGCGGAACAGATGATTTTACCATCGCATCACGAGGTAAGCTGCTTCGCCTCTTGTCTCGTGACACGTCAGTTTCCGGATTGCCGCCAACCGCTCGGCGCTGAGCCTTTCATTTTTCAGGAGCTGCGTTCTCGTTACCAGAGGTCGCAGGCCGCATCAAATGATCCGCGGCCTTTCCGTAACCGGCCGGAGCCGCATCACTGGCAAGAAAGATCGCCGAGCAGGCTTGGCAGGAATTCCAAGGGTGGTGGGAAAATGCGGTTATTCAATTTTTCCATGTAGCTGCTTTTTCTAAACTCGTCTTCGCGGAGCTGCAGATAATCTTCAAACAGGTATCGATTTCCTACATCCCGATAACTCTCAACTCCCAGCCCATTGGCCACAATGAACTCAAATCGCTCGACTTCCACATGGTAGTAGGTAATCTCATCTACATGCAGTGCACGGATGTCTTTGCCATTCACCATATTGCCGGCCGCGTTTAGTCCACGGCAGAGCACCGCGTGACACCTGGACAGGGTCAAGTCACAAAAAGGAACCTGCTCCGCCAGGGATGACTTTGAAAAGAACACAGGTTGATTGAGCCACGCCTCAGCCTCGGAAAGGCCGCGAAAATCAATCTTGCGGCGGCCAATCCATTTGACTGGCGCAAAGCCCGCATTTAACGTGGCCAACCTGTGCCCCGCTCGCAGGTCTTCAATCAACACGTTCCCTTTTTCGGTGAGAATATATGTTCCCTCCGCAATGCATGTTGCTGGCGGCGGAGGTAACGGCAGTGAACTCATCTTTGGCTCCAGTTGCTGACGTTGAGGTACGAAGCTACTTCGGCAAAGGGAGCCAAGAACATCAACTGAATCTACGCAAAAAGTCTTACGCAAATGGGATGGATCGCGGACGCCCCGGAAACCGCCCCAATCCTTCGCTTCCCTGGAAGCCATCGCCAAAGCCCAAAAGCGTTCTCCATTCGTCGCCGGCCATTCTGTCGCGCCTTATGTGTACATCCATTTCGCCCCTCGATGAATCTGTTTCCCTGATCTACGCGAACCCGCCCGGCTTCACCGCCGAAAGGGTTGTCCGCTGGCCCATACCCGTCGCTGAGCCGTTGCCGCGAACTTGGTTGCATAGCTCGCTACGCAGTTCATTCCCAATCAGCACGTCTTTGAAAATCGAGGAGTCTCCATGGCCACCATCACCGCATCGCATCTCAACCAATCTGCCATGACGTTCATTGGCCGCACCCATAAGCTCTTCATCAACGGACGCTGGGTGCCCGCCGCATCCGGACTCACCTTCCCCACCTACAACCCCGGCACCGGAGAGGTGCTCTCACACGTCGCCGAAGGCACAAAACCCGACGTCGATGCCGCCGTCCAGGCTGCCCGCAAAGCCTTCGACCACGGCCCTTGGCATCGCCTCACCGCCTCCGAACGCGGACGCATGATCTGGAAGCTCGCCGACCTCATCGAGCAGCACGCCGAAGAACTTGCAACCCTGGAGAGCCTCGATAACGGAAAGCAGCTCACCATCGCCCGCGCCGCCGATGTTCCTCTCGCAGTTGATCTCCTGCGCTACATGTCCGGCTGGACGACCAAGATTGAAGGCAACACCATTCCCATCTCCGTCCCCTACACTCCCGGTGCCCGCTACCACGCCTTCACCTTGCGCGAGCCCGTTGGCGTCGTCGCCCAGATCATTCCCTGGAACTTCCCCCTGCTCATGGCCGCCTGGAAGATCGGCCCTGCCCTCGCCGCCGGCTGCACCGTCATCCTCAAGCCCGCCGAGCAGACTCCGCTCACCGCCATCCGCCTTGGCGAACTCATCCAGGATGCAGGCTTCCCCGAAGGTGTCGTTAACATCGTCACCGGCTTTGGAGAAACCGCTGGAGCCGCCCTCGCTGCCCATCCCGACGTCGATAAGGTTGCCTTCACCGGCTCCACCGAAGTCGGCAAGATGATCGTCCACGCCGCCACCGGCAATCTCAAGAAGGTGACTCTTGAGCTCGGTGGCAAGTCGCCCAACGTCATAATGCAAGACGCCGATCTCGACGTCGCCATTCCCGGCGCAGCCTCGGCCATCTTCTTCAACCACGGCCAGTGCTGTTGTGCCGGATCGCGTCTCTACGCCCACAAGTCGATCTTCGACCGCGTAGTCGAGGGCATCACCAACGAAGCCAAACAAATCTGCGTCGGCCCCGGCTGGGAGCCCGCCAGCCAACTCGGCCCGCTCGTCTCCGAGGAGCAACTGAACCGCGTCAAGGGTTACATCGATGCAGGATTGATCGAAGGTGCCTGTGCCATGACCGGAGGAAAGCAGATCGGCGACAAAGGCTATTTTGTCGAGCCCACCGTGCTCATCAACACCACCAAAAACATGAAAGTCGTTCGCGAAGAAATCTTCGGCCCCGTCGTTGCCGCCATGCCCTACAGCGAAATAGACGAACTCGTCGACGTCGCCAACGACTCCTCCTACGGTCTCGCCGCCGGCATCTGGACCAACAACCTTTCCAAGGCGCACACCCTCGCCGCCGCCATGCGAGCCGGCACCGTCTGGGTAAACTGCTACAACATCTTCGACGCCGCCCTGCCCTTTGGCGGCTACAAGGAGAGCGGATGGGGCCGCGAGATGGGCCATAACGCCATCGACGCCTACACCGAAACCAAATCCGTTTGCATGAAGGTCGCCTAATCGGCTTTCAAGACGAACCATCAGGGTGCCCCGTTCTAGCCTTCCTTTGGCTAGGGCGGGGTTCTTGCCGCGCGACGCAGGATACGACGTGAACGAGGCGCCACGCGCTTGGTGGCTGCTGGCGGACGCTAGATCGAAGGGTCTCGATAAAACCCCTCTGCCTGGCATCTCCGAATATCTCTATAAATTCCTCGGCGAAACCTGGCAAAGCCAACAGCTGCCGCCAATTGGGCTGGGCATTCACCTATCGCTCAAATTTGGGACCACCTCGTTTAGTTCTCGAGCAAAAGTGCCTAGTTAGGCAAAACGCAGCCTCGAGTTCCCACCTCCTCGCCTTTCCCCAAACGCAACAAGGGACGAGGATACACCTCGCCCCTTCGCTTGCGATCTTTCGCCAATCCGAGTACCCCACATCCGCCGCAGTCGGCGAATGTAAGAATCCATCCGAACTTACTTTACGCGATCCACTTCCTTCAACCGGGCCGCCTTGCCGCGCAGTGCACGCAGATAGTACAGCTTTGCGCGCCGCACTTTCGCCGAGCGAACCACTTCCAGCTTGTCGATAATCCGGCTGCCCAGTGGGAAGATGCGTTCCACGCCCTGCCCAAAGCTCATCTTGCGAACCGTAAAGCTCGGCTGCTGCCCATTGGCCTTCTTGATCACGATGCCTTCAAAGATCTGGACGCGTTCCTTATCGCCTTCCTTGATCTTCACGTGAACCCGCAGGGTGTCACCCACCGCGAAGCTGGTAAGGTCTGTGCGCTGCGCTTTCGCAAGCAACCGGGTAATGATGGGAGATGACGACATGACTTGTTTCCTCTTCTCTTCTCGGGTGCCGGGGCAAGCAGCCCTGATCGATCCCGTAATCTTTTCTAATTTTTTTCGGCCTCGCGCTTCAACTCGCGAAGCAATGCCTCGTCTTCCGCGCTGAGCACCACCTTCGCCAGAAGGTCTGGCCTTTTCCTCAGCGTTTTTTCCAGTGCGCGACGCCGTCTCCAGCGCCGAATCTCTTCGTGGTTCCCGTTCAGCAGCACATCCGGAACCGTCAGCCCGCGAAATTCCGCAGGCCTCGTATAGTGCGGAGAATCCAGCAGCCCGCCGGTTGCCACCGTCGAATCCGGCTCCAGTCTTCCGCGCTCATCAAACCTTGCCTCTGCCTCCACCCCGCTAAAGCTCTCGGTCTTTGCCGAAGCTTCGTTGCCCAGTGCTCCGGGCAGCAGCCGTGTCACGCAGTCCAGAATGAGCGCCGCTCCAAGCTCGCCGCCGCTCATCACAAAATCGCCAACCGATACCTCTCGATCTGCCAGGTACTCGGTTACACGTTCATCCACGCCCTCGTAGCGTCCGCAAAGAAACGTAACCCGTTCCAGTCCGGCCACCTCCTGCGCCATCGCCTGCGAGAAACTCTCTCCCGCCGCCGACAGCAGCACCACCGATTCCCTTGCCTCGCCGCTCATCCGCGCATCCCTCGCCGCAACACCCAGCGATTCGACACACGCAAACAGTGGCTCCGGCTTCAGCAGCATTCCCTCGCCGCCGCCAAATGGACGATCGTCCACCGTGCGATGCCGGTCCTCGGTGAACTCCCGCAGGTCGTGGATTCCAATTTCAATGAGCCCAGCGTTGCGCGCCCTGCGCACAATGCCGTAATCCAGAGGACCACGGAAGAAGTCCGGAAAGATGGTAACGATCTCGAACCGCACTTCCAGCCCTCTGTGTCTTCTGCCTAACTCTTCGCCGTCCCACGCCGTTCCTTCTTCCCCGCGCTTAGCGGAGCGTCCAGTTCCAGCATTCCGTCCGGCAATTCCATCTCAATCCGCTTCCCCTTCAAGTCCAGCTTCTTCGTGAAGCTCTCCACAAAGGGAATCATGTATTCCCGCGCCTGCGGCCGGAGCGGCGTCTGTTGCCGCGTACCCGTCTGCGAAGCATCTGTGTTCCGCGCGGCGTCAGGAGCATCTTCGCTCTTCACCATCAGCAGTGGCGCTGTTCCCGCCCCAAAATTCACATCCACTACCCTGCCGATTGTGCGCTCGCCTTCCACTACCAAGCATCCCAGCAACTCGCTCACATAAACCGCACCCGGCTCCAGTTCCGCACGATCTTCCGCCGGAATCTGTATCTCCGATCTCAGCAGCGTCTCCGCCTCTTCAATCGAATCCACGCCCTCGAACTTCAGAACCATTCCGCCCTTGTGAGGCCAGTACTCTTCCAGGTGCAGTTCGCGACGCTCGCCGTTCGGTTGCCATGCAAAAAGCGTTCGACGTTCTTCAAATCGCTCGGGAAAATCCGTATGCAGCTCCGCCAGCACTTCGCCTACTCGGCCCTGCACTTTCATCACCCGTGCAATCGTAATGAACGCGGCGTCTTCTCGCATCGCGCCCGCTCACTCCACAATGTCGAGCGAGCAGCGCTTGCCATCCTTATCCGCCGCGGCGGAAAGAATCGTGCGTAGCGCCCGTGCGGTGCGTCCCGAGCGGCCAATCACCCGGCCCAGATCGTCTTCGGCAACTTCCAGCTCCAGCCTCACATACTCGCGGTCGCCTGAGGCTACAACCGAAACTTCTTCCGGAGAATCCACCAAGGCCATGGCCAGCTCTTTTGCTAGTCCAGTTAGATTGGCAGGCATAGACTTCCGCTCCTCTTCCCTTGGATTACCTAATTACGCGTTACGCGGCCTAGTTACGCAACCGGCTCAGCCGGAGTAATCGGCGCAGCCGACACCGGTGCCACCACCGGAGCGTTCTTGTAAAGACGCGCCAGCGTCGGCGAGAACTTTGCTCCCTTGCCGAGCCAGTACTCGACGCGGTCTCTCTTCAAATCCACGGTTGCGGGGTTGGTGCGCGGGTTGTAGAGTCCTACCACTTCAATCGAACGGCCGTCGCGCGCGCGGTCCTTCTCGATCACAACAATACGATACACAGGCTGCTTACGCGCACCACGGCGCGAAAGACGAATCATCAACACAGGCTTTCTTCCTCTCTTCGTTTACTCCACCGTTCGACATCCCCTTTTGGCTTCTCGCCTCCGGAGACCGGAAATCATAACCAGCTAGCCGGTTATGATTTCACCGGCCCAACCGCTTTGATTCGAACGCTGGGATGCCCGCCGCGCCTTCGGCGCATTCGGCGGATCGAATCCGCCACGGACCTTACCACAAAGGAATCACCAGACACACGCCCGGCAAACACTTGCAGCAATCCTTATTATCCCGGAACTGCGCCCCACTGGCAAGCCATCTCCAAAACTTGGTAGCGCCCTAACGCAGCGTTGATGTTCTAAAAGACCCGAGAACGCTCTAACGCAGCGTCGCGTTATATTTATGAGAAATCAAATCGTTGTACCGTTCAAGCACAAAGCTCTCCAAAACCCGAGAGCTTTGTCAGGTACTTTGTCAGCAGTCTGAGCCATGCACCAGGTGCATGGCTCGGGAAAGATCGCGCACCAACGGATATTGCTTCGATGGTGCGCCTGAGGCAGTGCTACTTGTTGTCGGGGGGAGTTTGAGGAGCTGGTGGCTCGGAGGGCGCGCCGGGGCGGGTGCCTCCATGCATGTGCCCATGAGGGCCATCCATTGGAGGCGGAAAGTGGTCGTGGCGCGGCCGAAGCGTGTGCAGCTTCTTCCACTGCTCAGGGGTGAGGACGCGACGGATGGCAAAGGCCATCTGGGCATTGGCTTTCTCAAGCGAGGTGCGGGCGGCGGCGATATGGTCGATGGCTCCCATCACGGCGTTTTCGTCGGGATTGTCGGCTTCGAGCATCGGCTCAAGCTTGATCTCTTCCTTCTGCAGGGTGGCGTGGATATCGACCAGCTTCATACGGTTGTCCTGAAAGATCTGCTCGATCTTCTGGACCTGGGCGTCGCTGAGCGAGATGGCCTGGGCTACTTCGGCGTTCTTCCACCAACGGCCGGGAGGCAGTAAGGCGGCGTGAAAGGCGTCGCGCTTGGGGCCGTGCATGCCATCCATGCCAGGTCCGCCCATTCTCGGACCGCCTTGGGGCGGCTGCGCCAGGGCAATTGCGCTCAAGAGCAGGGTTGCGATGAAAAGTTTACGGATCATCTTTGTTCTCCTTCAGAATTGCTGGTAGTAGTTGAGCCGGTGGATGCGGCAGCAATTTCATTGCGAGCCACGGTGATGGCGCCGACTGGGGCGAGTGCCTGCGGCACCTCGCGGCTGAGATCGCTGTTGACGGCCTCAAGCAATTCGTCATCGCTCATGGCGGCGGGTTTCGGTTGCGCCGGGACGACGGCGATTGGCCGGGCGACGGGCGGAGCAATATGCGGTTTCATCATCCAGGCGGTTTGAGCCGCCAGCAACAGTCCCAGGGCAGCGGCTGCGGCCCAGCGCAGGCGGTGGCGCACGAGAGCTTGCCGGGGAGCGTAGTTGCCCGCTAGGTGCGCAGCTTGAGCACTGGCCGCCTGGCGCCGCAGGGAGATGGAAAAACGCGAGATGCGGTCCTGAAGGTCGTGGGCCTCGGCGCGACACTGAGCACAGCTTTCTAGGTGCTCCTGCGCCTGCGGGTCCGATTCCCGCTCCAGCCACTGCACGATTTGCTCGTCGGTCAGGTGTTTCATGGTTCGTTCCTCTTCTGCCGGAGTGCGTTGACCGCCCGTGAGAGGTGCGACTTCACGGTTCCGATTTCGACGGACATGGCTGCAGCGATTTCCTCCAGCGACATCTCTTCCAGGAAGCGCAGATGAAAGACGGTCTGCTGCTGCGGAGATAGTGTCTTTACCGCGTCCATGGTCCGCTGCAACTGTTCGCGGGCGAGCAGGGCGCGATCGGCGCGAGGCGCGTGATCCTCGGCTATTTCGGTAGCCAGCTCGGCTTCGCGGAGATTGTTCCCGAGCAGCCGCTTCCAGAATCCCTGACGCCGGTTACGCTGGTAATCGCGGGCGAGGTTGACGGCAATGCGCACCAGCCAAGTGCTGACACTGGACTCGCCACGAAAGTCAGCCCGGGCGCGGTAGGCTTTGAGAAAACAATCCTGGGTCAGGGTCGCGGCGGCTTCGTCGTCGCGCAGCTCACACCACAGGACGCGGTAGATCTTTGCCTGGTGCTCGCGCACGATGTCATCGAATTCTGCAGCGGTCCATCCCGTGTCGCTCATTACCGGTACTGTCAAGGTCTCTTCCATGGCCGCTCACATCATTGGACGCAGATGCGGACAAGGAGTTTACGACAGAGTCATCAGGTAAGACCAAACCCCGGTGTTTACTGTACTCCGGAGCGGCGTAACCCGGGTGACTGCTGCTGCGAAAGGCAGATTGAATTCTAAGTTGATATTGAAATTTGCAATCTCAGTTACGCAGGTACGCCTTCTAACAATGTCCTAATTGGGATGAATAGAAAAATTTCGTACCCAATTCCGAAAGTATTGTTACTTAAGATTGGCTTTCTGCCGATATAAGTGCACCGCGAAATCTCAGCCCGAACGATGCGGTGGTTCGGTTGAGTAAGTCAACAGTTACAGGAGCACGGGATGTCCGAAGAGAACGCAGGGCTGGGAGCATATTCACTGCCGAGTCACAACCTGGCGGTAGTTTCTAACAACGCCGTACCTATTGACCGCAGCAGTTTGTCGCGGAAAGTTGTTCGGTGCACCACCTGTTCGCAAGTGTTCGAATACACGGAAGGCCATGAGTATTGCGGGATTTGCGGGGCGCCTCTAGGTTTGCTGATACCTGAATCTCACGTTGCGGACCGCGAACCTAATTTAGTAAGCGGGCACGATAGTTATTTTATGAAGCCGGCGAAGGCCAGGGACGATCGCAGAATCCCATGCAGGAATGTGAAGGCGCTGATTAAGACAGGAGCGGGTGCAGGCGCAGTTGTGGATGTCGTCAACATCAGCCGGGGTGGCGTCTGTTTTACGAGCGTTGAAAAATTCCGTCTGGGAACTTCGGTTTCGATTGCCACACACTACATCGAGGGTGGACACAACATCTATCAGAACGGCCGAATTATCCGGGTGGAGCGCGAGGCGTCGGCCATGCTTCCTGGGGAATACGCTATTGAGTTCCTGCCTGAACGGCGTAGCAAAGTCGAGCCCGTTCTGAGACAGGCTACACGCTAGATCAGACTGTGCTTGGGGCATCCGTTGCCGACTGGGGCTGGTTGGAAAACAAGCCCACAGACTAACCCGAAACACCAAGGTACTCGGCGACGGATGCTGCCTCGGCGCGCGCCCGGCGAGAAAGCGAGTTGGTATATACTAGCTGTATCTAAGTTGCAGACCCTGGCGGAAAATCAATTTCGCCTGATCGGTCTGTCGGCTCGGGTGTTCCAAAGGAGGCCAGTCTTCAGCAGTAGCGGGGACAGCATACCGAAAGGAAGACCGCAGGCCCCGCGATTCGTGGGAGATGCGGTAAAAAGCCTTCTTGCGGCCTTGTTTCCCTCCGACTGCCGAATCTGCCAATCCTCTCTCTTCTCGATTTCACGACTTCCAGTTTGCCCCTCCTGCATAGAATCCATGGAACCGATACGGCTGGCCCGCTGCAACGTATGCGGAGACCTACTGGCTGCGACCGACGCGGCCTTTGGCGATGCACGCTGCGGGGAATGCATGCGTGAGGGTCCGGCATTTGAACGAGCGGTGAACTATGGCGCCTACCGGGGAGTGCTGCGGCAATTGATTCATCTGCTGAAGTACGAACGGGTGAGGGCGGCGGCTCAGCCGCTGGGACGGCTGACGGCTGCGGCCTGTCTGCAACTTGAAGGCGACATTGACGTTGCGGAGTTGCTGATGATTCCGGTGCCCGTGCACAAGGTGAGGATGCGCACGCGCGGATTCAACCAGGCGGAATTAATTGCGCGCGCGGCACAGCGCGGTATTGAGGAAGCGATTGGACGGCGAGTAACGCTGGAGGTTACGGCGCTGCTGCGGTTGCGCTTTGCCGAATCGCAGGTAGCGCTGACGGCGGAGGAGCGGCGCCAGCAGATACGCGGCGCGTTCAAGGTGACGGCGCGTGAACTGGTGAAGGGACGCGAGATTTTGCTGGTGGACGATGTGCTTACGACCGGGGCAACAGCTTCGGAATGTGCCCGTGAACTGCGCCTGGCGGGAGCCGCGCGAGTGTGGGTTGCAACTCCAGCCCGTGCACTGGGACACGATACGCAGATAGAAGATTTAGGCAGCAGGGTAGCCGGGATAGAGCCGGCGGCGATAGGTAGAAACGAGCTGAGCTTCGCAGCCGGGTACACGGCGAAAGACACCGCTCCGGCCGCGGGCGCTCAAACCTGGCGCAGGGAACACTCCTCCGGCGCCGAGGTAACGCAATGAACTACGGAGAACAACGAGTTGGCTGGCAGCGGTTGCGGCCCTGCCTGCTCTGAGGATTACGCCAATGGACAGTCACAGAGCATTCCGTTCGCACAACGATCACTCCGAGCGAGGCTACTCGGCAATGCACGCGCCGGTACTTGTTCTTAATGCTTCCTATGAGCCGATTAATATCTGCGCGGCGCGGCGGGCCATCGTCCTGGTGCTGAAGGGTGTGGCTGCAACCGAGGAGATCAACGGACACTTTATGCACTCATCGCGGGTGGCGATACGCGTGCCGTCGGTAATCCGGCTGCTGGAGTATCGCCGCATTCCGCACCAGACGCGCGCGTTGTCGCGTAAGAACATTCTGCTGCGCGACCGCAACACGTGCCAGTACTGCGGAGTGGTGTTGCCGGCCGGCGAACTGACGCTGGATCACGTGCTGCCGCGCTCACGCGGCGGACTCTCCACGTGGGAGAACCTGGTGGCATGCTGCCATGAATGCAATCGCAAGAAGGGGAACGCGCTGTCGCACGAGTGCGGAATGCGGCCAATCAAAGAACCGCGTCCATTTTCATTGCACACCAGTCGCCATCTGATGAGAATGATGGGACGGAGCGACGCGAAGTGGCGAAAGTATCTGTTCTATTAAGTTTGCTGTTTCTTGATTTGCTATAGTTCACTTCGCTGCCAAGTGCGCGGAGACAGACGCCGCTCCTAACGCGGGTACACGTTGTTTACTTCAATCTAACCTTAGTACCCCAGCTCTGTGCAGCGGTTCGCATCTAACTCCTCATATACGGGTGAGATAGCCCAGATTTGTTTGCGCGCGGGCGGTCGGGAGCAAGAATGCCACCAGAAAATGTGATGGATCAGATAGCCGGTGAAATACGAAGCCGGGGTGCGGAATGGTATCCGGAGCGTGGGGAAGCGCGCGCGGTTCGTGTTGTGGGCCGTACACCGAGAACCGATCACTACGTTTACGACTTAGTGGTTGAATTTGACAATGGCAGCGAGCGTCTTGCCGCGAAACTCTACCGGACGAGTAAGTCCGGGCAAGGGGGGCGCAGTCTGGCGGCGGCAGAGAACCAGCATCTAAGCTCGATGTGGAGCATCGCACAAGCAAAGAATTTCGCGGGAATTCCGCGGCCAATTGGTGACTTCAGCATCTTGGGTGCGGTGGTGAGCGAGAAGCTGGTGGGGATTCCGTTGCAGTCGATCATTATGAAAGCCGCCCTGCTGCCGGGCTATGCTGGGCTGGGACTGCTGCAATGTGCGGCAGCGGCGAGCGGCAAATGGCTGCGCTCATTCCAGAGAATTACGGCGCGGCCGCCAACGTCGCTGGACGGAGACGGGTTGCAACTCAATATGGAGAAGCTGTGCCATAGCTGCAAGAGAGAAGGTTTGGACGATGCTTCCATTGGCAAAATTCTCTCCGGGACGCGCGCCATTCTGGAGCGTGCACGCAAGCCATTGACGAATTCAGCGGTACTCAATGAGTTCACCCCTTTGAATGTTGTGGTGCTGGAGCATGGGGTTGGCTTCGGCGATTTTGCTCTTTTTGAGGAAGACGGCAGCACCTACACGGACCCGGCGACCTTCCTGGCCAGCGTGGAGGCTCTGGAGAAATATCCGTTCTGCAACCGTGTGATCTCGTCCGAGGTGCAGGAGCACTTTTTGCAAGCCTATGGAGCAACGGAGCAAGAGCGTGAGATTCTTCACGTGGTCAAGATGAAGGTTCTGCTCTCTATGTTTGCCGCCGGGCGCACGGTGAAAGAGAGCGCTGCCCGCAAGAAGGTAATGTGGGCCAACGTGATGAAGAAGTTTATCCAGACGGCGGCGGACCGCTCATTGCCAAAGGCGGCATAAAACCCAATATCTCGACGGCTTCGCGGTGACGGTAGGGCGACTGACGCCCCTACTTTTTCCCTTCCTTGGTGTCATTGTCATCCGCTCCTTTGATCTCCCGGCCCTGATAGAGGATTCTGGTCTTGGTGCCGAAGCGGCGGTAGTTTTCGTACTTTACGACCTGGCGGATATGGACATCGTCCATGCTGAAATGCAAGGTGTCATCGACCTTGGTGTAGGTGGGGAACCAATATTTTCCGTCGATCTGCTCGCGCCAGGTGGTGAAGCGGGGAAAGAGATTCTCCTCGCCCCGCTTGGCCTTGCCGAGGTCGGGAACATTCTTGCCGTAAGTCTTCACGATCTGGAAATCATGGTCGTCGACCCAGATGCGGCCTTCGAAATAACGCTGCCCTTTGTCGATTTTCTTGGGACCGATTTCGAAGACGTAACAGTTCAGCTCATCCTCCTGCTGCTGGCCCAGGTACTTGACGTTGTAAGAGGGAAGATCGTCGATGGTCATGGTGAAGGGCATGCGCTTCTCAATGTCGTCGAGATCTTCCTTCGTCATGCTGATACGCGAAAGAGTGTTCTGCGGAGCGAACTTCACCAGCTCAATACGCTTGCCCTGATCGTCGAAGAGGACGTCGAAGACCTGCTGATATTCGCCGTCGACGGTGTGGCCCTCGAGAGTTTGTACCGTGACGCTCTGGGTCCAGGTGTATTGCTCGCGCGCCAGCTTGAATTCCTTTTCCTTGGTGGCGAAGCGCTGGATGAGTTCATCGACGGTGATGTCTTTTGGCGGGATGTTGGTGAGCGCTCCTTCGCCCTCTTGGGCAAAGGCAGACGGAACAACGCAGAGTGGGGCGAGAGAGGGCAGCGAAAAGAGCACAACTGCGCACAGAACGCGGATCAGAAAGGGTCGAGTCATAGTCAGAAATCACCCCCACAGACTCAGTACGATGCGTTCCACATGAACCCTGCTGCAAGAATTGCGCAAGGCGGTTTGCTGGGTTCCATTTTGTCATGGAGCGGCCGGGTAAACACGCTTTCCGACAATATGGGAAGTTCAGAACAATCGTATGCGGCCTGTGCACAACGTCCGCCGGATTGTGGCGTTAGCGTTGGACTGAGGCGGAGGAATGCGGGTGATCCTCGTGCACCACGCTCTGGCTGCCATTCTGCAGCAAAGTCAGGAACGCCTTGGTGGCCGTGGAGAGATGCTTGTCTTTACGGCATATGTAGAACGAGTCAAGCATCGCGTCCATGCCCGTGAGGCGAACACCAACAAGGATCCCAGCCTCGATCTCACGCTGCATCATGCTCTTCGACTGAATTGCAACGCCTAGTCCTACTTCGACCGCTCTCTTTACGCCATCGATATTTCCAAAATCGAGCACGTTTGTCAGTACGATGCCCAGGTTTTTCAGACGCTCTTCTATCACGCCCCTGGTGGCTGCGCCTTTAGCGGGAACGATAAACGTCTCCCCCATCAGGTCTTGAGGCTTGACGCGACTCTTCTTCGCCCAGGGATGCCCGGGGGGGACGATCACGATCAGTTCATCGGTCATAAATTTTGTGACCGACAACCTTTGGTCAGGCGACCTGTAGCTGACCAGGCCAACGTCAAGTTCATTGGCTAGGATCCTTGCCGCAATCTTCTCGCTGAGAGATATCTCGAGCGTCAATTCAACCAGTGGGTACAGTTTCCGGAACTCAGCCAGGAAGCCCGGAAGCACATAGTTGCCGAGAGCAAAGCTGGCCCCGAGAACGAGTTTGCCGCCATGCATCCCTTTCAACTCTTCGATTCTCAGCTCTGCGGTTGCGATGGAAGCCATGATTTCCTGACTTGCCTGAAAAAGTACTTCGCCAGCCTGGGTCAAGGCCACTTTCTTCCCCAACCTGTCGAATAGCGGAAGGCCAATCTCTTCCTCTATTTGACGGATGTGTTTGCTGATGCCCGGCTGCGTAAGATGCACGGCTTGGGCCGCCCGGGTAAAACTGCGACTCTGGGCCGCGGCATGGAAGATTCTTAACTGGTCTAGATTTTTCATAACCTGTAGCTATCATTGTACTACAAACAATTCATGGCTCGAATGACCCATTTCCGTGATCTCATAGATGTAGTGAGAAGGAGAAAGTCATGAGCAACGTTGATTATATGAATGTGGAGACGCCCTTCGGGCGGAGTGCTAAAGAGGTTCAGATTTCGACCGACGGGTTTTTCGCGAACATTCTGAACACGCTCCTAGAGAGCTATGACAAAAACTTTGATGCGCTTGACCCGGGACTCTGGGCTCTGATGCAGTAAGCCGCCCGACTGGGCGCGTGGCGGGCCGATGCCTTGCCACAGAGCGTGACATAAGGATCTTAACACCTAAGCTATTGTAAACAGGCCTTCAAGGCCATAACCGATAAAGGAGAGATTTAGATATGAGCACAACCCTTAAAATGCGTACGTCCTTAGTTGTTTTGGTAGTAGCGATTTCATTCGGCGTACTTGCCATGAGCCCGAACGCCCAAGGTACGGAGAAGAAGACCATACATGCGCTCTCCGAGACCTACAAAGGCTACGCCAGCTACTATGATGGAATTGATCCTCAGTTCTGGGGTTACATGCAGCAGTAGTTGTCTAGCTGGCGCGTGGCGGCTATCTGCCACAGATTGTTACCCCAGTAGATCACAACCTAAAATGTTGCGACGCTGGGTGAACGCTCCCAGTTGATTCGCTCTCAGGCCCGCACCGATGCGGGCCATGCTTTTGCCCGGAAGTAGAGTACGTCGTATTACAATCTTCATCGAGCTATGACGATTGCTGGCAATCTGGCAGAAATTCGTGAACGGATTGCGCGGGCGGCGCAGCGGGCGGGACGCGATGCGGGCGAAGTTGCGCTGATGGCGGTCTCCAAGACCCATCCGGCTTCGGCTATTTTGGAGGCGATTGCAGCCGGACAGAGGCTGTTCGGCGAAAACCGGGTACAGGAGTTCGCAGCAAAGCGCGATGCGGTGCTGACGCAGTGTGGCCAAACTACCCCAACCTCCGCCTTCGCCGAATCCCCGAAGTTTTATCTGATTGGACATTTGCAATCGAACAAGGCAGCGAAGGCGGTAGAGCTGTTCGATGGGATCGACAGCGTGGATTCGCTGCGGCTGGCCGAGCGGCTGAATGAAGCAGCAGTACGGCTGAATCGCCATCTGGATGTGCTGATCGAAATCAACGTAGGCGGCGAGGCAGCGAAGTCAGGAATTGATCCTAGTTCAGACGAGCTGCTGGCGCTGCTGGACGCGCAGGCGCGATTGCCCAACCTGAAGATTCGCGGATGCATGACGGTGCCGCCGTTTACGCCGGATCCGGAGGGGGCTCGTGGATGCTTCAGGCAGTTGCGCGAGCTGCGCGACCGGCTGCGCGTGCGTAGCGGTTTGCCGCTGACAGAGCTTTCCATGGGAATGTCGCATGATTTTGAGGTTGCAATCGAAGAGGGCTCGACCTGCGTGCGGGTGGGAACGGCGATTTTCGGGGCGCGGCCGTATGGGACAGAATAGCGGGAATCAGGAGCTGGCAAGATGAAATGGCTGGACGCACTGTTTGCCTGGGCGCTGGTGCTGCTGGGTGCGGCGCACTTCCTGGCGGCGTGGATTCCGAAGCTGGGATTGCTACGAGGACCGTGGGCGGGCGGCGCGGCGGTCGCTATCGTCTCCATGGGACTGATGAACGCGGTGCGCTCGCAGCGAAAAAGCGACCGCTTCCTACGTTGGAGCACCGTACTGGTAACTACATTGACGGCGGCATTGTGTCTGCGCGTGTTGTACCAGTTCTCCGGCAACGTGCTGCACCAGCCAGCGGCGCTGGCGACCGGCGCGTTCGCAGTGATTGAGCTGTTCTTCGCGCTGATGGGATAAGAGATGGCGTTCACGGTTCGCGAGACCGCCCAGGGAGCGCAGTTTGCATTGCGGGTGCAGCCGCGCGCCAGCCGGACGGCCATTGCAGGCACGATGGGCGATGCGATCAAGCTAGCTATTACTGCGCCTCCAGTGGACGGAAAAGCCAATCAGGCAGTGATCGAGTATCTAGCGGAGTTGTTCCGAGTTGCCAAATCGAGCATCGTGATCCTTTCGGGCGAAACGGGGCGGAACAAGCTGATTGCGGTTCGCGGGGTGAGTGCGGAGCAGGTGCGGAAGGCGCTCGGTGTGTAGTTGCCGCCAGTTGCTCCCGTCTGATAGAAGCAACAGCGAGTTCGATACGGATTCAAAACCAGATTCCCGTCCAAAAGCGGGGCGCAAGGGCAGGCACCCGATGTTGCTCCGGCTGCGGACGGGTGCTGAATCCCTGTAAGATGATTCTTCGTTCAATTCATGGAGTATTAATGCTGAATCTTTATGCCGTGGTGCTCACGGTGATTGTGGCCGCGTTGCTTACCGTCAGCATCTGGCAGATGCGCGGGGTTCATACCAAGGCCGACTATCTGGTGGCAGGGCGTTCGCTACCGGCGTACGTGCTGGTGTTTACGCTGCTATCTTCCTGGATCGGCGCCGGGTCGCTGTTTGCAGGAGCGGAGAATGCCTTCCGCAATGGATTTGCCGCGCTGTGGGGGCCGGCGGGAGGATGGGCAGGACTGGCGATCATTTACTTTGTGGCGCCGAGAGCGCGCAAGTTCGCGCAGTTCACGATTCCCGACCTGCTGGAGGAGCGTTACAACACGGCTGCACGGGTCCTGGGTACGATTGCGATTCTATTTGCTTACACGGCCATTACCAGCTACCAGTTCCGGGCGGGCGGAGACATCATGAACCTCATCTTTCCGGCGATTCCGAAGATGCAGGGAACGGTGATCATCGCGGTGTTCGTGATTGTGTTTACGGCACTGGCGGGGATGGCTTCCGTGGCCTACATGGACGTGGTGATCGGAATGCTGATCTCGGTGATCGGCTTCATCGCGCTGCCGGTTCTGATTGGACATATCGGCGGATGGGCCGGGCTGCATCATGCGCTGCCCGCGAGCCACTTCACACTGTTTGGCGAGTGGGGTCTTGGGAGCGGCGCCGTCCGCAACAACAAAGAGGCGCTGATTCGAGCGCTGGAATATTTCTTCCCGACCTTCTTGCTGATGATTGGCAACCAGTCGATGTACCAGAAATTTTTCTCGGCAAAGAGCGAGAAAGACGCCAGCATGGCGGTGGTGGGATGGGTGTTTGGGACGGTGGTGCTGGAGACGCTGATTGTTGCGCTGGCGGTGGTGGGCTCGGGGCTGTTTTCGCTGTCGCTGGCACCTGTGGCGGACTTTGCTCCGCGCGAGATTATTCCATACACGGCGCGGAACTTTCTACCACCGCTGGTGGGAGCGCTGCTGATGGGCTCGGTGTTCGCAAAGGTGATTTCAACGGCGAACAACTATCTGTTCTCCCCGGCGACGAATTTAATCAATGATGTGTACACGCGCTTCATCCATCCGGAGGCGAGCCAGAAGAACGTGCTGCTGGTTTCGCGCTTTCTGGTGGTGGGGCTGGGAATCTGGGCGCTGCTGCAGGCCATCAAGCTGACTTCGGTGCTTGCGAAGGCAATGTACGCGTACACGATTTATTCGGCGGCAATTACACCGGTGGTGATGGCGGCTTTCTTCTGGCGGAGGGCGACACGCGAGGGAGCAGTGGCTTGCCTGCTCTCCGGCACGGTGATTACGGTTGCGTGGGATATGCTGAAGATGCATCTGCCAAAGGTGATTGGAGAACGGGATGCGATTTTTCCGGCACTGATTGTGAGCGTGGTTGCGCTGGTGGTGGTGAGTCTGTTGACTCCGCCGCCGAGCCGGAAACAGATTGCAATGTTTTACGAATAGAGGTCTGCATGCGACGTTTCTGTTGGGTCAATTGGAAGTTGATTGCGGCAGTGCTTTTGCCGCTGGCTTTCGCAGGCTGTATGGCGGCGCAGGCGGTTCAGAAGCAGAATGAGAGCGCGGGTGCGCCACCGGTGTGGACTTCGGCCTACAACGCGGAGCAGGGCGCGCTGCCGGATACATCGAATTGGAAGGTGATCCGACAGGAGAAGAATCTGGTGGTTCGGCTTGCGCCGGGCAGTGACTGGAGCCAATACCGGGAGGTTGCGGTAGGCGAGGTTCGGTACACCGGCTCAGAGATCAAGCTGACGCCACGGCAGATCGCACAGGTTACTGACTTTCTGCAGAAGCGGCTGGCAAGGGACCTCAGGGGCGTCAAGCTGGCTTCTGCAGCGGGCGCTTCCGGCTCTCTGCGAGTGAATGCCAACATTACAGACGCCAAGGTTTCCAACCGTATGGTGAACCTGGCGACGGTGTTTGCCAGCACGATTCCGGGTGAGCGTGACCCGGCCAGCGTCACCGCCTGGGTGCTTGACGGCAAGACGCAACAGCCCGTGGCTTGCGTCGAACTGTCTGGGGGAGAAGCAGGCTACGAGTGGTTCCTGGGCTTCCGGCAGACGGGGCCGATACGCATGGCATTGCGGGCGCAGAGCCAGACGCTGGCATGGGCGCTGCATCAGATGGGCGCAATGATCGCGGCAGAGAAGGCGAAGACTCCCAGCAAGTAACTCCCGCCAAGTAAAGGATGTGCGTAGCTGTGCTGGTCCGCCCAACTCGGTTGTGCTTCAATATTCGGCATGGCTAAGCCGGTTGGCTACATTGCAGACCACCTGCGGCGCGTCCTGACGAACGGAGCGAGCGCTCCGCACACGGCAGAAGTCCAGAGGTTCTTCAAAGACGAGATACAGTCGCGGGGATGGTACACCGGTGAACTGCGCAAGCTGGCGCGACGATTCAGCCGCGTCATTCGCGGCGAGGAAGGCGTGGACTACCTGGTCTCGGTGGCCGATAACCTATTCCAGGGCAACGTGCTGGAGGAGAAGATTCTTGCCGTCCTGCTGTTGGAGCCGTGCGTCGGCGATCTTACCTCGGCGCATTTCAAACTATTTGACGGATGGCTTGAGCGGGTGAGTACCTGGGCTGATCACGATGCGCTCGTGCAATACGTGATTGGACCGATGATGGTTGCCGATCCGCGCCGGTTGCGGCGGGTGTTTGTGTGGTCGCGATCACGGAACCGCTGGCGGCGACGTGCCTCGGCTGTGGCGCTACTGCGGGGTACAAACCAGGGACTGTTCTGGGATGAGGTGCAGCAGATTACGCACAATCTGCTGGAGGATGAAGACGACATGGTGCGCAAAGGACTGGGGTGGTTGCTGCGGGAGACAGCACGCTTCGACGGCGCACGCACCATGCTTCTGTTGATGTCGATTCGCGCGCAGGCTCCGCGATTGGTGCTGCGCACGGCGTGTGAGCGGCTTTCATCCAAAGACCGCGCACGGGTTCTGGCGCGTTAATGGCAACAATACCTAGCTCGGCTTTGTTGCGAACTTCACAGCCGGGCATGCGGCAACAGAGCCGCTCCAGCCACGGGCGTTAGGCACTAACGGCAGCCTCCGCGAATGCGAATCTGCTGGAGGCTGAGTCTTGCCTGCTGATTGCCACGGGAGGCCGCGGCGCGCAACAGCAGTTGCGCCTGATCACAGCTTTGCGTCACACCACTGCCCTGCTCATACATTCTGGCGAGTTCAACCGGTGCTTGCGGATTTCCCTTGCCGACGGCTCTCCAGAGCCAGGTGGCGCGGAGTTGAGGGTCGGCGGCATTGGCGGCACGGCGCATCTCGTCGGCTCCGGGCGCGGAGTTGGGTGCGGCGCGGCTGGGCGCGGGCATTGCCTCCCGGCCGCGGACGGCAGGCGGGTTCGAGGCAACAGACGGCTCTGCGATTGCGGACGGTGGAGGATTAGAGGTAGCAGATGCCGTGTCGGCTGCGGCCGCTGGTGCGGGTGTCGAAGGGTAGAGCGGGCGATACTTGGCCACGGAAGCTGCTGGCGATTCGTTTCCGGAAACGTTGGCAGGTGGAGCGCTCATGGATGAGGGCTGAGCGGGCTGCGCCGTCGCAGATAGGGGATGGCTGGCTTGCAGCGCCACGGTGTCGGGAGCAGGAGTATGACCAGCTTGGCTTGCAGGTAGGGCATGATCGGCGTTCGGGTTGCTATCAGCGGCCTGGGGTGCACCTTGTCCGGCCTCGACAGAGGTGGCAGGGGGCTTTCCGTCCGTTGACGCAGCAGGCGGACCGAGTTCGCGGCTGGAGTTATTGGCAGCGACATCGGGAGAAATCTTGGGTTGCTTGCGGCCTGGCACTGGCATGGAGCCATTCTGAACGTAGGCAAGGCCATAGTTGCGGATGGAGCGCCACTGCAGGTCGATCAGGAGCAGGGCGAGAGCCACAGCGGCAATCGCGATGTTGCGCCGCAGATGAGAGTGTGACTCGTGTGGCGGACCTTCATAAGCATCCTCATACTCGGCAGGATGGTCGTCGGTGAGACCGAGGAACGAGGGACCGCTTACTCCGGTTCGGGTCTTGGTAGGCTCGGCGTCCCAACGCAGGAATTCGCTATGGCTGTCACGCTCCGCATCCTGTATGGCACGTGTTTCGGTGTGGGTCTCGCCTTCCTGCTGGAGTTGGCCGAGCAGGCCAGGGTCGTGTTCACGCGGGTCAGGGTACGGCTCAAATAAATCAGGCAGAGTATGCAGCCGACGGTCGGCACCTTGATCGGTAAAGAAAGGGATCCGATTCTCGAAGCTGGCTGCCTGGGGTTGGTCGGCGGACCCAAGGGGCGCAGTTGGCGGCCGAGTGCCGGACTCCTGCTGGAACTCCTTGGGTGCGCCGGTTGCCGCAAGGTTAGCTCTCAGTGGCTGCAGTGCCTTTCCACACTGGCCGCAATAGCGGTTGGTCGCGGGGTTTTCCGCTCCGCAGCTTTCACATCTCAGGTCCATCGCATCTCCCCGGCGTTGTTGTTGAATCTTGGATGCGAGGAGAGTATTTGCGGCTGTCAGGAGGGTGACAGGATGAGCGATGCAGGATGAACTAACCAAAGGGGTTTGTTGCTGGAAAAAAGCGAAGATTAGTTGGCGCCCACGGCCTTCTGCTGTTTCTGGGTTTTGGCGAGCCGGAGGGCCACGCGCCACCCCAGCAGTGCGGTAAGAATCGCAAGATAGAGCAAGGGTTCGCGCTTATCCCGCTTGACCAGCCAATAGAAATGAATGGCTCCGGCAGCCGCCGCTACGTAAATCAAGCGATGAAGCCGGACCCAGTTCTTACCGAGGGAGCGAATCGACTTCTGCGTGGAGGTGAGAGCCAAGGGGAACAGGAGCAGCCATGCGAAAGTTCCCATGAAGATGAAGGGACGCTTCACGACGTCGTGAGCCATGGCAGGAATGCTGAAGTTCTGGTCGAGCCAGAGGTAGGTGAGCAGGTGCAGGCAGCCGTAAAAAAACGCGAAGAGACCTACCAGCCGCCGGTACTGAATGAGCCAGAGCAACCCGGTCCAGCGGCGCAGGGGAGTGATGGCGAGATCGGCGAGCAGCAGAATGAGGGTGGCCAATCCGGTCCGGTGAGTGATGCGCTCGACGGGGTTGGCTCCGAGGGTCCCGGCAAAGGCTCCAATGACGAGCAGAGCCAGCGGCACAAGGCACGCAATCCAGACGATCGGCTTGAGAAGGCGATTTCGAGTCATCGCAAGCATTGTATCGTCTTGGAGGCAGAGCCGACATCGCTGAGACGGAGCAGACGAATTTGCATTCTGGGAGTGTCCGGTTCTGAAGGTTGTAGAGAGTTTTTCCACACTGCACTGTTCTTGGGGAATTGACCGCGCCGGAAAGCCGTTCTAGTCTCGCTCTTACCAGCCGACGCCCTGCCAGGACGCAGGGCGTGGGAGAGCTCTTCAATCGATCTACTCCCGCAAAATTTTACAGGAAGAGGGAAAGGCTTTATTCGCGGAGGTTTAGCTGGACGACTTGGCGAAACCATCCATTACATGGCCTCGTGTCGGTACAAAATTTGAACTAAAATACAATATATTGCGGTAGCGAGTTGACTGGCACAACATAAAGAGCTATCTTACGCATCCTACGGGTTTGTTCGTTATGGCTAATCTTTCAAGGTTTCGAGCCCTGAGATAGTCTGAGGGGATCAATTTCAGCCGTTTCTGACCGCGCATAGTGCCGGGCCAGTGGACGTCAAAGCAGATAGGTTTTCGCCATCGTGAATGGCGGTAAACCAGAGGTTCTATCTCTCTCATTTTTTCCGAAGCGCTCGTCCACAAAGTGGCAGGTTTGCTTACGGATTCTTAAGACCGCTGGAGCGGGACGAAGGGTGAGGCGCGAGGATTTGGCGACTCGCCCGGAGGAGTACTTGTCCCTGTTTCGCGGGTGCAGCCAGAAATTGGTTGCGGCAGTTTTTTGGTCGCGGTTTGCTGTGCAACAGTTTGAAGGAGTATTACGATGGCCGAAGTAACCGAAAAGATCAGTGCCGATAACTCGGCCCCTGCATTGTCCGCCAAAGGTGCGGACGCGCATAAAGTCCCTGCAGCGCAGGAAAAGCGTCAGGCTCCCGGCTTGGCATTTACTCGCCACTTCACCCAGCCCGGCGTGTCGCCCTATGAGCGGTTGACTTGGGAACGCCGCACTGCGGCGATCATCGACAGCAACGGGAAGGTGATCTTCGAGCAGAAGGACGTTGAGGTTCCCCAGGACTGGTCGATGACGGCAACCAATATCGTTGCCAGCAAGTATCTGCACGGACAACTGGGCACGGCGCAACGCGAGTCAGGAGTGCGCCAACTGGTTTCGCGGGTAGCGGAGACGATTCGCGACTGGGGCTACAAAGACGGCTACTTCCGCAGCCGGGAAGACGCAGCCATCTTTCACGATGAGCTGGTACACCTGCTGCTGAATCAGTACGCGGCATTCAATTCGCCGGTATGGTTCAACGTGGGTTGTGAGCGCCTTGAGCCGAACTCCGACGCGCAGAACTGGCACTGGGGTCCGGAGTTGGCGCGGATTGAATTCGGCGTGACCGGATACCGCTATCCGCAATGCTCGGCGTGCTTCATCAACAGCGTGCAAGATTCGCTGGATTCGATTCTTACGCTGGCCAAAACCGAAGGCATGCTGTTCAAGTGGGGGTCGGGTACGGGAACGAATCTGTCTCCACTGCGCGGATCGATGGAAGTTCTCTCCGGTGGCGGGCAGGCCTCGGGACCTCTGAGCTTTATGAAGGGCTTTGATGCGTTTGCCGGTGTGATCAAATCCGGCGGCAAGACGCGACGGGCGGCCAAGATGGTGATTCTCAACATCGACCATCCGGACATCGTGCAGTTCATCGAATGCAAGCAGAAGGAAGAGGCCAAGGCGTTTGCGCTGGCAACGGTTGGATACGACGCCAGCGGTCCGGACTCGGAGGCCTACAGCTCGATCTTCTTCCAGAACGCCAACAATTCGATTCGCGTCACCGATGAGTTCATGCAAGCGGTGGAGGAAGACAAGGAGTTCAGCACGCGCGCGGTGCGCGACCGCACTCCGGTACAGACCTTTAAGGCTCGCGAATTGCTGAACAAGATCGCCAAGGCGACATGGGAGTGCGGCGATCCGGGCATGCAGTACGACACTACCGTCAACCGCTGGCACACGGCGAAGAATACGGCGCGGATCAATGCTTCGAATCCGTGCTCGGAATACATGTTCCTGGACGACTCGGCGTGCAATTTGTCTTCGCTGAACCTGGTGAAGTTTGCCTCGACGGGGAGCTTCGACGTGGAGTCCTACAAACGCGCGGTGGAGATTATGATCACGGCGCAGGAGATCCTGGTGGATCACTCGGGGTATCCGACCGAGGCGATTGGGCGCAACTCGCATGACTACCGGCCGCTGGGGTTGGGCTACGCCAATCTGGGTGCGCTGTTGATGGCGACCGGATTGCCTTATGACTCGGACGCAGGGCGCGACTATGCTGCCTGCCTGACGGCGATCATGTGCGGCCAGGCATATCTGCAGTCCGCGCGAATTGCAGAACAGTGCCCGTCGCTGGCTTCGGCAACGGAGCTGACGGCAAAGGTTGAGCACACGGACGGAGCCTGCCCTGGATACTTCATCAACCGCGAACCGTTCCTGGAAGTGATCCGCATGCATCGGTCGGCGGTGGGAAAGATCAGCCGGGCGAACGTGCCCGCATCACTGCTGGAAGCTTCGCAGAAGGCATGGGACGAGGCCCTAGCGCACGGCGAGAAACATGGCTACCGCAACTCGCAGGTCACAGTGTTGGCGCCGACGGGCACCATCGGCTTCATGATGGATTGCGACACGACAGGCGTGGAGCCAGACCTGGCGCTGGTGAAGTTCAAAAAGCTGGTGGGCGGCGGGATGATGAAGATCGTCAACAACACGGTCCCGGAGGCGCTGTTCAAGCTGGGTTATACACCCGAACAGGCGGAGGCGATCGTGGGCTACATCGACAAGAACGGGACGATCGAGGGCGCGCCGGAATTGAAAGCCGAGCACTTGGCGGTCTTCGATTGTGCGTTCAAGCCGAACAAGGGAACGCGCAGCATTCTTCCGATGGGACACCTGAAGATGATGGCGGCGGTGCAGCCGTTCATCTCCGGCGCGATAAGCAAGACGATCAACATGCCGAAAGAAGCCACTATCGAGGAGATTGCCGGCGCGTATGTGGCAGCGTGGAAGCAGGGAATCAAGGCGGTGGCCATCTATCGCGACGGCTCCAAGCAGAACCAGGTTCTTACTACGAAGAAGGATGAAGCAAAGAAAGCGCCGGTGGAAGAGGTGGATGATCCGGAAGGGCCGCCACGCGCACGCCGCAACAAGCTACCGGACGAGCGCTTCTCCGTTACGCACAAGTTCAAGGTGGGGTCGCACGAAGGCTACCTGACGGTGGGTCTTTACAAGGAAGGAATGCCCGGTGAGTTGTTCATCACCATGGCCAAGGAAGGCTCGACGGTTAGCGGACTGATGGACAGTTTTGCGTGCGCGGTTTCCATTGCGTTGCAGCATGGCGTTCCGCTGAAGTTGCTGGTCAACAAATTTGCGCATACCCGCTTTGAGCCAAGCGGGTGGACGCAGAACCCGGAGATCGGCTACGCCAACTCGATCATGGATTACATCTTCCGCTGGCTGGATCTGCGCTTCCTCACTGGCGAACAGCAGAGCCTGTTCGACGATTTGCGTCCTCGCTCGCACGCTCATCCGGCGGCAGTTGATACTTTGGCTACGCCTGTGGCGGATGCACAGCCTTCGCTGTATGAGCCGGGCGCAGCGGGGAGCCGCAAGACAGGACACGCCTCAGATGCTCTGAGCGAGCTGGTGAACCTGGGAGACGCCCCGAGTTGCCATCTATGCGGCGCCATTATGACGCGCAATGGTTCGTGCTACCGCTGCCAGTCGTGCGGCTCGACGAGTGGATGTAGTTAGCAACTAATTCATACTTTTACTTGGAGCTTGTTGAGTGCACCAAAAATCTGAAATTCGTTACACCATAAGTTTGGATTAAGCCTGAACTTGGCAGGCAGAGTACGATTAGCCAGGCTTACGCCTATTGTGAAGGTTGGTTCGGAAGTTAACCGGAGAATAAGAGCCGCCCGAGAGGGCGGCCCGACTTCATAAAGATAGACATGCCATATGCGTTATCGCCGCGAGCTCCTCAACCCGCAAGGGCTTTGTGCAGTCTCCCTAACCGGATCGTATCGACAGATCCCCAGCGTGTCAGCAGTTCGGCGAGATCAGCGACGACGCTCATAGCAAATTCGGGGCGTCTAGCCGACAACTCGGGCATAGTCCTGTTATATGGATGCTGCGGAGCTTGCCGGTACTAACCCGACGAATGAAACGGTTCTGGATAGCCCGAAGCCATGTTGATTTGTGCAGGCTTGTCCGCGACAAGCGCCATGATCGTCTGGCGCTTGTCACGAAAACAAAACTAGATCTGCATTCTTTTCAAGAAATCATGCACCACATCAGATACATCGTACTTCTCGCCATCGATTGCGTAATTCATGAGGCGCATATCGTTGGTCGAAATGCGCCCGCTAAGTTGTACCAAAGCTGCACGCATACCGTCGATCTGTCGGAGTGCCTCTGGCCTGACAATGGGAACCGCGTCATAGGGCGGAAAGTAATGTTTGTCGTCTTCCAGCACCCTTAAGCCGAGCGCGGCGATCATTCCGTCTGTATTGGAGCCCACTACAGCATCCACCTGTCTCGCCTCAAGCGCTCGATATAGCAGGCCCAGATCCATGACGATTGGCGGCGCAGCGAATTGCAATCCATAAGTCTTCGCCAGCCCCACGAAACCATCGGGACGCTCAAGAAATTCGTAGCCGACACCCAAGCGCATCCGCCGGGAATATGCGGTAAGATCTGACAGTTTTGTAATCCCTCCGGTTTTGGCATCATTGCCGCGCATCGCGATTGCAAAGGTGTTGTTGAATCCCATCGACGGCAGGACGGTGAGATTGAATCGGTGCTGATATTCTCTTTGCACAATGTCAAACACCGATTTCGAATCTGGCTGTGCTGGCTGCTTGAGTATCGCGGTGAGAGCTGTGCCAGTATATTCAACGTATACGTCAATTCGCCCGGCAAGAATAGCTTGGTGGCAGATATATGTTCCCGCTAAATGGAATCGGCGCTCAATAGGAACGTTGGTGTGACTTTCTAGAACTTGTGCCAGGAGTTCGCCGAGTACGAGCTGCTCAGTAAAGTTCTTGGACCCAACAGATACGCCGCGCTCACGACGATTGCAACCCGCAAGCAACAGCGCAGCCATTCCGGTAACAAACCATCGGCGGTTCATATTACCGGCGTCGCCATCGTGCCCCCCGCTGTAACACTCCGATCGCTCCATCCGCGGCGAGCGCCATCAGAGCTGCGGGCACGGCACCCGCCAGAATGACATTGTTGTCTACCATGGCTAGACCACGAAAGATAAACTCACCAAGACCGCCAGCTCCGATTGCTGCTGCGATTGTCGCTACCCCGATTGTTATTACGGTCGCGACACGTACGCCGCCGAGGATAACAGGAAAAGCCAGTGGAATCTCTACATGCCACAGAATCTGCCACCCGGTCATTCCCATTCCCGTGGCGACCTCGAGTACCGATGGGTCCACTCCACTTATGCCAGTGTACGTATTGCGAACAATTGGCAAGAGTGCATATAGTGTCAAAGCTGTGATCGTCAAGCGGTCCGCCCGAACGCCGAGCCAAGGCATCGGTAGTAACAGTCCGAAGAGCGCCAAACTTGGGATGGTCTGAATCACGTTGTTCGTGCCGAGCACGACCGCTCTCAATTTCGGACGCCTCGCCAATAGCACTCCGAGTGGTATGCCGATGGAGAGGGAAAACATTAGGGACCAAAGGACCAAGCGAATATGTTCCAGGGATAGCGTCATGATCTCAAGGCGATGCTTGGCGGCAAATTCTAAAAATGACACGGATCACTCATCCAACAATTGGGAACTGGATCGTTCGATCTCAACATAAGCCTTCACGCTGTCGTTAGATGACCGCAGAAACTCTCGCGGCGTATACACCCCTGCGCATGTTCCATTCTCTATAAGAGCGATGCGATCACCAAGCAAGAGAGCCTCGGTTACGTCATGAGTGACAAACACAACCGTCGTGCCGAGGCGTTTCTGGAGCAACTTAAACTCCCGCCGGAGTTCCGAGCGGGTCAAGGGATCAAGGGCTCCGAATGGTTCGTCCATAAGTAGTATTGCTGGACCCGCCGCAAGTGCGCGGGCCAGTCCAACTCGCTGCCGCTGACCGCCGGAAAGCTCGTGTGGATAGCGTCGTGCAAACTGCTCGTAAGGCAATCCTATAAACGACAGTATCTCCGTAGTTCGCCGTGCAATCCGATTGCTGTCCCAACCTTCAATCATTGGGATGAGCGCAACGTTGCGCTCAACAGTGTAGTGTGGAAACAGGCCGACCTCTTGAATCACATATCCGATTTTGCGGCGCAATTGAATGGGATTCCACTGATGAGTAGCGCGACCTTCCACGCGCACTTCTCCGCGGGTAGGAGATAGGAGGCGGTTTATCAGTTTAAGGGTTGTCGTCTTGCCGGAGCCGCTTCTGCCCAGCAGAACCAGAACTTCATGAGAACAAATTGCCAAATTAAGGTCGCAAAT
This sequence comes from uncultured Acidobacteriaceae bacterium, assembly GCA_964559875.1. GTDB lineage: Bacteria > Acidobacteriota > Terriglobia > Terriglobales > Acidobacteriaceae > TOLSYN. Next base: position 151,877 of record CAZLJQ010000002.1, read on the forward strand.
GAGGGGGCGAGTGCCGCCGTCGGTGTAATCGACGCAAACGAATTCGATCGCAATGTCTGATCGATCCTTCATCATTTATCGTCCGTCCGGCCACTCAGCTAAGGTTATGATGGGCCGCACGGTTTCCGGGATGTGCGACGCGCGCGTCGGAAGAAGCACTTGCTGCAAGGCAATCAAGAGGATTGATTCTGAAGTTGGTGAGGGGGTTAAAAAAATCTGGATTGCGTTGACGGACGGATACTGCAGCGTCTTCCGGGATTAATCCAGTGAAATATAACCGCTCGGGTATCGGGCGTTCCAATTCGCACCAATCGTCCTGTATCTCGACCCGTGACACGAACTACCACGCGGATGACGAGCGTGGCGCGGAAGAGTGTTGCTTAAGAGCAGAACTCACTTAGCTGTTAGTCGTGCAGCACAACGCTGGCCAGTGAACCATTTATGTGCATTCCGCTACAGATGTAGTCGATGAAGCCAGAATCGCGAAACCGATTGAGGAAAAAGCTCACGCACGAGCGAGCGGTACCGATCATTTCAGCTAGAGTCTCTTGGCTGATCTTTTCGATGGCCGGACTGGGCTTCGAATCGTGGCCGAATAACGGTTTCCGGTCTCAAAGTATATGTTCTTCACCTGAGCACTATAGCTCAGACGCGTCAAGCCGCGAACCGCTAGTGTTGAAAGTACCTCACCACGCTGCCAATGCGATGGGCGCAGAGATGCCGTGCAGGGGTAGAAAAAGAGGCAACACCTTGAAGAAGCTTATGTTGTTCGTTGCATTACTGAGTCTGACCAGTCTGGGCCTGGCGGAGTCGAAGCGTGAAGCATCCACCGATCGTCTGGACAATGCCGGCAAGGTTCTGAGCGAAATCATGAGCGCGCCGGATAAGGGCATTCCGGAAGAGGTACTCGATCATGCCAAGTGCATTGCTGTAGTTCCGCACATGATCAAGGGCGGCTTTGTCTTTGGTGCGGAAAACGGACGTGGCGTGGCAACCTGCCGCACGGCCAACGGTTGGAGTGCACCCGCATTCTTTGCGATCACAGGCGGTAGCTGGGGATTGCAGATCGGAATTGAAGGCATCGATCTGGTCATGATCATCCAGAATGACAGGGGCATGCAGCGGTTGATCTCGAGCAACTTTGAACTTGGAGCTGATGCATCGGCGGCAGCCGGGCCGGTTGGACGTCACGCTTCCGCGGACACCGATTGGAAGCTAAACACGGAGATCCTGACCTACTCTCGCGCCAAAGGTGCATTTGCCGGACTCACGTTGAACGGCGCGTCAATTCGCCGTGACGACGACTCCATGCACGCCATCTACGGACACCATGTCACGACTCGCGCTGCACTGACAGGCGAGGTTGCCGTCCCAGCCGTAGCGCGGCCATTTCTGACCGCGGTGCGCGAAGCCAAGTCGCAAGCTCGGGCCGAAAGGTAACCTGCGTAAAGCGCAGTAAGCAATTTTCAAGCGCACGTGTGTACCCGGGAGAACGTCATATCCCGGGTGCTCATGATGCGGAGAGGGGCGCAGATGCTTTGGACAATTTTCGTGATTCTTCTGGTTCTGTGGCTTCTAGGTTTCAGCCTTCACATTGCCGGTGGCCTGATCCATCTCCTGCTGGTGGTGGCGCTGGTCGTCCTAATCTTTAATCTCGTCACTGGACGGCGCTGAGCTGCGCGAAACAAGACACTGGGGAGATACGAATGGCATCACAAGAAAATGCATCATTGAGTGGACGGTCGCCTGGAATGAAGGTACGCACTCTGATGCTCGAAGGAAAACCGGCGGCATCGTTGCGATCAAGGGTCAGCGCTTCACTTCCGAGCCGAGTCGCGGTAATCGGAAACTATCTTCCGCGCCAGTGTGGAATCGCAACGTTTATGACAGACCTATGCGATGCCATTGGTGGAGAGTACGAAACAGTGCAGCTGCTCGCTGTGCCAGTGAATGATCCGGGCTCGCAGTACCTCTATCCTCCGCGGGTACGATTTGAACTGATGGAAGGCGACCCGTCTTCCTATGATGCTGCCGCGGACTTTCTGAATTTCAGCAACGTCGACAGGTCTGAGTTGGATTATCCCGTTGTTCTTTGGATGCCACCACCACAAACTGAGCCGCGTCTTTACTATCAATAAACGGACGTACCGGATCTGCTTCGACTGCGGGCGCGAGATTGATTATTCATGGAAGCGGACGCATTCTCTGGCCAACATTGCTGCCAGGATTCTTCGCCACTCGACACTGAGAGGACTGTGCGGGTTTCAATCATTTGATCGGCAAATGCAGTTTCAAAACTAGCTTGAGCGGGCCTGACCACACACGACCATAATAATCACTGCAGAACGGGAACATGAGCTGGATTGACCATACACCTCCCTCTGGGGTTGTTAGGATCAGTTACTCAGGGCGAAGGAATATCGCTCGTAATCCGTCTAACGTAAAGTAGAAATGGAGATTCAAAAGTATGTTGAAGAAAATGGTATTTGCAGTATTTGGTCTGGTCCTTGCGATCGGCCTGGCGTCGGCACCCAAAGCCGAGGCCCAAGTAGCTGTCGGAGTCCAAATCGGATCGCCGGCGATCGTGTTTACAAGTGGCTACCATGAAGGCTACTACTACGAAAATGGCTATCGCTATCAGAGAGACTCTCGCGGATACAGACACTATGACCATGCGTTCGGTGGACACAGCAACTGGAAGAATGACCGCGCCCATCGGGACGGAAACCACCATGACGAGCATCACCCGGATGGTGACCATCGCGACTGGAAAAAATAGCCGAGATCAACAACATTCAGGCCAGGGGAACTAGCAAGTCAGCAAGGCAACGAAGGCGGTCTGCAAGTCTTTCCCGTAACGAAAAGTGCCATGAATCTCCCGTATATAATTCAACGGCAAGATTCTGGCACTATTGTTCTTGGACCACTAACCTTGAACGACCAGAGCATAGCGTGCGGAAAGTATAAGCCAGCCAAATTGTTCATAATGATTCAAATTTGCAAGGAACTTCCTTGTCCTAACATTTATTTGTCAAATATGTCCAGCCTTGCCATACGCGTTGAACAACAGACGAACTGAAATTAGTTGCGACGCTGAAGTTTATCCAGTGTCGTCATAAATGCCTCAGTTCGGGTAATAAATGGTTATATTTGTCAAACAAATATTCAATCATTTCGACTGTCGATTATGATAAGATGAGTAATTGCGTCGGCAGAAGCATCAATTTAGGTGATGCGAGTTATGGAGTTATATGGGAATTAAGTACGAAAACCTCAACACTGAGGGATTGGCAAAGCAAATTTCCGGCAAGATTCGCGATGCAATCCTCGAGGGTGCCTTGAAGGTCGAGGAGCGATTGCCGACAGAAGAGGAGTTGGCGGAGCGGTTTGGCGTCTCCCGGCCTACAATTCGCGAAGCGCTGAAGCGCTTAGCAGCACAAAACCTGATTCACACCCGTCGGGGTCCTTTAGGAGGCAGTTTCGTCAAGAAGCCCAGCTTAGAGGATATGCGCGGGCAACTCTCAAGTATGGCTGCGGTGCTGCTCTCAGTCAACGAATTCACTCTCTTCGACGTGGTGGAAACTCGCCACGAACTCGAGACTTTGTGCTGCCGGCTAGCATCGTCGAGGCCTCCGGAGGAACTGGTAGAGCTGCAAGCGCAAATCTCCGATATGGAAGTCGAACTTCAGAGGCAGCGCGATCCGGATCTTACTGACGTGGAGTTCTGTGCATCGGACGTGCGCTTTCACTGCCTCATTGCCGATGCTACCCACAATCCGATGCTGCGCTTTCTGGTTACGGCAGTTATCGAAATCATGGAGCCTGTTCTGAACCTGATTGCTTATAGATTTAGGGAGCGCAAGCTCATCGTCGACTGGCATGAAGAAATTCTGGAAGGGATCAAAGCGCAACAGCCTGATCGAACGATTGCTGCACTTGACCGCATGATCGATTACTTATGCCAAAAGTATGCCATGGCACAGGAGAGCGGTGACAAGCGCAAGACTGCTAGTGAGGTTGGGACCTTATAGCTGCCTGCGGTGGTTCGGTTACTCACCAAATCGCTGGGGCCAGAACACTGGTGTCCTGAAAGCTGATAGCTATGTCAGTTTCCACTTTGCGCGAGCCATTTCTCTGCCCAGCGGCGCTCGCGCGACGAATGAGATGTGATCCAGCCCCGCCCAGCATTGAAAATACTTTTAATCATGGATTTATATGGTTCAGTTACGAACCAAAGGTTTAGACCGCCATATCAGACGGAGGAGACGCCCCTCCGGCCGCGGAAAAAAACGAGCTTAAGGCTACCCGCGCTCCACGCCGATCAAAGAACCCGGTGACGCCATTGTCGCGGAGCTGCTTAATTGCAACTTCAACGGCCCAAAGCAATCAATCAGTTCAAATGATGCCGAAAAAATCTCCGTTTGATCCTTTGACGCTATCCCATGAATTCCGGGTAGCCACCAATTGAGCATCGAGTCAATGTTCAGCATTGCTTTACGCAGGCCACGCTTCTCGAATGTCGATCCGTCAAGCTGTTCTGGCTGGTCCGGCCCTACTTGGGCTTCAGCAGGGTTAATAAGGCTGATTGGTGAGGGTCCTTCTCCAGAAAACGTCGAACCCAGTGCTGCCCTGAAGGGGAGTTGGTAACCTCCCCAAACAGCCGAGCGTCGTTCTGCAGCCCTGCTTCAAAGCCTTTCTCATAACCTGTTCGCAGCGCCTCTATCGCAACTCGAGCAGCATAGCTCCGAGCGGATGTCAGGTCAGCGGCGGTGATTGAGTCAGGTGCACCGATGTTCACCAGACTTACAATCTCCGTTGATGCCACCAACTGATCGAGCTCTTTCTTCTGGGCCGCGGCAATCGTATCCCAGTTTCGGCGCGGGGTTGGACGGACGCCTTCTGCCATCTCCTGCGCAACTCGGAAACCTTCTCGCAACGCCGTGGCCGCCGGACAGAAAGCATCCGCTAGACCGATTTCAACGGCTCTGTGTCCGTCAATTGGCTCTCCATTAAGGGACATTTCTAGTGCCTTTCGTGGACCAACTAGCCGCGGTAGCCGCTGCATGCCTCCATAGCCCGGCATGATTCCAAGCTTGATCTCCGGTTGTCCTATCTGCGCGTTCTCTGTGACGATTCGATAGTGGGTGCTCATTGCCAACTCATTGCCGCCGCCGAGGGCGAAACCGTCAATGATGGTCACAACTGGCACTTGGAGCTGTTCCAGTCTGCCATATACACCGATCACCTTCGCGGCCAGGGTAGCAATTGTTTCGCAGCTCGCGTCTACAAAGCCTGTGATGTCTGCCCCTGCCATAAACGCACGGCCGGAGCCGCGTAGCAGCAGTGCACGTACCGGGTGCCCATCCAGCGCGTCCGTACTTCCAACTTCATCGACCACCGATTCGATTTGAGCGAGCAGATCCTCGCTCAAGGCATTCAAAGCCTTAGAACGCTCCATAGTGACGATTGCGACACCGTCGCACCAATTGATCGCAAGGTAGCTGCCCTCGTCTTCGTTGGCCGGGCGCAGTGGCACTCCCAGGTAGGATTGCTGATACTCCGCAATGGAAAGGTTGGCACGCGAAGCTTGAACTAGAGCTACTCCCTTCGGCTTCCTCATTCGGCCATCGAGCATTGCTTGCTGGATTTCCGGCAGGCCTTGGAGCGTCGTGATTTCCAAATCCTCCTGTTCCATGACAATGCGCCCCTCTGCCAGCAACCGAATTACCTCGCGAGCCTGGCCTGTCCGGTACATGTGGGAGCCGAGGATCGACAGGTTCGAGTTCCCCTTCAGGATGACCCAGCCACATGGTTGCTCGTCGTGTTCGTCATAGTCTCGCGCCAGAAAGGTGCTCAAATGGAGGGTGCTCTGATCGGGCCGTTCCACCACAAAATCCGGACTCACTCGCGGACCGAACACATCCCAGACCGCGCGGCCGAGAGTCCGCGCAGCATTCATGAATCCGGCCCCGTAGGCGGGATTCGAGCGACCGTCTTCCGTCAGTGGGTCAGGCATATCCACGGGCAGCGCAAGATTATCCCGGTCAATGATGTGCGATTCCGGAATTCCAAGCTGTATCAACTCGGCAATTCCCTGAGCCTCGCGAGTGCGAGAGGCTATTACCGCCAAGTCTGCTCCTCGCTCGAGCGCAGCCTGAACGAACGAAACGGCGTAGGCATCGGCTCCCCAGATCGCTCCCTTGCGCCCCGGTAGCAGCTGAATCTCTGAGAAAATCGCACGCGGCGTTGCGTCGCGAAAAATGATCTGCTTCTGGCGCATCCAGACCCAGCGGGCGTCCAGGACAAAGCGCCTCCCCTCATAGAAGAAGGTTTCTTTGTATTCCCCCTTGCGTCCGCCGCCGGTGGCACCGAAGAAGTCCAAAACTCCGCCTTCTGCCAGAGCTGAGATTAAGAGGGGAAAGTTTCTGCCACCTGTGTGTTCAAAGATCTTATCCACGGGGCGTCCACCGTTGGCCGCGTAAACAGCGTGGCGGAACGGCTCGGTCCGCCGTTTCCAGTCTTCAGCATCCGTCTCCGGAGGAATGACTCCAAAGACATTCGCTGGAAGCGAGCGCCGGTCAATGAAGGCATCGGCGATACCACGATCGATCAATGATTTCCCGAGTTCTGGGTTAGACCCCAGCAGGATTACCCTGGCACCGAGAACCTTGGCAATCTGCGCGCCTGCAAAGCTGGTTCCCTTGCCGCCCCCCATGAACAGGACTGAATCGCCGGGGCGAACGGCCAGCCTTTCCACTACTGCTCTGTATGCAGTGCCGTAGGTCAGCAACAGCGCCGCAAGTTGCTCTGGCGAGTGCTGGCTCAAAGCTGCAGGCAGGGGAATTGCTCGCTGCTCTTCAACCAGAACAAACTGCGCGTTGAAGCCATCATGCGTCTCGTAGCCGCGTATGTTTCGCGAGGTCCAAGAATCGAGAATGACTGCTTGGCCAACGTGAACCGACTTCACCGCCGAACCGGCATCGACGACGATTCCTAGAGCGTCACTGCCAGGAATATGAACGGTGGCGCTGTCCCCGCGCCCAAATACCGGTACCGGAAGGCCCAGCGCAGCGAAATTCGTGTTGAAGTTCGGTCCCGACGCCAAGACGCTCACCAGAACCTGGGTTGCGTTTTCAGGATGCAACTCGGGAACGGCAACCTCTTCCAAGCGCACGGCCTCGGAGGGCGGTCCGTAGCAATCTCGGTGGATTGTCAGCGCGTCCATGCGCTCTGGTATTGGGAACGAGATACGGGGCTTTCTCCCCAGTGGCCACTTATGCGCCGCCTGCTGAATTTCCTGCTGCTCAAGAGTAGATGTCATAGCCTCGCTCCTTCTCCGGACGTTTGTTGCTCCACGTCACACCGCTCGTTGATGAAGGTACAGGAACACAGTAGATGCGAACGTTATATCTGTCAAACAAATATTCGATTATCAGTATTGCGGTTGTTTAAGTAAATATTTGTTTGACAAAACCTCGAAATCAGTTCTATGTTGATCGGACACTTAGCTTGCAGGCTTATTGAAGGCGCAGGATCGTGCCGACGGTGCATAGAGCGGCTAACGCAAATTGTGGGTCGGACTCACATCTTTGAGGAGAACTCTTGATGCTAAAAGAACTGCCTTACTATCCCCTAACGGGCAAACCATACTTCGACAACGAGAAGAAATGGGTCTCACCAATGAATTTTCTGCCGGAGTCCATGGAAGGATTTCCCCAAAGCGTCTACCTCTACGATGTGACATTGCGGGATGGTGAGCAGACACCTGGTGTGACTTTCCGGGAAGACGAACGCGTCCGCATCGCCTGTGCCCTCGCCGAATTGGGAGTCAAGAGAATCGAAGCGGCGATGCCGATCACTTCGCAGGGTGCGGTGAATGCGCTCAAGCGGCTAGTCAAAATGGATTTGCCAGCGCAAATCGTCTCCTTTACTCGGGCACACAAGGACGATATTAACCTGACGATCGACTGCGGATGCAAGTACATTCTTATCGAGCACAGCGTCAATCCTTATTTCTGCGAGTACGCTTACAAGCTCGATCAAGACGCCCTTGCGGAGAGAATTGTCAAAAACATCAAGATGGCCAAGGACGCGGGCCTTCACGTCACATTTATGGGATGGGATTTTACTCGGACGCCGCTCGAGCTTTCCAAGCAGGTCTATGAAAAAGTCTTTTCCCAGGTAAGACCTGACGCCTTGGCCCTGGTCGACACCTATGCATGTGCCACACCATTTGCCGTTGAATTTATCTTTAAGAAATTCAAGGAATGGTTTCCATACATGCCTTTGGAGTTTCATGTTCACAATGACTTTAACCTAGGGGTTGCGTCCTCAATGGCCGCCGTCAAGGCCGGGGCGGTTGGCATTCATACCGCTATGAACGGCATCGGCGAGCGAACTGGAAATGTAGCAACCGAAGAAATCGCCTGCGCATTCGAGATCCTGATGGGCATCAAAACCGGGGTCAAACTTGAGAAAATCTACGAAGTGGCAAGGCTTGTTTCTGAGATCAGTAAGGTACCGATTCATCCGGCAAAGCCAATTATTGGCGGCCGCCTCTTCGACATTGAGTCCGGGGTAATCTCCCACTACACGTCGCTTATGCAAGCTAAGGGAATAAAGCCTGTCCCTGTCCCGTTTATGCCGTCGCTAGTTGGTCGTGAGCCCATGAAGTACGTGATCGGCAAAGGGAGCGGACGGGTCTCGATTGAATATTTTCTAGAGAAAAACGGCATGAAAGCAACGACTGAACAGATCGACGAGATTCTGGAGAAAATTAAGGAAGAAGCCTACCTCACCAAGAGTCTCCTCTCGGAACAGCAATTTATTGGAATCGCACAACAGGTCCTGTAAGTGAAAGCGAGGGCAAAAATAATGAAAACCATTGATCTGACACTCGAACTATATGAAGGAATGCCGACCTTTCCCGTCTCGTGGTATCCATCCCCTAAAATGGAGTTCATCCTAAATCCTAGCAATGACCCAAGCAACGCACACCGTTACGCCAGCAAGTCCCAGTTATTCGGTCATGGGGGTACCCATCTCGACTCTCCAATGCATTACAACTACTGGCCGAATGAAAAAACAATTGACAAGGTTCCGGTAGATGTACTGGTCGGCGACTGCGTGGTTGTAGATATGTACGACAAGAAGTTTCTTGAGGAAATCACGGCTCAAGAACTTGAGGACTCTACCCGCGGTTTGGAGCTGAAGGGAAAGCGGCTAATCGTCAGGACGGGTTATACCGACAAGTACTGGGGAAAGGATGACTATTTCCAAGTGTCACCCTATTTCACAGCCGATGCCGCGAATTGGATCGTGAAGAAGGGAATTGTGCTGGTTGGTATCGACTTCCAGACCGACAAGCCCGGAGACGGTACTTTCCCGGCGCATAACGTCCTTCTAAGTAACGAGGTCTATATTCTCGAGTACCTTGTGAATGTATTCACGCTGCCCAAACAATGCACACTGGTCGTTGCCCCCCTAAAGCTTAAGGGCATGGAGGCATCAACTTGTCGTGTGTTTGCGCTCTGCAGCGAATAAATGCGGCAAGGAGATTCCAATGACCGACATCACCGTAAATTACGTTGGGAAGAAACTCAAAAGCCCGATTATCGTTGCTTCAAGCGGATTAACCGAAACAGTTGAACGGGTAAAGAAGGCCGAACAGTTCGGGGCCGGCGGAGTGGTAGTCAAGACCAAGTTCGAAGAGCCGATGATGGCAAAGAGTCCCACACCGCGGTTTAGCGTGTTGTCCCACGGTTTTGTAGGCGACCGGAGTCTTTCTTTTTATTCCATAGAGCAGGGCGCAGAAGCCGATATCGACGGCTATTGCGAAGAGATCGTCCGGATGAAAGAACAGACCGACATTGCGATTATCGGAAGTGTTGGTTGCGTAAACGACGAAACATGGGTGAGTTGGTCCAAGGCTGTGGAAAGAGCCGGCGCAGATATTCTTGAGCTCAATCTCTCTTGTCCCCACAGCAATCTTGTCATCGGTAATGCTCCAGTTATCACCGATACGATTGATCATGTGACCCGTCTGATAAAGAAGAATGTTTCCTTGCCGGTCGTCTCCAAGATGACACCGCAGATGAATAGTCCGCTGACCGCGGCCCATATTATCGAGGCCGCCGGCGGCGACGGCTTGTGTGCCTTCAGTCGCTTCCTGGGACTGGATCTGGATATTGACACCCAGGCGCCGATTATGCACGGCGGCTATGGCGGACACGGCGGCCCATGGTCGATCAACTACGCTCTGCGTTGGATTTCAGTCATGTATCCCAGCATCAAGATACCGATCAGTGGTTGCGGCGGTGTCACCAAGTGGCAGGATGTCGTCAAGTACTTCTTGGTGGGCGCCAATAACGTCCAGGTTTGCGCCGCCGTCTACATGCGTGGTTATGAGGTTATTGAAACACTGGTAAGTGGCCTTAAGAAATACATGGAGAAGCACGGCTATAGCAGCATTGAGGAATTCCGCGGAAATACCGTACCGCACATCAAGCAACTGAGCGAGTATAACCGCGAGCAAGTTGTAGTGGCCACGATCTCAGAGGACAAATGTAAGGCGTGCGGCAGCTGCGCAAAGTCATGTATTTATTTTGCTATTGATACCGACGAGGGAGGCACTAGCCACGTTAATGATAAGTGCGCTGGTTGCGGGCTGTGCGCGCAGCTCTGTCCAAGTAAAGCCATTCAGATGGTAGCCATGGCCTAGAAAAGGCTAACCCAAAACCGAGGTGGGTAATATGCTTAAGACTGAAATTGCTCCACTTACCGGCTCCACCATCCCAAGCGAATCTTTCGGCGTGGCCCTGAGAATTCATTACGCAACGTTCTTCAGCCTAATGGGCGGTTGGATCTTTGACGCTCTTGATGCCACCATTTACGCTTATGCCGTTCCCGGTATCATGGCCGATATGAAGGTGTCTTTAGCTCAAGCTTTCAGCGTCGTGTCCGTATTTTTCCTCTGCGCTGCCATAGGTGGCGTGGCGATGGGTAGTGTTTGCGATAAGATCGGTCGCAAACCTGTTGTGATGTTATCGATCGCTTTATACGGAATATTTAACTTCCTCTGTGGTACGGCACACTCGATTGGCGACCTTTATCTCTACAGAGGTTTGGTGGGTCTGTCGCTAGGCGGATTATGGCCTGCAACCATGTCGCTACTGTCGGAAATCTGGCCAGCCAAGACCAGAGGGGCGGCAGTCGGCGTTCTGCACTCTGGCTGGAGCATAGGTATGTTTATTTCAGCCGCCTTTGCTTATTTTCTAATTCCGCACTATGGCTGGCGGGGAATGTTTTACGCGACGGCTGTGCCGGCCGCTCTCACCTTTCTTGCGATTGCTTTCTTTGCCAAAGAATCACCAGTGTGGCGGGAGAGTAGAAAACTGAAGAAGCAAGCTCCGCCATCAACCCGTAACACGATGGCGCTGGTCAAGCTTCTTAGTAAAAGGAATTTAAAGACGGCGATGCTCGGACTTGGCGTGTCCGCATTCGGGCAATTTGGCTGGTGGGTTCTGTTCACGTTCTTGCCTACCTACATGGATAGAACACTGAAACTAGGAATTACTAAGGGTGCAGAATTCATGATTTGGACAAGTATCGGAGCATTGGCTGGCTATTGCTCCTTTGGTTACTTGTCTGACCGTTATGGACGCAGGATTGTGTTTGCCGCTTTTTGCATAGGCATGGCCCTGATGATTCCTGTATTCATTGTCTCGGTCACTCATAGCGGTCTTGCGTACTTGCCCTTTGTCGGACTCGTCCTCGGCTACTCCACCGGCTACTACGGCGGTTATGGAGCGCTCTATGCAGAAATGTTTGCTACCGATATCCGGGCCACGGGAATTTCTTTCTGCCAGAATATGGGCCGCTTGGCGATCTTTGCGGGACCTTTGCTAATTCCATATTTGATTCCTCGTATTGGATTCAAGCAGTCCATCGGTGTAGCGTCACTATCGCTGGTCATTGCCGCAATACTTGTGATGTTGTTGAAGGAAACCAAGGGAATTGATATCACTGCTCAAGATGCAAGTTAGGTAAAACAGGAGATCGGGATTGTCTTTGGTGATGGGAAGGGATGTTCATGAAAGCAGCAGTTCATATCGGACGAGTAGGTAAGGCTACCGATAGGGAGTCGGTCATTAGCGGGGTAGTGGAGATTCTCACTATCCTGCGGCCATCCCAGGAGATGATTAAACGTGGCTCGCGGGTTGTGATCAAGCCGAATCTCACGGCAGACACCCGGCTGTGGGAAGATGGCATAGTAACAAATCCCTACACGGTGGAAGGTATTATCCGTTATGTCCAGCAGGCCAAACCAGCAGAGATCGTCATCGCCGAGGCGTCTGCCTGTGGTCTTGATACCGCAAAGGCTTTCCGGGTAAATGGATTTGAAGAGGTTGCCGCCCGAACCGGCGTGAAGATTGTCAACTTGTATGACGAGGAATTTGTACCCGTACCTGTCCGAAATGGCATGGTGGCCGACACCATCCAAGTGGCGAAGAGAATCCTGGAAGCCGACTTCCTGATCAATGTTCCTACAATGAAAACGCATGTAGCAACAGGAGTCAGCTTGTGCCTGAAGAATTTGAAGGGCGTTTTACCGGAAAACGAAAAACGTCGCTCGCATTTTTTAGGAGTTAACAAATTTGTCACCGACCTGAATAGCATCATTAGGCCGCAATTATCTGTCATCGACGGCAGTGTTGCTATGGAAGGGGATGGTCCGATGCAGGGCACGCCAGTCAATTTTGGCGTGGTCGTTGCCGGTACAGATACAGTGGCCACCGATTTGGTAGCGACGAGAGTGATGGGGTTTGATCCCTGGATGTTCAAGTGTTTCAACTATGCGAGAAGCCAGGGTCTTGGGGTATTCAGTGAAGACGAGATCATCGTGTCGGGAATGACGGTTGCCGAAGTAAAACAGTCTTTTCAACCGGCAAACGCACCGATTCCCGTCATTCCGGGGGTTAATGTTATCGACGGTGGCGCGTGCCCAGGTTGTGTGGATGGGGTCAGAATCGCTCTGCGCCGGATGAAGGCCGCCAACTTGCTTGATAAGCTACCGCCGGTCAATATCGTGATTGGTGAGCACGGCCGTGTGACCGGAGATAACGACATTGTAATCGGCCGGTGTCTCAAACTTTACCGGGGGATGAAGCACTATGTGCCTGGATGTCCGGCCCAGGTTTTTGTCATTGCCGATGAACTGCGAGAGCTAACCGGGCAACCACGCCTATTCGGGCCCAAAGAGAAATATCTATTGCAGGAGAATGACGACGTTGACAAATAGGATGGGATTGGTGGAATCGCCAGGTGTAGCCACGCTTGTGGAACGAGAGGCGCCCGCTCCCAACGATTCGCAGGTAGTTATTGCTATTAAGGCCTGCAGTATCTGTGGCGGCGATCTTCATATTTACAAGGGAAAACACCCCTCGGCACCGCTGCCTGTGGCTCTAGGCCATGAACTGGCTGGTGACGTGGTTAGCGTCGGTGCCAAGGTAAAGACGGTGCGGGTTGGCGACCGGGTGACAGTCGAGCCCGTTATCGCCTGTGGAACGTGTCCGGCATGCCTGAGGGGGCAGTATGGATATTGCCACAACTTGAGTTACCACTATCGCCGCGGCCAAGGAGCAATGGCTGATTATTTTGTAGTCGAGTCGCGCTATGTATATCAACTGCCAGATTACCTTTCCTATGAAGCGGGATCTCTGATCGAACCACTGGCGGTAGCCGTGCATGCCGTGAAACGGGCCAAAATCGGTCTCGGCGACAAGGTGGCAATCATCGGCGCCGGGCCAATCGGCATCCTGGTGGCGGCGGTGTGCCGTTCGGCCGGCGCGGAAGAGATTATCGTGGCCGACATCGCGAACCATCGTCTGGAGGCAGCGACCACCATGGGGGCGACCCGGACGGTCAACTCACTTAAAGAGTCGGTGGTCGACGTTGTCCGTGAAATTACAGGCGGCCATGGTATTGGCAGGACTTTCGAGTGCGCTGGTAGGGGAGAAACCTTCGTCCAGGCAATGTCTTGCTTGTGCAAAGGTGGCGTGGCAACCATGGTGGGAATTTTCGAGCAGCCGACTATAGAGATTCCGGCGTCAATCTTTGTTTCTCAAGAAATCACGGTTCAGGGCTCCCAAGGATACTGCTGGGACTTCGAAACTGCGATCGGACTTACCGACAAGATAGATCTAAGCAAACTTATCTCGCATGAGTTTTCGCTCAATGATTTAGACAAGGCTTTAAAGGTTGCACTTGATGGCTCGGCAAGGGCGATCAAGGTTATTCTCAAACCGTGAGCGTAAGGGAGTAGTTCATATCATGATGAAGCTAAAAACCACCCAATATTACAGCGGCCCCGAGGGGACCCATCGCCGGGCGGCTTATAAAGGGATGGGCTATACCGACGGGGATTTGAAGAAACCGCTGGTCGCGGTCGTGAACACTTCAAGCGAGGTTTGCCCCGGTCACTTCCATCTTAGGACAGTGGCTGAGGCCGTTAAGGCTGGCATCTGGCAAGCAGGCGGCACACCGATGGAATTTGGCGCCATATCTCAGTGTGCCACCCCGTCTCTGGGTTTGGCCTCAATGCGCTTTGACCTGCCCGCCCGCGACTTGTTGGCCTTCGACATTGAGACAATCGTTGAAACCCAAATCTTTGACGCCGTTATTGTCATTGTTACTTGCGACAAAACCATTCCGGGCGCATTGATGGCTGCCGCACGGCTGGATCTACCCTGCGTAATAGTACCCGGCGGCATCATGGCAGTGGGGCGGCACGAGGGTAAGTCGGTGTCGCTTGCCGACCTCGATGAGAAAGTATTCGGAGCCTACCAGGCTGGCACGGTTTCGGCTGAGGACCTGTTGTGCCTGGAAGACAAAGTCTGCCCCGGACCGGGCGCCTGCCCCATTCTGGGTACGGCTAACACCATGCAGTGTCTGGTCGAGGCTGTTGGGATGGCAATCCCCGGCAGCGGCACCTGCTACGCCATGTCGGGCGAACAACTGCGTCTGGCCAAACTGGCAGGCAATAAGGTGATGGATTTGGTCGCTAACGGCGTAACTGCTCGCCAGATCATGACCAAGGAAGCCCTGGAAAATATGATCCGTGTCCAGATGACGATCGGCGGATCAACCAACGCAGTGCTCCACATTCTGGCGATCGCCCACGAGCTTGGGCTCGGTGACGTAATCGACCTTGAGCTCATTAACGAATTTAGCAATACTACCCCTTGCTTGGTCGATGTCACACCGACCGGACGATACTATCTCCCTGACTTGCACCGGGCTGGCGGCGTACCGAAGATTCTCGAAGCCCTGGAGAATGAACTTCAGCTCGAGGTACCGACGGTGACCGGCAAGAATATCGGAGAACTTATTGCTGTTACCAAGAAAAATGTCATTAACGATCCGCTGAGCATCATACGTCCCCGGACAAATCCGGTGGCTAACACCGGCGGGATAGCGATCCTACGCGGCAATCTTGCCCCTCTAGGTTCAGTTGCCCGTCGCCTTAACAACACCATTCCCGAGCACACTGGACCTGCCAAGTGCTTCGACTGTCAAGAAGACGCCATCATTGGCATCAACAACGGTAATGTTGCGGCCGGCGATGTGGTGGTTGTCCGTCACGCGGGGCCTAAGGGAGCACCGGGTATGCCGGATACTTACGCCGTGTTGGCTGCGGTCGTAGGTCGAGGTCTGGAGGGCAAAGTAGCGGTAGTGACTGATGGTCGCTTTTCAGGTTTTGCGCGTGGGCTAGGCGTTTGCCAGATTTCGCCGGAAGCCGCCGTCGGAGGCCCGCTGGCGGTCATCCGAGACGGGGACAGGATCAGTATCAACATGCCCAAGCGAGAAATATCGCTGCTGATTGAAGATCTCGATGAGCGGTTGAAGGTTTGGCGTAAAGGGGCAGTGCGTGAAAGCCGAGGGATACTCGGCTTGTATGCTTCAAATGCTGAGCCAGCTTGGAAAGGTGCCCGGCTGGCAACTTACCAGGAAGACTAACGTTCGCCGATATTACGGAGGAGGTAAGCATGTTTAAAGGTTTCGAGCACGCCGCCATCGCCGCCCGCGATTCTCTGATACTGGCGGAATAGCCCCCGGCCCAAGACACTCCGTAAGTTAATCGTGGTCTTCAGCGCATTTGAAGCAGGCTCACCCGGTTTGCTGCCACCAGCGACGCCGTTCCGCCGCTGGCCCAGGTCGCTTGCCGGGATGGCCCCTGTCCCCCGAGCGAAGTTCACCCAAGCTGCAGTTCGATGACTATCATTCTACTTGGCGGTGACGCTGGGAAGCAGATTTGAACCGTCGGGCGTCAAGAGCGCGCTACCGGAACCGTACGTAATGGAGTTGGCGGAACTCGGCACGAGGGTCGCCGCAGAGTTCGTCGTCAACAACTGCAGTATTACAAGCGGTCCGCGTACAAGCATGACGACTGTGGCAGGCTGATGGGCCACGTAGTTGTCTGAGTTTTCTTGGAATAATGCTCGACCACTGCCGCACAGCAGCTTAAGAAACCGCTCTGCAGCGGGCGGGAGAATGGCCGCCCTTCCGGCAGAATCCTTGCCCTAATGCCGCACGATCGTTTCCTTCAACGGAACCTCTCTCGGCGGCAAACCACTACGTCCTGAGACGTGTCGATGCGAGATGAAGCTGAGCAAGCCGAGTTGCGCTATCAGCGTACGCAATAGCGTAACCAAATTGGTTTCAATCCACGCACTTGGTCTGGGTAGCCCGCGCGCAGAAATCTCTATATTCCCGTTGTGGGACATGTTGTCGGCAGGAGTTGCTAGATTCTTGTGGACAACGTCAAGAAGCCAACGTAACGTCCTGATGTCCGGACATCATGATGTCTTGCAATTGCCCAGTCACTCTGATCTGGGATGTACGAGGAGTTTCTGAGTCGATTTCCGGGACAAACGCCGCATCGGGTGGGACTACCGCCGGTTGCGGTCACCAAGAATGAAGAAAGGAGGAATGGTTATGAGTAATGTCGACAAGTCGATGCTTAGACGCGTTGTAACTGCCAGTCTGATAGGGGCAACGATCGAGTGGTACGACTTTTTCTTATACGGTGTCACCGCAGGAATTGTATTTAATAAGCTCTATTTTCCAGCTCGCGATCCTCTCGTATCCACCATGCTTGCCTACGTGACATTTGCTGTAGGGTTTCTTGCCCGTCCGTTCGGCGGAGTAATCTTCGGTCATTTTGGAGATAAGGTCGGGCGAAAGACCATGCTTGTGATGACGCTCATGATTATGGGCACTGCTACCGTAGGGATTGGTTTGGTTCCGACCTACGCGCAAGTAGGTATCTGGGCACCAGTCATTTTGTTGCTTCTGCGCGTACTGCAAGGGATCGGCCTTGGTGGGGAGTGGGGTGGCGCAGTTCTAATGACGTATGAGTACGCTACGCCGTCTCGGCGCGGACTGTACGCTAGTATTCCGCAGATAGGCTTATCCATCGGGTTATGCCTTGCCTCCGGCGTCGTGGCCCTGCTCTCACATTTTCTTTCAGACGCCCAATTCCTTGCCTGGGGATGGCGTGCAGCATTCCTTCTCAGTTTCCTTCTCGTACTCGTA
Source organism: uncultured Acidobacteriaceae bacterium (assembly GCA_964559875.1). GTDB lineage: Bacteria > Acidobacteriota > Terriglobia > Terriglobales > Acidobacteriaceae > TOLSYN. The sequence goes on from CAZLJQ010000002.1 coordinate 169,472, forward strand.
GGAATGTGGATTCGTTTGAACGTTATGGAAACTCCCGAATTCCAACAGGTGAAGAATTCCAGGCAGGTCGTGCGCATTCCTTTCATGGAAATGTGGCGCAGTTATACAGCCAATGTCATCGCAGGAATGGGTGCACGGGCCATCGACGGCGTCTTTTTCAACATTTTCGGAGTCTTTTCCATCGCCTATCTGACCCAATCCTTGCACGTCTCCCGTACGGAGGCTCTTTCCGGCGTTACTCTTTCCGCCATAGTGATGTGTTTCTTTATTCCATTGTTCGGTCACATGTCCGATCGAGTCGGCCGGACGCGTACCTATCTATGGGGCAGTCTGATCACTGGATTTTCGATATTTCCCGCGTTTTGGATAATGAGAGCAGGCGCAAGCAGCACGTGGACCATCTGGCTATCTTTAATGATCCCATTTGGAATTTTCTATGCTTCTGTTTATGGTCCTGAAGCTGCACTGTTCTGCGAGCTTTTTGATGCGCGCATCCGCTATACGGGCATTTCATTCGTCTATCAATTCTCGGGAATCTTCTTTAGCGGCTTAACTCCCATCATTGCCACCGCGCTGCTGAAAGTCAATGGCGGGAGTCCCACATTGATGTGTATTTACGTAGCGGCATCCGGTGTGGTCAGCGCTGTTTCGGCTGTCTGGATTGGCCGTCACCCGACTGTTATGGCAATGCGACCGCAGTCGGAATTGGTCGCGGCGGTTGGTGCCTCGCGGTAAACGGCTACTTTTATTGAGAACACTCTTATAAGGAGCACGGATTTTATGTCTACAGCAGAATGCTGCATCTTGTCGCCTCATGAGCAACGAGTACTTGAAGAACAACAGGGCGTTCAGCATTACGAAGGGCGAGAGAGAGTCTTCGCAATACTGAACTCGTTCAAAAACATGCGTCCCACGATCGACATCGAACGGGCGAGTCTTTTTACCGAGTCCATGCGCCAGAGTGAAGGAGAGCACCTCACTCTTCGCTGGGCAAAGGCCCTGAAGCACATTGCAGAACACATCACGGTGTACATTGATGACAAACAGTTGCTCGTTGGTAGAGCCGGGTGCGAGGGGCGTTACGGAATCCTCTATCCCGAGCTGGATGGTGATTTTCTTGACTTGGCAATTGAGCAGTTGCCGCACCGGACGGAGTCGCCCTTCGCGGTTTCCGAACAAGATGCGGCGACGGTCGTTAAGGATGTTGCTCCCTACTGGAAGGGAAAGACTTTCCACGAAGCCCTAACGAAGGCCATTCCAAAAGAAACGGCAAAGCTGACCTATGATCCGCAGAACCCACTAAAATCCAGATTCATTGTCAACGAGACCGCATCGTTCCGCTCGGCCCTGCAATGGGTTCATGACTTCGAGAAGGTACTGAGGAAAGGGTTCAAGGGAATCCGTGCAGAGGCACAGACAAAGCTCGACCAGCTCGATCCTCTAAGCCCGGTTGACAATCGGGAAAAGGCGCCATTCCTGCAGGCCATTGTCATCGTGTGCGACGCAATTGTTCTCTGGGCTCACCGTCACGCCGATCTGGCAGCAAAGATGGCGATCCGCGAGCCGGACTCAAAACGGCGTCAGGAACTACAACTCATTGCGGAACATTGCCGCTGGGTGCCCGAAAATCCGGCGCGCACCTTCCACGAAGCGATGCAGTCCCAGTGGTTCACCCAGATGTTCTCCCGCATTGAGCAGAAGACTGGCACCATTATTTCCAACGGCCGCATGGATCAATACTTGTTTCCTTACTATTCAAAGGACATTGCGGACGGCCGCATTACCGAGGAAAAGGCCACAGAACTTCTGGAATGTATGTGGGTGGCGATGGCGCAGTTCATCGACCTCTATATCTCGCCGGCCGGCGGTGCCATTAATGAAGGATATGCTCATTGGGAAGCAGTAACTGTAGGTGGTCTAACTCCAGACGGCATGGATGCGACCAACGATTTGACTTATGTCTTCTTGAGGTCCAAACGCGAATTCCCGTTGAACTATCCGGATCTTGCAGCTAGAATGCATTCCCGGGCCCCCCAACGTTACTTCCATGAAGTAGTCGAAACCATCAAGGAAGGTTCTGGTTTTCCTAAGCTCATCAACGACGAAGAAGTTGTTCCATTACTTCTCGCCAAGGGAGTCAATTTAGAAGAAGCCAATGATTATGCGGTTTCCGGTTGTACCGAAGCCCGCATGCCCAACCGGGATACCTATACCAGCCCTTGTGCCTATATCAATTTTGCCGCAGCTCTGGAGATGGTGCTACGGAACGGCAGGATGAAAATATACGGTGACGAAGTAATCGGACTTGAGACTGGAGATCCGCGTAGCTTTACGGCTTGGGATGAATTTTGGAACGCTTATTGCGCGCAGCAGACGAACTTCCTGAAGCACGCTTTCATCCAGCAGCACATCATTATTAATTCCCGCCCCGCTCATTTTGCTTCTCCCCTGGGTTCCGCTTTGCACAACCTGTGCATGGAGAGCTGCAAGGACCTGCACACTCCGATTATCGAAGGCGGCATTAACATCGGTTATTTCGAGTTTATCGGGTACGGTACCGTCATCGACTCGCTGGCTGCCGTGAAGAAGCTGGTGTTTGAGACGAAAAAGCTGTCGATGTCGGACCTTATTTCCGCTTTGGATTGCGATTTCGAGGGCAAGGAGTACGTAAGACAGCTATTGCTGCACGCTCCGAGTTATGGCAATAACGACCCGTATGCGGATGCCATTGGCAAGGCCCTGGATCTGGAGGCTCTTAAATTCTCCAAGAAGTACTCCGCTGAACTGGGTGGACACTTCGACCTGAGATACGTGCCATTCACTTCGCATGTGCCGTTCGGCAAAGTAGTCAGTGCCACGCCTAATGGACGAAAGGCATATTCCCCGCTGGCTGATGGAGCGTCGGCATCGCAGGGGGCGGATACACATGGCCCGACGGCAGTTTTGTTGTCCAACTACGCGACTAAGAACTGCAATTACCGTGAGCGCGCATCGAGGCTGCTAAACATTAAACTCAGTCCCTCCTGCGTTACCGGGGAGGAGGGAACGCAAAAGCTGATTTCCTTCCTCAGAACATGGATTGACCTGAAGCTCTGGCATGTGCAGTTCAACATTATCAACAAGGAAACATTGCTGGCGGCGCAGAAAGATCCGGATAAGTACCGGAGCCTCCTGGTGCGGGTGGCCGGCTACAGCGCTTACTTTGTTGACCTGTCGCCCGATCTCCAAAACGATATCATTCGTCGAAACGAACATGGAACGATGTAGTGAACTTTGCCGAGGGTCCTGCGAAGCGCAGGACTCTCGGATCTTCGGGCAGGTGCTATGAGCGCAACGCACGGCTACGTTTTCAATATTCAACCGTATACGCTACATGATGGGCCAGGCATTCGGACAATGGTTTTTCTGAACGGCTGTCCTTTGCGGTGTAAATGGTGCAGTAACCCGGAATCGCAGTCTTTACATCCGGAATTGGCGTTGAACGTGAACAAATGTATCGGGGTCCAGCAGTGTGGGTCGTGTATCCAAGCGTGTCCGGCGCAAGCTTTGGCGGCCAGAGAAGATGGCAGGATTGGCGTTAAACGCGGGTGCTGTAACGCGTGTTTTGCCTGTACGGCGGAGTGTCCTTGTGAAGCGCTGCATGCCTTCGGCTCGCTGCGAAGTGTAGACGACGTTATGCGTGCGGTCGAGGCCGACAGTGTTTTCTTTGGACGGTCGGGGGGAGGAATGACGCTCAGCGGAGGAGAACCGTTACTGCAAGGAGAATTTGCAATCGAACTCTTGCGTGTGGCGAAGCAGAGAAAATTTGATACGGCCATTGAAACCTGTGGCTATGTCGACTGGGAAGTTCTAAAACGGGCCGCCGAGCACTTAAATACGATCCTCTTCGATATCAAATGCATGGATGAGGCTAAGCATAAGGAATTTACCGGCGTAGGCAACGCACTAATTCTGAGCAACTTACAAAACCTCCGATGGGAGTTACCGCGGCTTGCGATCACCGTTAGGACACCCTTGATTCCAGGTTTCAATGACTCTACTGAGGACATCGCACGTATTACTGAGTGGTTGAGACAATTGCCAGACATAGCTTATGAGGTCCTGCCATACCATCGGCTGGGTACGCCAAAGTACGAATACCTTGGCCGCGATTATCCCCTGGGCGATGCGATGCTTAATGCTGAAACGGAGAAGATGGTTAGAGAACTGGTAAAGCAATATGCAGGCGATAAAAGCCGAGCCGCAACTCGGCAAAATCATACATCGTAAAGGAAATCATTTTATGGGCAAATTGCCTGTCGCAATTCTAGGTTCCGGCAATATCGGCACGGACCTCATGTACAAAGTACGTCGAAGCGCACTGCTCGAACTAAAGCTGGTCGCCGGTATAGATCCGGCATCAGAGGGCTTGGCGCTTGCGCGCGAACTCGGTTTTGAAACCTGCACGGATGGAATCGAAGGGGTTCTGCGCAACGGCAACATCAAGCTGGTATTTGATGCAACCTCGGCGCGATCTCACCTCGCTCACGCACCGCGGTTGAAGGCAGCGGACGTCTTCGCGGTCGATTTGACTCCTGCTGCGGTGGGGCCAGGTGTTATCCCAGTGGTGAATCTCGATGAATACTCTGGGGTATCGAATGTCAATTTGATCTCATGTGGGGCGCAAGCCTCAGTTCCCATTGTGGCTGCAATAAATAAAATTGCTCCTGTCCTGTACGCCGAAACCGTATCCACGATCTCAAGCCGCAGTGCGGGGCCAGGCACCAGGCAAAATATTGACGAGTTTACCCGTACCACGGCAAAGAGTGTTCGCGATATTGGTGGAGCGAAGGAATCAAAAAGCATCATCGTCATCAATCCTGCGGATCCTCCTATTATCATGCGGAACACCATCTACGCAGTGGTTGACCTCCCAGTCGACGAGAAGAAAGTGCGTGGCTCGGTTATGGCCATGGCCGTGAAGATCAAACGCTATGTTCCTGGGTACAAAGTCACGGTCGAACCATTCCTGGATGGCGACCATTTTACGGTCTGCAACGAAGTTGTTGGCGCCGGCGACTTCCTGGCCTCGTATGCGGGGAACCTCGATATCATCACCGCTGCCGCGGTGAATGTTGCAGAGCACTGTGCCGAGACTATTTTGAATGGAAGGAAGGCAGCGCATGTCTAAGCTCACCGTTGTGGATGTTACGCTTCGCGATGGAAACCACAGCATTCGTCAGCAGTTCACGCCTGAGATAGCGGGCAAGGTTGCCGCGGCCCTTGACGCAGCTGGCGTTGACATTATCGAAGTCGGTCACGGTGATGGTATTGGAGGGAGCTCCATTCATGTCGGAAGGACTGCCGTCCCCTACCAGCAGTTGATCTCAGCGGTGGTCTCCTCTGTGAAAAGGGCTAAGGTGGCGGTTATGCTGCTGCCCGGATTTGGCACGAAAGACGACCTCCAGCAGGCCTATGATCTGGGCGCCACAGTCGCAAGGGTGGCTTGCCATTGCACGGAAGCAGACGTCACCGAACAGCACATCCAACTGGCCAGGAAATTAGGTATGTTCACGGTTGGTTACCTGATTTCGTTTGGCATGACTTCTCCGCAGCGTATCGTAGAGGAGTCGAAAAAGATCGAGTCATACGGCGCACAGTATGTGAATCTGGCGGAATCACAAGGGTATTTGGTGCCCAGTCAAGTAAGAGAGTATGTTCGCGCTTTACGCGAGTCTATCAATATTCCAGTGGGCTTCCACGGACACAATAACCTTGGATTGGCGATTGGCAACTCACTTGCAGCAGTTGAGGCGGGAGCTACCTATGTGGATGGAAGCCTGAAAGGTCTGGGCGGCGGCGCCGGCAATACTCAAACCGAAACGCTGATCGCCGCACTAAAGAGGGGCGCATTTCCGACGGAGGTTGACCTTTTCGGAATCTTGGATGCCGCAGACGTTCTTACAGATGAACTTAAGAGGCATCCCGATTTGGCGAAGATTCCATTGCCCGCTGTCGACAATGACGCCATTATGATGGGCTATGCATGCGTTTACGGCGGATATATCCAGCCGGTAAAGCGCGCCGCCCTGGAATACGGTTGCGATCCGCGGCAGCTCGTGATTCGCCTAGGAGAACGCAAGGTCGTGGCCACACAGGAAGATGTCGTCATCGAGGAGGCCAGACGCCTCGCCGGCATTGCCTAGAATGGCGCGTAGTCTGGAAGCGATGGCAAGGCGATATTTGCCTGAACGGCTTTGACAGCGACTTGTTGAGGGCACGATTAAAGGACGAAGGATTGAGTTGATCGTGCCCCAACACGCTGGCAGGGTTCTCGCGATACAACGACGAGAGGTAAACGAAGATGATCTTGGATGTTGATAGTCCGATTCCGTTACATGTCCAGTTGAAAGAATTCTTGCGGCAACAAATCGGCAATGGCCAATACACGGAACGGATTCCGAGTGAGAAGGAACTCATGGAAACGTTTTCGGTTAGCCGCACGACAGTCCGCGAGGCAGTCTCCTGTCTTGTACGGGAAGGGCTCTTAGAGAAAATTCATGGGAAGGGAACCTTCGTAACCGATGCCACGGTGAATGAATGGCTAGGGACCATAAGGAGCCTTACCGAGACCGTTGAAAGCATGGGTATGAGACCGGGGATCCGCCTGCTTTCGCACGGTCTCAGAGATGATCCGGAGATCGCGAGTATTCTAGGACTAAAACAATACTACGGTATTGAGAGGCTGAGATTCGCTGACGACTTACCCATTGCCATTGAGCGAGATAACTATCCCGTCGAGATCGGCCGCAAACTCGCGACGTATGATCTTAATAAGGTGACCCTCTACTCCGTTCTTGAAGAGAATGGAGTCGTACTCCATACTGCCGAGCAGCGGATTACGGCAACGCTTCCATCGGAGGCTGACGCTGAACTGCTGGGAATTAGCCACAACACATGCGTGCTGACGGTTGAGAGGGTGACATATGATCCTGCTGGTAACCCCATCGAGCATTACCTCAGTACATTCCGAGCAGATCGATTTGCTTTTTGCGTGCGACTTTATAGGAAGAGCAGCCAAGTTGTGGGGAATCTCCTGCCGCACTTCGTGCCAAAAAGCTGGGCCAATTCTGCAATCGATGTGTGAAGTTCCTCGCCATGTTTTATCCCAGTGTGCCAGGTGCACAGCACACACTGACTTTGTTTTTAAAATCGACGGGGAAGAGTTTCAGCGTTTCAAACAACGGAGCCCATTTCTTACAGGAATGCATCCGTGACAGTTGGAAAGACTCTCTGAT
>CAZLJQ010000003.1:0-150704 GCA_964559875.1 uncultured Acidobacteriaceae bacterium
TCATCCGGTTTGCCCACCATGTTATCGACCTGGGCGATCTCGATCAGATTTCCAGCGAGGTTGCGCTTCAATCCAAGCCTGCGATTGATTTCCATCGCGTCCTGATAGTTACGCAGTGCCGCATCCGGTTTGTTGAGCATTCGATAGGCGATGCCGGTGGCCTGCAGCATCAGCGACTTCTGTTCCTGGTTATCGAGTTCCATGGCGAGCGTAAGGCCTCGGGTCAACGGATCGAGCGCCGCCTGCGGGTTGTTGGCCATAATCTCAGCGACACCCGTACGCCAGATCGCCCGCAGGTCTTTCGGATCGCTGTGAAGTATTTTTGCAAGCTGTTCGCGAGCCTTCGCGATCTCGCCTTCGTGGAGGTAAAGACCTCCCAGTGCGTATGCAATGTCATTGTCGTTAGGCCGCGATTTGGCCAGGTTTTCATAGGCCGCAATCGCCTTCGGGGTATCCTTCAAAATCAAGGAATGTTGAGCGTCGATGAGATACTTTTCCGCGATTGGCGATTGGCGGCTGAATTCGACTGCCTGCCGCGATGCCTGTTCCGCCTCATGATCGAATCCTAACTCTGAGTAGGATTGTGCAAGTCCGGAAAAAGCTAGCGCGAACGATCCGTCGTCCTTTGTCGCCTCCTGGAAACTCTTCAGTGCCTCCAGGTTTTTTCCACTGTGGAGAAACTCCTCGCCCTGGTTATAAGCGCGTAGCGCGTCGGGAGAATTCGAGCGTGGTGAGAAGGAACTGGCTTGCAGTTCCTTGAGCACGTCGCCGGAGATGGAAAGGTTATTCCGCACTGCATCGGCGATGCGGCGAACGGCAGCGGGAATATCGTTCTGATTCGCGGCATCCACCTTCAGCGAAACCTGATGGTCGGCCTTCACGTTTTGCAGTGTTAAATCAAAATGTACTCGCTCGCCCAGCCTCACATACTGGCCCCAGATCACCGTGTCCGCGCTGCTGAACTCTGATATGCGCTTGATCATCGCCGGGTCCAGCAGGTTGTCCGGCGCAATCCGCAGGTCAGAGAGCACTTGGTGCATCCGGTACGGAGCGATCGTACGCAGGTGCTGCGACTCGCCGATCTCGGTGGTCAACATCTCGGCCACGCTGCTGCCAACCCAGTCCAGGCCGGACTCTCCTGTAGCGTTGCGAAAGGGAAGTATGGCAAGAGAGAGTGCCGGGGCAGAAGCTGCTTGCATACCGGAAGCCTGCGAAGATGCCGCCGTGGAGTGATGACGCAATCCAACCCCGGCAATGATGAGCAGGAGAGCCAACAGCCCCGCGCCCGCCGCGTAGACTTGTCGGCGGCTGATGGCGCGGCGCGGAGGTTTTGCCGCAACGGCCTTTCCGGCTGTCCATGCATCCAGGTCCTTCAGAATCTCACTCGTGCTTTGGTAGCGCTTCGAGCAGTCACGTTCCAGGCACTTGGAGACAATCAGGCTAAGGTCCCGCGGGACGCTGGCGTCCACCTCGCTTGCCGGAATTGCCGCTTCCTGCGAGCGCTTGAGCAGACTGGCGATGGCGGTGTCGGCCTGGTAGGGTGTTTTGCCCGTCAGCAGCTCATGGAAGATCAACCCAATGGCAAACAGATCCGAGCGTGCGTCGAGCTCCTTTCCCAGTGCCTGTTCGGGTGACATGTATTCCATGGTGCCCACCAGCGCACCGGTCTGGGTCATGGAGGAACTAAGGGTGCGTGAAAGGCCAAAATCCATGACCACGACTCGCCCCTGCTGGCTACGCATGATGTTCCCCGGCTTCAGGTCGCGATGGATTACGCCCTCGGCATGAGCTGCTTCGAGCCCAAGACACATCTGCCGGGTGATTTCAACTGCCTCGGCGGGTTCGAACTTGCCTCTCTCGCTCAACAGCGAGCGCAAGGTCGCCCCGTCGGCGAACTCCATGGTGATGAACTTTGTGCCACCATCTTCACCAAGGTCAAAGATGCGAATCACATTGCGATGCGTAATCTGCCGGGCTAGGATCAGCTCCTGCTTGAAGCGCGCCAGCATGTCGGTGCTACCAGCCAGCTCCGAGCGAATCGTCTTCAGCGCTATGACCCGATCCAGTTGGAGGTCGTTCGCCTTATAAACGGCGCCCATTCCGCCCTCGCCAAGCAACTCGATCACCTCATACCGTTCACTCAGTATCGTGCCCGGCGGAAAGGACACATGCGCCATTCCGCTGCCAGCATTGCCCGAGGCAGTGGTGCTGCTCGCAAGGCCGGTTCTGCCCTTCTTGTTCACGAGGGTTCGATCTGGATCATAGTCGCCAGGCGCGGACATTCAATATCTCCGGAAACCCAACTACAACAGAATCATGATGAAGGACTTACATCTGCTGAATTTGCCGTACCCCAAAACCGGCAATGATTGTTATGAAGTATATACGGCTTCCTGAGTTGCAGCGGGGAATGATGAAAGGAGAATTTAAGACGTAGAAACTACTGGCGCCCGTAAATCGAGCGGGATGGGACAAAAGTCTTTACCCGGGCGAGGAACTAACGCTCTGGGTGGTTGCAAGCTGCTTGCATCGCGGCTCAACTCCCCGGTCGCGCGTCAGACCCTGCCGGTTTTGCAGTCGAGAACGCCGAGCCCGTAGTGATTCATGAGCAGACGGACGCTTTCCGGCAAGATACCGGTAACAACCACCGCCCAGGCTCCCTCTGATTCCCGAACAATTGGTTCGCTCTCAAACCAAAGACGCAAGCCATTGGCGATGGCTTGCGCAATTTCCTTGTCGCTGACCGAGATGACTTGGGATTCCATACTTTCTCTTACCATTCGACGGGTAGTTGCGGACGAGGCCGCGCTACTATGCAGCCAGTCTTGCGCTTTCCACGGTTGGAAAGACCTCGAAGAGTTTATGCAGGCTGGTGAGCTTGAATAACGCATCCACCCGCTCATTTACACCCACAAAGAGTAACTTACGTCCTTGGCGCTGATGGGCGACATAGGAGTTGGTAAGGATGCCGAGGCCCGCGGAATCGATGTAGGGAACATCGGTCAGGTCGAGGATAGTGGTGACGGACTCCGAGCGCAGCACCTCCTGAAAGGCAAACATGTTATTGAGAACCAAGGGGCCGGTCAGGTGGTAGATATGCTCGTTTGGAGATGCGCTGGGAAGAAGCTCGAACGTGAATTCCTTCGAAGTCATCGGCCGAGTATATGGCAGGATTGCGAGCCGAATGTTAATAGACGATTAATTCATCAAGGGTTACATTCGTTTGGCACGTGCTTCATCGCACTACCGGGCTAAGCAGGCGTCGTAAGAGATTATTGCGGCGGTTGACCTTCAGCAGGCTCTCATAGGCGCTACGGGCGCACCGAGCGCTGGCGGAGTAGCACTTGTTCCAGCGGTGGACAGACACTAACTGGGTGCCAAAGGCGTTGTTGAACCGTCCGTATCCGCTCATATCGTAAACCCCTATCCCCTGCGCCGCAGCGCGCGAGATCAGCCCCCAATGAAGAAGGTCGTTGGGATGGTATTGGCGGCCCTTGAGTTCGCTGGAGCATTCCCATAGATACACAGTCCCATTGTCATAGGGGAACAATCCGGCGGCCACGATTTCGCCCTGGGGATTGCGAACGCCCAGGGTAAAGATCAACCCAAGTGGTTTCAGGTGACGGACGATGGACTCGGGAAAGGCTGCCGGAAACGGGCACGCCGCTCCTTTGCTTCTCAACGTGCGCGAGAGCTGGTCGTGCACGCGGGAAGCGGCATCGTCACACTCCACCACCTCAAGGCCGCTCATTTGGGCTCTGCGAATGCCGTACCTGCGGCCCTTTCCAGTACGCCGCAGCATGGCGGCAAGGTCCCGGGAGATTGTCAGCTGGTTCGTCCACGTTTGGTGGCAGACGAATGCGGCTGCTTCGTAGGCGGCGTGCGGCATATCCGGATACTCGATTTCGACCATAGAGAGGCGTTCTTCTCGCGCCAGATCGTCGAGCGCGCCGACGAAGGCCTCTTTATCCACGCCATTCTCTAAGAGTGGTCCAATATGATTTGTCCGCCAGGTACGTAGCGGGCTACCGAGAATACGGAATGGGCCTCGCTGGATGATGCCTCCAGAGAAATATCCTACCGTGCGTCCATGGTCGGTTACAGCCCAGTATTTCCATTTGGCCTGCTGCATTTCCACCAGGCAATCGGACCACGCTTGCCGATGAAAGACGCTCCGCTGCGGGAACTCTGAAATGAGGGAGTCCCAGCGAACTATCTGCGCGGCGCTAAGTGGTTCAAGCCTGAGCGACACAGTTTCCTTAACCCTGATTACGGGCGAAAGGCACATGTCTTAAAGGTGCTGCACGCAAAAATACTTGCTCTCTCGCGCCGCAGCGTATGGATCTGTACCTTGTGCAATTCATTATCGCCGATAGGGACAGTTTGAAAAACGCGAAAATTTCAGAGGTAGTCAAGAAGAGCAGCAGAAACCGTCCAACTTACTTGCGAGCCATGGCGGCGTTTTGATCGAACAGGACGATGCTGACCCAGAACAATCCAGAGGGATACTTCGGGGTACGCGCGAAGCGGACGCCAACCGCGTACGCGCCCGCACCGCGAAGCGATGCCAAGTGAGCGACGATAGCGGGAATTTCATTCGGGCTGGTTGTGGCGTAGGAAGCGGCGAAACGTGCGCCAGGCAGTGCGAGCGGTATGTGGCTGTCAGGTGTTTCGCGCTCGGCCATCTGCTCGGCCAACATGGGCATGCGAGCATTGTTTACGAGTTCGAGTGGAGGCAATCCGTACTGCTGGCGGGCACTGGCAAAGTGCTCTGCGATGCGCTGTGCGGCCGCCGTGTCATCCTGGTCGGAGATGCGATGGGCAAAGTCCTCGACCACATAAAGAATACCGTTTCGGTTGATCACCGCGATCCCGATGCCGTCGTAGGAGGCGTTGAGCATGTTGGTGCGGTGCGGAGCGGATTTGTCGAAAGCTTCGTGCGCACCCTCGGCCGTAACGTCGTACACCACGTTTTCGCTGGCAGCGTCCAGGCGTACAGAGTGGCGGGTGAGGCGTTCCAAAAGCGCGGGCTCTCCCGCGAACTGGTGAGAAAGGCGGCCCTCTTCCGACATCATCTCGGCATGATCGCGCGCTGCTTCGGCCAACCTGGAGTCCCAGGTAAGAGGCTTTAGCCCAGCCCTGCTGCGCTCGCCGTTGATTAGATCGAGGAGTACGGTCTGCGGAGCCCGATTGCTCGGCAGAGTGGCCGCTGGCACCGTCATCATGTCCCGCCCAGTCGTTGCGTCAGGGAGCCCTGCTAGGGGCTCAGCTGCCAGACCAAGCAATAGACATGCGGCGGCGAGTAACACGGTGGCCTCCTCGTTCATACGAATCATCGAATGTCCCTGTGGTTGCCACAACTTACCAAGGTAACTTTTGATGTTCTTTGATAATCGAAGGTACCTGACCTAAAGGTGACTTGAGTTTGTCGGATGAGCTGCGGCCCGCGCTGGAGAATGCCAGCAAAAAACGAGAAGGGCTCCGAATGCGGAGCCCCTCATAAAGCCAATTTTTTCAGAGAATTCAGATCACTTTCGCGTGCGGCGTTTTAGCATCCCACCAAGCGCCAACAGTCCTGAACCAATCAGAGCGATGCTAGCGGGTTCCGGAGCAGCGATGATCTCTGCGCTGGAGATGCCACCGAAGGTGCTGCTCGCCTGGCTGGAGGTCACTGGGCTTGCGAGGGCCTTGCCCGGAGGCAATGAAACGTCAACGTCCAGTGGCATGGTGCTACCAGCTCTCCAAAGTGCGGCAAACATACCGCTGGAACCTGCAACCGTATCCGTGCCGATGAACCGCAGCGCACTGCTGTTGGCCAGCGAGCTCCGCTGCACAGTTCCAGTGATGGCGCTGGAGCCGACTATGAAGTTAAAGTTCATCGTGTTGCCATCCATGTTGACGGCAAAAATGTTGGGGTTCAAACCGGCAGAGACGTTGGAATTGTTGCCGGCGGTCGACATGTCATATTCACCGGCTCCAGGGGGCACATTGCCCTGAATGCAAATTGCCTGCGTGCACGACCCGATGAGAGCCATCGGCGTCTGTCCTGTGCCGCTGAACTCAACCGTGCCGCCAGTGCTTGCTCCGATGGAGATCGGTGTCTGTGCCACCGAGGCGCACGCCAGGAGAATCAGCAGCGAGGCTGTCGACAGAACAATCCTCAAACTCCTCATCTCACCTTCTCCCTCGAAACAATCGACAACTCAACCAATCTTAATCAGTACTATTTAATACGATTTCAATCTGGAATACCAGAGCTGAAATATCGACTCGGAGAAGTCCCGCACCTCTTTTTTCCTGTTGGCTAGTTTTTCTTGTGGTCTGTCCACACGGGGTCAGCGCAACTTGTCAAGGGCCTGTTGAGCGTCCTTCGCGGGCTCACCCTGAAGCTTCAACCGCAGTGCCCTTTCCAGTTCAGCTTTGCCGCGAGCGTGCTCCCCGGAAGCCAGCAGAACCATCCCCAAGTGGTAGTGGTAGTTGGCCTGCCGCGGGGCGTGGTGGATGCACTGCTCAAGAAGCGGCTCCGCCGCAGCATAATTGCCCTTCTTATAGTGAACCCAGCCCAGGGTATCGGTGATGGAGTCAACAGCCGGCATCTGCTGCTTGGCTTCTTGCGCCAGGCTCAGTGCGAGATCGAGGTTGAGGTTGCGCTGGGCGTAGACCCAAGCCAAGTTGGCTTTGGCAATGGCAAAACTCGGATCGGCCGCCAGAGCCTGTTCAAAGCTATGACGGGCCGAGTCAAGATCATTCTTCTCCAGATACAGATTACCGATCAGGGTCTGGAGTGGCGCATAGTTGGGTTGAATCGCCAAAGCACGGTTGTACGTCGCGAGTGCGGCATCTGTTTGGCCGAGCTTCTGTTGAATGGAGCCGAGAGTCAAATATGCCGAAGTCATCTGGGGATCGAGAGCCACGGCACGCTCTGCAGCCCCGGCGGCCTCCGGGTACATCTCCCGCTGCATATAAACAGTTGCAAGCAGGCGATAGGCCTCGGCGGAATTGGAGTGATCTGCGGCGAACTTGCGCGCACTCTCCACGGCTTGCGATGGCTGTGGACTGTTAAGGAGAAACTTGAAGTAATCGCCGGAGATTCCAGAGTTTTCAGGGTCAGTTGCAATTGCAAGCTTGTACTCATGTTCTGCCTTGACATACTGTTTTTCCGCAGCCCAAGCGTCGGCCATGCGGGCGTGCGGCCGGGGATCGCGCGGAGCAAGGCGCTCTGCAACCAGGAACTCTTCCCGGGCGCGGGCGAACTCACGCGCCTGGAAGTGAGCGCCTCCGAGCAAAAGGTGTCCTGCGGAGGAACCGGGCTCAAGCTGGATACAACGCTCGGCAGAGAGACGGGCGGCACTGGTCTCCCCGCGCGAGATTAGAAGTTCCGTCAGCGGCTTCCATGCTTCCACCATGCCGGGCGCAATGCGGACAGCATTCTGATAGGCATCGCGCGCCTGATCCACGGCTCCGCGCTTCCATTGCGCCGTGCCAAGAACAAAGTAGGCCATGGCGAGCCCGGGGCTGTCAGCGACCTGCCGTTGCAAGATATGTATCGCTTCATCGAGGCGGTTTTGCGCCACAAGTATCTGGGCATGCTGGACGTTGGCCATTGGGTTGGAGGGATTCTCTCGCGTGACCCTATCGTTCAGCATCTGGGCCTCGGCAATCCGGTTTTTGCTCAAATAGACGGCGATGATGCGATTCTCAAGTTCGATGTTGTTGGGCGTAGCGGCGAGTCCGTGCTGATAGGCCGCCAAGGCTCGCTCTGTCTCCCCCAGCCCGGCGTAGCAGTCCCCAACCGCGGCGGCGATCTCGGGAAGGTTGATGTTGGCGTCGAGCAACTTCTGCAACTCAGCCTCGGCGTCGCTCACGCGCGCTTCAGCAACAAGCACCTCGGCCAGAATGACGTTCAGCGGGTAGGCCTTGGGATTTCGCGCGATGCCTTCGCGCAGAATGCGTTCGGCATCAGGCAGCCTCTGCCGGATGCGGTAGTAGTTCGCCAGATCGGCATAGGCCACGACCATCTGCGGGTCGACCTGCAACGCCTGGACTAGGTTGCTCTCAGCTGCGGGAAAATTGCGCAGACCCAGCTCCATGAGGCCGAGATCGATGTATCCGGATGCATCTTTGGGTGCCAGCTTGATGCTGCGGGCAAATGTGTCGCGAGCCTCGGCGTTGCGTCCGTTGCTTAGATACACGGAGCCCAAAAGCTGGGTAGCTTCAACGTTGTTGGGCTCGCGCTGCAGAATGGCTACTGCCTGCTCTTCGGCCTCATCGAACTGGCGAGCGGAAAGATACAGGCGCCCAAGGGTGAGCCGGGCTTCCGTAAGCCCGGGATTGAGTTGCACGGCCTGTTGGAGATTTCCAAAGGCATCCTGCCAGTGCGCGGTTGCTATGGCAGATTTCGCAAGCTGCAGATAAGCGTCGGCGAATTGCGGATCAATCTTGAGCGCGTTGCGGAATTGAATCTCAGCCCGCTGGTAATTGCCCTGCTCCAGAAACTTTTGTCCGCTTTCCAGATACTGGTGCTTGGCAACATTTGGGTCCTTTCTGCATGAGGCGGCGAACGACAGCAAAATGACAAGCAAAACAACAGTGCAACGTGTACGCAAGATGCCTCCAACCTAAAAATACTATTCCGGCCACGCCGGGACGCCGCGCCGTGCTAGTGCGGGATGACTTCATCAAGCTTGGGTGCGATTAGAGTTGCAAAGGCGATGGCGGATTGAGTCGCGCGCTCTTCATCACCCACGTCCGGTACCGTGATACGCACCAGCGCCGAGTCCGTGCGGTGCAGCAGAATCGCGTCGCGTATGGTCCGAACCTTGGCGCGATACTCACTGGCAATCATGCTGCCGTGCGTCTGATACCAATAGAGAACGACGAAGCGCTGGTGCTCGTTTTCCACGATATAGAGGTTCACTTCGGCAGACCGGCCATTGCGAAGGGGAAGTGCTACGCTTGAGCTCCGGACGGGCTGCCAGCCTGCGCCGGGAAGGCAGTTTTTGGGAGAGTGCACCGCGTCTCCGGCACGCTGGCTCTTGAAGTAGCCAATGTAAACGCCTACCTCATCTGCGGGACTTCGGTGATAGACGCGATTCAAATAGCCGTCCACGTGCGCGGCGGCCACAAGACGCGGTTCAATGCTGATGTCTTCAGATGTCCATCCGGCGATGTTGGCGGGAAGATTCTGCAGCAGGGCCGGTGACGCAGGACTTTCCGCACGCGGCAAAGCGCACTCCAACGCCGCAACCAGCAGAACAATTACGGCTAGCCACCAGCGATAACCGTTCATACCTGCCTCCGGGAAGCAACACGGCAAGAGATGCGGTTGATCATTGCGTGGCAAATCAGAAGCAAAAGCGTGGAGCCGAAGAAGAGGAAGAGTCCCGAAAGCAGGTGCGACCAGCCTTCGACGGCTGAAGCGCCGCCCAATTCTGCTGAAATCGCGGCGAAAACCACCCGCCCGGCATTGCCGGCCACCGCAATGGGAAACACCAGCAGACACAGTATCCATCGCGTGAGGTTATTTTTCTCTGCCAGGTAGGCATACATTGCGGCGATGGCCATCAGTGAGAACAAGGAGCGCAGTCCGCTACAGGCTTCAGCCACCTCCAAGCGGGTAGAGGGCAGCACAATCACGTTGCCTTCCCGCAGAACAGGAAAGAGATTGAGTCTATGGAGCGTCCATGTGGCAAGACGTGAGGCCAGTATCTGGAGCGGGAAAACGATCTGGTAATAAATCACTCCGGGCAGCGGGATCATCAGCAGGAGAAACAATAGAGGAAACGCCGTGGCGCGCATCATCCGCCATCCCCAGAACCAGACGATAAGGCCGCCAAGGACGCCCAGCATCGAGATGCGCTGCAAGAAGAGTTCAGCTCCCAGTGTCCCGATGAACAGCACGGCGAGCGATGCGCAGAGAATGGCCATCCCTGTCCACGATGGCCGTGGCGCGATCTTGCGAAGATCGTCACGCCGCCGCCACAGCACATAGGCGCTAAACAGCGGTACTAGGAAACCATGCGAGTAATCTGGTTCGTCCCACCACTGCTGCGCAAGATGGATAAGCACCGGCGCATAGATCAGCAGCACGCAAGCCGCGAGCACGCAGGCGCGCCAGAATGCAGTGCGGTGCCACAAGGTGAGAGCCGATGGCGAAACGGCGGACCCGGTCTGCGATTCAATAGGCATTGGCAGTGAAAGGATGTGCATTACAGTGTGCCAGAAATACATGGCGTGAGGTGACACAAAATTCGGCAGGTGTTCCATTTCGCGGAGTCTGCCGGTCATCACCGCCGGGCGTGGGGTATTACTTTTGACTTCGCTGTCGCAGGTAATGTGCGCGTATTTGAGAGCAACAGGCACGTGTGTGTACGTATAATTGCGCAGCGTGAAAAACGACTCAATCCATGACAGCGGCGCCATGCAGGCAGTCCGATGGAAGCTTGTTTTGCTCTTTCTGGCGGCTGCTCTATTGATTTGCTGTGGCACCCGATGGCTTCCGGTCTCGGCTCGAAGTCTGCTCGGCCCAACGATTGTCAGCGGCGGCGTCCTCGCCCCGGCATCGTTGGACATGGACTATCACACGGAGTTGCGTGCCGAAGGCGGTGTTGCTCCCTATCACTGGACGATCGAGCGCGGGCATCTGCCGCCGGGATTGAAGCTTCAGGAGAATGGGGCTATCGCAGGACAGGCTGAGGTTCCGGGCGAGTATTGGTTTGACGCCTCGCTGCGGGACAGCTCGCAGCAGCCGCGCACGCTTCGCCAGTCTTTTGTGCTGCGGGTAGCTGGGAGCGGGTTGGCGGTTGTCACCTCAAATCCGGAGCTACCTTGGGGACGCGTGGGGGGTGAGTATCTGGCACGGTTTACGGCTGCTGGCGGATTGCCACCATTCTTCTGGAAAGCGGAAGGCACGCTGCCGGAGGGAATTGCTCTCAGCGCTAAAGGCGTTCTTTCCGGTGTCTCCCGCCAGGGCGGAGACTTTCAGTTTGCGGTGCACGTACACGACCTGAGTGGGCACCAGGCAAAACGCAGCTTTGCATTGCATATAAGCGCGGTGCGGGTAGATCGCTTTGGCGGCGTAATTGTGGAGGGCATGAAAGCCAATGCCACGGGCCACTGGAGCACCGCCAAGCTGGGCAATCGCTGGGTGCTGCTGACTCCAGAAGGACATCCCTTCCGCATGATCGGCATATGGTTTGTGGACGGCGACACGCACAAGAACGAGCGCGGCGTCAGCTTCGACCAGCGGCTAAGCGACAAATATGGAAGTGAGCCGGTCAAGTGGCTGCAGGCGAATCGCCGCCTGCGCTCGTGGGGCTTTAATGCCATCGGTCCGTACAGTTATCGCATGATGTTGCCGACAGACTCCGAGCCGGAGTGGACGGGCACCGAACAGCCGGTAAAAATGCCGTTTGTGTGGATCTCGCGCCATCCGGCGATGACGGAACGCAAGCCTGGCTTGTTCAAGAATCTGTTCTCCGGAGCCGATAAGAGCGTTTCCGCCCTCGGCGACTTGGGCTGGGCAAGCTTTCCCGATGTCTTCGATCCGGCGTGGATAAGGAATGTGCAGGAGGTCTTTGACGCAGATCACGAGCTAGCCGCAATGTCGCAATCGCCATACATGGTTGGAGTCTATGGCGATGACACCGACTATCTTTCTGGCTTCGGCCCCGGACCGGAGTTTGTTTCGGACCCTCCAGGCAAGATACATCCGCATCTCGGCTACCTGGCATTGATCACCGCTCCAACACAGGAGAAAGCTGCGAAATCGCCCGCAAGATACGCCGACGTGCAGGTGTATACCAAGGCGCGGCTGAGCGATTTCTTGCGTGAAAAGTACCGGTCCATTGAAGCGCTGAACTCTGCCTGGCAGTCAAGCTACACCACGTTTCGGAGCGACGGTGGCTGGCCTAATGGCAGAGGCTTGCTCGACGAGAATGGGCGTGCCTCACACCGCTGGCTGGGCACTGGTGATCCGGCGCTGCTTCCGTCCTCTGGTGCGAACTCGAACATGGTTCGCGATCTCGATGAGTTTCTGTATCTCATCGCCCGGCAGTACTTCTCAACCGAACGTGAGGCAGTCCGCGCCATTGCGCCGCATGCGTTGTTCTTTGGGCCTACAACAGTTGGAGGGTGGTGGGCTCCGGCGCGGGCGCCGATTTACCGGGCGGCGCGCGAGTCGCTCGATGTGATCGGCGTTTCCACGGATGGCAGCCAAGGGCAGTTGGATTTCATCGAGCGGGCAGCGGGCGATCTTCCACTGCTAGTCTGGGAAGGCGTAGTTGCCAATGCGGACTCAGGTGAATGGCGGCACTCTAAGCAGAAGGAACCAGCATCGTGGCTGCTGGACACACAGGCGGAACGCGCTGAGCGTTACCACCGGGATGTGGAGCGGCTCTTTAACGCGCGTGGGGCGAATGGCGTGCATCCCTTCATCGGGCACCTGTGGTGGGCGTGGACCGATAGCCTGCCGGAAGAAAAAAATTGGGGTCTGGTCTCGCAGATGGACAACGCCTACGACGGCTATGAAGCGGGCAAAAGCATGGGCATCGACGCATGGGGCTACCAGACCGGCGGAGAAGAACACAACTACGGAAATTTCATCGGCCCCGCGCGGGCTGTCAATTTTTCAGTCATGGAACAGTTAGCGCATGAGCAACGCTGAGCTGAACCCGCAAACGTCGCCGCACATCGCGAAACAGCTCGATGTGCCGACGCTTGCTGTAATGATTCCGACCCTGAACCGTCCGCACGACCTGCTGATCGCCGTGCAAACTCTGCTTGATCAGACCCGGCTCCCGCAAGAGCTCATCATCATCGACCAGAGCACGAGCGACAAATCGGAGCGGCAGCTCCGTGCACTGTTTGCGGAACACTCAGAGCGTATGCCGCACTTCGAATTACGGTACACTCGCGATCCCCGCATAAGCGGCCTCGCTGAGGCGCGTAATGTGGCTCTTGGGCAGAACCGTTGCAACGTCATTCTGTTTCTGGATGATGATGTTGAATTGGAAGCGGACTTTGTAGAGAGACTACTGGAGGGTTATGCGGACGACCCCGGAGTAACCGGAATTTCCGGAATCATCACCAACTACAAGCCGGCAGGATTTGCGTTTCGTGCGTGGCAGTGGATATTTGTGCACGGATCATTCCGCGATGATCGCCAGCCTATCTACTATCGTGCCAATGAACTGCGCCATGCTGGAAGAATCGAGGTCAGCCGCCTTGGAGGCGGGCTGATGAGCTTCCGCAGCGATCGCATCCGCGACGTGCATTTTGACTCAAACTTAAGGGGCCCTTCAGAGGGCGAAGATGTGGATTTCTGCTTGCATCTTCCGGCTGGCTCGCGGCTGCAGATCGATCCCCGCGCAAGGCTGGTGCACAATGCCAGCACTGTGGCCCGCAAAGATGAGCACTGGAACGCCTCGGTGGTGCGCGGCAGCAGCTATCTCTTTTACCGGAACTGGCGGCGCGGAATCATCGATCGCTTCGCCTTTCTCTGGTTGATGAGCGGCTTCGGCCTTCTATCTCTGGCGGCAAGTGTGAAGCGCTCGTCGGTTGCGCCTTGGAAGGAGTTCACCGCGGCACTCAGGTACGGCAGGGAAGTGGGATCAGGCCCGCGCTGAACCCTATTACGCAGCGGGCGACGCCTTCATCCAGGTGCGTACGCGGAGCGCAAAATGCTCCCGCTCTTCCGCAGTCAGAGCAAACCTCCACGTCAGCGTAAGATAAAGCGCCGCCTGCCACGCGGCAGAGAGCAGTAGCCATCGCGCGCTGTAACCGTGCTGCCATATGCGCAACCCGGCGCAGACACAAAGAACAAATGCTGCTACAAGCACCGGTTTCAGGAAAGCCTCGCGTAGATACCGGCTCGGCGCAATTCCGATGGTTCGTAGCGCATACCACGGCTGAATGAAGACCTGCACAAAGATCATCGGCACCGCAGTGCCCAGCGCAACCCCAACCAATCCGTAATGCATTCCCCAAAAAATGCTGAGTGCAAGATTCGCGGCGCCCTCGCCCAGGTTCCACCAGCCGCGCAACTTGTGCCGCCCCTGTGCCAGCAGCAGATCCACCGATGGTTGTTGCGCAAGCATCAGGAAATACCCGGAGAGCAGCACCAGCATCAGGAGATAGGAACTCGCATATCCCGGCCCCATCCAGAAGCGAATTAACGATGCGCCATTCACCAGCAACAGCAAAGTAACCAGTAGGCTCAGCAACAGGCAGAGCCGGGTTGCAACCAAAAAGCTATTCGTAAGCGCGTCATCGTCGCGGCGTCCCGCATGTTCGCTCATCACTCCAGAGAGCGGGCTCGCGAGCGAGAAACCCATCTCGCGAAACAGCAGCATCAGCCGCCCGGGAATCGCGAACGGCGTGATGAATGCCAGTCCCAGCACGCGTCCAATGACGACGGAGTCGATGAAGAAACGAAGCTGATCGCCAAGCGTTCCGAGGAATGCGTTGCCGCTGAAGCCGAGAAGTTCACGAATACGGGTTCTGGAGACAAGCCGCAGAGAAAAGCTAAGTGCCGGGTCCGCCATGCGAACCAGGCAAGAGGAAGAGATCAATGAAAGCAATGCGCATCCCAGCGTCACCGCGGCCACCGCCGTCACTCCGCCGTGCAGATGCAGGGCAACAACAATCAGTGCGGCCCGCAGGATTCCAGTCAATGCCGAGTTCAGGTTGTAGAAATCGAAACGGCGAAAGGCGCAGAGATAAGTTCCCAAACTCTGAGACAAAAAAGCTGTCGCCACCGAGCCGCCGGAGAGCAGTAGCAGGGTCCGAAAAACCGCGCGATCCGCAGGTGCGATCACGAAGAAGTGCGGCATCAGAAACACGGCTGCGAGAGCCGCTATCAGGATCAGCGCGGTCGAGCAGCAGGCAATCACCATGCCGGAGGCAAACGTGCGGTCCAGTTCTTCGCGCTCGCCGCTGCCGACGTAGCGCGCAAGGAACCGGAACATCGCCGTGCGCATACCAAAGTCAAGCAACCCGCAGGAGTCCAGCACTGCGGCAACCAGCAGATACATGCCGAAGTAGAGGTTTCCAAGACCATGCACGAGAATCGGCGTCAGAATCAGCGAGAGTAGGGCATTGATTCCCAACCCCGCCCAGTTGGCAAACACGCTACGCACGGCAGACGCCCGCGCCACTCCGCGAGGGGATGGCTGTGGAATGGCTGAAGTGCTGGTCGTCATTGCGCCACGTCCTCAGACTTCGCGCTCTGGCTCAATCGCGCTTTGATCGATGGCCGGGCTCCGTCGTTCCTTTTGCTTGGATTTTCGCGATTTGTAATGTTTGCCTGCAAGCTTCTATACAGCTTCCTTCCGGCTTAGTGGCGCGTAAGCCAGTTTCCAACACGAATGGGGACGTCTTCCACAAAGGCCGGTTCTTTGTTTACCGGCGGCGAAACCGCAAGCGCCGAAGGCGCTTCACTTTCCTTCTCTCTGTTTCTTGCTGCTCGAATCGATTCTTCAACCAGCGGCGCCATGCAGGCGGAGAGGAACACCGCGAACCAGAATAACTTGGCGTGCTTGGCTGAGAGGAACATGGCCGCCACACCAAAGCCCACCAATCCACTGCCGATCGAAGTGCTAAGAGCGGCGTAATATGCGTCCTTGGCCGCCGTGGCGGCCCGTCGCATACGCTCCAGCGCCCACAAGCTCAGCCCCATTACCGATAGAAGCAGCAGCAACCCGATACTTCCAAGTTCTACCGCAGCCTCAATGTATGTGCTGTGCGGGACAACAAACTCCAGATCGACTCCGGGCGGCAAATAACGATGCATGTACTTCGGAAAATTCCACAGTCCGACGCCAAAGAGCGGATGGTCTACGAATATCTTGCCCGAAACCGACCACAACTGAAGACGATAGTTGCTGGACTGTATATCGCTCTCTGTAGGCTTAAGCAGGCGGTCGAGTGGTGAATAGGGCGATACCAGGCAGAGAAGAAGAATTACAACGCAGACTACAACGGTGATAATACGGCGGCGAGCGTCGTGCAGATGCCATAGAAACATGCAGATCAACCCGAGGAAGCCTCCGCGCGAGCCCGCGAGAAGAAATGCAAAAAGCGTAACCCCCATACAGGCGATGGCCCCGGTACGCTGCCAGAGCCGTGGCGCATACGCAATCGGACAAAGCATCATGGGCAGCACGACCAGGGCCGACGCGCTGAACATATTTGGATCTCCCGCCACCCAGCCCGGGCGATAGGAAAGTCCATATTGTCCTACGTTGGCAACCCATTCGCGGATGAGATAGAGCGAGACGATACCGATGGACGCGGTAACCATGAGTACGGTCGTCTGCAAACGCTCACGCGAATCCACAAGAATCATGACCGTGATGAAGAAAAGGAACTGGGAGAGAAAGATACCAACGAAGTCCGCAAACAGAATCGTCTCGGCGGTGAGCACGTAGGAGGTGACTGCCAGCGCCACGTAAAGGACAAATGCCTTGGCCTGCGCGGACGCAAATAGCATTGGCAATTCGCGGCGGCGCGGCAGGTAACTCAGTGCATAAAGAAAGCACCCTGCTCCAATGATCTTCTCGAGCGTCAACCCGCCGATCTCGCGGCCAAAGGGCCCGTAATCGACAAACGGCAGTGAGAGCAGGAGGAAGTAAAAGAGAATCATTGGCACGGACTCCCGGCTGCCTTCGGGCTTTCATAGACTGCTGCAAGCATCTGGCGAAGCTGCTGGCGCAAGGCCGGGATGCTGTACTGTTGCTCCACCGCAATCCGCGCTGCGCTTCCCATGGCGGCGGCGCGAGCCGGATCGGTCAGCAACATGGCAACCGCCTCGGCAAACGCTCGTGGCCTGTCTTCCAGAAGAATTTCATGGCCGTGACGCAGATTCAGACCCTCTGCGCCAAGCGTCGTAGAGACGACAGGTTTGGCCATCGCTGCCGCCTCCAGAATCTTGAGCCGAGTGCCGCTGCCAATACGCAGAGGAACAACGCAAACTGCGGAGCGGGCGATAATCGGGCGCAGTTCGGCAACGGTGCCGGTAAAGCTGACATCGGCAAACTCGCTGAAACGGCGCAGCAGCCACCGGGGAGGGTTGCGTCCGGCAAAGACCGCGCCGACCGTCGGCACCAGCTGCCGCAGCCGTGGCAGGATGTCGTGCACCAGGAAATCCGCGCCGTCCTGGTTGGGCAGCCAGTCCATCGCGCCCACAAAGAGCACCGTGTGGCCGTCGCCACGCGGGGATGGCGCGTATTTCGCCACGTCTACCACGTTGGGCACAACAAACTGGCGGTGCTTGGGCGAAATCTCGCGAAGCACTTCGCCATCGCTCGTCGAGCAAACCGCGACCGCCGCTGCAGAATCACAGACTGAAGCCTCAAGGCGCTGAATCTTGCTGGCCTCCAGCACCGCATAGAGCTTCTTGAATGGGTTGCGTTCGCTGGCTGCAAACTGGCGCACAATCCGGCAGGTGATGTCGTGCTTGTTCAACACCACAGGCACCCGATTGCCATCCGGAATATTGCCCGCCATGTAGCAGTCGTCGCACAGAATCGCATCAAACTCAGTCTTCGCCAGATGCTCGCTTACCAGTGCTTGCATGGCCGGCAGAGTAAGGCGAACTGCTCCGTATGGTTTGGTTTGAAAGACGGCACGCAGACGATCCGCAGTGCTGCTCTCCGGGGCCGGTAGAAGATGATACTCACGGCACAGTCCGCGAAACTCGCGCGAGGGCGCAGCAATTTCCTCCGCACTCGCAAAGGCCAGCACGGTCACCTCGTGGCCTTCCAGGGCCAGCGCGCGCAGCAAGCTGCGGTTTCGCACCCTGTGCCCGGCGGTGGCCGGAACGGGCGGCGAAAGCAGGATGGCGAGGATCTTCACTGGATGCCTCGCGCAGACGGATTGAAGATTGAAGCGGACAACTATCCTCCCTCCACCAGACCCACTTTGCGCAGCACCTGTACTACCCCGCGGATCGGATAAAATACCAAATCCTTTTCCAGCATGTATTTGACGAACCAGCGATAGCGGGTCATGTAGTCCATCGCGCCGATGGCTTTGTCCAGAATAGCGGGCTCAAACTCGGTCGCAAACTTTGCAAACTCGCCGTCTATGCGGATGGACTTCTCCTGCCACTGTCCAAGACCCTTCTCCGCTGTCATCATCAAGTGGCAGCAGCGTAGCGGATCGAGCCCTGCCAGGCGCATTGCCGTAGCGTCCAGTGCCACGCTGTCACGGCTCGCCAGCAGCAGGTCCATGCGTCTTGGCTTGCCATTCGCCGGACCGCGGCCCTCCATCGCGATGATCGCATCCATAATCGACAGCTTCGGTTTGAAGATCGCATGCAGCTCCGCCAGCATCGGGTCGAGATATTGATGCAGAAGGATGCGGTCGTATTGCGGAACGCATCCCCACTGGTTCTTAATCGAGCCGGTAAAGTACGTGAGTGCATGTGTCTTGAGCACCGGCAACGTGATGAAGACATCGCAGTCCATCATCAGTCGCGGCAATTTGACGCGCCCCGCCGGTGGCACGTTCACCTCAACCTGCTCAGCTTCGCTAAAGTTCACCAACTTCACACCCAGGGCTTCCAGCGGGCGATAGCCGGAGGCATCGAAAGCCTCCCACGCCGTCTGCCGAAGTCCGTCAGACTCCACCACGTAGACCTTTGCCGTGCGCGTCAGCAGAAGTTCACACACTGCTCGCGTAATTCGTGGGTCGGTGTTCGACATGCCACACTTCTCCGGCACCGCCGTGCAAAGGTTTGGCTTTACAACCACCGTGGAGCCCGGCGCGACCAGGCTCTGCCAGTCGAGCGCCTCCATACTCTCCACCACCATGGAAGCAACGCTCTCATCATTGACGCCGCGCAGAATCACCCTGCTGGTTTCCTGCGGACTTGGATTAGGAACACTATTCATGAGCGCGTCTCCGTCGTAAATTCTTTGTAGTTCCAAACCACTTGCGTAGCGATCCTGTCGGCACTTGTAACCCTCGCCGCGCCTTTTACCGGCAAAAGTTCGCGGACTGCCTTCATACCTGTTTTCTGGTCACTCACTGCCTTCCCGCAGCACGCCTCGCGCCAGCGATAGGCAGCCAGATAAATCGCATGACGCGGTGTTAGTCCTGAAGCAAACAGCCAGAACCACTTTGGCCAATAGATCGCAGAGCTCAGCCATCCCATGCGCCGAACCGCGTAAAGCCATCCACGTAGCAACTTCTTGTTGCCCTGTCTGCGGCTGAAGACGCGTAGCAACTTCTCCGCGCCGAACTCCGCGTCGCAGCCAGTCATACGAAGAAGTTGCCACCTCCAGATCTTCCACGCCCAATCGGTAACCTCTTTTTCAAATCCCTCGCCGGGACCGGCATTTGCTTCCGGTTCCAGCTTGGCCAACGTACACAAACGCACCAGCGGCAGAAACTTCTCCATCGGAATCGGCAGCAGATGTAGCTGCGCGGCTGGCGTAAGAGCAACTTCCTCCATGCGAAGCAGCCGGGCCCGGTAGCCCGCCTCAAAGCGCCCGAAGAACACCAGCAGCGACGACGCGACATCTAGGCACAGCTTGATGCTGCGGTAGCGCTTCAACGCGGCGGTCTCGGGGGTGTCCGCTATAGGCTCCATCTGCTCAATCAGGCGGTTGCTGAGCATACGCCACGCGTCTTCCAGGGAGACATCCGAAGCCGAGTAGTTGGGAATCAATTCGAGAATCGTCGTCTCGCCAAAGAGCACCACTCCGCAGGAGCGCAACTCGTAACTATAAATATGCGGCGGCAAGTGGCGTAGATAGCTGCCATGCACCACGCTGAAGCTGACCTCGACACACACACCACGCGCTGCGAGCTTCTGCTTCGCCAGCTCGCACAGCTTGTGAGACGCAGCTCGCGATGGTAGCGGCGCTTCATCCTGTAAAACAACGATGGCCTCGACATCGCTTTGCAGGATCGCCTGGCCATCGCGGTGAATGTAGCTTCCCTCGTTCCTTGCCAGGCTTCCAGTGAGCACCACGGCGCGCAGCGTAGCGCCAAACGATTCGCGGCAGGCCTGCACCAGCCCCTCTTCGACCGGGAACGCCAACGCTGCCGGAGTGTACTCGACCTGTTCGATCTCAGCCATGCTTAACCTCTGCTGCCCACTGCGGCTCTCGGCCTATCGCTTCGGTGCGCAAGCATCTTGCCGGTCTTGGCACGCCACAGTTCCTCATAGAGTTCTTCCGTCTCGCAAACTTGCCGCTCCAGGGTAAAACATTTCCGCACCCACTCTGCACCGGAAGCGGCCAACCTCGCTGCCCGCGCAGGATCGCGAAGCAGACTCCCGATTGCATCAGCCAGCGCCGCAACGTCGCCAGGAGGAACCGTCAAACCAGTCTTGCCATCTACAACAATCTCTGGCGTGCCATCCACCGCAGAGGCCACCATCGGGCGCTGCGCCGCCAGGCACTCAATGGCGAACAGTGGCAAGCCTTCGGCAAAAGAAGGCAAAACACACACCGTGGCAGCGCTCATCCACCCGCGAATGTCAGGACAATGGCCTGGCATGAAAACGGAACCCTCCAGGCCAAGTTCACACGCCTGCGCCTCCAACTCCGTGCGAAGTCCGCCATCTCCCAACATCACCAGCCGCAGGTCGGGAAACTCCGCCTTAAGCGGAACCATGGCGCGCAGCAGCACCGAGTGACCCTTCTGCGGCTCAAGCCGCGCGGCCACCAGCAACACCGGATCGTTTCCCCAAAAGCCGGCGCTTCGCTTCAAGTCTGCCGGTAAATCATGCGCGGCTTCAAAGTGCTTCACGTCGCAGCCGTTGCGAATCACCGTGACCTTCTTCGCCGGCAGCTTCTTTTCCTCTACCAGATACCTCTTGTTAGCCTCCGACACCGCGATGTACTGGTCCACAAATCGTCCTGCCATGCGGTCGAAGATATAGCTGGACCTCCATCCCTTGCGCCAATACTCCCGCACGTGCGGTGTCTCCACTACTATCGGCACTCTGGCCCATCGGCCCACGGGAGAAGCCAGAATGCTGGGCCGGAATCCATGCGAGTGCAACACCTGCACCTGCTGCCCGCGCAGGAAACCAGAGAGCTCTCGCATAAGTCCGAACTGCCGGTGCGACTGCAAGTTGAGCGTCAGCACTTCCACATCGCTTGGCAAATCCTGGCGCAACAGCTCGAGCAACTCAGCGGGACAGACCAGCAGCGGACGAAAACGGCTGCGGTCCATTCCCTTCAATAAGCAGAGCATGTGCTCTTCTGCGCCGCCGCGCACGACCTCATTGTCGAACATGCAAACCGCAAGAGGAGCGGTACTCATACCAGCGCCTCTTGCATAATCCCGAAGACGTCGCGTACCGACCGCGGCGCTTCCCTAGGCGCATCGCTGGAAAGAAAAACCGCGCTCGAATTTGCATCGTCCGGGTGGTAGCCATGCATTCCTGCCGGCTTCCATCCCTTGCCGTTGAAGCCGCCTTCCGCGACAATGCATCCGGGATCGAGCAATGCCACCAGCTCTCCATAGCGATGGTCGGCAAAGTACACGCCGAACCCATGCAATTCATCGTCGCTGAGCACTCGGGCATAGTCGAGTTGTCCCAACCGCGCGCATATCGCCTCGCGTGCCGCATCCGAAAAGAACCAGAATCGCGCCATGGTCGAGTCATACACAGCCAGGTAGTCGTCAGGCATCCGGAATCCGCATCCGTCCACTGCCGCCGCCATGTCGCAGTGCCGTACCACCGGTGTCATGCCGTGGTCTGAAAAGACTCGCAGGCATGCACCACTGTTGCGCCTTTGCGCTGCCTCAAACACTCGGCCAAGCTCTTCTTCGTACCATGCAAGTTTTGCCGCAATGCTCGCAGGCTCCGCGCGGTGCAGGTGCAGGAACATGTCGAATTCGGAAAGATACAGGAAGAATACTTCCTCATTCCCATTCGCAATGTCATGCGTGGCGCGTTTCAGAATCTCCTGATCGGTCGTCCGGTCCTTGTAGGAATAAATCTTCTGGCCCACGCCCTTTTCGTGCAGCAGGTCGAAGATAGATTGCTGACCTGGAATGCCATTGCGAGCATAAATATTGCGGCTCTCCGCCCAATGGAACCAAGGCAGAATTTGCGGCGGAACGCTGACGTCGAAGTTGCTTCCCATGCCCAGGATTCTGCGCCCGATCTCGGTCAGCGCACGGCGTCCAATGCGGTTGTCCAGCAGGGCCGGCAACCGCCCGAGTTTTCGCATCCCGCGGAACGGAGAATGTTCCGGATCGTAGTAAACAAGATTCCACATCTCGTTCTCAGCCGGAGTGCGTCCAGTCAGAATCGAGGGAATGATGCCCGAACTGAAGCCCAGCAGCGTGCGCAGCGCCTGTTGATGTCCCAGGAACCCTGCCAGAAACGGGCGTTCGCGTATCAGTTCCCAGCCCAGCGCATCGATGAGGACATACACATGCAATCCGCTCATCGGTTCTCCCGGCCCACTTCTACGCCCAGCCGTTCAGGCGAGGTGCGCTTCAAAAGTTCTTTTGGCACATAGAGGAACGCGTTACGTGCGCGCCGCGCCAGCAGCGGAAATGCGCTTCTGGTTGCAAGTGCGGAAAACCGTAAAAGATCCGTATCGTTGTAGACAGCAAGTCGCGAAATTACCGCGCAGTCCGCAGTGGCCACCCACGGACGAGAAGAACATATCCAACGGAACCCCGCGCATTGTGCACCTTCGATCAGCGACCGGTTCAGAAATCCGTAGGGAGCGGAAAACGTGAGTGCAGGCTTACCGAGATTGTCCTCCAGTTCCATGCGCGAACGCCGCAGCTCACGCTCCGCCGTAGCCGCCGGCACCCCGGAGTAATCAATGTGTTCGCGGCCGTGCGAGCCAATCGTCATCCCCGCTGCACTCATCTCCCGCAACTGCTTCCAAGTCAGATATCCCGGCGAATCCACCAGCGCGGTCGTCACAAAGAATGTTGCTTCGCGTCCATCTTCCAGCAACGCCGGAAGAACATGCTCGTAATGGCTAGCGAGACCATCGTCGAAGGTCAGCACCACGCTGCGCTCTTCGGTTTTTTCGTACAGTGCAGGCAATTGCTCCACCGCAAATCCCTGCTCGCGCAAAAACCCCAAATGCTTTCTGAACACAGGGAGCGGGGTCGTATAGCGGTCGTCTGATCTTGGAGCGGCGCAGACATCGTGGTACATAAATACCGGAACACCGCGAACCGCGAAGCGCGAGGAGATTAGGTGGTTCGCTGCCACACCGCCTCCTTGCCTCCCAAAATACTACGCATCAATCCGACGAGGAACGCCAGATTCATGGCGACAAGAAAGTAGCCAACCAGTGAAAATCGCACGCCGCTCAGAGCCTTGCGAAACACAAATCCCATGCCCGCCCAAAGCAGAATGGCTACCTGCGCAAGCAAGGTATAGCGGTAAAATGTACGGCCCAGCAGGAAGAAGTTGCTGCTGAACACCATGATCATCAGTACCGGAAGAATCCAGCGCAGGAACTTATGCGAGAAGAATGCGAACGACGTGAACAGAGTCTTCGGAGCGCGTAACAGCGCGGGCAGCGCACGGAAGCTGCCGGTGCCAATGCGCACCCTGCGGTGGAACTCCCCTGCCACGCTTGTAGCAGGAAAATCAACCGCCTTGGCCTCCGGGTCGTAGTGCACCTCAAACCCCGCGCGGCGGACATTCATCAGCGTAAGAATGTCATCGACCAACACATCGGGCGAGGGTGGCTTGTAGATGTCGCCGCGAACCGCATAGATCGCGCCGCTCGGTGTCAGAGTCGCGCCCATGCGCGCCTCCATCAGGCGAAGCGCAGTCTCGTACTTCCAATAAAGACCTTCTGTCTGGCTGGATTCCGCGCTGTGCTGGAAGCTGAGGGAGCCGCAGACCGCGCCGATCGCCGGATCTTGGAAGTGCCGCACGAGTTTTCGCAGAGCATCCGTGGCGAACATTGTGCTGCCGTCGCAAAGGACAAAGATACTGTTGCGGGCGCGCTCGACGGCCACCGCCAACGCGGCGCATTTACCGGCTCGCTCGCTGCGAATCACAACTTCGAATCGCGGATCGTTAATCGAATTGAGAATCGCGTTTGTCCGGTCCGATGAGCCATCGGAGACGATCACGACCTGCAGTTTTCCTGCGGGATAGTTCAACTGCCGCGTATTCTCAAGCTTCTGCGCCAGATGCTCTTCTTCATTGAAGGCCGCAAATAGCATGGTCACCGTAGGCAGGTCTACATCCGTCAGGTCCGCACGCCGCCGGTCGCGCCGGTGGTGGAGAAATTGCCAGTCGCGTTTCATCTGCACCAGTCCATAGCAGACAAACAACACCACTGGGTATCCGGCGTAGGTGTACACCACCAGCGCCAACGCGCTCCAGAAGACGATCATGAAACATATTTCGATCATCGCGCGCCTCGCCCAAGCAGCAGAATCTTCGCGGTCTTGAAGATCACCAGCAGGTCAAGTCCGAGCGAGAAGTGCTTGATATAGAAAAGATCGTAGGCGAGCTTTTCTGTGTTGTCCGCAAGAGTAGAGCAGTAGCCACGGTTGATCTGTGCCCACCCTGTCGCGCCCGGACGCACGCTCCAGCGCAGCTTGTAGTACGGAATGCTGGCGCGTAACTCCTCTTCCTGCTCCGGCACAAACGGACGTGGGCCAACCAGTTGCATATCGTTTCGCAGAATATTCCAGAGCTGCGGTAGTTCGTCAAGTCGCGTCGCCCTCAACCAGCTGCCAAAGCGGGTAAATCGTTCGTCCCGCTCCTCCGCCGGTCGAATCCCATTCGAGCCATCGCGCATAGTGCGGAACTTGTAAAGCGTAAACAGCCGGCCGCGCAGGCCAACACGTTTCTGACTAAAGATCACCGGGCCGCGCGAGTCCAGCTTGATGATCACGGCGATCAGCAGCATCACCGGCATCAGCAGGAGCAGCGCAGATAAGCTGACCACTAGCGACATCAAACGCTGGCACATTAGCGAAAGTGTGGACACCTCAAAGGCAGACGAAAACAGCAGCGTGCTCGGGCGCAGCGAGTCCAGGTGCACCTTTCCCGTGATGCTCTCATAGAGCTCGCCGCCTTCCTGCACTACGACGCCCTCTTCCTTCAGGTCGAGCAGCAGGTCGACCGGCAAACGTCCGCGGCGTTCGCCCATGGCAACCACCACGCGCCGTATGTCATAGGTGTCGACGAGGCGGCGGAGTTCACCGGCGGCCGTGGATTGCGCAGCCTGCTCTTTCCAGGAATCAGTCTCCTCCGCCACTTGGCACACCAATCGGTATCCCAGTGCCGGATTTGCACTCATGATCGTGGAAATCTCCGACGCAACCGGGCCTTCTCCAAACGTGAGCACCCTCTCCTGGAATGTCGGCCAATGGCTTGCGTAACGAAAAAGCCTGCGCCAGCAGAATGAGCTGCAGGCAGCCAAGCCGCTCCCCGCCAGCACAATCCCCAACTCCAGGCGCACGAACGGAAAAATGGAATACAGGCACGCCAGAACAACGAAGAAAGAACCAAAGCACTGGACGAGATTTGTGAAGACCTCGCGTGAATTGCGCAGCACGCTCAGGTCATAAAGGTCGAAGTAGTACATGCACAGCACAAACAGCAATACGACTAAAGCAACGCGCGTGTCCGCCCTCTCATACCCAAGAGCAAGCGTCGTGTTCAACGGTCCCATGTAGGCGATCATTGCCAGCAGCAGGGCACAGGTCGCCAGCACAGCTTCCGTGAAGCCGAGGACCATGGACCGGACTGGAATGTACACGTGCGAACGTCGCGTCACTAGATGGCCTTTCCCTTATCGTCGCGCTTCGTGTAGTACTGGTCGTAGTAATTCACCCTGTCGTAATCGGAGGCGTCGTTCAGCACGATGCCAATCAGTTTCGGGTTGTCGAGGCTCTCCACCGCCTTCTTCAACGCCGTTCGTGAGACCGTTCCTTTCCGCACCACCAGCAGTGTTCCATCGCTCAGTCGCGACCACAGATTGGAATCGGCCATCGGAAGCAGCGGCGGCGTGTCGATGATGATCCAGTCGAACTGTTTCGCCAGCTTGGCAAACAATTCGGCGATTCGTGGCGACTGCAGCACGGATGCAGGCTGCGCCACAATTCCGGCTGGCAGCAGGCACATCCCAGTCTCGCCAATACGCAGCAAAAAGTCGCTCACCGGCGCATCGGGATGATCCCACCACTCGCCTATTCCGGGCTGGTCTTCCATGCCGAGCAGTTTGCAAACCGCAGGCTTGCGCAGGTCGCCCTCAGCCAGCAGCACTTTCTGATCGAACCTTGTTGCCAGTGTTAAAGCGAGATTCACCGAAGTGAGCGTCTTGCCTTCACCCACAACGCTGCTGGTCACCTGCAAAATGTTCAGCGTCGTGCCCAGCCGGATGTTTGACAGACGCGCGCCCAGCACGCGAAACTTTTCCGCACCCAGCCCGCGTTCGCTACTAAGGGCTACCAGCCTTGGCGAGGGGATCGAAGAGACCGGAACCACTTTGACCTTCGAAAGGTCGGCCTGCTGATCCGGACTCTTCTCTGGGGGTTGGACTGGCGGTTGGAAAGGCCAGTCATCACCAATCTCAAACGACGGCATTCCAACGGATTCCCGCGCTGCACTCACCAGCTCAGCTAACCGATTGTCAGCCACTGGCTGCGGCGCGGGAGGCGGTACGGCAAACGCGGACAGATCCAGCGGACTTTCCTCCGACGGCGTCTCCGGTTCCTGCGACCGCATTGCAAACTTGCCCGGAACAGGAATGTTCGTCAGTGCGTCAGGAAGCGGCCATCTCTCGTCCCCTGGCTGCTTTTCTTCTTCAGATCGGCGAAGCGCGTCGAAAATTCGGCTCATCCTGCCACTCCTCGAGTCTTGTCGTTCTCGCCTGACTCCAGCAGCCGCGCCAGCCGCAACAGCGTACGCACAAGAACCTTTCGGCTCATCTCTTCCTCAACCGGCTTCGCCTGCATTGGCGTGCCCGTCATCTTCGCAGCAGAACTCTTCAGCCCCAGCCGCAGGTCCTCAGCCACTTCATCGATCACCGACGCATGGATCGACGACGCCTGGCGTCCATAACCGCTAACCAGCGCGCTGTCGCACAATGTGTTCACCAGCCGTGGAACCCCATGCGCATAGTGCAAAATGCGCGCCAGCGTGGGTGCGGGAAAAATCTGCAGCAAACGGCCACGAGCTCCTGCAACCTCCAGGCGGTGCTCAATGTAGCCGCGCACTTCCATGTCTGTAAGCGGGTCGAGTGAATAGCGTAGGGCAATGCGCTGCTTCACCTGGCGCAATTCAGGTGAGTCGAGATTCTCGTCGAGTTCCGGCTGTCCCACCAGCACAATCTGCAGAAGCTTCTGCTTTGAAGTCTCGATATTCGTCATCAGGCGAATCTCTTCCAGCAGTATCGGAGCCAGCAAATGAGCCTCGTCGATGACCAGTGCGCAGATACCCTTGCGGCGATAAATATCGATGAGATACTCGTTGAACTGCTGCAGCATTTCGCCGCGCGTCCGCTTCACCTCCCGGATGCCGAAGTCCGTCAGGATCATCCGCAGCAGGTCATCGGACGAGAGCAGCGGATTCAATATGTATGCATGAGCCACGTTCGAGCGATGCAGCGTATCAAGCAGGCAGCGGACAATCAGTGTCTTGCCCGTTCCGACTTCTCCCGTAAGGACGATGAATCCTTTCTGCATGAGTACGCCATAAGTCAAGTTGGCAAGCGCCTCATTGTGCCTCGCCGTCGCATAGTAAAACGCGGGGTCGGGACTCATGCGGAACGGGTTCTGGTTAAAGCCGTAAAACTTCTCGTACATTACTCTATCTCCCCAGAGACGTGTAGGCGTTGGCAGCGACCATCACCAACAACATCAAGCCGGCGCAACTGTATTCCAGCATTTTCCGGACGCGCCGTTTCTTCTCTTCCTGTGGCGTGAACAGGTGCGGAATGCCCGCAAGAATCCGGATATTCACAATCCGCGTGACCTCTTCTTCGCTACGCACGCGATCTTCAACTGCCTCGACCACAATCGCCAGTCCCAATCCCACCACAAGTCCCGCGAACAATCCCATCAGGCTCAGCTTCAGGCGGTCTGGAGAAACCGGCTTCCGCGGCAAACTCGGCGCATCGATAATGCGGAACTGTTCGCCCTCCTGCCGTTTTTCCAGGTTGGTGGCAAGCTGCGACTGCATCTGCTTCTTGAGCAGGGAATCGTAGTTCGCCTTCGACTGGTCATAGTCGCGAGTCAAGTCAGCCAGCTGTTGTTGCCGGATGGGCATCTGGTTCAGCCGCCCTTGGTAGCCTGCAATCTGCTGGTCAACCTGTTGCAATTCGCGCTTGGTGTCTGCAATCTCCTGCTGGTTAGCCTTGAGCTGTCCTTCTAATTGAAGGCCCGGCGTAGCCGCCAGCAGCTCGCGTGAATTGCTCACCGCCGGGGCATTGGAAGTCTCGCCGGAGGCCATTCTCGCCTGGATGGCGTCCCGCTGCCTTTCCGTCCGCGCAATCTGCCGCTTCAGCCGAAGCACGTCAGGATGATCGGGCGTGTACTTGGTCTGATCGTCCGTCAGTTCCTGCTTGAGCTTCGCAAGCTGGTCCTCAATGCCCGGCAGTGAATTCGCGCCGTTATCAGCCTCGCTCTTCACCGAGCGGTATTGCGCCACCAGCGTTTCCAGGTAAAGCTTCTGCTCCTGAGCGCGGTTCAAAGACTGGCTCAGGTTATGCTGCCTGTCCTGCAATCCCGAAAGAATGCGAACGTTCGAGTCCATCTGGCTGGGCAATTGTCCAAGATTCCCAGCCTCGTATTGTTTGATCTTTGCCTCTTGCTCGGTAAGTTTCGCCCGGGCCGAGTCCAATTCGGTTGAGAGAAACTCCGTGGTACTCTCTGTGCGCTCGGACTGCTCCTCGATATTTTGGTTGATGAACAGGGAAGTGAGCTGCGCGTTCACCTGTTGTGCCAGCCGCGCCGACGGAGCGCTGTAGCTGATCTTGAACGCCGACAGTTGCCCGCGTTTTTCTGGCGTCTCCACCAGTTCGGTCTTCACATCCTTGCGCATCTGCTCGATCGCGTCTTCCGGGTTGCGCTTGCTCGCGTCACCATAAAGCTGGAATTGCTCAATGATGTGCTGCAACCGTGTGCGGCTCAGGATCTGTTCCCGCATACCTTCCAGCCGTTGCTGCAGGTCGATCGTTACGTTGGAGGTTACAAATTCCTGCGGCACCCGCTGCTGCTCGATCAGGATCACCGTTTCCGAGCGGTAGATCGAAGGCAGCAGCCAACTACCCGACCAGATGATCAGCCAGCATACAAACAGCCCTCCACCCACAAACCATCTCCGTCGCACCAGGACTTCCCATGCGTCGTGAAAGGTAATTGGAGTTCGTGCTGGCGCTTCTGCTAGTGACATGTATTACTCTCCCAAACCCTTATGGAAGCGGTAGTCGAGCGACCCCTGAATCATCAGGTGATTGCCCGCAACCACGGCCACCCCTTGTTGCGCCTGATGTACATAGGCAACGTCTGCCCGCAGGCTGAATGAGCGGCTTAGCTCGTAGACTGGGCCGCCCCCGGCCCACATGCTCTCGAAGTAATTTCCCTGACTGAGCAAACCAATTGCCTTCTCGTCTGACCAGTCGGCACGCACTTCGGAGAGCAGCCTTTTGGCCACGCGGAAACGATAAGCGGCCCCTGCGGTGGTGTCCCGCACGGCCTCTAGCACGCCGCCGCCATTGCCAATGCGGCGCTGTCCCTGCACGTCAAACGCGTTGCGATGGCCATTCCATGAGACGGTTCCGCCGAACGTCGGATACCATCCGGTCTCAAACACTCCTACGTCGCCGATCACTTCGCGGGTCCGTGCATACTCTGGTCCAGCGAATAGCGTGATCGTTGTACGTGAGTCGGGAGTCAGTTTCACAAAAACCATCGGTGCCGGAGCCTGGGTACGCGCAACTACTGCGCCCGTGCTGTAGATATCCGTATAGGCAAACTGAATGCCTGCGTTCACCGCCCGCGAGAACTGCTGCGAAAAGAATACCGAGCCGGTGATGACCTCCGAATTCACATACGGAACATTTGCCGTCGACGGCGTCGACGAGTCGAAGGTGTACTTCTGGAATCCGCCAGTGATGCCGACGGCGCGGTGTTCGCTCACCAGGTAATCCATGTCGGCGTTGGAAACCAGCGAGGTCCGCTTCGTATCCGGCAGTACGCCGTTGTAATTCGGACCGAGCGGCCCACCCAGTCCCGGCAAAAGATCTACGCGCCCAACTATCTCAAAGGGATTGTCGGTCACGCTGTAGTCCTGACGGGCATGCAGTTGAAAACGAGAGTTGGGTCTCCAGTTTACGTCTCCGGCCAGGTTCTGGGTGTACTGGTTGTTGGAGTTATTATCCGTGCTGATGCTCACGCCAGGCGTATAGCTCAACGTCACGGAACCAGCGGAAAACGTACGCTGAAAAGCAACGCTCGACTCTATAAAATAGCGCGTGTCGCCGGAAAAGGTAGATGTGGTGGTGTTATACAGGCCGCGGTTATCGTAGGCTGCCCCAAGGCTGAACCCAGCCACAAGGACATTGCGCGATTCCGTATCGCTTGCAATTGCCAGTGCTGGAGCTTCACTTCCCAGGTGCGAAGGACTGCCCGCTTCCTTTATCGCAGCTGGAGGTGCCCCCGGCTCGTCTTGCGCAGCGACGTTTGCAAGGCCAATCGACAGCACTATCGCAAGAATCGACCAAACTTTCATGTGTATCGCTCCTTTGAACCATCGGCGCGAGAACTGCAATTAGTGAATTGTGGTCACCATTACGGCACGACGATCATGTCGTGCTGCTCCAGAACAAAGTTTTGCTTCGGATCTCCACTGAGCGCACTCTTGTAATTGAATGGAAGCCGCTCAACTCGACCGTCGCGGTGCGTCCGCACCACCTGAATCTTGTTGATCTTGGCGAAATCCTTAAACCCTCCAGAGAGCGCCAGCCCATCCATCACGGTCAGGGTCTGCCCCAGCGGATACTCACCCGGTTTCTCTACCTTGCCGACAACAGTAAAGAATTGGCTGCGCGGCTCCTGCACAATCACCGTGACCTCAGGCGCCTCCAGGAATTTCTTAAGCTCCGTGGCGATCGTGGTGCGCAACTCATCCACCGTCTTACCACTGGCCTGCACTTCACCGATCAGCGGTAGAGTGATCTTTCCATCGGTACGCACCGGCATCACTCGCGAGAGTTCCGGTTCGTGCCAAACATTGATCGCCAGCACGTCGCTTTCGCCGATGAGGTAAACCTGCGAACGATCCAGAGTAACGCCAGGGCCGGAATCCTGCGCACTGGCCAGCACCCCGCCAGACACCAGGGCGAAGAGGATGATGGCGATGAACACTCTCGTATGCTTCATGACAGGTTTCCCGATGTCCTTTCTTCCAGTTGAGTACCTTCAGCGCCGCGTATACCCGCTCCCACTGAGCAGGTGCCAGCGGCTCGCTGCCATTTTCGGAATTTCCCGAATCCGAACCGATTCGGCTGGCCTCTTTACACGGCCTCACATCTCCCACACTTTGTGCCATAGCGATGCACGGCCGAGTTCAATTGCGCCATGGTACCAATGGACGAATCTTCTCTGCTACGGAAAAGCACCTACATTCCGGCCAACTTCACCTACTCTGCATTACTACGAACGAGACGTTACGCCAAACTCCTTGAATCCCACTTTCTCTGCTAATTCTTATGAATTTATTCAATCCTTCTAACGCATTGAATCTAAATAGAAATTACTTGTTTCACGTACTGCAAAAACATCTCGGGTTGCAGTTTCTCGCATAAACCATCGTTCCAATGCAGTACACTTTCTATCCTGCTGCATGGTTACTAAAGTGCAACCGTATTCGAGATTTTAGCCACCGAGCTATGGTAGACGATGGCCGCCTTGGTTATTCTTCTCTCATTCATCCTGCCGCCGCGCAGTGACGAATCAGCTCTGCTGCCGCGGCGTCTCATGAAGGGCCACTGAAGGGGAAGGCGGAACCGATTCGCGCCATCCTCGAACCCACGCGATAGCGGCGCAAAGCTATCGGCGCTTTTAACAAATTACGACAGTATTAAGGTATCATCGGTTCAACGCAATAAGCGGTTTCCCGGCCAGAGCGGCGTGGCACGCAGCAAGAAAGAGAAGATCCCATCGGCGCCAGTGGGAAACAGCTTCTCTGCCGCCCAGGGCAGTCAATGAACCAGCCATGATCTGCGCTAGTCCGGCATCAGTACGTGGTTTGCGGAGGAGTTGCCTATGAGACGAGCCATATACGCCCTCTTGTTTTTATGCCTCGGGCTGCAATGCATCCTCGGATACAAGGTCTGGCAGCGTTTCCAGGTAGAGGCCTTGAATGTCAAGCCGCCGCAGCTGAACTTCCGTGCTGCGCGGCAGATCTTTCCGTTCTCAGTAATTCCCGGTGGTGTGCTCGATGAACGCGAATTAGCCGACTCCATGGCCAAGGACGAAGTGGTACGCAAGCACTATAGTGGCCTGCAGCCGGACCGCATGTGGTTCTCACGCACCAAGCAGCCCATGGTAGCCTACGTTTCTTACCGCAAAGGATCGAATGTCTGCTGGACCAGCCACCCGGTCACGATTCCGGCGAATGAGCTGGTGCTCACGGACGGAAGGCACATGGTTCGTGCCCGTTGCGGAAATCGCATCGAAGTCAAGAAGCCCGAGCCTTTGCCGGCTATGGTGGTACCACCCGACATTCCCCCTCCAGACATCGCATTGGACACAGGACTTCCATCATTGATTCCCCCGACGGTAGTTCCGCCGGTGCTCCCTCCCACCAGCGAGCTTGCTAAGGCAGGCGGCGGTCCTCCGCTGTCCCCGCGGATCTCAACTCCTCCCACAACCTGGTGCTGTGGCCTTACGTCCAGCACGCCCACCACGCCCAACGTGCCAACTGTTCCAGAGCCGCCTTCATTCTTTCTGGTTCTGGCCGGAGTGCTCTGCGTCGTGGCCGTGGTTGCGGGAAAAAGGTTTCTCTAAAGAGGTGCGGTTCTCAGTGCTAGGGAGTGGTACTTGCTGCAGACGTCTTGACCGTCCCTGCGGGAACGAGCTTCGCTGATTTCCGTTGTGCAATCAGACGCAAGTCGGTTCGGTGAAGTTCTCCACCTCTACTCGATTACGCCCGTTCTGCTTTGCTTTGTACATGGCGAGGTCAGCTCGATAGATAAGGTCGCTCATTTCCTGGCCAGGGCTCCACTGGGAAACTCCGATACTGACCGTAATTTCCACCTTCGCCGCGGCAGTCGCAATGGGGTCCTTCTGTATATGCTGGCGCACTCGTTCGGCCACTTCCCGAGCTGCTTCTGAGGTGCAATTGGGCAGCACCACAAGAAACTCGTCTCCCCCGAATCTACCCACGTGATCATACTCGCGCACTGCACCCGATAGTTTTTCCGCTACGCGGTGGAGCACTTCGTCGCCAACCAGATGGCCATAGCTGTCGTTGACAACCTTGAAGGAATCCAAGTCAGCGAAGAAGATGCAGAGCTGAGTGTGTAATCGCCGCGCCCGGCCCAGTTCCGTGCTTAACAAGTCCAGAATGGCTGTGCGATTCCAGAACCGCAGCAACGGATCATGCGAAGCTCCAAATCTCAAAGCTTCACGCGCTGCAACTAACTCCTCGTGGGTACGAATGATTCGTTCGCCCACCTTGAGCCGTGCCCTGAGCTCCCGGTTATCGAATGGCTTGCGAAGATAATCGTCCGCTCCCAATTCAAATCCCTTGAGAACGTCATTCTGCTGGTCAGCCACGCTCAACAGAATTGTGTACACATAGCCGTGCATACGTGCACGAATCAGTTCGCAAAGTTCCAAGCCGCCCAGTCCTGGCATAAAACAGTCCAGGATTGCCAGCTGGGGTGCATCGTCGCTCTCCAGGATTTGTTGTGCTTCATAGCCATTGGCCGCAAGCACAACTTCGTAGCCCCATCCTTCAAGCAGGCCTCTCAGCACTATCCTGTACAGACCTGAGTCATCCGCGACGAGAACTTTCATGAGTGCCTATAAGGACATCTACAACATTGTGAACTGCTAGATATGCTAACTTCGATCCCGATCACCTGTACTTCAGCTGATGACCAGGTCAGATGTGCTCCCCGTCGTACGCATTCTCCACCGCAATGCCCCCGTTCTGCTTTGCCCGATGCAGTGCAAGATCGGCGTAATGCAGGACGTCGCGAATGTCCTGTCCAGAATGCCATTGCGATACCCCAATACTTACGCCGGTCTCAATGTCATTCAAAATCGGTTCGTCCCCGATACATTTCCGTACTCGTTCGGCTACCTCCCGCGCTGCATCGGAGGTGCAGTTGGGCAATATCACAAGAAACTGTTCGTCGTCATATCGGCCAACGTGGTCGCAGGTGCGCACCGCGCCAGAAACTCTCTCCACTGCATCGCGGAGCACGTCATCGCCCACCAAATGGCCATGGTTGTCGTCCATCCGCTTGAAGAAGTCCAGGTCCGCCAGCAACACGCTCAGCCACGTCTGCGACCGCTTTGCCCGGCTCAGCTCCTTACCCAGCAACTCGATGATCGCTCCGCGATTCCAGATTCTCAGCAATGAATCATGGGAAGCCTCGAACTTCAGGGCTTCACGCGCCTCCGCCAACTCTTCGCGGCTGCGAAGAATGATCTCACCAACCTTTAGCCGGGTCCTCAGCTCGATCGGATTGATAGGCTTGCACAGATAATCATCCGCTCCAAATTCAAATCCATGCAGAACATCGCTTTGCTCCGTATCCGCGCTCAACAGAATCGTGTACACATAGCCCTGTTTCCGTGCGCGTATCCGTTCGCAGAGTTCAAATCCGCTCACTCCCGGCATAATGCAGTTCAGAATCGCCAACCGGGGTGCGTCGTCGCCGTCCAGAACACGCTGTGCCTCATAGCCATCAACCGCAAGCAAAACCTCGTAGCCCGAAGACTCAAGCTGAGTTTGCAGTACCTTCCGGTAATAAAGTGACTCATCGGCGACAAGGATCTTCATAGGCACACCAGCGACACACGATGATAAAGGCGGATTGCAATACGATCAACATACGAAAGTAATCGCTATCTGCGCAGCATGACATTACCCTCGTCACCCTCGTGGGTTTGACGTTTGACTGCCGCTACCAGGCTTTTGGGAGAGCTTTTCTGCTTGCGGCGCCGATTCCTGCATCAACTCCAGCCACACTTGTTCTTACGGCACTGCAATCGCATCATCATAAATGGATATATCGCCATAAGCCTACAGGGGTTAAGAAATCACTGGAGCGGTTTCGGAGATGCTGTGTCCCGGAGCAACGGCCGGGCAAACACTCGACGGGATATAGTTTCTTGAAACTGCTCTGACCTACCGGCTCCAATCGCCTATAATCGGGTGTTACACAACAACGCATAACTGCATGATTACGCCAGCTGTTTGGCGTGCAAATTTACTCGTCGATCTCGCGCCATCGCGGGTACCGACCAAGAGGATGCGTAATTATCATGAACTTGGAATCGTCCCCCGTAGCCGCAGTCCCGGACAGTCAGACAAGAGAAAAGCAAGTCTTCCAGAAGATTGCATGGCGGCTTCTTCCGCTCATCACCATCTCCTACATCGTCAACTTTCTGGATCGCACGAATGTCGCTTTTGCCGCGCTAACCATGAACCATGATATCGGGTTGACTGCGGCCACCTTCGGCTATGGCTCCGGAATCCTGTTTCTCGGCTATTGTTTCTTCGAGGTGCCCAGCAACGTTGCGCTCTATCACTTCGGTGCTCGCCGCTGGCTGGCGCGAATCATGATCAGTTGGGGAATCGTCTCCATGGCCATGATTTTCACCACCGGGCCTCACAGCTTCTACCTGCTGCGCTTCCTGCTCGGAGTGGCTGAAGCCGGCTTCTTCCCTGGCGCCGCATTCTACCTGGCCCAATGGTTTCCGGCTCAATACCGTGCCCAAATCTATGCCTGGTTTTTGATCGGCATCCCTGCGTCATCGTTCGTTGGCGGCCCGCTTGCAAGCTTCCTGCTTGAGCTGAATGGCGTTATGGGGCTCGCCGGCTGGAAATGGCTCTTCATCGCAGAAGGACTCCCGGCTCTGATTCTCGGCATCCTCTTTCTGATCTTCCTGGTTGAAACGCCCGATCAGGCCTCCTGGCTCACTGCGGAGGAGAAGGCGATCGTAAGGCAGAGCGTCCAGTCAGAGCGTAAAGAGCGCGAGAAGCGCCATCTCTGGGCCAGCCTCAAAGATAGCCGCGTACTTCTCCTGGCGCTCGTCCAATTCACCTTCACC
This sequence comes from uncultured Acidobacteriaceae bacterium, assembly GCA_964559875.1. Taxonomy (GTDB): domain Bacteria; phylum Acidobacteriota; class Terriglobia; order Terriglobales; family Acidobacteriaceae; genus TOLSYN. The sequence continues at coordinate 36,262 of CAZLJQ010000003.1, forward strand.
GTCGGTTCCTACGGCGTCGCCATCTTCCTCCCGCTGATCATCAAGGCGCACCATTTTTCCAACTTCAACGTCGGCTTTCTCTCTGCCATTCCAAGCCTCATTGCCTGCATTGCCATGGTCTTGTGGGCAGGAGTTGTCGATCGCAGTGGCCGGAAGATCTTTAATCTTGCACTGACCTGCCTGCTCTCGGCCTTGGGATTGGTGCTTGCCATCTGGACCCACTCTTTCATCCTCTCCTTGGCCGGCCTCACCGCTGCTGTCGTCGGCACCAACACGGCTCGCGCCATTCTCTGGACCATCCCCACGCGCTTCCTCTCCGGCATCGGAGCCGCTGGCGGCCTTGCTCTCATCAACTCTGTCGGCACCATCGGAGGATTTGTCGGTCCCTCGATCATGGGTTTCCTGCGCGACCGCACCGGATCTTTCAACACCGGATTACTCGCGCTTTCCGGCTTCCTCTTTGTCTCCACCGTGCTCGCTTTTATGCTGAAGATGGTGATCAAGAAGGAGTAATGGACGAAGCACAGCGCCGGATTTAAGAAGGGTCGAGTTTCGAGAAAGGACATCCGAAATGAAAGTTGGCGATTACGAGATTGACATCATCGTCCAGGGATTCCCCGGCAAATCGGGTTTTCACGGCGGTCTCGGCTGGAGCACGGTTGCGCTCATCCGCACTGCTGACCGGAAGTTGATGATCGACGGCGGCTCGTTCGGCATGCGCCGCATCATCATCAGCCGTCTGGCAGAGCGCGGCGTTAAGCCCGGCGATATTACAGACATGCTGTTGACCCATGCGCACCACGATCACATGGTGAATTGGGTTCTCTTCCGTCAGGCCCGCATCGTCATCGGAGCCCACGAACTCGAGACTTCGGCCAAACTTCCCTGGGGTGAGACGCCGTCTCCCGAGCTCTATGTCCGGGAGCTGCAATCCTGGCCAACTCTCCACACGCTGCAGGATGGAGCAGAGGCGTTCCCCGGCATGACCGCCCACATGGCTCCCGGCCACACTCGCGGACACATGGTCTTCGTACTTCATGGTCCCGAATACGACGTCATCTTCACCGGTGACGCGGCCAAGAACCGCGCCGAGCTCGTTTCCCGCGCCACCGACATGACCTACGATCCCTCGGTCAGCGCGGCCACTATCAATCTGATCTGGGAACTCTGGCAGCGCCGTCCTGGAAGCATCCTTATCCCTGGCCACGATCTCGCCATGGTCCAGGCAAACGGCTCCTGCCGCTACATTGCGAAACGGGAAGCCTCCATCCTCGCCTGGTACGGAGACGACATGGAGACCAAGACCCAGTTCGATTTAACGGCGGAGTAAACTTGTAGTAGTCGCTTTTGGCGGACAGGACCTGACCATCACATCGGCAGGTTCTATCTTCTTGCCCTCAATGTTTGAATTGGAGAATGCTGTGCAACTCATCAAATTTCCCTACGGCGAAAAGTTTCTTCAGCTCGAAATTTCTCAGGAAGCCGACGTGCTCCTGCCCACGGCTACCCCCGGTGCACCGGATAAGCTAGCGGCCATTCGTCACGCCATGGCCAACCCGATTGGCTCCGAGCGTCTGTCCAAGCTCGCGCAGGGAAAGCATTCCGCCGCCATCGTCGTAAACGACATTACCCGCCCCGCGCCCACCGAAAGCATGTTGACTGCGATCATGGAGGAGCTCACCGAGGCTGGCATCGAGGCCGCCAACGTCACCGTGATTATCGCCGTCGGCAACCACGAATTGCCTACGCCAGAGGAGCTGGAAGAGATCACCGGCTGCTGGCACTCCAAGCTCAAAATTGTCTCCCACAACTGTTACGACGATAGCTCCGTCACCTTCGTCGGCGAAACCAAACGGCATCTGCCGGTTTACGTGAACAACCACTACTTCAACGCCGAGCTCAAAATTGCCACCGGCTTGATTACTCCGCACCAATCCGCCGGCTTCAGCGGAGGAAGAAAGTCCGTCGTTCCCGGAATCTCCGGCATTAAAACCATCTCCACGCATCACTCGTTTCCCATTCGTCCCGAAGGTCCGGCGATGGGCGTCATCCAGGGAAACCCGTTTCACGAAGAAGCCATCGCCGCCGCCCGCCTCGCTCATCTCGATTTCATCGTCAACGTAGTCAAGAACTATCGCGGAGAAGTCGTCGAAGCCGTTGCCGGAGACTTCGAAGCCGCTCACGCCCATGGCGTGGAGATCTGCGAACGCTCCTGGGTTCGCAAGTTCGATTCCGGTTATGATGTCGTCTTCGTCAGTCCCGGCGGCTATCCCAAGGACATCGACCTGCACCAGGCGCAGAAAGCCGTGTCGGTCGGCGAGCAGATCATCAATCCCGGTGGCACCATCGTCCTCATCGCGGAGTGCCGAAAGGGAATTGGGAAATTCGGAGCCACGCTGAAAGCCGCCGACTCCGTCGATACCGTCATTCGCAACTTCTACAAAGAGGGATTCAGTGGCGAAGGCCACTCTTCCAAGGCCTACATGTTTGCCCGCGCCTGCAAGAAAGCCCGCGTACTGATTGTGACCTCGATTGATGCCGCAGAAATCTCCGACATGTTCATGACGGGCTTTGCCTCGCTGCCGGCCGCAGCCGCCCTGGCTCTCAGCAGCTACCAGCATCCCAAGGTCTTGTGCATCCCCTACGCCGGGGAATGTATCCCCGTCCTCGCCGGAGCCCTCTCCGCCAACTCGGCGAGCTGAGCACTCTTCGGCTCTTCCCGGTTTCGTTCCGGGATGGTGAGTCACATGGCGATTTTCAAAACAGCAATGGTGGCGTAGGGACTACTGCGGTCTGTCTGGGGCCGCCAATCGCTTAACAGCCTTGGGCAACAAAAACCCAACAACGGTGAGAGCCATCGAAAGGAATGGGCTTGAAAAGGGCCAGAGCAGCGGCGACGTCGGTACTACCATCGAACGCCCGCCATTGCTTAGTGCCTCGAATGGCTTGCTGTAGTGGTCTGCTGCTATAAGCTTGCCTGTGTCAGTGAAAGTGTAATGGTGCTTGCCCCGGCCCGTGAAGGTCTCTACGAAGCTAGGCTGCGCCGCCACAACCTTGAATGACCCACCCTCCGCTTGCACTTGCCAGCCGGTCAAAAACTTCCACTGAGAATCGTATATCTGAATCCTGCCTGAAGGCTCGATAGGGACAACATACTTTCCGTCCTGCGATGTCACAACCCCGCTGACGTATCCGGGTGGTAATTCCAGCGAGTTAGGAGGATTAAACATCCCAACTGCCAATAGGGCCGATCCAAAGAATCCAAGCGCGCCTAATCCAACCAAGGCCCCTGCAACCCAAGTTACCCAATTAGAACGCTGCCCGCTCCCGTACCCCTTCGTCATTCCCCGTATTACAGTACCTAGCCATACCACGCCAAAGACCGCGATAAACCAACCGAACGCAGACCCCATACGTCTCTCCTTGGTAGAGTCTTAGGAATGTAGTCGATGAAAACAGGCCCAGTATCTCACTATCTCAAATCGGGAGCAGCTAGCTCACTTCCTAGGCAAAGCAGGGACACACCTTCCCGAAACCGACCGCCCTAGCTCTCGAACCCGAACAACCTGCCCGGATTCTCCACCAGCAGCTTCCGCCGCGCTGTCGCATCCGGCGCCCACTCTTTCACCAGCCCCAGGTTGTACCCATCGTCTTCCTTCCGGAACGGTTCAATATCGGTTGGCTGGTAATTCGCCGGACGCGTAGCTCCAGACGTGTGCGGCCAATTGCTGCCCCAGATCACTCGCTCCGGCGCAGCTTCAATCAACTTCCTCGCTACCGGCGCAATGTCAGAGTAGTCCGCGCGCTGCGAAACCATGTAGGGTCCCGATAGCTTCGCATACACCTTCTCCGCCTTCATCAGCTCGATCAGGCCAGCCAATCCCTCCTGCTCCGCCCCGCCCGCCGCCATCGCCAACCCAAAGTGATCGATGATGATTTCGTTCGGCTGCTCCATCATGCGCGAAGCCATCCCCTCGATCACCGGCAGGGCAGCATAAATCTGGATGATCCAGCCGCGCCCTTCAATCTGCCGCGCAGTCTCCTCCAGCCGCCTCGCCGCGTCGTCCAATTCGAAGTTGCGGCCTTTTCCGGTCTCCAGATTGATGCGAACCCCGCACACTCCCGCCGCCGCCAGATCATCCAGCTGCGCCGCCGAAAACGTGCTGTCGATCACGGCAATCCCGCGAGCGTCCTTGCCAAGCTGTTTCAGCCCATCAACCAAGCAGCGGTTGTCGATCCCGTAAACGCTCGGCTGAACGAATACCGTGCGCGGAACTCCAAGCTCTGCATGGAATTTCCTCAGCTCATCAACCCTGGCCGCCGGCGGAGTGTACCGCCTTGTCGGCGAATAGGGAAAGCGCTCCGGATCGAAGACGTGAAGATGGCAATCCACCGCCCCTTGCGGCACCTCAAAGCCCGGAGAAGACACGCAACTCACCTCCACCTTCCTGTGTCACGCAATCGCCTGTCACCGGCGGACGGCGCCCAGCACCACATCCACGAACGCTTCCGTTCCCAGCTTTCCACCCAGAAGATCGCGGGTGCGCGTCTCAGGCTTTGCCAGTGCGAGTTCAACCGCATCGGAGATGCTCTTCGCCGCCTCGCTCAGCACCGGCTTTTTGTGTTCCGTGGCCATCCAGTCCAGCAGCATACTGGCCGAGAGTAGCATCGACACCGGGTTTGCGATCCCTTTGCCTGCAATGTCCGGAGCCGAGCCGTGCTGTGGCTGACCCATCGCAACGTGGTCGCCCGCATTCAAACTACCGCCCAGCCCAAGGCTTCCCGAAATCTCCACTGCTTCATCGGAAAGAATATCTCCGAACATATTCGTTGTGACGATCACATCGAACCGCGCCGGATCGCGCACCAATAGTGCCGCCGTCGCGTCCACAATCAGCTCTTCCAACTTCACATCCGGATATTCCTCCGCCACCTTGCGCACTTCCCGCAGAAACAATCCGTCGGAAACTCTCATGACATTTGCTTTGTGAACTGCCGTTACTTTCTTTCTCCGCTTCGACGCAATCTCGAACCCCGCTTTAGCAATCCTGCGGCAGCCCTTCACGGTAATCTTTCGAATCGCCAGCGCTACGTCTTCCGTCGGCATGAACTCGCCGTTCCCAACAAACATATTGCGATCCGCATAAAAGCCTTCGGTGTTTTCGCGAACCACCACCAGGTCCACATCCTTGCCCGCAAATCCCATGCCGAAACGCGAACGCGCGGGCCGAATGTTTGCATATAGGTCCAGTCCAACGCGCATCACGCCCGACGGGTTGAGCCCACCTTTTTCTCGTGGCGGATAATCGTTATGCGACACCGGTCCCAGCAGCACGCCATCTGCCTTGCGAGCCAGTTCCAGCACCTGCGGAGGCATTGTCGTGCCCACCTTCTGGAGCGTAACCAGGCCTATTTCTTCCGTGTGAAAACTAAGTCCCAGCGAATACTTATCGTTGACCGCATTCACAATTTTTATTGTGGCCGAAACAATTTCCGGACCAATGCCATCACCTGGCAGAACCAGTACATCCATGACAAACTTCTCCCCTGAGTTGAAAAGCAAAAGGTGGAATAACGATTAGAACTCCGCGCCCAAAGCTACGGAATCAGCAGCAGCTTCCCTGTTGTCTTCCGGCCCTCCAGGTCGATATGAGACTGAGCCGCCTGGCCAAGCGGATAGGTGTGCTCGATGCGAAGCTTGAGCTCTCCTTTTCCCACCCAGTTCAGCACATCGCTGGAGCGCCATTCCAAGTCTTCGCGGCTCGCAGCGTAGTGGTTCAAGGTTGGCCGAGTAACGAAAAGTGAGCCCTTCTGCGACAGCTTGATCAGGTCCAAAGGCGGCACCGCTCCGCTGGAGGCTCCAAACAGCACCATGTAGCCACGCGGCCGCAGCAGGTTCAGACCTTTCTCAAAGGTGTCCTTGCCCACGCCGTCGTAAATCACGTGGACTCCCTTGCCGTCCGTAAGCCGCTTCGTCTCGGCCTCAAAATCCTTCTCAGCGTAAAGAATCACCTCGTCGGCTCCGGCCTTGCGTGCCAACTCGGCCTTCATCTCCGATCCCGCTGTGCCAATCACGCGAGCGCCAAGCCTCTTCGCCATCTGCACCAGCAGCAGCCCTACTCCTCCCGCCGCTGCATGTACCAGCACCGTCTCTCCACTCTTTACCGGATAGGTGCTGTATAGCAGATAATGCGCCGTCATCCCTTGCAGCATCACTGCCGCTGCCTGCCGGAATTCGACATTATCGGGAATCTTAACCAGCCGGTCGGCTGCCGCCGCCGCGTACTCTGCATATGCGCCGATAAAGTTCGTGGAAGCTACCCTGTCGCCTACCTTCAGCGACTTCACATCCGAGCCCACTTCAGTCACCACACCTGCCGCTTCCTGCCCGGCAACAAAGGGGACCACCGACGGATAGCGGCCTTCGCGGAAATACACATCGACGAAGTTAACCCCGCTAGCCTTGATCTGGACGACAGCCTGATTCGGCTTCGCCGTTGGAATGGGGAGATCAACGAGTTGTAGTGCTTCGGGACCGCCGGTCTTTTGAACTTGAATGGCTTTCATGGTGTTAAAGAATAATAAACTTCCGCCCCCCTTGCAATGGCCCGCATTTCCCGGGCACTTATTCGGCTATCGCCGGAGCCACAGCTACGGCCGCCGCAGCAGCTCTCTCTGTCTCCGCCTCCGGACTCGCAACTCTGCGTAACTCTTCGCGTTCGTCCTTCAGTTCCTGCTTCTCTGGCACCACCAGCGACACCACAATCAGCACAACCGTATTCACCGCCAGCGCATTAATCCCCGCTACCAGTCCAAATGGAGACTTGAAAACGAACGACCACAGAACCATGCACGCAATCCCGCTCGTTAGCCCCAGGCTCGCGCCCAGCCGCGTCACCCCGCGCCACAGAAAGCCCAGCATAAACAGCGGGAAGAACTGGATAAATGACCCGGCCCACAGGTTCATCAACGTCCAGATAAATACCGGTGGGTAGAAGGAAACGCAAACCGTAATCAGCACGATGCACACAATAAATGTGCGCGCCACCATGATGATCAGACGATCTCTCTTCGGGCCCAGCGGCATATTATGCCGCCGCACGTACCACGGTTCAAAGATGTCCTTAATAAAGATGTTGGCCGTCGATAGCAATCCAGCGGTAAAGTTCGACATGCCGCTTCCCCAGGCGTTCATCACCAGCCACGGAATCAGCCACGCCGCCGCCACCTGCAGCCCCGTCGCCATCGTCGTATCGGTATTCTTGATGTTCGGCAAGAACGTGCGCACCGCAATTGCAATCGACAAGTAGCTGAAAGCGGCGAAGCCAACCATCGCGCCGCTGATGATGACTCCCTTGCGCATGTTGTTCTCATCGCGGACAGCGAACATGCGGAAGCAGCGGTCAGGCTGGACGCAGGCTCCAAAGCCCATATAAATGATCCACGAGAGAAACAGCTTCATCCCGCGCCCCGACGTCGAGACCGTCGCCCTCGGCGTAACGTCAAGCACGTGTTGCAATCCCCCTGCATACAGCATCAGCGTAACCACCGTCACCAGCAGGAAAGCCAGCAGCAATGCTCCGTGAAAAATGTCCGTATTCGCAACCGCCCTCAATCCGCCTTTCAACGTGTACACCGCTGAAACCGTAACAAAGATCAGCACTCCGGCAGGGTAGGGAATTCCCGTATATCGGTTCAGCAGAAACCCCATCGCCACCGGGCTGGTCATAAAGTATGGGATCGCAAACAGAATGCCGGTCAGCGCAATGCACCAGTGCAAATAGCGGCTATGGTAGAAATCGCCAATGAACACGGCCTGCGTCTGGTACCCGCGCGCCCGCCCCAAACGCCGCAGTCGCGATCCAATGTACCAATAAGTCAGCGGCATCAGGAACGCGAAGCCGATTACGTAGCCCAGCATATCGGCGCCGTCTGCATAGAACAGGCCAATCGTACCCACCAGTGCGGCGGCGGAAACGATGGTCGTCACCACTGCCATCGATTCCTGTAGCCAACTCAGGTGGCGATTTGCAACAAAAAACGACTCCGCGTCTTTCCCCGCGCCACGTCCGGAAAAGAAGCCAATCGTCAGAATCACTAACAGGTAGACACTCAGAATGGCGATCGTCCACGAGATCACGATGCACCTCCGTCACGCGGGCGCTTTGGCTTGTCAGGAAGCGTGCAGACGTACATTGCCGCCAGCCCCAGTGCCACGCAAATCGGAGTCAGTGGATACACCACGTGCCGCCTATTCAGCAGTGGATCGAATGGCAGCGTGACCATCACCAGCAACATGAGAACGTACACCGTTCTCGCCCAGGCTTTCATAGGAGTCCCTCCAGATACATGCAAGCATCCTGGTCCCCATGACTTCTACTTCGTCACCGCCTCATACATCGCGGCAAAGAATTCCGCCCCGTTCTGTATCACCTTTTCGTCTACGTCAAAGCAATTACTGTGGTGACCGCCCCCAATCGGAGTCCCCAGCAGAATCTCCATCGCCTTGCCGCCGCGCTCTTGCACCCGCCGCATAAAGACGCAAATGTCTTCCGAGCCGTTGGTGGAACACGCCGGCACAACTTCCTTCACCGACGGTAGCGTACTCGCCACCTTATTTCCGAGTTCGATTAATTCAGGCGAGTTCAACGCAGTCACCGTACTGGTCGCAGGTTTTATCTCTACTGCCAAGTCATACATTTTGGCCGCGCCGTGCAGCACCTCCATCGCCCTGCCCACCATGTATTCGTTGACCTCGTTCGTCACTCCGCGCGTCTCCATGCGGAAGTAGGCCTTCTCCGGAATGATGTTCCAGGTCGTACCCGCCTGCATCGTGCCCACATTGACCCGCGATGCGCCGGTGCCGTGTCTTGAAATGGCATAGAGATTCGTAACCGCCGCGCACGCCCCCAGCAACGCGTTCTTGCCAAGGTCCGGACGTATCGCGGCATGGGCCGCGCGTCCCGTGTAAGTAACCTCGAAGCGATTCATCGCCAGCCAAGCGAATACGTTCAGTCCAATCTTGCCGGTCTCTTTCACGTTGATGCCCACGTGCGCACCGAACAAATAGTCCACATCGTCCACCACACCCATGGGAAGCATCGCCGCCGCGCCGCCAAGGTTTTCTTCGTTAGGTTGAAAGATAAACTTGACCGTGCCTTTGATCTTCTCCTGGTTCTCCGCAAAGTATCGCGCCAGCAGCAAGCCAGTCGCGGTATGTGCATCATGCCCGCACATATGTGCGTAGCCATCGTTCTGCGAGCGATACCCTCCCGTCACCGCCGGAAGTGACGGCTCGTTCGACTCCACGATCTCCAATGAATCGATATCAAAGCGGAAAGCGACCGTAGGCCCAGCTTTCGCACCTTTCAGAACCCCAACCACCCCAGTAAATCCGCCTTTGGCTGGCGCAATAAATTGTTCTTTAATCCCGCCCTTCAGCGCCCGCTCATATTCAACCTGCAGAGTCGTTTCATCCGGAACCACCAGCCGCTTACTCTCGTCGACAATCTCTTTGCCCAGCCGCAGCTCGTATCCCCAGTCAAACAGCTTCTCCGCCACCAACCCTGTCGAGTAGAACTCCAACCAAGCCGGTTGTGGGTTGCGATGCATCTGGCGCCGCCATTGCACCGCTTCCTCAAAGTGACTGGCAATGCACTCTTCTGCCTTGTGACTTGTACATGCTTTCATTTGTATTCACACTCGCTTGAACTTACTAACGTGGTGGAGCATCGTATCAGTCCCACCACGCCTCCCGATAAACAGCCTGGTTACGAATTAACTCGCGCTCGACTCTGCCGGAGCCGCGGGTTTCATGCCCTCTATCGCGTTCGTCTTTCGTTCTCTATCGGCTGCCGTGCTGGTAGCCAGGCTCACAACCACAAAGACCACTGTGTTGACCACCAACGCGACAAAGCCTGCATTCAGATGCAGTCCCCAAACTGCAAGAGGATCAAGCTTGTTCAACATCAGGTAGAACACGAGAAACTCGCCCACAATCACTCCGGCAAACGACGCAAACTTGGTGCTTGATTTCCAGAACAAGCCAAAGACAAGCATCGGGAAGAACTGGGTCACGCCGGAGTAACCAGTGAGCAGCAGATTGACGAGCATATTCGGCAGGAAGATCGCCAATGCCAGAGCAACTCCGGTCAAAACGAGAACAACGACTCTGGCAAGCTTCACCTGGAACTGCGCGGTAGTGCCTCTGCCTACTGTCCGGCAAAAAATGTTACGCGTAAAAATCATTGATGTGGACAAGATAAGATCAGCGGCTGGAATCATACACGCCAGCGCTCCTGCGCCGCCCACCAATCCCAGAGCCCAGCCAGGAAGCACTTGGCGAACAATCGCCATGAAGGCCATGTCTGGTGTCTTAAGCGCCGGAACAAGAACCAGTAAAGCGGTAAACCCAACCAGCATCGGGAATAACATACAAATCTGATACAGCGGCAGATACATCGCATTATGGCGAAGAACGTTAGGATTCTTTGCGCTGAAACTATTGCCCGCAAGATGCGGCCACATATAAAAGCCTAAGCTGGTCAGTACAAGTGTCGACATCATCCAACTTACATCGAGGTTCTTCGTTCCGCCTGGCAGAGTTAAGAATCCAGGTTTCGCCGCGTCCAATGCCGTAAACATCCCGCCGACGCTACCGAAGAAATGGACAGGCAGATAGATGCCGAAGAATGCTACCGCCAGAATCATCACTACATCTTTAATGACTGCGGTGGCTGCAACGCCCTTCAAGCCGCTCAAGTAAACGAAGGCGGCAACCATCGTGAAGGCCATCAGCATAGCCGGAACCCGTGTAATCGCCCCATAGGAGCAGGTTTCAATCACCAGCCCCAAGCCCGTGAGCTGCAACTGCAGATACGGCAATAAAAAGATCACGCCGACACAGGCGGTAAGAACTCCCAGTGTAGGGCTCTTATAAAGATGTTCCACCAGATCCGGCTGCGTCATCAATCCGTGGCGGCGGCCAATAGGAGACATTGCCGGCAACAGATAGTAGCCAACCACGTAGGCCAAAGAACAATATCCCAATATATAAAAGGTTGGGCCGCCTCGCGCGTAAGCCCAACCGCTGCCGCCTAGAAAGGCAAAAGCCGTATAGATCTCGCCCGCCAGAATGAACCAGTTCAGCCAGCGCCCAAAGCTTCGATCCCCGATCGCCCACTGTTCCAACGTCATCTTTTGTTTAATACCGGGAATCATGCCAACGACCGTGGCCCCGATCACAAACAGGAGAATTATTCCAATGGCAGTTACTTGGTTCGTCATGCCTTCCACCTATCCTTCGCTGTCAAGAGTTCCCGTCGTGTTTCGAGTCGATGGTGTAGAGTCCCCAAAGACAGACAAAGGCCACAAGAATTCCGGCAACCAGCCAGAAGGCTAAGAAGGGAAGGCCGAAGACCATGGGTCTAACCCTGTTGACGAAAGGTATCATTCCTATGTTCCATACAAATGGAAACAGGGTTAACGCAACTCTCAGCGGAGTCATAATTTCACCTCTTTATGGTGTTCATTCCAAAACTGCAGTTACATTCGAGTAGTTTGGGTGAACACTGTCCGCCAATTCTACTCACAGCTCTCCCTAAGAACATCGAGGCACTGGCAATGCCTCTGCTTGAGAGCTGATCAAGGAATCCCAAGAGCCTAACGCCGTCGATAGGAGTTGTCAATTTGTTTAGAACAACATCGCCGCGGCCTTTCCAGTAGCCGCACAGGATAGGCAATAAACCAGTATCTCTCGCACCACCCAGCCTCTCTCGATTAAAGCAGCCGCTCTCGAATTTGTGGCAAACCGTCAGCAGTTCCGGCCATCCTATCCGACCAGCATCTTTGACTGAGGTGGTTGTATCGTGTTTATGATCTCGAAGAACTTGATTCCCGCTGTTTGCATCGTTCTATCTCTCATCGCACTTAGCTCTTCTCATGTGTTCGCCCAGCAATTTGTCTTCACTCCCACCACCACGCTCGCTGCTCAAACTGCCAACAACACCAGTGCCGCCAACTCTTTCACCGGACTTAGCAATGGCTCTCCCGCGCCTGCTAACGTCAGCAAAACATCCATCTCATCGCTGCTCTATTCGGGAGCAACCACCAAGATCTACGCTCTGTTCGAGCCTTGGTTCGGTCAGTCCAGCCACATCAATGTCGGTTACAGCTCTGACAGTGCTACCCAGGTGCACAACCAGGTGACCGACATGTTGAGCCGTGGCATCAAGGGCGTTATCGTCGATTGGTATGGTGCGGATGCAGCGGTCGAAAACGGCACAACGTTGCTGATGAAAACCGAGGCTCAGAACAATCCCGGATTTGTTTTCGCCATCATGGAAGATTCCGGCGCACTCTCCACCTGTGCCAATACCTCTGGATGCAGCGTAACTCAGCAACTCATCAGCGACCTCACCTACATCGCCAACACTTATGAGGGCTCGCCCTCTTATATGACCGTCAATGGCCGTCCTGTCGTGTTCTTCTTCGGAGTCAATCAGTACAACCCGGATTGGACCACCATCAGTGCCAGTATTCCCGGCAACCCATACTTCATCTTCAATGGATACAACGGACTTATCTATCCCGAGGCTAACGGATACTTCACCTGGGTTGAGGTGGACACCAGCAATCCGAACGATGAGGGTCTTTCCGTGCTCGCCACCTTTTATTCCGCCATCCAGGCCACCAGCGATCTTACTTATGGCGCCTCCTACATCGGCTTCAATGAATCTGCCGCGCCTTGGATCACCGGCACTCCACGCATCATGAATCAGAAATGTGGGCAAACTTGGCTGGACACATTCACCCAGGTCTCCACCTCCGGCTACAAGAGCAGTAACCAACTGCCCGCCTTGCAAGTCGTTACTTGGAATGACTATGAAGAGGGAACTGAGATCGAAAGCGGAATCAGCAACTGTATGGTTGTCACGCCCTCAACCCTGCAATCCGTGCTGAACTGGTCCATCACCGGCAATGAGAACGCGGTCGATCACTATCAGGTCTATATCTCGCTCGACGGCGAGGCGCTCATGCCACTCGCCAAAGTAGCTTCCGGAACTCACACTCTCAATCTCTCCACCTTCCACCTTGTTCCCGGCACCAATTACAAGCTCCTCGTTCAGGCCGTCGGCTTGCCTTCTTTCCAGAACGTAATCTCGCCCGCTGCTGCTTACTATGCGCCGAAGCTGCCCACCGCCGTGCTCTCGGTGTCGCCCGCCTCCGGCAAGGTTCCGCTGACGGTCACCGCCTCCACCAGCGGCTCATCTTCGCCCGACGCATCCATCGTCAGCTCAACCCTGAATTTCGGTGATGGCACTGCCACCGTCGCTGGGCCATCTGCCCCTCACGTCTATAACGCCGCCGGTCCCTTCACTGTCACCAGCACAGTTACGGATAGCCTCGGTGCCACCGCTTCCGCCACCCAGGCCGTCTGTTCCATCAACTCCACCAATCGCACCATCACCATCTGCTCACCCCTAGCCGGTTCCACTGTCGGCCAGCCCTTTCCGCTGGTATCCTATGCAACTGACACTCGTACCATATTGACGATGTCAATCCTCGTCGATGGCAAGCAGGTTTTCTCGCGGAAGTCTTCAGATGCTCAGCTCAGCGGTCCGGTCACCATCGGGACAACCGGAACCCACACCCTTGAGGTTCAGGCAACGGACTCCGCCGGGAGCTTCAACAGCAGCATCACCATCAAAGTGAACTAGGCCAAGCGCCGCGGCCGGAGCTGCATCCTTTGTCGCTCCGGCTGCGGTGCTCACTCCTTTGCTCAGATCTTTTTCTTCAGCACCACGGTCGCGGACTCATCCCGCAGAATGGCCTCTTCCAACTTTCGCAGCTCTCCCAGCTTCTCCATTCCAACCTGCGGGTCGCGAACCACGTACTCGCGTTGATATCGGACCACGCCCTTGGCAATCGTCACGCTGCTCTTATAGCTGGCAAAGCCAACATCAATCGCAACTGTATCCGGCACGTCGTCTACCTCCAGACCCGCAGGCAACGCAATCTCATAGCTATCCACCTCCTGCGTCGTCGTCTTCAGGTCCACCGGATACTTCCGCTTCTTCCAGTCAATCGAGATAGCCTTGTTTCCAAAGACGCACGGCTTCAACAGCAGCAATGGCCCGCTGCTCTTCAAAAACTCGGGAGTCGCAAACGAGTAGCGGCCCTTGAGCTCCTGTCCAGGCTGGTCGGCGTTTTCATACTTCGACTCCTTCACCGTTGCGCTCTGCAGGGATTGTGCTAGGAAGCGTTCGACGGCCTTGGTGCGTTCCAGCGCATTTTGGTGGCTCAAGTGGTCGCGTGCCTGCCACGCATGAGCCCCACTCAGGCTGACCTGCAGCTCTCCGCTCAATCCGCCGCCGTCGCTCACCTCGAACTTCCCATTGCGTACAACCCGGTTCTCTTCCGGCGGAAACAACGGCATCCGAATCAACTCGCCGCCGCCGTTGCCTTCCAGCAGCGCAAAGTTTCCCTGCTCATACTCCGGCAGCTCACCCACCGGAATCCATTCATTCGTCGGATCGAAGATCAAATAGCGTTTGCCGGACTTCGTCTGCACCACGCTCCGGTAGTTCACCTTTAAGTCCTTCGGCAGCTCAATGGCTGAGATCACATGGTCGAAGCTATTGCCGGGCGCATCCTCATGCGCTACTCCATGTTCGTGATAAATCAGCACATTTTCAGCATGGATTCCTGCCACCTGCAGCATCGAAGCCAGCAAGGTTGCCTTGTCCTTGCAGTCGCCGTAATGGTTGCGAAACGTGTCGCCGGCCGCCCTCGGCTGCCATCCGCCAATGCCAATCTCAACTGCCACGTAACGTATATCCCGTTGTACAAAGCTGCCAAGCTGGCTCACAATGCCGTCGAAATCCGTGACCCCGGCAGTCAGTTGATGAACCTTCGCCGTGATCTCTGCACTGGGCTGTCGGCGCGGCTGCGCTAAGTCCCCGGCCCACTTCCCAATCGAATCCCACGAGGCAAAGACCGGAGTAGCAAACTCCGGTGGAGAAAATGCCAGCTGCATCCGTCCCGCCAGCGCCTCCCACTCCGGACGATGTTTTTCTTCTGTGTCCAGCGCCGGTATGTCGTGCAGCACCCAGTTATATTCCGATGTGCCTGCCGCCACCGGATCCACCGGCTTTGAATTGACCCAGGAAGCCTTGTACTTCCACGTCTCCGGCACTCCCAGTGTCAGCCGAGCCTCCTCCATTGGAATGTCTTCCTGAACACCCCACGTAGCGTAGTCTCCATAAGCTCTGCGTCGCACCGAATACTCAAAGGCAACAACCGCCCCCGGATTGCTCCCCGATACCTCTGCCCTATACTGAACAAAATCCATGAAGAAGAGTGTTCCGCCGAAGCCATATCCCACCTGCGCGAAATCCTTCTTCTTTACCTCGTAGTTGTGCCCATCCGGACTGCTGCACCAAGCCTGCGCGTTGAGCAGCGCATCCGCACCTTCGACGGTAATTCCGATCGTTCCCTCGTTCTTGCCTTCCGTCCGCAGGATGCGCACCACACGGCGAACGCTTTCGACGTATTCCCCCGAGCGGCTCACGGAAATCGTGTGGTGGTCCAGCAGCACCACCGCGTTCGTACGTGGCCCGTAACTCTTCTGCGGACGCGCCGCAATTTCTTTCATCCAGTCCGGCAGTGTAACCTGTGGAGTTCGCGCCGCCGCCGCGCCGCTCAGCACGCCGAGCCAAATAATCGCCAATGCACATGCGCTAATTGCCCGACGCATTTGCCGCCCCTTTCAAAACCGCTTGCAGGCTGTCGCCCGCCTTCACCTTGTCATAAAACGTCTTCAACTCCACATAACGATCCGTCTGGAAGGCGCTGCCCGCCATCGCTACATCGCGCAACACTTCGATCTCGTTTCCCTTGCTCGCCAGCTTCATGTTGTATACGGCATACTCCAGCTTTTCTGACACGGCAGCAGGAATGCTCTCAACCTCCATGCCCGGTGGCAGCACCAGGTGCAGATGGTCAGTCGTCCGATAGGGATAGTTAAAAGTGATCGGCCAAGTCCGCTCGGCGTGAGTAAAGCGCGGTGAACTGTTGAGCTGGATAATATCCAGTGGAAGCAGATACCGGTGTCCAGCGCTGGACGCCGCCGGCGTACTTACCTGGAACTCTGCCACTAGGTCGCCTTCCGACTCCCACTCCGGCTGATTCGCCAGCGTGACCTCGGCGTTCGCCGGAAGCCACGCCTTCACCTCGTCCTCCAGCGCTTTCTTCTTTCCCGCGTCGTCGGTCTTCCAGTACTCCAGCCGTTGTGAAAGTGCTCGCTGTCCCTTGTAGGTCACCTGTAGCGAGCCTTCCAGTCGGCCATCCAAACCAAGTTTGAAGTTTGCGTCGCGCCGGAGCCAGCCGTCCGTATACTCGCCACTCATTACCGGGGCTATCTCCGCGCCTTTTGCGTTCTGCCGCAGCCCGCGCGTATCTGAGTGTTTCCAGTACAGCAGTCCAAACGGGCAGTAACGCACTCCCGGATCCAGCTTCACTTCCCCCGCGTCCAGCTTCACAATCACGATCTCGTGGTTCAACTGGTCAAAGCTTAGATAGTTCTCATCAAAGATCCAGTTCTCGCGCTTGGCAACGCGCATCATGGAAGCTTCCAGCCCTGCCTCGCGGGCCATCGCTACGTACAGCCGTGCCAGGTCTTCCCCATCGCCCATCTTCTGGCGCAGCACGTTCTCCACCCCGCGTGCGTTCTTCAACCCCAGCGCTTTCATCTCCTGCTCAGAGCGTTTGGTCGTATAGTCCAGGTTCTGCAGGCTCTGCACAAAGGCATAAATCTTGCGCGCCTTTTGCTCCTTCGTGTCACTCGGAGCCACCGTCGCGCGCACTGCTTCGGCTAGCCCGGCGCGCTTCCTGATGAAGTCTTCGACCTCCTTACTCCAGTACTTGCCCTCCTCATTCCAGAAGCGGCTGGCGTTTCCCCTATGCGTATCGTAGTAAAAATTAACATGGTAGCGGAGCAGATTCGCCGCAGGCATATATGGCTCATCGACAAAAGCTGGCGTGTTGTTCAACGTGAGTTCGATGGTGGTGCTGTCCCTCGAGACCAGCCCGGTCGTGCGCCGGATTCCATGTTCCGCACGAGGAGCCACTCCCGGCGGCAGCAGGTTATTCCACGACACGCCGCTACCGACCTCTTCGTGCCGCAGCATTACATCGCGATAAGTCGGGATGAATAAAAGATGCTGCTTCACTCGGAACAACTCGCCCTGCAATACCCAAGTCGGCGCAAGAAGCCATTGGGTGTCGTAGTCGCGAACGAAGCGGTACTCCACAATGCTGCCCACCTCAACATTCGGAACCGCAAAGGCTTTCACCTTCCACTTGACGCCCTCGCCCTTCATCAGCACGCGGTCGAAGGGCTTGCCTTCAAAGTTGGAGATTGTCCCATCCGGCTGAATCGTCCGTCCCTTGATGGAGTTGATCTCCAGGTACTTGCTGTCATACGGAATCTCAACGTCGCCGTACTTCTTTCCCGCCTCGGTCAGAATCTTGACTCGCGTGTAGATTGTCTGCGAATGCTTCAGGTCGTCGTCAATCTCTTCGTTGTAAAGCACCACCGCTGGCGCTCCAGGTTGCTGCGCAATGCTGGTCATCTTCAACTCTTCCGGCGTAATCGGAAGCCAGTCGGAGTAAGCAAGCATGCGAATGGGAAACACCAGGGTAAAAAAACAGAGAAGCAGACCGCGCCAAGTGCGCATAAATTTCCTTCCGATCAAAGTTGGTCAGCCGGGGGAAGCTG
Source organism: uncultured Acidobacteriaceae bacterium (assembly GCA_964559875.1). GTDB lineage: Bacteria > Acidobacteriota > Terriglobia > Terriglobales > Acidobacteriaceae > TOLSYN. Next base: position 54,041 of record CAZLJQ010000003.1, read on the forward strand.
AGAAAATAGCGAGTTGAAGGTGTCAAATCTTTATAGCGCGGAACGCAGGAACTCACAATCTTTTTCAGTCGACGAATCATCACTGGAGGGTCACCGGAGCGGAGATGATTTTGTCGCTATTCCACCGCCTCGCCTCATCGTCCATCTATTTACCAATTCGTCATCCTCAGCCAATCCACCAGTACGGATTCCGCAATGGTTTCAAATTCCGCGCAACGATTGCTCTATCAGTAACCTGGCGCTTTCCAACGATTGACCACAAAGCCAATCGCTTCGCGACGTATTCGGAGCGCCGCCTCGACTCACCGCGAGCTTCAATCATGCGGAAGCCGGGCAATTCTGCCGCGCATCTTTAACACAATGCGTCACCGGGCATAAGATAAATGCTGATTATTGAGAAAGGAATAACACAATGCGTGCATGGTTGATGGACTCCTACGACGGCATTGAAAAGCTTCGCCTGGATGAGGTCCCCGATCCCCGACCAGGTTCCGGACAGGCACTGGTCAAGATCATTTACGCGGCGCTCAATCCCGCCGATGCATTCCTTGCGCAGGCGCAATATCCGGCCAAGCCGCCGCTCCCGCATGTGCTCGGACGCGATGGCGTTGGTGAAGTCATTGCCATCGGCGAGGGAGTCAGCAACGTGAAGCGCGGCGATATTGTCGGCATTCTACGCGGCGAAAACGGCGTCGAAACCTGGGGAACACTGGCCGAAAAAACTGTGGTCAATGCCTCGTATCTAATCCCTGTTCCGCATGGCTGGTCGCTGGAGGAAGTTGCCGGCGCTCCACTCGTCTTTCTCACTGCCTACCAGGCGTTGACCCAATGGAGCGAGCCTGCCGCGCCACCTCCAACTGGCTCCATTCTGCTGGTCACGGGTGCCTCCGGCGGCGTGGGATCGGCTTCAGTTCTGCTCGGCAAGTCGATGGGCCTCACCGTTGTTGCCCTCTCGCGTAGCGCGCAAAAAGGCAAACAGCTCAAGCAGCTTGGAGCAGATTTTGTCTTCGATCCGGCTGAAAAAGGATTGCGTAAACTTGTGCTCTCCGCCATCGCGCCCAAACGTGTGGACATCGCAGTGGACAGCGTCGGCGGCCCGCTCTTCAACGAGGTTATCGCCATGCTCGGCTACGCTGGACGCGTCAGCGTGGTGGGCCGGAGCGCGGGCGTGGTACCAGAGTTCAATACCGCATCTCTGTTCTTCCGCAGAAATCGCATCGGCGGCGTCACCGTGGCCGGCTACTCCGTGGCGCAAGCAATCGCCGCATGGAACGAAATCGTCTCCCGCCTCGACGCTCAGGGCAAGCGCCCGGTGGTGGACAATGTCTTTCCCTTCGCCGACGTGAAAGAGGCCTTTGCGCGGCTCGCCCAGGGACCGATGGGCAAGGTGCTCATCAAGGTCGCGCCCTAAGGCAGAAACAGTGGAGAAGCTGCAAAAACGAAACAGGGGAGCCGCTTTGCGTGGCTCCCCTCGTTGCGTTCGGCTCTCAAGAATTTCTAGTTAGTTATCGCCCGAGTACTCGTACGGTTCTTCTTCCAGGCCAGGAATCTTGCGGGCCACGCCACTCTCGATGGCGGCCTTTATCACCGCCTCCGCAACTGCCGGGGCTACGCGTTTGTCGAAGACGCCGGGAATGATGTAGTCCTCGGTGAGCTCCTCCGGTGAAATTGTTGCCGCAATCGCCGCCGCTGCGGCCAGCTTCATCGCTTCATTAATGTCGGTCGCACCGCAGTCCAGCGCGCCGCGAAAGATTCCCGGAAAGCAGAGCACATTGTTAATCTGGTTGGGATAGTCGGAGCGCCCTGTAGCCATGATGCGGACGTAAGGCGCAGCATCTTCCGGCATCACTTCAGGCGCCGGATTCGCCATGGCAAAGACGATTGCATCACGATTCATCTTTGCCAGGTCGGAGGCTTGAATCACTCCCGGGCCGGAGAGTCCAACGAATAAATCGGCCCCCTCCAGCGCCTCGTGCAACGTTCCGGCAAAGTTCCCGGGGTTGGTATTCTCGGCGAACCACTGCTTCATGTAGTTCAGGTTATTGCGCCCCTTGTGAATTGCTCCGGTGCGGTCAAAGCCTATGATGTTGCGCGCTCCAGCTGCCATGATGATTTTGGAGCAGGCAACCCCTGCGGCGCCGATGCCGGTGACGATGATCTTCAGGTCCTTTATATCCTTCTTCACCAGCTTCAGTGCATTGGTCAGCGCAGCCAGCAGCACAACCGCTGTGCCATGCTGATCGTCGTGGAAGACCGGGATGTTCGTCTCTTTCTTCAATCGCTCTTCGATCTCAAAGCAGCGCGGAGCCGAGATGTCTTCCAGGTTTACTCCGCCAAATCCCGGCGCAATGTTCTTCACCGTGCGAATAATCTCTTCTGTGTCCTTCGTATCCAGGCAGATTGGAAATGCATCCACGTTGCCGAATTCCTTGAACAGCATGGCCTTGCCTTCCATCACCGGCATTGCGGCTTCCGGCCCAATGTCGCCCAGTCCGAGAACTGCGGTGCCGTCACTCACAATGGCGATCGTATTCCCCTTGATGGTTAGCTTGTACGCCTTTTCTGGGTCGTGATGGATGGCCATGCAAACCCGGGCGACTCCCGGAGTGTAGGCCATGGAGAGATCGTCTCGCGTCGCCAGTGGAACTTTACTGACGATGCGGATTTTGCCGCCCATATGCATCATGAACGTGCGGTCGTGGACGCTCAACACCTCGACGTTGTCGAGGGTTTTCAGTCCGTCAACGATGGTTTCGCCGTGCTTTTCGTCGCGTGCCTGCAGAGTGATTTCGCGGATCTTGTGATGCTTGGTTACGCCTTTGATATCGATGGCGCCGAGGTCGCCGCCAAGAGCTCCGATCATGGAGGTGACTCGGCCAAGACTCCCGGGAGTATTGCTGATCCTGAGGCGGATTGTGAGGCTATAGCTTGCGCTGGGTCGTACGAGTGTGCCCACAGAAACTCCTTATGAATACTGAAATGAAATTCCGGCATGAAAAGCCGCCGTAGGGCATAGAAAGATGGGGCTAATGAAAGTCTACAAATCGTATAAAATGCGTTGAATGAATTGAATGAGGACAAACATGCTGGGGACTCGACCCAGCTCCCACATCTCAAATGCTTTGGGTGAATTATAACACAATGACGGCTCACGCCATTCGCAGCCACTTGATAGATACTTAACCGAATCAAACAGATACGAATAAGACATTGCTCGTGACGCCTGAACGGTATTGGGGAGCCAGTCTCAAGCGCCCCGCGTTGAGACCGGCGCTCCGTTGGCGGGATATAAAAGGACTTTGCCCCGGATCATATGAGGCAAAGTCCTTGTTTTTACGACGGCTGGCGTAGCTCATACGCCAGCGTATTCAGACAGACGCGGTTTTGACGACGCTTAGTGGCCGCCGTTCAACGCGCCTACGGTGCTGTCTGTGATGCCTGCACGGCGCACACACCCGTACCGCCCGTTGTGCACGTCACGCTGCTGCTGTTGTACGTGGTGAGGAAGTAAACTTGGGATGCCCCTGCCAAAGTTCCCGATCCCACCGAATTATCGATGATGAGTCCACCCGTGGGCGTCGTCCGGCTGTCGGTAGTACCCGCAGTCACATTTAGCCCGCTCCCTGATAACGCAACCGCACTCGGGGTCGTGACGTTGAAACTCAGGATGCATCCATATTCGCCGAGGTCATCGGTACATCCGCTTTCCGTGCCCCCGAGCACGCTAAAGAAGATTAGATCCGCGGCGGCGCTCGTGCCGTTTTGGCCTAAGCCTCCACCAAGAGCAATGCCAGTCGAATAGTTCGTACCCAAGGTAAAGTCGCCGGACGCACCTGCGGCCTGTGCAGTCAGCGTGACCACATTTGTTGCCTCGGTTGCTGTGACACTGGTGTTGGCGACTGTTCCGGGCCCGAAGCAAGGACTCGAATAGCACTGTGAGGCAACCCCGTCAACCGCAGCTCGCAGGTTTTGCGCAGTCCTGGTTTCCCGATTAGTGGCGTTGTTGCCGGTGATCAGAACCTGGTTAGCCGTCGTTCCTAAAGAAGTGACAAATGCATACGTTGTGCCGCCGATTGTGACGGTCCTTGAGCCACTCGTCCCCCAGCCGTTGGGATCGGTCTGGATGGTCACTGTGCCTGTGGCGGAGGTGGGGGTAAAAGCATTCGCATTATAGAACTCAGTGATTGGAGAGCACCTGCCATCTAACTGAGTATCGCCCATAACCACCACATTCTTCGCGGTGCCCATTGCGTTATTCGTAATGGGTATCTGGTACAGGGTGGGTATTAGACCAGTGGCGCAGAGGTAGAGGTATCCATTCGGGCTCGCGGGGTTCGCTGAGGTGTAATAAGTGTTGTCAAAGGTGCCGCCCATCGCGTAAGCGGTAACACCAACGCCTCCCGTGCCTGCTGTGGTCTCGCTTGGAGTGGTGCTGCTCGTGAAACTTGTTGGAAACTGGTACACACCAGAGTTACCAGTGGTAGCGGATGGGTCATTTCCGACGAAGGCATACACTGTTGCGGCGTTGGAGTCGACGAGAACGGAATCCCTGATGCCGAATTGGACGTCAAGCTGGCTTGAGGCGCCGTAGATTGTGCCCGACGTGTTTGCTTCGTTGCCGTTGCCTGACCCCACGGAATACAAGTAACCTCCGGTGCCACCAGTGGCGGCGCTAATCGTGCCAACGAATACTCTTCCTGATGCCGCGTCATAAATTGGGCCGTTGGTCGGGTTCGTGTCGTTGGTTGTGCCGTGTACCAGTTGGGCCGGCCATGGGGACGTCGTCACCTCAGCCAAGGCTCCGTTGAATACTGGAGTGAACTTGTGGAGTTTTCCCACGGCGTCGCCGACATAGAGCGTGTCGTCGTCATAATCATAGTAAGGAGACGACCAAGTGTCGTTGGGACTGCCATTGAGGACGACCGAGGTCATGCAAGGTGCATTGCAGGTTTGATAGGCGCTGGCGCTAACGGAAGTGGGTGTGATCGGAACGGCGAGAGTCCCGGTCCCCGGGGGAGTTAAGGGATACTTCAACAGCAGCAGGCTCGCAACCGAGCTTGATGAGGTTTGGATGAGCGCTACCTGGTTGCCAGTGAGGGAGAACACGGGAGAAAGTGTAACCGTGCCGCCCGTGTTGTAAGCCCAATCGACCTTGGGCACCGTGCCGCCACATCCGGAATAGACGTTGTAGTAGGCGATGATGCTGGCTTCTGTCGCCGACCCCGCCAACCCTGTTGGGTAGACGACGAAGTCGTTGGCGCAGCTTGCTGTGCCCGTACTAAACGACCACTTCGCCGGGAAGGTGTTTGGGTTAATGATGCCTGTACCCAATCCCTCACTCCAGTCTTTGTCCAAAGCAGATTTCTTGGCTCCCGGCTGGTTTGTCAAGATGGGGCGGCCCGTTTGCCTGGGCGTCGTGCGAATCGCGTTGGAGTCTACGCCATCAAGAACTTTCGCTCCTCCGCTCCGCTTGATTTGCTGCAGAATGAAACGGGGATCGTTAACAACTTTGAGCCAGCGTTCATAATTGCCGCTCTCAATTGCCTGTTGCTCGGTGCCGGGATTGGAAAAAACCAGATGGCGGTGGCTCCAATCGTCTGGCACGCCTCTCTGCTGGACAGTCCAATCGGCTACGTTACGCTGCACGATCGGGTCCACTACTGGGGCGCCGCCTTGGTTATGGCTGCTCTGTGCGCGCATCGAATCGCTAGAAGCGACAAGGCCCACAAGTATCATAATCATTAGTAACTTATGGCATGTTGGTGTGGTTAAAGTCTTAGGGAAGAAATATTCAGAAGCCACTGACACACTCCAGCACTACGAGGTTTTTTGTCGCACCAGTCCAGGGTGTTACAAACTCAGCTCTGAACTGGAGGATGGCCTCGCCGAGTAAACGGCTGTCCTCTGTCCGTTGCTGATGTTCTATATGTTTTGGTGATGTCTTACGATTCTATGTTAAGGCGTTCGAGTTCTCGGAATCAATCCAGCAGCATACATCTAGGCAACCTATGCAACGATCATCGCCGTTTGCCATCGCTGGCCCTTAACCAGATTCAGGGCATTCTCCCAAGGGCTACCGCCTCTCAGAGCCTTGTAGCCGGGGCCGCGGTACGGCTTGTTTCCGGGGCTTGGTCATCGTCCAGCAGTTCAAGAGCTGCTCGACACACGCGCTCATCCTCGGCGCCGATCTTCGGTTCTTCGAGCTCTTCGTAATAACGAATCGCTGTCAGCATTCGGCGCTCGTCTCCGTTTGAGTACGCCTGCGCAGCGGTCTCGCACATCAGCGCGAATGCGAGGCTGTGACTCAAACGCTCCAGGAGCTTTCGCGCATATCGTTGCGAGCTGGCCTGGTTGGCTGTAACGAACGCAATGGCGGCAAGGTCGTCCTGCAGACGTGAATCAAGAACTCGCCGCAGTGATGACATGGCGGATGGCAGACAGTCGATGACGCCGCGAACACGACGCTCGTACTGAAGGTCTCCTGCATATTTTGGGGTGAGAAGGCGCAGCAACTCCAGCGCCTGGATATTCGCTGGCCCTTCCCACACGGTGAGCACCTGTGCGTCACGGTACATGCGGGCAATTGGATAATCCGACGTGTATCCATTGCTACCAACCAACTCAAGAGTCGCTCGGGTCGCACGAATTGCGTCTTCGGCGGTAAGGTACTTGGCAAGTGCGGTGACGAGGCGAAGCCAGGTGCCATTCTTTGTGTCCGTAATTGCGGCATCGAATGCGAGCGCCGCCTCGAATGCCAACAAAACACTCGCTTCGAAGCGAACGCGGAGTCGGAGCAGTTCGTCCTGCACCATGGGATACTCGGCAAGCGTGTGGCCAAAGGCTTTGCGTGATCTGGCCCACTGTACGGCTTCGCGGAGTGCGCGGCGCTGCACTCCGGCTGCGCCAACTGCATTGTGCACCCGGCTGTACTCAAGAGCCGCCATCATGAATCTGAATCCGTGCGGTGGCCCGGCGATTTCCAGCGCTTCGGCACCGAGTAACTCAGTTTCGCCCGTTGGCAGCCCTTTGGTTCCGAGCTTATCTTTCAGGCGGCGAATGACGTAGTGGTTCGGACTACCATCATCCAAATGGCTCGGTACAAGATACAACCCCAAACCAGCCGAGCCGGGTTCGGCGCCTTGCGGACGCGCAGTAGCGAGTGCCAACCCACTGTTCGCGTTACTGGTGAACCACTTCAATCCGTGCAGAGCGTAGCGGCCATTCAGGGGAACGGCAGTGGTCGTAGTCGCGCCAACGTCGCTGCCGCCATGCTGCTCGGTCGCCCAGGTACCGCCAGTCACGGTGTGTCCATCCATGCGGGTGACCTCATGCAGATACTTGCCGCGCATATCATCGCTCGCGTGATATCCGAGTACATAGGCAACAGCTCCAGTGAGCGTGACCGGACAGTGAAGGCTGATGTCGGCCTGCGAGAGCAGAAACCCCATGGTAAAGCTGAGCAGGTGTGGTGCTCCCTCTGAGTAGGGAAGGCCGACTGCGCCGCGGCGATAGATTTCCTGATGTTGCGCGTCGTACCAAGGATTAATTACGACACGATTCGCAACGGAGCCGCTGCGGTCGTAGGTCTCCAGAGCGGGCGGAGCATACCGGTCAGTGTAGTTAGCCTGTGCATCGACATCGGTGAGCACCCATTGTCGGAATTCATTCAGCTTGGAAGTATAAGGTCGGAGGCGCGATTCACGGGAGATCAGGAGAGGCTCGAGATAGGCGTCGAAGCTGTCGTGTTCGTGCATTGGTGCTCCTGGGGTGCAGGAGTTAGGATGCACATCGCCGCTAGGCAGGTTGGGAGCTGCGCAACCTCTCCTTTCCTCTCAAAAACAAGCGACTATAATCACGATCGCCAGAGTCTACTCTTCTTTCTACTTGGCGAACCTATGCGTCCACGCATTAGATGTTGACGGCATTTATGTTTGCCGCACTCGGGCTGAGGACGAGATTTCGGTACCAATTGTTAGGATTATATATTATATATATTTCACGGAGAATCGCTATGAGTGAGAAGTGGAGATCGGAGTCTTGGTGGACGAGCAATGTGAATTTTCTTCCCGAAATCCGGAGCCAGTTCAGCTTGCCGGATCAGGTTCAGATTCATGACGCGACCCTGAGGGACGGAGAACAGACTCCTGGCATCGTCTTAAGGAAAGACGACAAGATCAGGATCGCTGAAATGCTGGACGACATGGGCGTTCATCGGATTGAAGCTGGCATGCCAGCGGTTTCTGCGGAAGACGCCGAAGCGATTAAAGAGATTTCGAAGCGAGCTAAAAAGGCGAAGATTTATGCATTTGTACGGGCGATGGAGAAGGACATTGATGTTGCCCACAAGTGCGGCGCCACTGGCGTGATCATCGAAGTGCCTGTAGGTCAACCCAAGCTGGAGTATCAGTTCAAGTGGACGATGGATCAGGTTCTGGCGCAAAGCGCACGAGCAATCAAACGCTCCAAAGAACTTGGGCTACACACCGTTTACTTTCCCTACGACACGACTCGCGCGATAGTCGGCGATTTCAAACAGCTGCTCGTGCGCCTTATGCAAGAGGCGCCGCCCGACTCGGTTGGAGTCATCGATACGACCGGCTGTGCGATTCCTGCGGCGATTAAGTACCTGGTTAAGATGGTGCAAAGCGTTACGAAGCTTCCGGTTGAAATCCATACCCACAACGACATAGGCATGGCGGTGGCGAACGAGATGGCCGCGGTCGAGGCCGGTGCCACGGTTGTGCACACTTGCATCAACGGGCTTGGGGAGAGGACGGGAAACGCAGCCCTGGAAGAAGTTGTGGTGGCACTGAAGACGTTGTACGGCTACGACTGGGGTTTCAAGTATGAAAAGCTCACCGCGATGTCCGCAGTGGTGCAAGAACTGACGGGTTTTCTACTCGCACCCAACAAGCCCATCGTCGGATCTGGAAATTTCACCAGAGAATCAGGCATCGGCATTGACATGGTGTACCAGCATCCTCTGGCAATGTTTTCTGTGAATCCTGAATTTGTAGGCCAGCAACCCAAAGTCGTCCTGGGAAAGAAGAGCGGATATGTTTCCGTGACAACCAAGATGAAGGAATTGGGCATGACCTATCCGGAGGATAAGGAGAAGTTTGACGCGATACTGCAAAAAGTGAAACAACTCGGAACATCCAAGAGAGGGTTGCTGACAAACACCGAATTCAAGTCGATTGTCGAAGAGGTTCTGGGCTGAAGGGGGAGCAGGTGCTGAAGCTGGTGAGAGAGTACTCCACAAAAGCCGAGCTAGTGTACAAGACTCTGCTCGACGCGATTGTCGCGAGTAAGTTGACTCCGGGTACACGGTTGATCGTCAGGGAGATTGCCGATCAACTGTCAGTGAGCGACATACCTGTGCGGGAGGCTCTGAAGATGCTCGAAGCGACTGGGCTTATTCAGACGCGGCCCTATATAGGATCGGTGGTAACGACTCCGTCTCCTGAGTGGATCGAGGAAGTGTTTGTAATGCGCGCCGCCCTCGAGAGCATGGCGATTCGCACCTCTATACCTTTTTTGAAGGACACTGATGTCGAAGAGCTCCTCGCCATTGACATGGCAATGAAGTCCGCAGCCGAGGCCAAAAACATGGCTGAATATGCGCGTTTGAACCGGGAGTTTCACACGGCGTTGATGGCGAAATCCCCTTATCCCGCGCTCCTGAGTACGATCGACGATCTGTTGGTTAAATCGCAATATGGGCGGGCGATCTTCAACCTGAAACCAGCGACGGTAAAAATCTCGGATTCAGAACATGACCGGCTGTTGGAGGCCATCAAGGTGCGGAATGGCGCCAAGGCGGAGGCTATAACCCGCGATCATCGCCTCCGGGTAGGGAAGGAACTGGCTGACATTATCCGTGCCAGAAGACATGTATCCCCTGAGATACACGAGAGGAGCAAGCGTGTACAGATTCATTGATTTAAGCGTCTCGCATAAGAACAATGCTACCGAACCTTATTCTCCCAAGATTGAACACTCCGACCACGCCACGGGCGCGCAGCGCCTGGCAAAGCTGGCGGGCATCGAAGCCTCCGACTTTCCTGGCTCAATGGCGCTGGCGACAGACTGGATTTATGGCAGCGCCCATTCCGGTACGCATGTAGATGGGCCGCTCCATTACGGTCCGCTGTGCGAAGGAAAGCCATCGAGAAGCATCGACCAGATTCCACTGGAATGGTGCTACGGTCCGGGTGTTGTGCTCGACATGCGCCATAAGGTGCCAGGCCAAGAAATCACCATCGACGACATGAAAGCCGCGCTGGCAAAGATTGGCCACACCCTGAAGCCGGGGGATATTGTTCTGCTTCACACGGGTTGCGACAAGTATTGGGGCACTGACACCGAAACGTACTTGGCAATGCAATCCGGCCTCGGCATTGCCGGACTGGACTGGCTGCTTGATCAGGGCATTCGCTGCATCGGCATTGATGCCTGGACGCTGGATAGGCCTGTGGCGGCAATGGTTGAGTCATACAAGAAAACGAAGGACAAGAATGAGCTCTGGCCTACGCATATCCACGGGCGTCAGCGTGAGTATTTGCAAATTGAAAAAATGGCAAACCTCGATCAACTGCCGAAACCAGACGGCTTCATGCTGATTGCGTTGCCGGTGAAGTTCGACCAATGCACCGCTGCCTGGTGCCGCGCAGCAGCAATCTTTGAAGAGTGAAAGCAGAAGGGAACCAGCACGGCACTTCTTTCGTGGTGCCAAGCCTGAGTTTAGTTACGCATGCTGGTTTGCATAGCCTGCGAACATGTTCGGATCGAGATAAATTGCGAGGGACAAGAAATGACAACCGAGTCTGCGAACACTTCAGCTATCACTATGAAGGAACTGTTCGCGAAGCTGGATAATTCGCCTCTCACCAAGAATCACTACAAGCTTGTCACCGCGGCGGTTCTCGGAGATATGCTTGAGTTCTTCGATTACTGGATTATAGGTTTTGTTCTGGCTTTCATCGTTGTGCCCTGGCACCTAAGTTTTGGCGCCACAGCCATGGTGCTGTTGAGTGCTGGAGTTGGAAGCTTGCTCGGCGCTTTTTTCTTCGGCTACCTGGCTGACCGCATGGGCAGAATACCTGTACTGATGATCACGACTGCTGCCTTTACCATACCTAGCGGCGTCTTGTATTTTACCCCGGAGGGCAACTGGATCTTTCTGGCGGTGTTTCGCTTCCTAGTGGGCTTCGGTGTGGGCGGGCTCTACTCGGTGGATCTGCCTCTGGTTCAGGAATTCGTGCCATCCAAGTATCGCGGCGTAATGGGTGGAATTGTGACGGCGCTTATTCCGGCAGGAAGTTTGCTGGGAGGAATCTGCTCCGGCTATCTGACTCCGATCATTGGGTGGAGAGGATTGTTCCTGATTGGTCTTGCGCCTGCACTCATCTCGCTTTTGTTTTGGTTCTGGATGCGCGAATCTCCGCGCTGGCTGATCAAGCAGGGACGCTATCAGGAAGCCGTAAATTCGGTCAACTGGGTCACCGGAGAGAACATCGATTACCGTAACCTCGTCGTCACTCCCGAAGATAAGGTTGGAGAAAAGAAGGCGTCCTTCAACGAAATCTTCAAGTGCCGGAGAAGCGTAGCCGTAACTTGGATATCCAGCTTCCTTCAAGCCGTGGTGGACTATGGCTTCACTCTGTGGGCTCCTACTCTGCTGGTTCTTGTCCTGAAAGTCTCCGCAATACAAGCATCCAAGATGTTCATCGTGCTGCCGATTTCCAGCATTTTTGCTAAATTTACGTGGTCTTTCCTTGGGGAAAAATTTGGCCGCCGCGCCTGCGGAATGATGGTCGGAATCGGTACCTTGATCTTCTGTCTGATCATCTCGCGATTCTGGAACGCATGGTGGGGAAACGTCCCGGTTATCTACCTTGCTTTTATCGCAGTCTACGGATTTGTGGGCGGCGGATGGGCTATCACCGGACCGTATGCAACCGAAGTCTGGCCGCAGCGTCTGCGCGCCACAGGAATGGGTTCAGCCTACGGCATCGCTGGCCTCGGACGTATCCTGGGTCCCGTCGTGCTGTCGCTCTTTGCTGGCAGCGGTAACCTCGTCTCGTCGCCAAAGGCGACGACCGGTGCCATCGGAGCCGCCTATCTTTTCTATGCGATGTGTGGCTTGGCACTAACAGTAACTTTCTATTTCGGATTTGAGACCCGCAATAAATCGATGGCCGAAATCGAAGACATGGTTACGGCACACAAACCGCTGTCAAAATCCGCTGCCCAAAGTGATTAAGAGGGTTACTTTCGGACGCAGGTGAGTAGCGGGCTTTTTGTTTCCATTTAGCGCCTCCAACGGAAGGTACGAGTGTGAGCGAAGAAGAAGCCAATCAGAAAGACATCTCGCGGAGAGGGTTTCTTGCGAGCGCTACTCTGACCGGAGCAGTTCTAACCGGAGTCCTGTCGCCGCGAAATGCGATGGCACAAGCGATAATGGGGGCGAAGAACGATGCGGCCTCATCCGCGACGAAGCAGGTTGGAGCGGGTCGCATCGATCTTCATCATCACTTTGTGCCGCCTGCTTATATCGCCGAAGTCAATCCCAAGAGCCCGCTTCAAGCACCGGTGCGGTTTTGGACGCCGGAGAAAACCTTAGCGGATATGGAGGAGGCAGGCACAGCAACTGCCGTCCTATCCATTGCAACACCAGGCCTGTGGTTCGGTGAGAAATTGGCGGCGCGTAAACTGGCTCGAACCTGCAACGAGTATGCGGCCCGCATGGTCGAGGATTATCACGGCCGCTTTAAGATGTTCCTTGCCTTGCCGCTACCCGACGTTGAGGGCGCGCTGCACGAGATCGAGTATGGCCTGAATGTGCTAAAGGCTGACGGGGTCGGCTTCTTCACCAGCTACGATGGAAAATATTTGGGACATCCAACTTTCGCACCGGTGCTGGAGGAATTGAATCGACGCAAGGCAGTTCTGTACACGCATCCCACGGTTTGCCCGAGTTGTATGGGATTGGTGCCCGAAATCAACGAGAGGGTTATCGAGTTCGGGACTGACACGACGCGCACGATCGCCAGCTTGGTGTTCAGTGGTTCAGCCACTCGTTATCCCGATATCCGGTTTATCTTCTCTCATGCCGGTGGCACAATGCCGTTCCTGATCGAGCGTTTTCAGGACGCGGCGCGAGCGCCTGAGATGGCACGGCGGCTGCCCAAGGGCATTATGTATGAGTTGCAGCGTTTCTACTACGACACGGCCCAGTCTTCCAATTCCGCGGCAATGTCCGCCTTGGCAAAGGTAGTGCCAGTATCGCAGGTGGTCTTTGGCACGGACTTTCCATTCAAGGGAGGTAGGGTACAGGTGGAGGGATTGCAGAAATGCGGTTTCAACTCGCAGGATTTGACGGCTATTGAGCGCGAAAACGCCCTTCGATTACTGTCTAAAGGAAGTGCTGGTAACATACAGCGATAATGGTTTCTAAAAGGCGGGACTTTGCTGTTATTTACATAAATGGACGGCGGCGCGAAGTGCGCGGCCCTGAAATCTTCCAATCGCTCTCCGGATATCTGCGGGGCGAACTGGGATTGACCGGAACGAAGGTAGTTTGTGCCGAAGGCGATTGCGGTTCCTGTACTGTCATCGTTGGACGCCCGCGAAATGGCGTGATCGAGTACAGCAGTGTTTGCTCCTGCATTACATCCGTGTACCAGGTGGACGCAAGCCATGTGGTCACCATCGAAGGCATTTCCCCCGGCGGAGTCTTGAGTCCCGTGCAGGAAGCATTGGTTCAGCATCATGGGACACAGTGTGGCTTCTGTTCGCCGGGTTTTGTATTGTCGCTCCATGCGATGTTTGAGTCGGGTACGGACTTGACTGAAGAGCGCCTTCGGCAAGGACTGGTTGGGAATCTATGCCGCTGCACGGGATATGAACCGATACTGCGTGCAGCACTGAAGATCGATGCCAGTCGTGTACTGAAACTGAACCGGATGTTTGACTCGCCTGTGTTAGCTTCTGAGCTTGCGCGTTGCGCCAACGATCCGGTGCACATAGAGGCTGCTGGTAAAGTCTTCTACAAGCCTGTGACCATCGCTGAGGCGGCGCAATTCAAAGCTGCGCACGAAGATTGCGTCATCGTTTCCGGCGGAACCGACCTGGGAGTTCAGATTAACAAAGGCATCCGCACGGTGAGTACGATCTTGAGCACTGTGGCTTTGAAGGAACTGCAGCAAGTAGAAGCGACGAGCCGTGAAATGATTGTCGGTGCAGGTGTGCCGCTCACCGAATTGGAGAGAATGGCGCAAAAGCCGATGCCGGAGTATGCGAAGCTGCTCGGCAGATTCGGCTCACCGCAGATCAAGAACGCAGCTACGCTCGGCGGCAATATTGCAAACGGTTCGCCCATTGGCGATGCAATACCTGCGCTGTTTGTGCTGAATGCGCAAGTCGAGCTGGCAGGAGCGAGTGGTAGCCGGCGAGTAGACATCAACGACTTTTACGTTGGCTACAAGAAAAATGTCATGGCGGCTGATGAGTTGATTGTCCGTGTGTTTATCCCGCGTCCTACTGCAGACGAGGTGTTTAAGCTTTACAAGGTTTCCAAGCGCCGTGACCTCGACATTTCCACCTTTAGCGCTGCCGTTTGGATGAAACTTTCTGGCCGGCGCATTGAGGATATCCGCATCGCCTATGGAGGCGTTGGGCCCATGATTCTTCGCCTTCGCAACGCCGAGGCGCATCTTCGTGGAAACGATGTTTCAGAACGCAGGTTTGAGTCGGCGCGTGAAATTGCGGTGCAGGAAATAACTCCGATCAGCGATGTGCGCGGCTCAGCAGAATATCGCAATAAACTCGCGGCCAACATTCTGCGAAAGCTCTATCTCGAATTAAGCGCTTTCAGTCCTGGCCCCGATGCTACTTACGATTAGCCAGCTGTGCTTCGAGCGGTTTGGTTAATCCCACGTAGGATATCGCTTATGAGAAACAAGTCGGTAAGAAGCGCGCGGAGATGGATGGAAGCATTCAGATTATCAATCAATTGAGAGCTGATAGCTGGCTGGGCCAGAACCAGATCTATAGCGGCAAGAGAATCGCTGGCATCGCGGTCAAGCACGGCAAGGAACGCCGCGTACTTTTCGGGCGATTTGAGTTCTGCTTCCTTTACCGCCGCCGTGCAACACTCCGACAATCCCTCCAGGGCAGTGATTGCGCGTTCCAGAAACCCTCGGATTTGGCCGCCCGATTGACTGCCGACATCACTCGGGAGTCCCTGCGCAGCGTAGGCCAGCATGAACTCGTAACACTCTTCCACTGCATTACAGCGATCCTGGATATCAGTTTGCATCTATTAACCTTCGCCTTCCACGTTCCCAGATGTCGATGAGGATGCTTCAACCTTCCATCGTTCTGGATCGTGTTCCTTAAGATAAAAATCACGGCTCATCCAACCGAAGATCATCGATTTTGTGATCGCGAGCTTCTCTGGCCGAAGTCCAAAATAGACGTGCATCATAACCAGCGCGATCAATGCAACGCCTGCCAGCCCATGGAGAACATACATCAAGCCCCAGGTCATGTCGCTGAACAGATATGGATTACGGGGAAAAAAGACTGTCCGTACACGTGACATCATGAAAACACCCGTGAGGGTTACCGACAAGCCGCACAGTATGATGACGCCGTGGAAGAGTTTGTTCTCCAGGGGGTACTTGGCAAACTTTCGCGGCAGTGGTGCTGGCCTTGCGAAGAACCGCTGCACTCTTCTCCACGCATCTGCCAAATCTGTCTGGTCCGGCCAAATCGCCCAAAAATCCAGCCAGAAGGAAGCGTGGAAAACGTGAAACACAATTGAAACGGTCAACACTACGCCTGCGATCCAATGATAAGTAACCCAAGGAAAACGAATCCCAACCTTTGGAAGGAAAGCGGTAAACAGCAATGCGAACATGGAGGCGGCCATGACCCAATGAAACAATCGCGCGACCAGCGAGTGCCTGGGAATGTGCCCGGGTAGCGCAGAAACGCTGCTTGAAACACCTTGCGCAAACTCTTTTTCGTGGGCAAAAAATTTCAGATATGCAGCATGAACGATCAGAAAGACCAGACCTGCAATCACTGCAACCCAGATGAGGAACCACTCAATATGGATTGGGACCTTCTGCCCCCACGGATTTGTCGCCCATTCTAAGAAGCCCATGTTGCCTCTTCTACTCCGCCAATGGCGCGCTTCACCAAATTTCTCATGAGCGGGATTTTGTAGGCGTTGAACTGCAATGGAACGGCTCCCTGTACGGCCAATTGCCCAGCCATCTCGCCGGTTGCTGCGTTGGCAGGCTTACCGCGAACTGCGTCCTCAACTGCTCTTAACCGTAACGGACGTGCCGCGGCGCCGTTCACGGTGATTCGGATACGCTCAATTCTGTTACCCGATGTCACCATCGCTGAAGCCACATTCATCAGGGCAAAATCCCAAACGTTTCGATCGTGTACTTTCTCAAAGTAGAACTGCGCACCGGCCCACGTGGAGGGAATACGAATGGACGTCAGCAGATCGCCGGGTTGCAGGATGTGCAGGCGAGTAATGTCAATTTCGGGGCCTATGAAATATTCTTCGGCTGGCACTACTCGTTCACCTTTGGCCGTGAGCAGGACAAAACTGGCATCCAGCGCAATCAGGGCTGGTGCCGAATCGGAGGGATTCACCGCTACGCAGCGGTCTGCATGTAGAATCGCGTGTTCGCGATTGCGGCCCTCGGGAGTATCGGCATAGCAAATGTTGCCACCAGCGCGGTAACACGGCCAACCTCCACGGTAGTACCAACAGCGCGCATCCTGCGTAACATTGCCGCCGAGCGTTCCCTGATT
This sequence comes from uncultured Acidobacteriaceae bacterium, assembly GCA_964559875.1. Taxonomy (GTDB): domain Bacteria; phylum Acidobacteriota; class Terriglobia; order Terriglobales; family Acidobacteriaceae; genus TOLSYN. The sequence continues at coordinate 70,883 of CAZLJQ010000003.1, forward strand.
CCGAATCTGCGGCGAGGCTGCCTGTTCCGCGCCTTGCGCCAGCAGGCCATATTTCTGCTTGATGACGGGGCTATTCACTACCTCCGTGAGCGTGGTCATCGCGCCGATCTCAATGCCGTTGCCGGTAGTGCGAACTCCCCTGAGTTCCTCGATCCCGCTCAAGTCCACAACTACTTTAGGCTTCTTGATGCGGTCTTTGAGCCAATCAAAACTGTCGAGCCCTCCGGCCATCACCCAGGCATCTCGCCCGTACTGCGCCAGAAGTTTTTGTGCATCAGCAATGGAAGCTGGCTGAAGCAACTCGAAAGCTGGCATCACGTCTCGTATTACAGCCATGGCACTCCTTTAACGGTGCATCAAATATGGGCCATGAGGGGATGTTGCATCGGCCGCCCCGCTTGCAACGACGTCAGGATTGTGTCTGCGTTCACGGGCGCGCGCCGGAAGATCTCGTCCCCAAGCGCATCTGAGAGGGCGTTCAAAATGGAAGCACAACCACCACCCACGGGGGGTTCTCCAATACCACGAGCCCCAACGGGCGTTTCTGGATCGGGGATGTCTAACGCACTCCACTCCATGTTCCTCGGTGCATCCAGAATGGTTGGCGGTTTGCTGTGGTGGAACCGTTTAGAAACCATCTCGCCGTAGTGCGGATCGAATACCCACTTCTGCCCGATCGCGTGGCCGATGCCCAACATCGAACGGCCTAACACTTGGCCGCCAAGCGCACGAGGATGGATGACTGTTCCGACATCAGCGGAGGCAAGGAAATCCACAATGTAGTACTTGCCAGTTTCAACATCAACCTCGATCTCGGCGAAGCTAGCGACATAGGAAAACGTTGTGCCATCACGAGGGTAGTTGTCCTTGGCAGCCGCCACAAGACCTTGGCCAGCCAGCGCCGCCATCGATGCCTTCGTCATTTTGTTAACGTCGGCGGGCGCTTCGTGACCGTCGTAGATGCCGCCTAACTGAATCGCACGTCTCGCAGCCTGTGCCAAAGTCATGCCAGCACCACCGTGCTTGCGGAAGACGTGTTCGTTGGCGACCTCGTAATCCTCAGGCCGGCCGCCAAGGGTCTTCGCTGCAACTTCCTGCAGTTTCTTTTTGGCGTCCATGGCGGTTGCATGTGCAGCGCGTGTCATTGCGTGAGTCGTTTGACTACCACCGGACACACAGGTGAACGGCAGGTTCCGCGCTGTGTTTCCCCATACCACCTCGCACTTTTCCCACGGGGCACCGAGAATCTCTGCGCCGACCCGATGCACGTCAATCACGGACTCCGTCCCCAGATTGCCGATTCCGGACTGGAAGGTGATCCGTCCATCCGGCTTGATCACGAGGAGCCCGTCAAACCCAATCGAGCCTCCGACGTAACAGCTAAGCGACACGCCAACGCCGCGAACCTTTGTACCCATTCGTTTCGGAGTGCGCGCGACTCTCTCGTTCCACCTAAACTGCTTTGCACCGCGGTCAAGTGCTTCCTTGAGGAATGAACTGGTTGCATGCTGGAGCTGCCCGTGTACTGGTGGCCCGAACGGCGCCTTCCCCTCCGGGCAGTTGACACGGCGGATCGCTACCTGATCGATTCCGAGCTTGCGAGCAGCCTTCGCGATGATCGGTTCAATAATGACAATCCCCTGCAGCCCTCCGGGGGAGCTCTGTGCGCTACGGGGCGGCGTATTCGTCAGCACCGTCACTCCACGCCAGCGCATGGCTTGCGGCTGATACAGCAAGGAGACGATGCGGCCTGACGAGGGAACATCACCTAGTGCTTGGTACGGACCGTTATTGGAAATAACGAACATGTCCAGCGCCGTGATCCGCCCCTCTTTCGAAAAGCCGGCCTTCATCCGTCCTTGAAAACCCGGTCGCGCACGTCCGATGAAAAGCTCCTCCTCACGGCTAATGCGCATCATTACCGGAGCATTCGCTTTTTTTGCCAACAGCACAGGAATAGTCAAAGACACGCCCGCGGTGCTCTTGCTGCCAAACCCTCCCCCGGTGTATTCACTGATGAAGACGATCCTTTCCGGATCGATATTCAACCATCTTGCAATGGCGGACAGGGTTTGGGTTGTGCTCTGTGTTCCAGTGTGGATGAATACTTTCCCATTCTGCCAGTAGGCCATCGTAGAACGGGGTTCAAGGGTATGATGACTGGTGTCTGGCGTTACGAAGGTCTCATCAAGAACCAGCGCAGCACTCTTGAAACCGGAATCGAGATCGCCGTACGCCCACTCTTCGGGCGTCCCGCCCATCGGAAGGCGGCCTTGTTCCTGCTCCGCAAAGGCTTCCCTTGTCCACTTGAGTTCCACGACTGCGGCTGGGGAGCCCTGCGGAGACGGTGGGCGCCAGATGTTGCCGTCTGTCCTCGGATTCGGCCCTCCCGGCCGCAAGGTTTCAAGCGGGTCGATCACGAACGGCAACTGCTCAAAATCGATATGGATTTTCTCAATGGCTTCCGCAGCGGTAAGTTCATCAACCGCGGCCACGGCAAGAATCGGCTCCCCCTGGTAGACCGGCTCCATCGTGAGTCCTCGTTCTGCCCACTTGCTAGCCTTGACCACGGTGCCGTTGTCGGTCACGGTATCGGCGGGGGCAGGGAGCTCGTCCGCAGTGAGAATTGCTTTGATGCCGGGCATCGAAAGCGCTTCGTTCGCGTCAATATGCTTTACTCGAGCATGCGGCAACGGGCTGAGTAGCAGCTTGCAAAACAACATACCTTCGGCGCGAAAGTCTTCAGCGTACTTCGCCCTGCCCGTTACCTTGGCATAGAGATCGGGGGTTGCGTAGTCTTTGCCAATCAGCCTGTGACCTACTCCATATTGGCGCTCAGCACCACCGGCACTCTCAGCTTCTTTTGTTTTATCCACGCTGTGTCCTCCGCATGTTTTCTGCGCCATGCATCATTGTGGTGAGGATCTTGTCGTAGTCCTGGCAGCGGCACAGGTTACCCGAGATACCGTGCGCCAACTCCTGACGAGTCGGATTGGGATTCGTCTTCAAGAATCCCACTGTGGACATAATGAAGCCGGACATGCAGAACGCACATTGAAAACCCTGTTCATCGACGATAGCCTGTTGTATCGGATGCAGCGTCCCGTCAGCACCGGCCAGCCCTTCAATGGTCACAACCTTACGGCTTCGCACGGTGTGTGTAAGCGTCGAGCACGAATAGTGCGGCACATCGTCTATGAGAACAGTACAGGCTCCGCATTCGGCGCGGTCGCATCCCAGTTTTGTGCCGGTGAGGCCTAATTTGTAACGCAGTGTCCATGCCAGCGTCTCTTGCTTCATTACGTCCACTCGCCGCTGCTGGCCGTTGACATTGATGGTGATGAGCCGCTCCACAGCGCCGGTGGCTGCCATGGAAGTGAGCGGGGAAGAAGCGCGAAAAAGGTATCCTGCCGTGGAAACTGCCGCACCGCTAGCAATAATTCCCTTTATAAATGCTCGTCTCGAGACCGCTTCACGTGGGGACGGAATCAACTCCATGCCTGTTTTATCTGCCATTCTGAGCCACCTCTTACGGAGCGCATGACCAAGCATTAACACCGAGACTAGGCGAACGGGCGAACACTAGAATTTTATCCGTTTCGCGGCTCCTGAAGAAGTCATCTGGCTGTTCACGACTAAAAAGCAATGTTGAAGTCCCCTCTCGGCAACGGAGTGAGCCTACAGCTATTCTGTTCTGCTTCCTTAGCAAAGGAGAACGACTCATTCTCCTATCTACTCCGAATCCACTTGCATATCGAAAATTTCGCAAGACACAAAAGCGATCTAAGTTCCAGAAAATAAACCAATGTCGAGACACAGTTCAGTTACATTCGTAACCGTTAGTATTCTTGTTACTTTCGTGTAACTCCCCATTATCAGCGACTTCCAAACGCAGTTCGTCCCATTCAGAACGGCAAGGTTCGTGCCTTTATCCGTGGCAGAGGTATGCCATGGGCTGCAAAAACATCAGGTTACAAGCCGGAATGCCAGAGAACCTCTGCTGTTCCACCGCTGCCACGCTCGCCCGCTTCAACGCGACTGCGTTCTTGAAAAAGACTTATGACTGCTCCGCCAGCGTCCGTTATATGACCAGGAGGCTGGCAACCATGTCGAACATTCACAGAGTTCTTGCAGGCGCACTCGCTATCACTGCATCCTTACTGTTTACGTCGTGTGGAGCAGTCACTCAAATGGGTGCCAACACGCCTGCATTTGTAAACCAGACCACCATGCAAGATGCAGCTTTCCAAACTCTTGCCGCAACAACGTGGGGACAAGCGCAAACCGCAACCTCCACCCAATGGACCGATCTCTGGGCGGCCTATCGTGTCCTCCAGAACGAGCCGGCCGATCCTGACTGCTACACCGGGGCAATCTCGTGTGAAGGTTTCATTCCGCCTGTTCCGGCCGCCTCATCTCTGGCCGCCCAAGGTGTTGTTGTTACGTCAGTCGCTGACGTTCCCGCCGGGCCTAATACCCCTAATCATCCGTCCAATCCAACAGGCATAATTGCTTGCAACGGTGGAACCGGCTATTGCGATGCTTACGTCGTTTTTGATTCCTGCAAGATTTACGTTCCAACAAGTAAAACTACCAACATGGGCCCCTACGAAATGCAGAACTGCATTCTCAAGCAGCTCGGCTATGACGTTTCACGAAGGTGAGGTGGGCTACTGCCAGGAGGGCCTGGCAAAGAAGCATTCCAAAAAAACAGCCGCAATTTAAGTTCGCGTGCGCGATCACGCGCTGTCGGCAGTCGTGTGTGTGTTGGGTGTCTCGAAGTGACACGAGGAGCTTACTTTTAAGGCATTCCGGCTTTGGGCTTGAGGCTGGAGAATGCAAATATGTAGGGGTGCGACTATCGTGTCTCGCCCATGCCTAGGCCTCGCAAAGTGGGAGCACAACACGAAAGGTCGTTCCTCTGTTTTCCTCGCTCATCACAGAAAGATTGCCGTGGTGCATCTCAGCGATCCACTTGGCGATGGCCAGTCCTAGCCCGCTGCCTTCAACTTGGCTGCGCGACGGATCGGCCCGGTAGAAACGGTCAAAGATAAGAGGCAGGTCGCTTTGGGCAATCCCGATGCCTGTGTCGCTCACCAGAATAGTGGCCTCGGCGGCGGCGCTGAGCGTCACTTTGATCTGGCCCGGTGCAGGGGTATATTTCAGTGCGTTGTCGAGCAGAATCCACAACAGCCGGCGAAGGCTAGGAAAATCACCTCGGACATTCACGGGTTGGCTTTCATCGAAGGAAAACGATAGCGCAAGTTTCCGTTCATCAGCCAGTGGCCTCACCTTCTCAAAAACATTGTGCATGACGTCCGCCAAGTCCACCGTTTCCCAGGCTACGTCGCTGGAATCCGCGTCGGCGCGAGCCAGAGTCAACATGTCTCCCAGCAGCACCGCGGCCTTGGCTCCTTCGTCGACGATCTCCTGAAAAGCGCATCGGCTTTCAGCGTCGACGCCAGGGTTTCTCAATGCGACCTCTGCCACCGTTCTTGTAAACGAGAGCGGGGCGCGCAGTTCATGTGAAGCATCTGCAGTAAATTGTTTGATCCGATTTACTGACGATTCCAATCGCTCCAGCATCGCATTGCAGGTTTCGGTGAGTCTTTGCAGTTCGTCGCCTGTCGCCTCTACAGGCAGCCGCTCCGAGAGGCTTCTGATACTGATCGACTGCACCGTGGATGTGATTCGGTCCACCGGTTTCAGTGCCTTGCGCCCTACCCAGTACCCGCCCGCCGAAGAAATCAGCAGCAAAATGGGCGCCGAGGCGAGCAATCCCACAAGAAAGCGGTTCAATACCAGTAGATTGCCGGCCTCGGGCGCCGCCGCCATTAAATACAGCGTCTGATCGCCGAGCGAAAATGGACGCGCCAGCAGCCAATAGCTCTGGCCAGCAGAATTGACACGCAGGAAACGTTCCGGATCTCCGCTCTTCACGGCTGGCCAGGGAAAAGTTCGCGCTGATGATGAGGGAGACGGATAGGCGCGGTGCCCGTCCGCGTGAAAGACCTCGGATAGCCCGTTTCCCGTGGCGTGCGCGAAATCCTGAAATTCCTGATAGCGATCTTCTTCTGGTTCGCCCTGGCTCTCGCGCAACAGATACTGCAGGCGGTCGACGCGACGGGAGAGCGTCTGGTGCCGTTCCCCAGTCAACGTGCTCTCCAGGTTGAACCACATGGCCGCCCCAAACAGCAGCCACCCGAGGAAGAAGATTCCTCCGAACCAGAGCGTTAATCTTAGGGAAATGGACCAGCGGCGCATCAGTTAGACTCGCTCCGCAGCGAGTAGCCTACACCTCGAACCGTAAACAGAAGCTCTTGCTCTCCCGGATGCGTGATCTTGGAGCGAAGTGCGCGGATGAACATGTAGAGACTGTCAAAGCTGACATCGCAATCCGCTCCCCAACCCTCTTCGATCAGGACTCCGTGCGGAACTACAGTACGCGAGCGACGGATCAGCGACTCCAGCAAAGCGCACTCGGTACGCGTCAGGCCCTGCACCCGCTCTCCTCGCTGCATCTCATATTGGCTTGGGCGCAAGATGAGATCCTCGAACTGCAGTCCTGGCGACATTCGCTCTGGAACCCGGCGCGCCGCCGCCCGCACCTTGGCCAGCAGAACGTCAAGGGCAAATGGTTTGGTCAGATAATCGTCGGCACCCGCGTCCAGTCCAAAGATGATGTCGTGCATCGAGTCACGCGAAGAAACAATAATGGCTTGAGTGTGCAGGCGTTCTTCGCGCATCTTCCGGATCACGGTAAAACCATCCATCCTCGGCAGCATCACATCCAGAAGCATCACGTCGAAATCATCGCTCTTGCCCAGGCGCAATCCTTCTTCGCCATCATAAGCAAACCCCACTGAATAGCCTTCGCCTTCCAGCGCGCGGCCTATGTGCTCAGCCAGACTACGTTTATCCTCGACGATGAGTACCCGCATTGATGCTGATCATATCCGAGCTACATTAATTCTTGATGAAATCAACCCGCTGCAGCAGCTTTGCTTAGGTTGCGATCAGATTAGGTTGCCATACTGCGCCTGGTTAAAACTTCTGCCTGCTACGCAGGAATCACTGTTTGGGAGAGAGGCTGCATGTTGGTAATCGAACGGGCTCGGATTCGCACAATCAGTAGGCTGCTGCTAGGTCTGCTGCTGCTTTCAATACCGGCTTTTGCTCAATCGGGCAAGGGCGTCATTACGGGCTCAGTGGTAGATAAATCAGGCTCGGTGCTAAAAGGTGCGCGAGTCGATCTGCTTCCCACTGGCATCGCCACCAACGCCAACAACCAGGGCCGGTTTGAGCTGCGCGACATTGCCGCTGGCCACTACACGCTAGTCACCACGTATATCGGGTTCAAAACCGAAAACAAAAATATCGACGTTGTCGCGGGAAAGACGCTCGATCTGAAGCTGAAGCTCGAAGTGGCGTCTAGGAGCGACGACATACTGGTGACCGCTGATCGCGCTCACGGCGAAGCCGACGCTATTAACCAGACACGCGCGGCTGACAATCTCATCGATGTGCTGCCGGCCGAGGTCATCGTCAGCCTCCCTAACGCCAACGTAGCCGACGCTCTGGGGCGTATGCCCGGAGTGGTACTGGAGCGTATCGAGGGCGAGGGCGTCTACATCGACCTTCGCGGCACTGAGCCGCGCCTGACCAACACCATGATTGACGGCATCACCGTCCCGTCTCCTGAACCCACAGTGCGCCAGATCCGTCTCGACGTGATTCCTTCCGACCTCGTGGAAGCCGTTGAGATCAACAAAACCCTATCTGCGAATATGGACGCTGATGGCATTGGCGGTTCGGTGAACCTGCGTACTAAGAATGCCGCCGACCAAACGCTCCTCAGCCTGTATGGCAACGGTGGTTACACGCCGATCCTCAATGGCCGCGGCGCCAACCAGTTCGGTGGCACCTTTGGACATCGTTTTGGCCAGAACAAAAAGTTCGGAATCCTCTTCGGCGGGAGCTACGACTACAACGGGCGTGGTATCGACAATATTCAGCCTGCCCTCGATCCTTATTCCACCTTCGCTCAACCTTTCTACGACAGCAACACCATTCGTGAATATCGCTACTACCGGACACGCTATGGTTTTGCAGGCAGCAGCGACTATAAGTTCAACGACAATAACAGCGTCTACGCCCACGGTCTTTTCTCGGATCTGAAAGACTGGGGTGACAAGTGGTATTACTCGCCGCAATCCACGGCACTCACTGCCACGGGCGCGCTTCCAAGCCTCACGGGCAATTCGCCCAGTCCCAAGTTCTACACTTCCAGCAAGCGTCCGGACGCATCCGTCGGCAGCCTTTCCATGGGCGGCAGGCACGTGCAGCAGAGCTCGTGGTTCACATGGGAAATTGCCGCGGCACGCTCCTACGAAATCGATTCTGCAGGTAACCCCAAGGCCGATTTCTCTTGGCTAGGGCCGAAAGAGCAATGCAACTACAATCCGTTGGCACAGACCGATGTATACCGCCCTACCTTCGGCGTGTGCGACCAAGCCAATTCCCCATTGCTGAATTCCTCACTCTGGACGTTGAAGGATATAACCATCTCCAAAGGCCTGACCTCCGACCTCAATCTTTCCGCGGCCGCGTCTTATGCTAAAACCTACAACGCAGGTGGCCACTTCGGAACTTTCGAGACCGGCTTCAAGATCCGCAATGGCCACAAGACCCAGGACTCCACGGAAAACGTCTACGATAGTTTCGCCAGCGGCAACCCTGCTCTACTGATGAGCGCATTGCAGAGCAATTTCCAAAACACTGATTACTACAACGGCTCGTACTTCGGCGGAAAGTTCGGACCGGTATCGGACTTCAACAAGGTGCAGAGCTACGTTCTGTCGAACCTCACCGGAAATTTAGACGGGGCAAAAACCGCGGCTGATACCTATCCCAACATCTTCCACACCGTTGAGCGTGTCACCGCCGGATATGTAATGAACACCATCGACTTCGGGAAACTGCACGTGCAGACAGGTCTCCGTTTCGAAGGCACACAGATGGATACATTCGGTTATCTCGTGACCCTCTACCCGAAGGCCGGTGGCGGCGGTTGCACCTCTTCTAACAACACCGGCTGCGGCGTCGCGACAGGGGTCAATAACAATCCCTCTTACCTGGACGTCCTGCCCAGCATTCAATTGCGCTATTCGCTTCCGTCCAATTCAGTTCTGCGTGCGGTCTATAGCCGTGGCGTCGCGCGACCCGATCCCTACCAACTTGTACCGTATGTGACCGAAGACACGACAGCCAGCCCCATCGCTGTCACCATCGGCAACCCTTCACTCCGGCCCGAGCACGCCAATAACTACGACCTGCTCTATGAGAAGTACCTCCAGCCGCTCGGCATGTTCCAGGCTGGCTTCTTCTTTAAGCAGCTGAGCGCGCCGCAAGTTGTTACTACCATCCCTGGGTTAGTAAATCCAGCGAAGCTCCCGGCTGGAACTCTCCCGCCAACACTGCTACCAATCGTGGAGCAGTACCCGGGCGATGCCATCACGATGTATGTCAACGGACAAAACGCATACCTGTACGGATTTGAAACCAGCTACCAGCAGCATTGGAGCCATCTGCCGGGCGTATTAAAGGGTCTTGGTATTTCCGCCAACTACACATACACGGCCTCGCAGGAGAAAGGCCTTCCGCTGCGCACCGACCAACCAGCGCTGCAGCGCCAGACTCCGAATAGCTGGAACCTCAGCCCGACTTACGACACCAAACGGCTCTCGGTTCGCGTGGGTCTGCAATACAACGGTACCAGCGTTTACACCTACAACTACATTTCGCCGTCGCAGGTTCCCGGCGCAAACAACACTGACCTCAGCGGTCTGGGTCCCAAAGGTCCATCCGGCGATATCTACACTTACGCGCACACACAGTTGGACGCGCAGGGCAGTTATCGCTTCTACCGTGGTTTTTCTGTAATGGCCTATGGACTCAACCTAACGAACGAGGTCTTCGGCTTCTACCAGGGAAGCACCCAGTTCGTAAACCAGCGCGAGTACTACAAGCCGACCTACGGTGGCGGACTCCGCTACACCTTTGGACAGGAGCGCTAAGTAAATAGTCGACGTATCTCCATTGCGGAGCACATGGCTCTTCTGCATGTGCTCCTCTTTTTTCATCGATCACGCCCGCTGTATCAGCTCGTGTGGGCAGTGTTCGCAGTCCTATCCCGGGGAGTTGCATGAGACGTCTGATTCTTTGTCTAGCTTGTTGGTTTTGTTTCTCAGCCTGCTCTGGATGCGCACAGGAAGTGCCTGAGAGCCGGGATGCCGATCTCAAGTTTGTGGTCTACGTCAGCCGCCACGGGGTTCGTTCGCCGACCGGAAGGCCGGAACAATACAATCCCTACTCCAGCGCTGCATGGCCGGCGTGGGACGTTGCCCCCGGCTATCTCACTCAGCATGGTTACCGATTGATGGAACTGTTCGGCGCATACGACCGGTTGGAGTTGTCAAGCCGAGGTTTGTTGAAAGCCAACGGATGCGAAGACGCGGCGCACGTGACCATTCGCGCAGACTCCGATCAGCGCACCCGCGAAAGCGGTAAGGCGCTCGCTTCGGGCATGTTTCCAGGGTGTCCGATTTCCGTGCAGGCCCTGCCTGAAGGAACGGCGGACCCACTCTTCCATGCGGCGTCCGCAGGAGTCGGCCAACTAGATCCCGCGCTGGCTGAGGCCGCTCTCTCCGGACGAATTGGTGGCGACCCCAACAATCTTACCAGCGCCTATCGCGCACAGCTTACAGCTTTCGACCAGATACTTGCCGGCTGCGGCACTCCAGCCTCACGCGAGGCAAAGCGGACCTCGCTTCTTGAGATTCCGGCAAGGCTGACTGCGGGAAGGGAAGACCGTCTCACGGAATTGCGCGGACCATTAAACACGGCTTCGACTCTCTCCGAAAACGTCCTTCTGGAGTACACGCAAGGTATGGACTCCTCCAGCGTAGCCTGGGGCTGCGTGGATGGCGCCAAACTCCGCTCGCTGATCGACCTGCACACAGCCGCCTCGGACTTCGCACAGCGCACAAAGGTGATCGCCAGGATGCAGGCCTCCAATCTGTTGGACCACGTTGGCAGGGCTCTTGAGCAAGCAGTCACAGGGAAGCCAATTGTCGGCGCTCCAGGTTCCCCCGGTGACCTCGCTCTCTTCCTGATTGGACATGACACGAACCAGACCAACATTGCGGGCCTGTTGAACCTGACTTGGATTTTGGACGGACGCCGTGACGATACTCCTCCCGGCGGGGCGATCATCTTTGAACTTTGGAGAAAGCGTGCCACGGGGGACTACTTCGTGCAGAGCTACTATTCGGCGCAAACCCTGGAGCAGATGCGATTGGCTTCCAGACTCACCAAGGACAATCCACCGCTACGGACGCACATCTTCCTGCCAGGTTGTAGTCAGCAGGATTTTTCCTGCTCGTGGCTGTCCTTCAAGGAGGTTCTTCGCCAAGCTGTCGATCCGCGCTATATAGTTCTCCGCTAGCAAGCGTCGCGGTGCCTAGGTGCGCAAGGTCTGGGCAAGTGGCGTTGTCATTCAGACTCACAAACCCAGCTGATCGCCGCGAGGAGCACAGGTAGTAAACTGGATGCTTAACCAATAATTAACAATTCCTTCACCGAGAATACACAAAGCGGAGTCAAAATCCTTAAGTAGATGCGGGGCATGGAAAAAACTCTGGCTTCGCTTGATTTCGCCAAAGACCGGGGACTCAAGCGATCATTACGACAGGAACTGCTGTACTGGCGGCCCTCCGGACGCAGGGTGGTCGCGGCCGTATGCTATCGCCGACAGGCTACTGGCGAAGTTGAATTTCTGCTGGTGCGCACTCGTGCCGGGCGATGGACATTTCCCAAGGGCGGAGTCGGTAGTGATCCCACGGATGCAATCGCAGCTGCCCGCGAGGCTCGCGAAGAGGCCGGTGTGTTCGGCCAGGTTGAGCCACTCGCTTTTACTTGGTATCTGCATTACAAGAGCGAAAGCGATACACACACTGTGAATGCGCATCTCTGTAGAGTTGCTCATCTCGAGAATCCCCTTGAGTGTTTCCGCACGCCACGCTGGTTTTCTGCCGAGAGAGCCAAGCGGCGTCTGCGCGAAGAGCGCCCCGGCTTTTACGCAGAGGAACTAGAGCGAGTTGTGGATCAAGCCGTCCGCCGCGTAGAAGCAGGCACTCCCCAGTCAGGTCTCTCTCACCTGAACTGAGCTTAATTTCGCGTAGAATGAATGCTGCCGGAGGCGTTAATGGCGAAGACGGCAGCGGCTAAGCCCATGGAACGCGGCATCGCGTACTGGATGCAACGGGTAATTGCGGAACGCGAGAAAGCTCGCGTGAGTTTCAGTTCTGTAGCTGTGCACGATCTTCGGGTGGCCCTCCGCCGCTGCCGCTCAATGGCAGAAGCCTTTCAAAGCGTAAACGGCGATCCTTCCTGGGGAAAAATGCGGAAGACGGGTAAGGTCGTCTTTTCTGCGCTTGGTGAGTTGCGTGATACCCAGGTGCTATTGGAGTGGGTTGAGCGTCTGCGGAGCGTCTGCCCGGCCGTGGCACAGCGCCTCAAGGGCCATTGTCAACAACGCGAGGCGGAACTAAAAGCAAAGGCCGCGGAGGTAGTTGATGAGTTCGATACTCAACGCTGGCTACAATGGGCGCAAAAGCTGGACGAACTGGTGCAGGGCGTGGGTAACCCCACCGAAGTCTTTCAGGTGCTCGCGCTGGAACGCTACGAAGCGGCACGCGAGCTCCACGCCAAAGCTCTGCGGAACCGAAGTAAGGTGGCCCTGCACGAGTTGCGCATCGGCCTCAAGCGTCTTCGTTACATTGTAGAAAACTTCCTGCCGGAGCAAGAGGAAGCTTGGGGAAAGGATCTCAGACACATCCAGGATTTGCTGGGGGAAGTGCATGACCTGGATGTTTTGTGGAGCACGGCTCGCCAGATCCAAGCCTTCGTTTCGCCTCAGGAAAGACAGCAGTGGTATGCCGCTGTTTCGCGGGAGCGCACGCAACGCGTACAGGCCTATCGGGAAAAAATGCTTGGGCGGCACTCTCTCTGGCAAGAGTGGAGGAAGGGATTGCCTTCGGGGGAGGGGTTGCATAAGGCAGTAGTAAAGAGGTTCGAGATCTGGGCGGCGAGTCTCGACCCCGATCCAGTCCATACTCAATTGGTTACTAAGTTCAGCCTTGAATTCTACGATGTACTGCAAGGGAGCGGACTGGTGCAAGCGCGTAGTTCTGGAGCGGTCAATCCGCGTGATCTGCTGCAGGTCGCCGCGCTCACGCATGGAGCGGGGCACAATGGGCGCAACAAAGCGCGGCACAAGGCCAGCAGCCGCCTATTGCAACAGTTGGAAGTCCCTCCGGGTTGGTCGGCAACTGATCTGCTGATCGCGGCTTTGGTGGCCCGCTATCATCGTGGCGCCTTGCCGACCAAACAGGAGCGCTATGCAGCTCTGTCATGCGAGGACCAGCATCTTGTAGATTGCCTGGGAGGAATCCTGCGTCTCGCCGACAGTCTTGACAGCCAGCATGACCAGACGATTCGCGCAATTACGGTCAGTCAAAGTGACGGCCGCACCGACATTATCGCGGACGGATACATTGCACGCAGTAAGCAGGCGGAGAAAATTGCAGCTGCGCGTCACGTTCTGGAATACACGTTTGACACCGCTCTATTGGTGCATGAATCCAGAGAGCACCAGGCAGCGAGAAATAACCAAACCACAGCTGTCGCAAGTTGAAGTCTCCCCAGCGTTCTGCCCTACGATGAGTAAGTGCTCGTCCCGCCAGCGTGCAATGGATTGGGAGCGTTTAAGAACATACGATGAATTTGAGAGACGCTGAACTCTCTTGCGGCAGGGTAGATGGCACACTAGTTATTAGTTCATTCGACTAGGAGAATGCATGCGTACGTTTCGCGGTATCTGTTGTACTCTTCTCTTGCTGGTGTTGTCCGGTGCTCTGGCCCAGGCACAGAATCCTTCGGGTTACAAAGTGTCGCAACGCATCACACTCGGCGGTGAGGGTGGTTGGGATTACTTAACCTTTGACAGCCAGGCGCATCGCCTCTACGTGACGCGTGCCACGCGGGTGATGGTGGTCGATGCCGATAGCGGTAAACAGTTAGGCGAAATCCCAAATACTATCGGAGTGCACGGCGTAGCGCTGGCATATAAAGCAGGACGCGGCGTCACCAGCAATGGCCGGGCCAACTCGGTAACTATCTTCGATCTGAAAACACTGGCGCCCATCGCCACGGTAAAAACTGGCATCAAGCCCGATGCTATTCTCTTCGACCCATTCAGCGGCCTCGTGATGACCTGCAACGGAGGTAGTAACAGCATCACGCTGCTCGACCCCGAAAAGGCCGTAGCAATGGGAACCATCGCGCTGCCCGGCAAGCCAGAGACGGCCGTATCCGACGGCAAGGGCAAAGTCTTCGTCAACCTGGAAGACAAAAACCAGATCGCCGCCATCGATGTAGCCGCACGCAAGGTGCTGGCGAGCTGGCCGCTTGCAGATTGCGAGGAGCCGACCGGGCTCTCAATGGATATCGCCAACGGCCGCCTCTTCTCTGGCTGCCACAACGGCACGCTCGTCGTGATGGATGCAGGATCGGGAAGAAACGTGCAGAAACTTGCGATCGGCAAGGGAGTGGATGCCACTGCCTATGACAAGGAAGCTGGACTTGTCTTCACTTCAAACGGTGAGGGCAACATTTCCGTCATTCGCCAGGAGAGCCCGGACAAGTACAGCAGCTTCGCCAACGTTCCAACGCAGAAAGGCGCCAAAACGATGGTGCTGGATCCTGGCAAGCATGTGGTGTACTCAGTGGCGAACGCCCCAGCGGATACCATGGGGAAGCCCGGCGCTTTTGAGCTGATTGTGGTGGAGAAGTAGGCAGATTTGGCTTGGGCAGTGGAAGCGCTGCACGCTGAAACCAGCTCTTGTGGTTGTTGCGCAGTGGCGCTGAGCCTGCTACGAAGGCCCATCTTTTCGAGCTGAGAGCAAAGAGTCTCAAGCGCATAGCGACGCTCTCTGGAGGCCCACCCAGTGACAGGTATCGTACGGTGTGCGCCGCGGTCTCTTACGACGGTGTACGCCGGTAAATGCAATCCCGGCGCTTCGGCAAATCCGGTTGCAGCTTAGTTCCAAGCCTGGGACCCTTCATGGGCGATACAAACCCGTTTGTACGCATGGGAGTTCGGTCACCAAGTCACGATATCAGCTCGATAAGTATGCCCGCACGACTTCCTGGAACAACGCGTTGGGAGCGTTGAAATCGAGGTGAACCGAAGAGACGAGGACCGCCGGTCCCGTGCAGTCGTGGAGCGCAAACGGCCTTTGATAAGTCTCCGCCAGCGTGGCTATCTTCTTCGCCTCGGAAATGCCGCCGCACCAGGCCAGATCGAGCATGACGATCGAGACGGCGCCGGCTGCGAGCAGATCGCGGAACTGATCGCGCGTGCCCTAGGTTTCACAAGCACAGACAGGAACGCCGGTCGAACGCGCATATTCGGCCAGTGCCGCCACGTTATCCATTTTGATCAGGTCTTCCGCCCAGTACGGATCATATGGCTCCAGCGTTTTGGCGATGCGAATGGCGGAACCAGCAACTCAGCATCGAGCGATGCGTGCATCCGTTCGAGCTTCGACGGAAAAGTACCACTGGATTGCTCCAGCTTCATTCGCTCGTTTCTACCTTGGACAAAAATGGTGTGAGCGCCTTATACTGGCGCGACAGCATAAGGTTCCGCGTTTTGGTAGCACCCGACGGCGTTCTGCTGCAGAGTCGGGAAGGCGAGTCTTGTCTCTATACGGACACAAGGAGAAGGCGCATAATGGCATCGCCCGGTGTTGTGAAGGTTCCTGTTCCCAGTACGCTTGACAGCATTCGCCATGCGTTTGGCGTCCCTTTAGCCATATTACTTACGACGGCCATCTGGTTTATGCATTCCCCCGCCGGGCTCTCCACGCAGGGGCAAAAAGCGCTGTCCTTATTTGTTGGGATTTTCGTCCTGTATCTGACCGAAGCGATCCCTCTGGCAGTTAGCAGCATCCTGATCGTCCCGGCGGCCGTTTTTATGGGCATCATCAATGTTGGCGGCGCGCTTCAAGGGTTCGCCTCACCCTCGGCTTATCTTATTCTCGGAGCCTTTATTCTTGCGGCGGCCATGGTGAAGACGAAGCTGGCTGAGCGAATCACCTACCTAATTCTTTCCAGGACGGGTTCCTCACCGGGGAAGATTACTTTTGGAGTGACGCTTGCAAACATAGTGCTCGCTTTCCTGGTACCCTCAACCACCGCTCGCACCGCAATCATGCTGCCGATCTGCATGAGCATCATCAGCTTGTTCGCCGCCGAGGGCCGATCGAAGTTCGCCACCAATCTCCTGTTAGTTATGTCATTTACTGGTACAACCATTGGCGCGGGAATCTTGACGGCGACGGTTCCCAATCCGGTGGTAGTTGACTTTCTCGCAAAGACCGGGCGGATCATCACCTACACGGACTGGCTGATCTATGGTTTTCCGCCGGCGTTGATCATGACCTTCTTTACCTGGTGGTTCATTCAGAAGGTGTACAAGCCAGAGGCAGAAATTACCCCGGGTGGTGCCGACCGCATGATACGGGAAAAACTGGCAGGCATGGGAAAGACGACTTCGGCCGAATGGCGGACGTTGTCAATCTTTTTGCTGATCACTTGTTTGTGGGCGACACAGAACTTTACAAAGTTTGATGCCACGGTTGTTTGTCTTCTGGGCGACTGCCTGTTGTTTCTGCCAAAGTTCGGAGTGTTGACATGGGATGACGCCAATAAGAACGTTTCCTGGCAGGTTTTGTTGATCGCCGGCGGCGGAATTTCGCTGGGCGAAATTCTAATGAAAACCGGAGCTGCCAAGTGGCTGGCTAGCACCATCTTTCAGATGCTCGGATTGCGCGGGGCGTCAGTTCTGCTAACCCTGATCGTGGTTATGTTTATCGTGCAATACATGCATCTGTTTTTCTCAACAGTTATAGCCATGGCTACAGCGCTGCTGCCCATCGTGATGGCCTTGGCTGACGCAGCACACATGAATCCGGTCGTGCTGGTGCTGCCGGCCGGCATGATTATCGGCGGCGGGCCTTTGCTCATGTTCTACAATACGTTGCCTAATGTAGTCGTGTATGGCAGCGGTAGGCTGCGGGTCGAAGACTTTCCAAGGGTGGGAGTTGTGCTGTGTGCCTTCGCCTGCATTCTTTACGCACTCTGCGCGGCGACCTACTGGCGTTGGCTAGGATTGTTTTAGAGCCTGAAATGCTTTCGTAGGTAGTCGGCGGACGGCGTTGGCGGGCGATATCGCTGGCCATGCGTGGCTGTTTTGGTACGTACAATCAAAATATATTGTAGCTCACATATGTCGATAAAGGCCTATGAAGAAGTCGTCCGCATCATCTCGGCGAGAAACGCTGCACCACGGGAATGGAGGGTCTAAATCGACAAGACCGATTCTCCAGAACTGCCTCCTGCGTACGGAGGAACGCCGTGCGTGGCCTTCGATCATACCTATTTCAATGCCGCCTGCGACGCCTGCACCGCGCATCCACCACTGGTGGCGTTGCTCGGTGGGGGGCAGGCGATGGTTCCTGTGAAATAGATCTGCGACTCCCCGGCTGTGCTCCCTGTGTTATCGACAACGATTAAATATTTATGGTGACCTCAGTGCCGCTGTTGACGGTGGTTATTCAGCATCCGGCGCTACGTCAGCAAGCCGTGACCATCTATGGCGTGCTCTGCGATGTCTGCACAGCGCAGCCGCCGGTCCCTCCGCTGCAGGTTGTAGTGGAGGTCTCCTCGTAGTAGATCTGTGATGCGCCTGTGGTGCTCGCTATGTTATCGATGACGATCCCGCTTGCGCCGCTGGTCGCTGTAATTCCTGCCGTCACGCCGCTCGGGATTGCGCTCGTAACATTAAGGTTGTACACACAGCCTCCTCCGGCAGTACACCCGCCTGAGGAAGCTATAGCGTTATTCGTTACGCTCAGGAAGATCCAATCGTGAGTCCCGTCGTAAACCTCTGTGACAGGGGAGCACGTAGCCGCACCGCTCGTCAGGGTTGGCCCTGCCGTAGCGGCCCCGGTTGTCATCGTGTTACCCGTTATGGTGATCGCATACAAGATCGGGTCACCATAGGTGTCTCCGCAAACATAAAGATGTCCTGAGGGAGATGCAGAATTAGCGGAGGTGTAATAGATATTATCGAAAGTACCTGCGTACAGCAGAGGCGCGGAACCGCTAACCGCAGCGGTCCCAACATAGGCTTCTTTGAGCGCTGCGGTTCCAAATGTAGATCCGGCTGGAAACTGATACACCCCACTACATGCATTCCCACCGGAGCAGTTGCTACTATTGTCATTGCCTATAAACGCATAAACCGTCTCTGCGCTCGAATCCACCAGAGGGGCGTCAACAATGGAGTAGCCGCCCAATGTTCCATTGGACGGGGTGACAACTCCGCCGGAACTCACCTGGACCAGTGACGCGGGGTGTCCACTCGCCCAACTCTCACCGATGAAGATATTGCCCGAAGTAGAGTCGTAGACAGGACTGCTAAGTGTCTCGTTCCCGGTGGTTGTCGTAACGGTGATGGGCCAGGAGGGAGTACCTCCAGTGACCTCGCTCGGCGCGGCTGTTTGACTGCCTCCGGAGTAGTTCTTGAATACATTTCCAAACTTGTGCAATTTGCCGCTGTTGTCGCCGACATACAAGACGTTGTGAGTGTAATCGTAGAACGGCGAGGAGCGAGTATCCGCGTCACCGTCGGCGAACTCGGCACACCACGCTTGAGGCGAGCCGGTCTGGGCCACGCTGTTGACGCTGGTACTGCTGGGGCACGTTATCGAAACAACGCTCGTGTCGCCGGCATTTGGCATCAGCACCACAACGAGGTATGCATGGCCGCTGATGGTTTCCATAAAGGCAACTTCGCTTCCGTCATAGGAAAGCACTGGTGAGGTGGTCACCGTGCCGTACGTGCCTCCGCTGATTCCGAAGCTCGCTGCCCAGAACACCGACGGTGCGTCGGTGCAGGTACCCACGTAGAGACTGTTGTAGGCAATAATATTTGGAACAGTGGAAGAGCCAGCGACGGATGTGGGGAAGACCACATAATCTGAACAGGTGGCAGCGGCTGTGGAGAACCCGTACTTAGCAGGAAAAACGCCAGCCGTGCCGTGTGCTCCCGAGCCCATGTCCTCCGCCCAGTCTCGCTTCAGAGTCTCCTTCTTGCCACGATCCCGGTTCACCGAGACGTCGTGCGGTCTATTGCTTACCAAGCTGGCGGAGACGTCCGCGTTCTCAACCACCCTCGTCGCGCCACCGCTGCGCTTGACCTGCTGCATCGTGAAACGTGGGTCATTTACAGTCTTTAGCCAATGGTCGTGCGTGCCGTTCTCAATCGCCTGCTGCTCAGTGCCAGGATTGGAAAAAACGAGATGGTGGTGACTCCAATCGCTAGGCACACCTCGCCCCTGGAGAACCCAATCATCGACGTTGCGCTGCACGACCGGGTCCACCACCGGCGAACTGGTCTGGGCGCTCATCAATAAGCTAAATCCGACAAGGCCCACAAGTGTCAAAATCATAAACAGTTCGTGACACCGGGTACGGAAACAATTCATTGGTCTTGATAGAAGGGCGGGGCTGAATCGATTGAAAGGCATTGTCAAACTCCAGCACAACGAGATTTTGTGATGCACTGGCCCCACTTATGTCAGAAACAAAGCTCCGTACTGGACGCTACACTCATTGCTCGAGCAGTTTTCCTCGCCCCTGCAGCGCCGCTGGTCTGGCCGAGAGATGTTTAAGAACTCTGAGGGCCGGGTACGCACCCAGTTGACATTGATGTCGGCACCACGTCGATGGTTTGCCCAACTAGCTGCCCCACAAGCGCCTCTTCAGCCCGAGCAGCACGCGAGCGGACAGTTGCGACCGCCTCAAAATCCAGCACCCAGCACCATGCCACCAAGCCGGGGACGGATCGACCCAGCGGCCATCGCGGAGGATGGAAATCACCTCTCCCAGGACTTCATCGTCACGGAACGGACGGTCCTTCCAGAGAAGGGAATCACCGCGGGTCATCAAACAGTTGTCACGTTTGCCGACGAGCCTGTGGGCTACAAGCTCATGGTTGCGGTAGCACAGCACAATCTGGCCTGGAGACAAATCAGCGGCATTGCATTGGCTTACGATCAGGATGTCGCCGGGCCACACGGAGGGGAGCATGCTGGTTCCGGTGACTTTCAGACGCACCCGCCCAAATGAGCGAACCACGTCCGCTACCAAGTTGCGTTTCACCGCATCGCGGAGATTGGTTGGCGCGTCCATCACTCAGATCGTAATCAGGAATTTTTCCGATTGCTGCGGCACGCGCTCTGAGTCGAATGGATTTTGCCGCAGCTTA
This sequence comes from uncultured Acidobacteriaceae bacterium, assembly GCA_964559875.1. Lineage (GTDB taxonomy): Bacteria > Acidobacteriota > Terriglobia > Terriglobales > Acidobacteriaceae > TOLSYN. Next base: position 91,341 of record CAZLJQ010000003.1, read on the forward strand.
ACGCCATGGTTTCAAATACTTTCTCATGCCTAAATTCGGGCTTGACGTATGGCTTCTTCACCCTCGGCTGCGCGCCATCTCGATCCTTTAAGCGCTGCGCCTCGTCAGATTGTGTCATTGCCCCTCCACTTAACCAATCGTAAGTGCTATGTCGAATGTAACTGCGATTCTATCATTGCCCTGTATAGCAGTGCCAAACTAGTTCTGTTGCGCCGCACGAGCCGACCACCACTTCGGACCTTCGTGCGGCGCACTGACCAAAACTCAATCATCACAATGCTCTAGCCAACTGGCTTCGCCCCACAACTATGGGTTCGATTGCGACGCCTGTGTTGCTCCAATCGTGCCGCTACCAGTCGCCGTGCTCGCACAGTTGGTGCTTGTTTTTGTGGTAGCAGTAGGTCCACCGGCTGCGCTGCCGTTTAAGCCGACAAAGTAGGTTTGTGAAGCGCCTGTCGAGGTGGAGCTGTTGTCGACCACAATTCCACCCGTCGCCCAGCAGCCATTCGTACCGGTAGGGGTTACAACGTTCAGGCCAGTGCCGGAGATAACGACCGAAGCTGGATTGCTTACGTTATAGGACAAAACGCAGCCGTATCCAGCAGTGGTTGAGCACCCACCCACCGCTCCACGGTTGACACTGAAGAAGACATAGTCCGTGCCCGCCGTGGTTGCTCCGCCACTGACCGTGCAGGTGCCATTGCAGAACTCGGAAATGGGGGAGGGCCAGGGATATGCGCCGGCGCCGCTGAACGTGAGGCCGGTAACAGGGTATGTTGCTGCCGCCATTGAGTTGGTGTTAGAGATGGAGATTTTGTTCAGCCACGCTCCGGTCGTCGCGCCAGTGTTCCCCACTACGTAGATGTTCCCTCCTGTGCCGGACGTGTAATACACGTTGTCGAAGGTGCCGGCGTAGAAGTAATATCCCGCGCCGCCCGCCCCGGCGTACACGAAACTCGCAGAGGTAACAGCGGTGCCGTTGAAGCCGGTGCTGAATTGATGCACGACATTGTCGCCGGAAAAATAGTTTGGATTGGCACTGCCCGTAGTGACAAAAGCGTAGAGAAACTTGGCGGTGCTATCGACTAGGGGCGCGTCGATGATCGCATCCCCAAGGGGGATGGTTGTGCCGTACGGGATACCTGTTGCCGCCGTCACGGAATGGAGGACACCTCCCATATCGCCTACAAAGACGTTCCCAGAGGTTTCGTCGAACACAGGGGGGGCGAGTTTATTCGTGCCCAGATTCACAGGCCAGGTCGTCGTCGTCTCCGCTGGGCTTCCGCTAAAGACTCCCGTGAACTGGTGGAGTTTGCCGGTGTCATCGCCCACATAGATGATATCGCCGTCGTAGTAGTAGAACGGCGCTGAGTAAGTGTCGTTTGCGCCGTTGCCAAATGCTATTTTGTACATGCAGGGGTTTGAGCAACTGGTGCCGTTGCGGTAGTTAGTAGCCGACGACGCGAGCGTGGGAGCCACTGGCGTGTTGAGCGTTCCGCTGGACGCTGCCCACTTCAGTAGAACCAGGCTTGCAGTGGTGCCATTGGATTGGATGAAGGCCACCTGTGTGCCATCCAGCGAGAGCACAGGAGATGTGGTGACCGCGCTGCCCGTGGCGCTGCTCGCGCCCGTGTTAAAGGCCCAAGAGACTGTTGGGACCGCGCCCGTCGTGCACGTACCAGTGTAGAGATTCGAGAAGCCGACAATAGTTGGTGCGGACACAGTAGACGATCCCGCTGTCCCCGTCGGGTAAACCACGAAATCGCTGCAACTCTCCGAGGTGACGCTATTGCCTGTCGCGAACTTGGCAGGGAACATGTTCGGTTGCACCGTGGCAGCAGCAGCCCCGCCAGTCATGGTTAAGCCGCTCCAGGTGAAACCCGTCAAACTGGCCGTGGTCCCGTAGTCATAGGTCGCCCCAGCAGTTTTGGCTGTGACTGTGACCACTCCATTGGTTACAGGTCCATTACCTCCAGCGGTGCTCGCAACAGCCGTGACGCCCGTAGTTGCGTTACTTAGGGTGGTGTTGGCGGCGATAGCTGCCACGATACTGGAGGCCAGCTGCGCGGCAGTATCCGCAGTGCAGGTTGTGGTCCCGGCCTGGTACGCAAACAGCGACCCCGTATTCGACCCGCACCCGCCGCCGCTCAAGCCTACTGCGGTCGTCGATGTGCACCCTGTGGTATTCGACGTAGTGCCGCCGATGAGGCCGAAGTCGTGGTGCCCGGAGGCGTCGCTGGTCGATGTGCAGGCCATGGTGAGGCCGGAGGTGCCCGCTTGTCTAGCGGTTAGGGTAACCACGGCACCGCTCGACGTAGCCGAGACATTCGCGTTGCCAGTTGCCGGGGACAAGTTGTAGACGCAAGTGCTGTCACCAGTGCCGTCATAACCGCAGGTCCCAGTGCTGTTGATCGCCACCACTATGTTTTCCGCTTCCTGCGTTGTGCTACCACCTTCAATAATGCAATTGCTTGTACTACCGCAAGCGGTTGAACTGCTGTGGAATGTATACGTCGTACCCGCGATCACCACTGTGTCGTTCGCGGCCGGGGAATTGACGACCGTGACTGTGCCCTGATCCTCAGTCGGCGCACTGGCCGTCAGCGGCACGCTGTCGATGGTCACCGTCTGTCCGCCAGTCGCGCTGTTGGAAGTTATGGTGCCCGTCCCACTTGCATAACTCCCGCCTATCGGCACGTTCCAGTCTTTCTTTATCGAATTCTTCGAGTTTCCCGGCGGATTAGGCGAGACAGGCCCCGGCCTTCTGCCAAGACCGTCAATCGCTGTCATCCCTCCGCTCCGCTTGATCTGCTGCATGGTGAAGCGGCGACTATTGACAACCTTGAGCCAGTGCTCATAATTGCCCTTCTCAATAGCCTGCTGCTCGGTGCCGGGATTGGAAAAAACCAGATGGTGGTGGGTCCAATCGTCAGGCACGCCTCGCTGCTGGACAGCCCAGTCCCAGATGTTCTGCTGCACGCGCGGGTCCACCGCTGGCCCTTGATTCTGGCCGTTCTGTGCGCTCATCGAAATGCTAAGTCCGGCGAGGGCTATAAGCGTCAGAATCATGAACAGCTTGTGACGCAGACTGCGCGGAGAATTCAGTGGCCTTGAGAGAGGGGCGGGGCGGGATGGATTGCAAGGCATTGTCTTAACTCCAGCACAATGAGAATTTGTGATGCAGCAGTCCATTTGCGTCAGATACACAGTCTAGGACTGGAAAGACCTTCGCCGGTTAGCGGTTGTTAGGTAGCGCATTTGCGGCGCAATGATAACGGATCCAGCTCTCCTAGTCAATCCAGAAACTCACAATCCCGTTACCAAGGCATCAGTGATTGGTCCCAATTCAGGTACTCTCCTGAGTATGATGCAATCTGAACTCGGGGCTCTCTGCAAAATCGGAGATTTCCGCGGGCATGGGGCCGAGCCTCTGAATTGTTATAGAATGCCACTACCGATGCAGCCCCCTTCCATTAGCAGAAGCGAAGTGGCAATTGAAATTGGTGGTATTCCCGTCGCTCTGCGGACGACCGATCCTGCTTTCTTGAAGCTTCTGCGTGATCGATATGCCGATTATGTGAGGACCGGGCTCCGGTCCGAATTTACGTTTGACGTGGATCTGGTTTCTTCGAGTCTCTCCGACCCAGATGCCGATGTCAGGGTGTGGATGCAGAATGGTGACTGGCAGATGGAACGTGGCGATTTCCGGGCGGAGTGGAATCCGGAGCGACGGCAGGGGCGTATCCGCCAGACTGCGAATCCATACTCCATCGACGCGGTATTGCGCATCATTCATACACTCGTGTTGGCGCGCGAGGGAGGCTTCCTGCTTCATGCTTCCAGTGCCGTGCGCAATGGCAAGGCGTTTCTGTTTTCGGGTCTATCGGAAGCAGGGAAGACCACGATGGCTCGGCTGGCTCCGCCTGATGCAGTGCTTCTTACGGATGAAGCCTCCTACGTCCGCAAAGTTGGAACAGAATATGTCGCCTACGGGACGCCGTTCGCGGGCGATTTTGGGGAGCCTGGCAAAAATATCTCCGCTCCAATTGCCGCTCTGTACCTGCTGGCGAAAGGCACGGAGAATCGGATAACCCCGGTTGAACCAGCAGAGGCGGTTCGGCGCCTGATGCGGAATATCCTCTTCTTCGCGCATGATCCGGAACTCGTTCGCATGGTTTTTCAGTCCGCCTGCGCTTTTGTCGAGACGGTGCCGGTATTTCAGCTTTTGTTCTTCCCCGACCACCGGGTTTGGGAGTTGATCGGATAAGATATGCCGCCTTCCGAGAAGTACATCGCGAAAAGCTCCGCCATCGCATCGCGCGTTCTAGGCGATGAGATGATCATCATGTCTGCAGTTGACTCCACACTCTTCGATCTCAATCCGACCGCCAGGGTTATATGGGAAGCGGCTGACGGAGGCACACCTCTATCCCGCATTGTCGAGGAGAAGGTGTGCACGGAATTCGATATCAGCGTTGAGCAGGCGTATGCGGACGCCGAGCAGTTCGTAAATGCGCTGGCAGAACACGGCATTCTTGTCGTCTCCGACCAACCGATCTCACAAAAATGAACGGTGTCGCATGAGCTTACTCGACGAATTAAACCAGAAAGCGATGGCCCTGGGCGTTCCTCTGAGTGCGCAACTGGATATAACCTGGCGCTGCAACGAGAACTGTGTTCATTGCTACCTGGACCATCATGGACTAGGCGAGATGAACACCGCCGAGATCAAGGATGTAATCCGGCAACTTGCCGAGAGCGGAGTCCTATTCCTTAGCATCAGTGGCGGAGAACCGCTGTTGCGGCAGGATTGTTTTGAAATCCTGGAGTACGCTCGGGCGCAGCACTTTAACGTCAAATTGAAGACCAACGCCGTGCTGATTGGGCCCAGGGAGGCCGAGCGGCTCCGGCAGATTGGCATCGAACAGATTCAGGTCAGCATCTATTCGCACCGCGCCGAGGTGCACGATGGTATTACCAAACTGCCTGGGTCGCTGGACCGTTCGCTTGCCGCGATCCGCCACCTCAAATCGCAAGGTCTGAAGGTTTCCATCACCAACGTGCTGATGCAGCAGAATCTTTCAGACGCAGTGGCCGTACACCGGTTGGCGAAGGAATTGGGCGTCGGATTCGTCATCGATCCAACGATCACGCCCAAACTGAACGGAGACGTGTCGATCGTGAAGCTGGGCCTTCCAGAAAGCGCTCTCAAAGATGTATTTCGAACCGAGGAGTTCGTCGGCAATGTGCGTGAGTTTTGTGCTCCCAGAGCCACAGTCGACGATGCCGTGCTTGACGACTACACCTGTAGTGCAGGACACACGTCGTGCTACGTTTCACCTTCTGGGGATGTATATCCGTGTGTGCAGTTTCCGCTCCCGTGCGGCAACCTACGAAAGCAAACTTTCCGGGAGATATGGCAGGAATCCGCCGCGTTGGTCCAGATTCGGTCCATAGTTACCCGTGACCTGCCAACATGTTCAAAGTGTATCCATGTCGCGTACTGCACGCGCTGCCCGGGGCTGGCCTATATGGAAGGCGACGTGCTCGGCTCGTCAACCGCCGATTGCACCAAGGCCTTCGCACGCACGGGGCAGATAGCGCGGAAGATCCCTGGGTAGGGTAGCGGGTATTTAATCCGCTCCGATTGTCGGCCGGAATGCGATTCTTTCGCCGCTTCGTTTTTCCAATCGGTAGTTTCCGGTTTCCCCGGCAGCTTGCGTCACAACTTTGCATGCCCACAGATCCAGCTGATGCGTTGCTTGTACGAGTGCCGACATTATCTGCACAGGTATGTACAGTACCAGCAGCGCGACTCGGACAGCCCAGGCAAGACAGAGAGACATTCGCACATTAGAGGTGACGGCTTGTGTCTTTGACTCCACCCTGCGTCCTGGAACCAGTACGTCGGGCACCGGAGGTCTCTGGCTCAGATTCGCATAAACCTGCTGATCGATGACGTTCATCAGCGTGCCCACCGATCGCCGTCGGCGCCAACTACTTGAATCGAGGTTGTGGAATACACCGCACAGCTCAGAAGCAAAACGGCATAAGCGCGTTCCATGCTCTCTCCCCGGGCGCAAATTCTACTCAGTTCGTCTATCGGCAGGTTCTGTAGGAATCTTCAGCAGAAATGCAATTATTTTTTGGATTTGCGATAGGTTCTGATTCGAACTCCCATCGTTTGCTCTTGTCCACAAGCTTTAGTCTCGAAAAGTCTCATCCTCCGGGCTGCCAGACTCCGGGGTCGTATGACCGCGATGCTTATTAGATTCTTTGAAAATTTCTTCGGAAAGAAATGCTTGTGTGCTACTCTGCTTCCAGAGCTGATCCTCCAGAGCTGATCACTAATCTCTCGGGACGGGTGTGACTTGATGGCTTCCGTTCTTTTTCTTGCTTTTTTGGGTGCTGTCATCTTTGCAGCATGGCTCACATGGACCGTTCGCGGTCTAGCCCTGAAGCGCGGGTGGATGCGAGCCGTGCGTTGCGAACGACATATGCAACCGGTGAGCATGCCGCGGCTCGGAGGCGTGGCTATCGCAACCGTGGTGGTGACCATAAGTTGCGTAGCAATGCTCATAATCCTGTCACTGCACTATGTTTTAAAAGATTCGGTATATCAACTGCTTCTGGTGATTCTCGCTGCGTTAATCCCCTTTGGCGTTGGCTTGCTGGACGACTTCCTCGACATCTCTCCTTGGGCAAAAATTGCTGCTGAGATTGCCGCAGGCCTTGTGCTTTGGGTTAGTGGGACTCGAATTCTGCATTTTGCTTCCCTTTTCCATAGCTATCAGTTCGGAACCACCGCGTCGGTATTACTCACCGTCTTCTGGGTAGTATTGATCAGCAATGCGTTCAATCTAATCGACGGTTTGGACGGACTCGCGGCGGGTTCTGCATTATTTTCGGTTTTGACGGTATTCATAATTTCGCTGGCAACGCGTAATTCCTTGCAGAGTTTAGTGGCGATCATTCTGGCGGGTGCTCTGCTGGGATTTTTGCGTTACAACTTTAGTCCTGCAACCATCTATCTCGGGGATTGCGGGAGCCTATTTATCGGAACGCTTCTGGCCGGTTTAACACTCACAGGTGCCACTCAACAGAAGTCTTCAACCCTTATCGCAGTTGCGATACCTCTGGTGGCATTCGGGTTGCCGGTAGTGGAAACGGGCGTTTCGGTAATCAGACGTTTCATTCGTGGGCAACCGATTTTTGCGGCTGACCTGGAACACATCCACCACAAGCTATTAGGCCGCGGTTGGTCAAAACGACGCGTCGTGGTAGTTCTCTACGCGGTATCAGCGTTATTTGGGTTGCTGAGTCTCGCACTGCTGGCTCCAGGGCAGTCCACACTTGCGATCGTGCTCCTAGTACTTGGGCTTGGGGTTGTGGTAGGCGTGCAAAAATTGGGCTATCACGAGTTCTTCGAGATAGGCCGTGTAGCGCGCCGTGCATTGGAGCAGAAGCAGGCCATCGTCAATAATATAGCGGTGCGGCGAGGGGCTGAAAAGTTAGCGCGATGTGACGATTACCAGGACATGATTGAGGCTCTGCAAGATACATTTATCGACAATGACTTTGACAAGTTTAGAATCGTCGTCAGGGCGAAGGGTAGTGACGCAATCGCTTGGAGCTATCAGTGGCACCGTCCCGTACCTCGCTTGGAGAATGATCGGGAACCTTCCACTCCATGGTCGATCGCATTACGGCTGCAGGTTGTGAAGGACAAATGGGATGGCTCTCTTGAATTGACTCGGTTTGATAGTAGTGCCTTGCTTCTCGACATTAATCTCCTGACCAGTGAACTAAGGGCTGAGTTGGAGAAGGCCTGTCAGAGGGCAATTGCCTTGGATGAGAACGTTCGGCAGCCCGGCCTAGGACGTGCTCTCACGATGTCCACAAACTAAAGGGTGCACAGAAGCTCGGTTGAGCCACAGTGTGATAATCAGCAGCGTCCGCTGCAGTATTATGGATACAATATAGCGAGTTCCCAAATGGTCAAGGCTAAACTCCTCTCCCGCGTATTCCAAACTGTATCAGCAGTGCCTTTGGTTTTGGTTCTGTCCGTAGCTGTTGCGCACGGCCAAGGTGACAAACCGGCGACGCTACAGCAGGGGACACCTGTCTTGCCTGCAGCTTCTTCAGAGGGGGTGGTCTCTTCCTCAACAACGAGTTCAAGCGAGCTCACCAATCCATTGGCCTCTTCTGCGGACGTCCAAACACGTGAGGCGCGCCTCGGTCCAAGCGATATCGTCGACATGAGAGTCTTCGGCGTACCGGAGATGAGTCAGGAACTGCGTGTAAGCAACGGCGGTGACATTGTGGTTCCTCTGATTGGGCAAATTAGAGCCCAGGGCCTAACCACCTCCGAACTAGAGCAGAAGATCGCAGCAGCACTCCGCGACGGCGGTTTCATGAATAATCCACAGGTAAACGTCGCTGCGAAGGAGTTACATTCCGCTGTGGTTTCTGTGACCGGCGAAGTCAGCAAGCCTGGCCTCTACCCCATTTTTGGGAGCAACCGCCTTCAGGACATAATCACGACTGCAGGTGGCTTAACACAAGGCGCGGGGCACGTTGTTACGCTGACAAGAGCCGATAGACCCGATACACCAATCAGCGTGGATATATCGAACCACGATGTAAACGTTTTTCCCGGTGACTCCGTGGTGGTTACGAAGGCAGGTGTTGTGTACGTTTTAGGCAATGTGGGACATCCCGCCGCATTCAACATCGAAAATCGCAATCGAATGACAGTTCTTGAGGTCCTTGCCCTTGCCGGGGGTACAACTATTAATGCAAAGATAGGTGGTGCTCGCATTATCCGAAAGACTCCTCAAGGTGTACAGGACGTTCCAATACCGTTGAAGGAAATTCTCAGCGCAAAACGGGAGGATATAGAACTTCTACCGGGAGATGTGCTGTTCATTCCCACCAGCGAAGGCAAGGCGGCGGCGCGTATAGCTGCAAGCTCAATCATTGCGGCATCGACAGCGCTTGCAATCACGACTCACTAACATCCACCGGTACTCCTGACACCTATGGTTGCATCCTATTTCAGTCAGCTCTCTCGTGGGCTGAGCTTGCCTTGATGTGCGAGCCCGGTCTTAGTCTGGCCGAGGCAAGGCCAACGAGGAAGGCAAACGTGGCGGCATTTGCCGGAATCTCCAGATTGAAATCGAACAAACTGTGAACAAGCAGCGCAATAGAACCAACCATTGCCGCCAGGCTGACAGCTGAAAACCAGTTTCTCTGCGCACGACGGAGCTGCTGAAACCCGTTGCGAAACACGAGATACAGGAATGCCGCCGTGAAGAGCACTCCAAGGAGTCCTGTTTCCACAACCAGTTGCACATAGTCGTTGTGTGCAGCGTTCACGAAAAGTTCTGTGGGGAAGCTGCGCACCTGTGGATACACCGTCGTGAAGGTGCCCAACCCCGATCCAAGAAGAGGATGTTGCGCCACCAAGTGCGTGCTGTCGCGCGCAATCTGAATGCGCATTGAGTCGGTGGCTTCCATGACCGATCTGCTCGCCACCCGATCATAGGCGAAGAACGCGATGAATACTGAGGAAAGAATGGCTGCGACCACTACGGTTCGCACTGCCGTACTCGTTCGTTCGTGGCGCCAGAAGTGATAAGCGAAGACGATCAGTGCAACAACGACGGATAACATTCCTCCCCGTGAGCCCGAAACGAAAATGGATGTCACCATGACCAAGGTGCCGAAAATCGTAAGCACGCGCAGAGAACGAGGCACGGACACAAAAGAGGAGGTTACAAGCCCGAAGGGTAGCAACATTTCCATCAACCCCGCATAGTGATTGCGGTTGGCATAGCTGCCAAACCCCGAACTATGCGTTTTCACCACTCCATACAAGAGGTTGGGGGGCAAGGTGAACCCCTGAAGTACGGCAAACATTGCGTACAGAGAGCCGAAAGCAGTGATCCCTATTGCCAGCCGCTTCCGTGCCGAAGGACTGCTCGATAACTCGGATGCGGCGAGGAAGAACGCGCTGTAAGCCAGCCACTGCAAGAGGGTGTAACGTGTGGCATATACATAGGCAGAACGTCCCGTGGATAGTTGCAGAATTGGCAAAGAGAGTAGAAATAGGGCCGGAATTAAAGCATTACTCGTAAGCTGAATTCTCTGAAGAACAATTTGGTATCCTGCCCACAGTGCGAACAGTAATGCCGCCAAACACTCAAGAACACACAAAGCCCATTCTTGCACGGCTCCGAATGCCAACACCCCAAATGCGAGCATGGCACAGGTCGAAAACAAAATTGTTTGTTCGGCGGCCGAGTGAACTTCCGGACTCACGTGGCTGTTATCCGGGCTGACGTCTCGGCTCAAAGGTGACATCTTGGGCAGGCTCATTTTTTCACCACGCGCACGTCGTCGATGAAGAGCTTGCCCCGGATGAGGGTTCCTGCTGGACGCTTCAGTTCCAAAGAGACAAGAGTGGTTGATGATCCAGTACTGAATGTCTGACTGATTTCCTGCCACGGAGTGGAGCCTAGAATCTCGCCGCTAGAGACGAGCGGCTTTCTTGAAAAGGCGTCACTGACAGCCGCGGATATGCCATGTGCGCCTTCTAGCTCTTCGGCTTTATAAAACATGGAAAGCGAATACGTCGAATCAGGTTCGACTGGTATTAATTGAAGAATGCCCGCAGTATCGGTATTGCTAGTATTGAAGGTGACTGCAAGACTATGCTCGCCCTCATAGCTATCCCCCGCCGCGGCCAACTCTATAGACACATTCGGCAATTGATTGATTCTCCAGTCGAATCCGCCATTCAATATCTCTTGCTCGAATCCCGGGTTAACCACCAGATTGCCATTTTTCGGTAAATAGGAGTTGATTTCAGGATTCATGACAGCAAGCTCATTCCATGTGCGAGCCGCGTCTGAGACACGATGCTGTTCAATAAGCGAATCTAAGTATGCGAAGCCATTCTTGGCTGGGATCGCCTTATGCAGAGTGAGGGAGCGACTCCATAGCTCATCGGCGGCCACAGTTTCGTGTAGTGACACAAGGTAGCGCAGAAATTCGCCATAGACGGCAGGCTCCTGCGGCATCGCTGCAGCAATCATCTGATCCACATCATGGGTCGCGCGCCAACATAGTGTCAGTGCCGGCGAACGATATTCCCACGATGAAGCAGACGCGGCCCGGAAGAGGGGAAGGGAACGCTCCACTTCATTTGCAGCGAGATACAAATTGGCCGCCTCCCAGTTTACGGAGGGTGTGGTCGGGTCGACCCGTTGGGCGATTTCCAGTGCTTGCATCAGATGGTCGTGGTCGTTGGCAATCAGAGACAACCGAGCAATTTCGAGATAGGGTGCGGCTACGTGGGGATTTTGACGGACAGCTTCATTGTACGCATTCAGTGCAGCCGTGTACTGATCTCCCAGCTGGTGCCAACGTCCCAATTTGTACCAATAATCGGCATTCCGAGGTTCGAGAGCCACAGCACGCTCGATCTGCTGCTGCTGAGCGCCCTCTGCCCAAGCATGAGCGCGCGCAGCACGCGAACTCAGATACACAAACGCTGCGATCGCCAAAAACGCGCAGCATCCAAAAAGCAACCTTCGGGCCGTCGATCTCAATGAGATCTGCATTGCTACCTTAGTGTCTACTAGTCGCTCTTGTCGCTGTGGTCCAACCCCGCCGCGGTTGTCTCGGCATGCATTTTTTCACTGTAGTAACCGTTTCCGTGGCCATATCCGTAATAGTACCTGTAGTAAGCGTATTCCTCGCCGTTCACGTTGAAAGCGTTGAGCACGATGCCCATCACGCTTGCACTTGCCTGGTGCAAGACGTCGAGGGACCGGCGCAATGCACCCTTGGTAGTTTCACGCGAGCGAATTACAAGCAACACGGAGTCTGCAAGTACCGACATCAGCACCGCATCCGTCACCGAGAGGACCGGGGGCGAGTCAATGACTATGTGATCGTACTCTGAGCGGAAAACATCAAGCATCGCACCGAAGGCTGACAGTCCGAACAATTCGGCAGGATATGGCGGCCTCGGACCGGCAGGCAAGACGTCCAGGTTAGCGATACCACTCGGGAGAACGTGGGGGCGATCCTTGTCGGTCCCCGACAGCCATGTGCTCAAACCTGCTTCATTCGACAGTTTCAGTGCCCGGTGGATGCTGGGCTTCCGCAAATCCGCATCGATCAGCAGAACTCGCAATCCGGACTGCGAAAGCACCACCGCAGTATTGATACTCGTGGTGGTCTTACCATCTTTTGGCACCGCGCTAGTTACCAGAAGAATCTTTGAAGGTCTGGTTCTGGATGACAGCAGGATCGATGTTCGCAATGCTCTGTAACTTTCGGCTATCTCGGATCTGGGCCGGGTAATAGAGAAAATTTCACGAACGGAATGCTCTGGGGCCTTTGGTGTTCGCCTGGGCAAAGCGAACGATTGCAACTTCTTGCTCGCCCGGTGGGACGGAATAATGCCCAACGCGGGTAACGAAGCAATCAATTCAGCTTCTTCCGGCGTTCGCACAGTGTTGTCGAGACTTTCAAACAGAAAGACAGTAAGTAGTGCTAGAAAACATCCCAGCAGCATCCCGCCCATCAAACTGCGCCGCATGTTAGGTGCATACGGAGCAGTCGGAACGCGAGCCTGATCCACGATCTGGATATTGCTGGACTTAAGTCCAGCGGCAACGCCTGCCTCTTTTAATCTCTGAAGTAGGCCATCGTATAGCGTGCGATAACTCTCCGCGTTTTGCTTCAGAAGCGAGTACTCAATCTCGCTTTGACTTAGAGAGCTGGCCTCCTGCTTCTGCTTTTCGAAAGCTGCCCGCAACACTTTTTCGTGTTCCAGAGACTCAACGTATTCGGCTCTTGCGCGAGCCAACGCGCGCTTTAGTTCGAGCTGGGTCTGATTCTCTATTTCACCGATCTGGGCGGAAAGTTCTTTCACTTTCGGGTAGTTGGGGCCAAACTGCGCTGTGACGGCGGCCAACTGAGTACGCAAGTCGGCTTCTTTGGCATGGAGCGTATCCAACGGACTAGCTTGCGAGCCTGTAGTGTGCTGCAGCAACTCGGGACTGCCCGAGAGTGCCATGTTGTAGGCAGCCTCCGATTGCATCCGCTGTCCCTCAATCGTAGTCAAATTGCTGTTCAGCGCCGAAAGCTTAGAGGTGACAACGTTATCCTTTTCACCCAGTCCAACGATTCCATTTTCCTTTTGGTACTCAATGAGTTTCTCTTGGGAAATCTCTACTTTGAGCTGCAGGTCGGCAAGTTGTTTGGTCAGCCAATCAGTTGTCTGCGCGGTCGATTCAAAGCGAGCTCTCAGATTCTGTTCGATGTAGCTATTGATGATCTGATTGACAATCTGTGCGGCAAGCTTGGGATTGTGGCTTGAGTAGTGAATCTCTAGAATGCGGGTTGCCGGCACCGAAGAAATGCTCAGTCCGCCGCGAAATGCGCCTAGCAGTGCCGTCTGGGATGAAGAATCAGGCTGCAATGAACTCTCCATGTGCCTGGTCGGAGAGCCCCCAAAGTCTGGAGAAGTATCCAGATTCAGCGCCTTTATCACCCGGTAGCAGGTGGCGTCGCTCTGGAGAACCTTGATCTGTGTCTCCATGTCGACGGAATAGTCGCCGCCGTCACTCTCGTCGAGTACAAACTGTGAGTCCTTCGTGCCCAGGTTGATCGCGCTCTCGTGATTGATCGCGATGCGGCCCACGGCCGAATACATCGGCTTCTCACGGGCGGTTATAAGCGCCGCCAAGGCGACCGTGACCAGTACCACGCTGATCACAATCCAGCGACGTTTACGTAGGATTGTCCAGTATTCAAGTAAGAACGAAGCTTGGGGAGCCAGTGTGGCAGAGGTGCCGCTCAAGGTGAGGTTCGCCAGATCTCCCGCTAAAATCTGGGATTTGCTCTTTGAATCCGGTGAATAATTTTCAAGCTTCATTTCGTTTCTCATCGGCACAAGTTGGCCGTACTTTGTGAGCAAGGCAAAAGGAAAGACCAACAATTTTCCTTGAGAATACCGCCAATTGTAGCATTACATTTGAGCAAATTCGGAAAGAGTTGTGTCTGAATGTGTATGGGGCTCCGCAAATTTCGAGCGCAGCGCGCGTAGAACTAGATTAAAGACCGTAAGTTTTTTTCCGGCATGATTCAAATCATCATGTTGCGGGACCTGCTCTCCTTCCGCGTGGCGTGTGATTGAGGTAAACTCTCAGCAGGGAACTTCGGGCAATCGAGGCTTTGACACGGTGTCTAAGAGCATAGCTATACCCCAGGGAGACTCCCTTCGCGTCATCCACATCCAGCCCCGGCGCCATCTGCGCGTCTTAGATTTTCAAAGTCTGTGGGAATATCGCGAACTGCTCTACTTCTTTTGCTGGCGCGACATCAAGGTGCGGTACAAGCAGACGGTATTAGGCGCAACTTGGGCTCTGCTTCAGCCTTTTATGACGATGTTGATATTCAGCGTCATCTTTGGGCACTTTGCCAAGATGCCGTCGGAAGGAGTGCCCTATCCGATCTTTGCCTATTGCGGACTTCTTCCATGGCAGTTATTCGCCCTCGCACTCTCCGAAACCAGCAACAGCCTGGTAGGAAATGCGCACCTCATTACCAAGGTTTATTTCCCCCGAATACTGGTTCCTGTCGCTGGCCTGCTGGCGGGACTGGTCGATTTTGCCATCGCCTTTGTTTTGCTGATTGCAATGATGTTTTACTATCGGATCCCGGTTCACCCTACGGTGCTAGTGATTCCGTTCCTGCTGCTGTTTGCAATCGTTACGTCTCTGGGCATTGGTTTGTGGTTATCCGCTCTCAGCGTCAAATATCGCGATGTGCGGCACATCTTGCCTTTCATTACGCAGTTCTGGCTATACGCGACGCCGGTCGCTTATCCCAGCAGCCTGATACCGCATAAGTGGCGCTTTCTTATGGGACTCAATCCGATGTCCGGCGTGGTGGAAGGTTTTCGCTGGGCGCTTCTCGGAACGGGGCAGATTGATTTTCGACTGATGGCAGTTTCGATCGTGTCGGTGATAATTCTTTTGGCTGGGGGAGTGGTCTACTTTGACCGAATGGAGAGTACCTTTGCCGACCTGGTGTAGGCGATGAGCGAAACTGCGATTCGAGTCGAGAATCTGGGTAAGCTCTACCGCTTGGGGCGCTCCGAGCGGCACGATACTTTGCGCGATTCGATAGTGCACGCCCTGGGCGCACCCCGCCGGGTATGGGAGCGCGTTTCAGGCCAGAAACCAGCTCCCAGGCCAGAAGAGTGGCTCTGGGCACTACGCAACATTGAATTCGAAGTGAAGCGGGGAGAGTTGGTTGGCGTCATCGGCCGCAACGGCGCGGGCAAGAGTACGCTGCTGAAGATTTTGTCGCAGATCACATCTCCTACTGAAGGTCGTGCGGACATAACCGGCCGTATTGGCTCATTGCTAGAAGTAGGTACCGGCTTTCATCCTGAGCTCTCTGGCCGCGAGAACATCTTTCTGAACGGCGCCATCCTGGGCATGGGCAAGGCAGAGATCGCCCGCAAGTTCGACGAGATTGTGGCGTTCTCCGAAGTCGAGAAATTCCTCGACACCCCGGTCAAGCACTACTCGAGCGGCATGTACATGCGTCTAGCCTTCGCTGTGGCCGCGCACATCGAGACCGAAATCCTGCTGGTTGACGAAGTCCTCTCAGTTGGGGACGCCGAGTTTCAGAAGAAGTGTCTGGGCAAGATGGGCGAGGTTACAAGGGCCGGTCGCACGGTATTGTTTGTCAGCCACAATCTGAATGCCGTGGAACAGCTGTGCAACCGCGTGATCATGCTGGAAGGCGGCCGCATCAAGACCGATTCCAACGACGTGCGCTCTACGATTACGGGTTACCTGTTTGGGCCCGAGGACGATGATAGCCCCACCTCGTGGGTCAACAATGGATGCCAGATTGCCAACCCTCATTTTGTACCGCAAAGATTTGCGATTGTTGATAGCGACGGACGCGAGGTAAGGAACCCAATCCGAAACGACGCTGATTTATGCGTGGAGATTGAAGGGGAGATCAAGCAACTAGACAATAGTTTGACCGTTGGCTATGCGCTTTTCTCTCAGGAAGGACAGTTGCTTTACTGGACGTATCACACCGATCAGCGCGAAACCGATTGGCCAGATCTTAAGTGTGGAGCGGTCCGACTTCGCAGTAGACTTCCGAAGCAGTTTTTGAACGAGGGAAATTATCGGCTGGAGCTAATATCCAGCTTGCATTTCCGTGAGTGGATTCTCGAACCGGGAAATAACGCGCCGCACATCGCTTTGGTGATTCAGGGCGGCCTCAGCGATTCACCATATTGGATGGCTAAGCGTCCCGGTATTCTTGCACCAGTATTGGAGTGGCAATCGGTTGAACAGGCGATGACTGGGAAAAACGCTATTTCCGCACGCGATTAAAAATCCGCTGTGGCGGTGATAGGTAGGGTTTCGATTGATTCAGACGATCACCGCCCCAACGCCTGGCAGTTCCACGAGCCCATGAGTTGGGCACATGGACCAAGATAACCGCAAGGACTGCCCTCGCAAAGCGTCTACATAGACAGTCTTGGGATGTAAGTTTCACACTATCGTACCTCACCGAGAACGAAGCCAGGGCGATCTAGCGCTTTTCGAACCAAAAACACCCGCAAGCATAGGTCTGTTGCTCAACGCGCTCGGGTCGTGCGTTGCGGATGAGCTCCGGTTCCAGTGGATCGTCAGGGATCAGTGCGAACTCGCGCAGATGCAATCCGGAAAACATGTCTAGCACCTGCGCGTAGGAGTAAATCCGGTGTGCATTGAACCGGATTTCGGGACGTCCGACCGGAGCAACTATCAGCAAATGGCCGCCTTGTGCTACGACCCGCGCCAGCTCCTTTGCCGCTTTCAGATCGCCCGTGGCATCGAGCGGGTCGCCATATCTGCCGAGTCCGATATGCTCGATTACGTGCATGCAGGAGATCGACGGCAACTCATCGTCCCTGAATGGCAGGTGCATCAGGTTCGCGGCCTCGCTCGTAACTCCGTCCAATGGCAGCTTGGCTGGTCGGTAGTCGTAGTATTTTATGGGCACAAAAGCTGAAACGGTCGCGATGAAATATAATGACGAGCTTATCTCCACGTGAGAATTGGGTCGTGTCTGAGACAGTATGCGGGCTGCCCAGCCAGGATGTAAAACGTAATGCCGTTCGTAGGCGGTCGTTGCAGTAGCATCTGACAAGTACGGCTCGCGGTCGGCCCACTTCAGTGCGAAGCGGCTATCGTTCGCGGAGAGTGCATCGAACTCATCGAATTCCCGACGGAATCGTCTACTGCGCTTGTCGAGGCCGCAACGTTGGAGCATGTATCGAACTACTCTTCGAATCAATGTGTATTCTACGGTAACCCAAGAAGAGCCTTTTAGCGGGACCGATGGCAAACTGAACAGGATTTGAATATCATCAGGGGATCAATCCACATAGAACTCTACCATGAAGATCTGACGAGAGAATGATCATAGTTCGGCTAAAGGGCGGCTTGGGAAATCAGATGTTCCAGTACGCGCTGGGGCGAACCATCGCGCTTCGCCATGGCACCACGCTTCGATTTGACCTGCAGGGCGTCAAAGCTGACGTAGTGCGTGCTTATGGCTTACCGGTGTGGCGCATCGCGGGCGAACCGGCCGGGCGGACGGATCTATTGCGTATGCGAGTTCTGGATCAAGTAAGCAGGACGCTGCGCCCGTCGGCTCCCTATTATGGTCGTCCTAAGGTTATGGAGCGCGAGTTTCCATTCGACGGCAATGTGCTGAAAGCGAAGCGCGACTGCTGGCTGTTTGGGTACTGGCAAAGCGAAAAGTATTTTGAAGCTGTGGCGGACCAGATCCGCACTGATTTCACTCCCGCCAGTGAAATCAGCGGAAATAGTCGCGTTTTGGAGCGCGAGGTTCTCGCCGCAGGCAGCCGGAGTGTATTTCTCCATATTCGACGGGGCGACTACGTTCACTATGCCCCGAATCTACGGTTGCACGGGAGCTGTAGCATTGAGTACTACCTCCGAGCCGCGGCTCTTATCGCTCAGCAGGTGCACGACCCTCACTTCTTCGCATTTTCAGACGAACCAGAGTGGGTGCGCAACAATTTGCGTCTGCCATATCGCACTACCATCGTCAGCCATAACAAGCCCGGCGATGCTTTCCGGGTGGGAAGCGAACACGAAGACCTTTGGCTCATGAGCCGATGTCGTCACGCCGTGCTCGCCAATAGTTCCTTCAGCTGGTGGGGAGCGTGGCTGAATAGCGAGCGAGAGCGCATCGTTGTTGCGCCGCGCCGCTGGCTCGGGACACTCAAGCATGACACGCGTGACTTGATTCCGGAGCGTTGGATCCGGATGGATTGAGCTTTCCAACTCGGAGCGTCGAATTTGCTAAACTAATCAGTCCGGTCTCGTTGAACCGCAACTGCTAGACAGAGTACCTGAAGCTGATAGCGTTTTCCTCTCAAGCAACCGGGGTGTGCGTTATTTTTTTGCCACAGGGACTGCCAAGATCAATGTCGGAATCGCCGTACACGCGAGAATTCTACGAGGCACAGCAGGACGGATCCCTTCGATCTGCAAGACGTGTTCTGCCATTGGTATTCGATCTGGTCCATCCGCGTTCTATCGTGGATGTCGGCTGCGGTGTGGGTACATGGTTGCGTGCTGCACAAGAGAGCGGGGTGGAGTTGATCCTTGGGATCGACGGCGATTATGGGGACCGCAGTGCGCTTATGATTTCTCCCCGGGATTTCCTTGCTCATGATCTGAGGCGTCCCATTAAGTTGGAGCGCACATTTGACATGGCAATTTGCCTTGAAGTCGCTGAGCATCTGCCTTCGGACGCCGCACCCGTTCTGGTCCATTCACTCGTTAAGCTGGCTCCGGTTATATTGTTCTCAGCCGCTATTCCAGGACAGGGCGGCACTAGTCACGTCAACGAGCAGTGGCCGGATTACTGGCAGGAGATTTTCGCCAACCACGGTTATCGTTTTTGCGATCCCTTGCGGCTTGCTCTCTGGAGTGATTCTGATGTTGAGTGGTGGTACGCTCAGAACACGTTCTTGGTTGCTTCGGATTCGGTTATGGGTGCTTCATCCGGCCTCGTGGCTGCATCCTCTTTGCCAAGGCTGATACATCCTGGCCTCTGGGCGAGCAAAGTTAAGGATACTGAACTCCATAACTCGGAACTCGAGTGCCTTCGTTCCGGGCGCGGTATGGGCCCGAGCGCCTTGGTTCGTGCGCTTCCCTCCGCGCTGTGGCGGGCGGTCATCCGTCGGTTAGCTTTGGTTCGAAGTCTCGTGCCATGAATTCATGTCAGTCGTTATAGTGGGCGCTGGCTGAATCTGTCACTGTAGATGAGACAGTCTCAATTACACCCAATGAATTAGTATCGCTTTGGAGGCAGGATGCGACCGAAGGTCGTTCACAGCTGCGAGTTGTCTTTGCGGGGAACACGACGTTTCCGAGGAGCCTGACTCCCAATGAGGCCAACAGTAACCGAGATACAAGACCTGCGGTCTTTCCCGGCTTGTAGCTTAGGCCGATTGCGTGTCTGCCCCAGGCATATAAGGTTCGCTGGCGATGTCGCGCGACTTCTGCGCCTCCTTCGAAACCATACACAGCGTAAAAGTTACTTGTGATGACAGGCAAAAGGGTGCATAGTTCGACGACTTCGCCGCGTGTGATGGGAGAAGCCGCGCTACTGGGAAATGCAAACTTCCGCCATGCCGACCATGTCACCGGTGGCACGGAGTCCCAACCCATAATCCAGCAAATATTATCTTTTGCCGCTGTTTCCATTTGCCGTATCTGTTCGGCCTCGTTTTGCGTCGAGACAGAGGCGTCGTGGCCACGGTGTGTGACCAATGGAGCCTCAAGGTTTGCCACTCGCGAGTGGCGTGCAAACAGTGAGTACGTCGGGTAGTCTTCAACATAACGTCGTTCCGGTTTCTCAGAGAAACCACCTAGCTTCTCGTAGACAGATCTCCGAAACATGACGGTCGGGTTGGCGAATGCATTATGCGATATCAAGGTCCAATTGATAGCTAAGTCGGACAAAGGTGACACGACCAGGGCCATCGGAGGTTCGGATGAAGGAACAGTGAACCAATTCGTATCGAATTCCACTCGGCCACTCTTATCAGGATTAACAGCGGCCTCCGGATACTTGAAGTCGCGAATATTGGGAAACGTTTCCGCTAGGGTCTTAGAAGTAATTACATGGAGCTGGGCCGAGCCTATTAGCCCCACCCCGGGGTTTGCGTCGAGATAGGCTACCTGCTGAGCCAATCGGTCAGGAACAGATGTGTCATCCGCGTCATGTATGGCAATGTACTTCCCGCAAGCCAGACTCAGACCTCGGTTACGCGCACCACCTACGCCTAGGTTGCTTGAATTACGAGTGACGCGAATGCGAGGATCCGAGTATTCTGCGAGAACTTCGGGTGTTCGATCAGTGGAGGCATCATCAACAACGATTAACTCGAAATCGTGAAATGTTTGTGCGAGAATACTATCGAGTGCCTCTCGCAAAAAGGATTCGGCGTTAAAAGTGCACATGACCACAGACACGGAAGGCATGAATCGCATGATAAAAGTCCGGAAGTTTCAAAGTAAAGTTAAATAGCGATGGCGATTTCATCGGACCGGCGGCGCGTGCTATTCATCATCGGCGGCCACTGGATCGCTGGCCCTGTGACCTTTCTTCGCCTCGCCTGCGCCAACCTCCCGAGCTTTGGGTGGGAGCCGCGATTACTTTTGACAGGACCTGCCCGCACCGACGCTTTCGACAATTGGCCATGTCCTATGTCGGAACTGAGACTCTGCCATTCGTACTCGCAACTCGCCTCCGAAGCTACGCAAGTTATAGAAAGAAATGATACTGACGTTGTGGTCGCCACAGATGACAACACTACCGCAGTTGCCATGCAGAAACTCTATAGGCGAAACCTCTACCCTGTGCGACTGCTGGAAATGCTGCATTCTGATCTCCCATCGGAGCTTATTCGAATCGAACGGTTGTTTCCGGTCACAACCGCTGTATGCGCAATAAACAATTCGGTTGTTGAAGATCTCCGCCGCGCTATTCCGGCGCTCGGCGGACGGATTTTTCGTTGGTATAACCCTGTGCCCTGCGCTCCGCAACCGCCCCGGCCTCGCCTTTCATCTCCAGTGAACTTGGTTTACGTGGGGCGTGTATTCCAGCGCGAGAAGCGGGTTCTGGACTTGGTCGAAATAGGGAAACGGTTGGTTGCGCGTGGCGTCGATTTTCGGCTCACGATCGCTGGCGATGGTGAAGTTATGCATGAACTGCGTGCGCGCTTGGCGGATAATCCGGAAATTAATCGACGGACCATCTTGACTGGATGGCTATTGCCGGAGTCAATTGCGGGGCTTCTGAGCAAACAAGACCTGTTTCTCCTGCCCGGTGACCGAGAGAGCATGGGCTTTGCATTATTGGAAGCCATGGGACACGGTGTTGTGCCAATCGTGACCCCGCTCCCAGGGCCCAGCGAAGTCGTGGACGAAAAAACTGGATTTACGCTTCCGGTTGGTGACTATGACGCCTTCGCAGTCGCAGTGGCTGACGCCATTGCCAACCCGGAGCGTCTGCAAATCATGCGCATGGCAGCATACAAACGCGTGCGGCAGAAGTTTGATACACCGATCGCGATTAAGGCTTTTGCGGAGATTCTCAATGGCACGTTAGCTTTGTCATTGCCCGAGGGTCGTGGTAGCTTTCGTGCTCCGCGGCCTTTCGGACGCATGGATAAACTAGGGATTCCGCAGTGCCTTCAGTTTGCCAAACGGCGGCTGTTCAGGCAATACATCACGGCTTGAAGCGCAAAGTCCAACCCGCTATCGGGCATTGCATAGCAAATTGTGGTGCGGAGGGGCTACACTCCTGACGTTGTGCAGTCAAGTAATCTGGAATGCGCTAGCACTCTCTTCTGGCTTTTGCATCGTCGTGCTCTTGAATGTGGCAATGTTATTCCGACAAAAACGTTGTCTAACTCTTCAGCTCTGATAAACTGCTGATCCATGCCAACCGTACCCCAGAAATACGCCTATGTGGACGCCCTGCGTGGCTGGGCTGTCCTTGGTGTGATACTGGTGACGTTCCTCAATTTTTGATGACTGTTCGTCTGCCAGGCTCCATCCAGAGGATCACCGAACACGGTGCTTTTGGTGTGCAGTTGTTCTTTGTGATGAGTGCTTTCACTTTGGCCATGTCGCTTCATGGACGGGCGGGAGAGCCGCTGCGCAACTTCTTCATCCGCCGCTTCTTTCGCATCGCTCCCATGTACTACTGTGCCTTATTTTATTACCTTTGCCAAGATGGGCTTGGTGCCCGCTACTGGCTCGGTGGTGCAGCTCGGGTCAGCATCGCAAACATCGCATCGACTGTCTTCTTTGTGAATGGCTTTAACTCGCAATGGATCAACAGCACCGTTCCGGGCGGTTGGTCGATTGCTGTCGAAATGAACTTCTACGTCATGCTGCCGCTCCTCATGACCTTCGCTAGTTCCGCGGGACGTGCTTGCAAGCTCTTCTTCGCCGTAACAGCGTTCTCCGTAATCGCGTGCACATTACTTTGGTTCCACGGGCCCATCGGAGACCCGCACCTCTGGAGTGAGTATCTGTACTTCTTTCTGCCCAGCCAACTCCCCATTTTTTGCCTAGGTATTGTCCTGTATTACTGCGTGCGAGCTCGGCAGGACCGAGAAGCGGCGGCAATCCCTCTGTTGGCCATCGCCGCCCTTGTAGTTGTCGATCAGCACACTACCATGCGGATTCCTGAACATATCGCCTTCGCAGCGGGTTTTGCGTGTGTTGCATACTGCCTTTCGATTTATCCTACGAAAATACTCGTCAACCGCTGGACAGTGCTCACTGGCAAGCTCAGCTTTTCTCTCTATCTGATCCACTTCGCCGTGTTGCACTTCGCGGCCAGCTTTTTCGTGCGTCCCATATTCCCTATCGCAACCGCCGATTTGGTGCTGAAGTTCGCAGGCTGTGTGTGCGTCTCTACGCTCGTTGCATATTGCACGTATCGAGTGGTGGAGTTGCCCGGACAGGCCTTGGGCGCGGCGATTATCAGTCGTTTGAGTCAACCGCAACCCGTGCTTACAACCGCCGCAGACGCCTAAATTCATCGCCTTGACTCGCCGTGGTCAACTGTATGCTCAACAAGGTCCCTCTACCGATGCCTACGCTTTTGTGAATTCAAACAGTCCGCAACCGCACTCGCACTGCTCGGCCGCATCCGGTTCGACTCCTTCGCGCAAGCGGCCATCGTCTCCGACGTAAGAGAAGGAAGCAAGCCGCAAGGCAGAGAAACTGCGCATAATCGTCTGCGGGGCGAATACCCGCTGCGCGTTGAAGTTGACCCGCTCGCGGCCAACTGGCACAGAAAAGTAGAGAATTCCCCCTGGTACAAGAACCCGCTGTAGCGCCGCCATGAACTTGAAGCATGCCGTCGGGTCAACCGGATCGGAATACCGCCCTAAGCCGAAATGCTCCGCTGCATGAAGACTCGATAGCGACTCGATGCTATTGGTTTCCACCTTAGACAATTGCGTTGCATCATCGCAGATAAAGCTCAGGCCAGCTACTTCGCCGCCGAGGCTGCGGATGTCGATGACCGTAACCGGCATGAACACCAGAAGGTGCGCCACAAAGCCATCGATTCTAGACCCAATGTCAACGTGGCGCCGTGGCATGCGTTCAAAAATTTTCCGCGCAGCCCATAGATCCTGGTGAAAATAGTCCCCTCCGATTAGCCCCGCCATATCCCTGCGATCTGAGAGAATAGGCCACAGTTCACGAAGTGAAAGTCTGAAGCTCTCATCATGTGTGAGGTTTTGATACTCACGCATTGTGCCCAGAAAATACGGGATTTCCT
Organism: uncultured Acidobacteriaceae bacterium; assembly: GCA_964559875.1. Taxonomy (GTDB): domain Bacteria; phylum Acidobacteriota; class Terriglobia; order Terriglobales; family Acidobacteriaceae; genus TOLSYN. The sequence goes on from CAZLJQ010000003.1 coordinate 115,290, forward strand.
TCACTGTCCTCCACCAGGCTCTTGGAGAGAAACTTATCAGCGGACTTATAGCTCTGCGAAGTGCCGGAAACATCGTGCAGACCCTTCCCTTGAGAATGTGCTTACCCTACACTTCTGTTTCATTGCTACAGGCCAGCGTCGCCAAAGGCAACTGGAATGGACCTTGCAATTGAGGATAATGCAAGCGCCCGCATCTCCTATGGAGAAGATTCTTCAGGTGACGACGCATTAGAGCAGTTTACCAATGTTTCCTATCAGACGAGGTCGTTGATTGCCATCCCTCTGCTGATTTGGATGGCGGGCGATTGCACCGCCTGCCGGGTCAACGCACACTTGCTTGTGATCGTAGAGGAGCAAGCCTGTTAAAGTGCTCGCAACCTTTCGAGGAACACGAAACCGATGTATCATCGACCCGATACAAAGGTTCTGGATCAAAGGAGAAACCATCTGTGGGGCGGATCTGCCTGTATTATCGCGCCGAACCAGAAAAGGACCGCTGGTTGCGTGGTGACCGTTTCGTTCGACCTATCATTCGGCGGATTGTGCGCGGCAAGCCGCGGCCAGGCGGGCTGGACAAGGTGTTCATCAATCTTTGTCTGGGCTTGGATAAACTAGGTGTTCCTTACGAGGTCAATCTGCCGTTCAGCAGATTGGGCAGCGACGATCATGTGGGTGTTTTGGGGCGTGGACCACGTGTCCTGGCTGGGTATAACCGTCCTAATCCAATTGTTGCCGGCATTGGTTTGATGAACCATCCAAGCGAATGGCCTTCGTTATGCACGGATTATCCGGTTGTGAAATATCTTCAACATTCCAAATGGGCCAACGATATTTTTATCCCCTACTATGGTAAGCATTGTGATATCTGGCCAGTGGGTATTGATACTGAGGTCTGGAAGCCGCAGCCTATCCAGAAGACGACAGACTTCTTGATCTATGACAAGGTGCGATGGGATCACGATCAGTACGAGACCTCATTGCTGCAACCGGTTCGTATCGAGCTGAGCGAGCGCGGTCTGAGCTTTGCTGAGATCCGGTATGGTTATTACAGAGAGGAAGAGTTCCACAAGCTGCTAGGACGTTGTCGCGCCATGATTTTCCTTTGTGAGCATGAGACGCAGGGGCTGGCCTATCAGGAATGCCTCTCCAGCGGCGTGCCGATCTTGGCGTGGGATCAGGGCTGGTGGCTCGATCCAAATCGCTCCAAGTGGGGGCAGGCGGAGACTCCGGCAACGAGCGTTCCTTACTTTGATGAGCGCTGCGGAATCACGTTTGCGAATATCTCGCAATTTCCAGATCGGCTGAGCGAGTTTTGGGCAAGGCTCCAAGCCGGATCACTTCACCCGCGCGACTACATCTTGGATAACCTGACGTTAGAAAAGTGCGCCCAAGACTATCTGCGTATCGCGGCGCGATGCTCATGAGTATGTGACGAGAGGAAATCAGCGATTTAATCGCGAATGTTATGAGTTCAGAACGTCGAAATAGGAGTTAAGAAGAAGATAATAGATGATCATAGTTCAGTTGCAGGGTGGGTTGGGGAATCAGATGTTTCAGTATGCGATCGGCAGGGCGCTTGCGCTTCGCCACGCCACATCCCTTCGTTTTGACCTGCGAGCAGTCACGGCAGATTCGAAGCGAACCTATAGTTTGCCTGTGTGGCAAATTTCAGGTGAACCTGCCAGCCAGATTGAGATGTTACGGATGCGAGTTCTTAACAAAGTGAGCAGGAAGTTTTGCCCATCGGTTCCTTACTACAGGCATCCAACGATCATCGAGCGCGATTTTCCTTTCGATCGAAATATGCTGGAGACGAAGCGTGATTGTTGGTTAATTGGCTACTGGCAATCTGAAAAGTATTTTAGGGCAGTTGCAGAACGCATCCGTGCGGATTTTATGCCTGCGCGTAACATGAGCGCTGCGAGTCGCGCTGTCGAGCATGAGATTCTCGCTGCGGGAAATCGGAGCGTTTTTCTCCACATTCGTCGGGGTGATTACGCTCGAGATTCTCATACCCGGGAAGCACACGGAAGCTGTAGTGTTGGGTACTACTGTCGCGCCGCCAATCTTATCGCACAGCAAATACGCGATCCTTGCTTCTTCGCATTTTCGGATGAGCCTGAATGGGTGCAAAATAATCTGCATCTCCCGTATCGTACAATTATTGTTAATCATAACAAACCGGGGAATGCTTGCCATTTGGGGAGCGAACACGAGGACCTGTGGCTCATGAGTCGATGTCACCACGCGGTGCTCGCCAACAGTTCCTTCAGTTGGTGGGGGGCATGGCTGAACGCGGAATGCGACCGCATCGTTATTGCTCCGCAGAGGTGGTTTGGCACGCTGAAGCACGACACGCGTGACCTGCTTCCAGAACGGTGGATTCGGCTGGACTGACCTTTGCGCATGACAAGGACATTGTATTTTGGAAGCAGCGTTCAGCGAAAAGGTAGAATCGAGGAAAATTGCCCACTGTCAGCATAATCATGACTGTCTACAACGGCGAAAAATTCTTAAGGCAGGCTGTGGACAGTATCCTTGCTCAGACATTCGACGATTGGGAACTGATAGTGGTGGATGATGGGTCTGATGATTCGACACCTGACATCCTGTTGTCTTATCGTGATTTGCGCATCAAAGTATTGCGTGCCGAACGGAATTGCAAGCAGGCAGTTTGTTCCAATCGAGCCCTTTCAATTGCGGCAGGCAGATACATCGCGCGCCTCGATGCTGACGATGTTTCTCTTCCGAACCGATTGGCGATCCAGGCCCGATACATGGAAGCGCACCCGGAGGTCGCTCTCGTTGGTAGCGCGGGGTTTGAGATTAACGGGGAAGGTGCACGGATTGGATTTCGTCCGGGGGAACTTAACAACTGCTCTCTGAAATTCACTCTCGCGGCTTTGAACCCAATTATCCACTCTTCGGTCATGTTCCGGACAGATGCAGCACGTAAGCTGAGCGGCTACAACGAAGGAACCGGCTATTGGTTTAGCGAGGACTATGAATTCTTGTCGCGCATTGCATTTTGCGGCAGAGCGATTGTACTTACAGAACCGCTGATCGAGTATCGGGTTCACCCCGTCTCGGTTTCCGCTTGCAACGTGAGGGATCAAAGCCGACAAGCAGATCGTATAGCGCGCGCCGCTCTCGAAAGAATACTTAGTCGCGAAGTTAACGATTCGACTTGGTCTGCTTGGCGACGTTTCACAATGACCAGACCCGGTCGCCAAGTTGCATTCGATAATCGCGATGTGAGATCACTGTCTTTGCTTGTTCCAGAAATGATTCGGAACGTTCAACATGATGTGGGCGAGAGATGTGCAGTTCCGTGGCTTTGGGCAAGACACTCTATGGCACTTGCGCTCAGTAGCAGAAATCGTATCTCTGCGAGGGTACGAACTCGGTTTATGCTTATGGCAGTAAAGACCGGGGCTCAAGCGCTAGTCGCGCATCGGCGAAAGACCTTGGTAGCGATGGAAGATAAGGCTTCCGTCCGGGTGTAACGGGGTGCCGGAAAATGGGTTGCGTTTTTGTCTGCGAAGGTAACGGAACCAATCTCGCATGCGCAGACCGGACTGTCGGTAGCGGAACCAAGCGAGGCTCAACCTTCCAGCACGGAGATCGTAGTAGATTTCCTTTGCCAAACTCCATGTCCAATTGATTTTGGCAAGGTGCCGCCCAGCGTCGTCCAAAGGACAATCGTCGGCATTGAGCGTCTCCCACACTCTTTTGCTAACAAGAGCCCGATCACGCAAGGCTGCTGGACTTACCATTTGCTGGCCTGTGTGCTCTCTGTACCAGTAAAGGCCAGCCGGCACCAGGAGCACGTTTTCCGTTTTACAGATGCGCAGCCAAAGAATCGCGTCTGAAGAGATACCGGCGACCTCGAAACACCCAAGATTGAGAAATCTATCGCGTCGAAACATCGCGGAGGGAGGGCCAAGTCCAAACAATCCTCGCCCATGAAATTCACGTTCATAACACAGGCGTGGTGTTAACAGCATGGGCAGCGGACCACCCGGCCATTCATGAGAGAGCGCTACCGATGCTTCAGGGTAGGCAGCAAGCATCTCGGTCATGATCGCCAGGCAGTGGGGGTACAGGACATCGTCCGAATCGTGATATTTGACGAACTCGCCGGACGCTAAACTTGCCGCATAGTTGCGATTTTGGAATTGCCCAAGATTTTTTTCGTTTTGGTGAACGCGGATGCGACGGTCTTGAGCGGCATAGCTGCGCGCGATCTCCACGGTCCGATCTCTTGAACCGTCGTCAACAATGATGAGCTCGAAATCGGTGAATGTTTGCGCCAGTACGCTCTCAATTGCCTCTGTAATGAATGGCTCGCGATTGTAAGCAGTCATCAGTACGCTGACACGGGGATGCATTTACAAGTCTCTCCTGGTCACAGATCGGATTGCGCGCACTGCAAAATTTGGTATCCACGGTTGGTCGAGCCGGCTGCCATATTGAAGTCTTTGGCACCGGCGACGGTTTGGGCGTTCCTCAGCGTACCTCTCGTATAGGCGGTCATAGGCCCTGACATTTTCATGGATATCGAAATCGTTGACCGCAATTCTGCGGACTTCACGGCTCATGTTCTCGAGCATCTCCCGATTCGAGGCAAGCGACGCAATAGCGGCTGCAAACTGCCGGGTGTCGCCGATCGGCACGCGGAAACCGCTGCATCCGGGAATTGCTATCTCCGGGATGCCACTTGGCAGATCGCTGGCAACAGGTACCACGCCGGCTGCGGCGGCCTCCACAAGAGTGACTGGAAAACCTTCGGACTGACTCGGCATGACTAGTATGTCGTTTTCCAGCAACCGCTCTTTGGCGGCTTCATTCGGAATGCTTCCGGTCCATTGCACCTCTGGATTCCAAGCCCATTCTTCACGCAACAGCGCTTCGTCCGGGCCCGAGCCGATAATAGTCCATTCAACGCTCACGCCAAGGCCGTGTAATTCGCGGTCAATCTTGGGTAAGTCAAGTACGCGTTTTTGACCTGTCATGCGCCCAATGAAAACTGCGCGAAGTGTACTGGTGCGGTGTTCTCGTGGGTGAGTTGGTATAGTGACGCCGTATGGAAGGCGCAACACGGACTCAGAGCGCTCAGGCAAGAGGTCGCAAAGTTTTGCTGCCATGTGCTTCGAAGACGCCACAAAATAGTCGATGATATTGGCGTGCTTTGTCGCAAGATCGTAGTAGTAATCCCAGTCTCCATGCATGAGCATCACGAGCATTTTATCCGGGTCGTAAATCGAAAAGGCAGCCAATTCCAGTATATCGTTGGTCACCACCACACCTGGCCCCTTGGGGATTACTCTCAAAAGCCGGCGCGCTACCGAATACAAATTCTCTTTCGGTAACTGATGACAAAAGTGAATCTCATGTTCCGCTCCAATACGTTCGTTCGCAAACGGACCGCCGAATATAGACCTGGTCAGTACCGCAAATGTTTCGAAAGTGCCCAATTTACTGTAGTCCAGCAGATTGCGGACATAGGTAAAAACGCCGCCCTGCAAGTCGGGCAAAACGTATGTGATCGAAGGACGCATCATAGGAAACTTCTAAGCACTATAGCATTGAACGCTGCGGAGTCGACACGAAGAATGGAGGCGGAATGAAGCTTTACAAGGAAGTTCATCCGAATGCAGAATAGAATGCAATCACGGCATCCCTAAAATGATGAAGATTATCCATGCGTTAGCCTGGTATTTTCCGGAGTCGCTCGGTGGCGCTGAAATCTACGTCAATGGTCTGGCACAGCGCTTGAAGAAGCGCGGCCACGATGTGAGGGTGACGGCCCCATTTCGCGGAAGCGAAAAGTCGCGGGAATATGAGCACGAAGGCATCCCGGTGTTTCGTTACCCATTGCGCGGGGCCAGTGCCACTCGCGATGAGTGTCAGTCGAGAGCCCCTGCACTCGGCAGCGAATCTCTGCTTGCGTGGCTTGATCAGCGTCGTCCCGACCTTCTGCATGTCCACTCCTTGTCTCCCGGCATCTCTGTCTATGAGATTGAGGCAGTGCGGGCGATGGGAATTCGAGTCGTGGTGACCAGCCATTTAAGCGATTTGGGCTACTGCTGCTTACGCGGAACTTTAATGCATTGGGGGACGAAGGTGTGCGACGGCGAGGTGAAGGTGCTCAAATGTACCACTTGTAGCCTTCATGCTTCTGGGATGCCGCGAGCACTCACCTATCCTACGGCAGCCGTGAGCGCAATAATGGGCAACTCTGCGCGAGAATTGCGGGGCCGGGTCGGCACGGCACTCGGCACGGCTGACCTCATACGCTACCGCCAAACTCTCCAGTACCGGTTATTGAATGCGGTAGATGCGTTTGTGCTGCTGAATCAGGCAGCCCATGATCGCGTGCTCCTCAACGGTGCGCAGCACGATAAGTTGTCTATTAACCGTCTTGGCATTAGCAGTATGATCGCCCGCAAACCTGCACCGGAATGTCGCCCAACTTCATCGCCGGTACGATTCGGATATGTCGGTCGATTTGCCGCTATTAAGGGGGTAATCGAACTGGCTAAGGCTTGGCATGCGCTGCCTAAAGGGTTGCCGATCACACTCCAATGGCTTGGGCCAGTGACTTTTGACGAAGAGCGAGCAGTCGTGGCTAAACTGAAGGACATCCTAGGTTGCGATGATCGCGTGTGCTTTGTGGAAGCGGTACCCGCCTCGCAGGTAGGAGAAGTCATGCGCGGCCTAGATGTCTTGCTCGTTCCTTCCCAATGTTTCGAGGGGGGGCCAACTGTTGTGCATGAAGCGTTTGCAGCGGGTACTCCGGTAGTTGGTACACGAATCGGCGCCATGCCGGAACTCATTCGAGATCGCATCGACGGGCGATTGCTGACGCCGGGAAGTGTCGCGGAGATCACTGAGGCGATTCGAGAGATTGCGGCCAACCCGAATGGAACCGTCGATACGTGGCGGCGGAACCTGCCCACGCCGCGAACGATGGACGACATTGCTGAGGACTATGAGAAGTTGTACGCCAAAGTCATGCGTCTGAATTCGGCACCCTTAGCCGCTGTCTAGTTACTTTGGCTCGCTTGCCGCCCTGCATTTTGCGTGAATTGGGACTGCGGCAATGTTAGAGTGGCACTGATACTCTGAAATGTCGCGCATCACTGTCATAACCGCGGGCCAACTCTCCACCTGTCCACGAATGCTAAAGGCCGCCGAGTCGCTGAGGGCCGATGGGCATGCAGTGTATGCGGTGAGCAGTAACTTTGTGGATTGGGGAACCGCTGCTGACGTCGATTTGCGCTCTCGGCTTCATCTGCCCTGGAGTGTGGTGGATTACTCAAGGGCGACGGGAAACCTCTTGCGGATTCGTGCCGGCGTAAGATACCGCATATGCCGAATCCTGGGAAGGACATTGGGCCCGCAGCGTCTGCCAGCCCCGGTGCTTGGACGCGCCACTACCCGTGTTCTATCGGAGCTGGTGCAAACGGCTACACAAATTCCGGCCGATCTTGTCTATGGAGGCGGGGGAGCGCTGATCGCGACTGCGCTCGCTGCTAAGCGTCTAGACGTGCCATATGCGATCGACTTGGAAGACTTTCACGGTGCCGAACATGCCACAACAGACGAGGAAGGGACTTTTTCCAATCGGCTGGCCCAGGCGGCAGAAGGCATTGTGTTTCGCGATGCGGTGCTCTTGACGACCGCCAGCGATGCTATCGCCGATCGCTATGCCGAGGTTTATGGGAGGAGGCCGCTGGTCGTCAACAATACGTTTCCTTTGCCACCCCGTGAGCCGGAGTTCGCTCCAGTCGACGGTGATGGGCTTCGCCTGTACTGGTTTAGCCAAACCATTGGACCAGGCCGCGGTTTGGAGGATGCGGTGCAAGCTGCCGGTCTGGCGGATATTCGCTGTGAGCTTCATCTACTAGGAAATCCAAGCGGCGGGTATCTAGACAGGCTTTCGTCAACGGCAAAAGAGCGCGCGCCAAAACTGAGAGTCGTGCATCACGCTCCCCAGTCGCCAGATCGAATGGTGGATATCTGCCGCAATTACCAAATAGGATTAGCTTTGGAGCCTGGTTATTCCATCAATAATAAACTTGCCCTTTCAAACAAAGCATTTACTTACATTCTCGCTGGACTGGCGGTGATTTTTACCGATACCCCCGGCCAGCGAAACTTGGCCATGGACCTCGGCCCCGGTGCCTTCTTATATTCCTCGGGAGACATCGAGAGACTCGCACAGGGCCTTAAGCTCTGGGCTGAAAATCCTTCGCAGCTGCTTGCCGCGAGGCAGGCTGCATGGGGCGCCGCATGCAGACGCTGGCATTGGCATCACCCGGAGGAGGAGGGGAAATTGTTGCGTGCCGTGCGAGAGGTTCTGCAATGAAAAGCCTGAATATCGCTATTACGGTCGACCCTATGCTACCAGTGCCGCCACTTGAGTACGGAGGCATCGAGCGCGTCGTGGAATTCGTGGTCAATGGATTAGTCGAGCGGGGTCATGCTGTCACTCTCTATGCTCATCCTGACAGTCACTGCAAGGCAAAGCTCGTTCCCTACGGTGTACCTCCCCACTTCTCTAGGCGGACCCGCATTCAGGAACTGTGGCAGGTCGGATCGAAGTTGAGCCAGGACGCGCGACATCTTGATGCCATTCTCAGCTGGGGCCGGTTGGCTGCGCTGCTGCCTGTACTGCCAAACCGGCGCGTGGCAAAGGTCCAGCGATATTGCCGTGACGGCGTTCCGTGGCGGAGCGTGCGCATTGCCTCGGCTCTTGCGGGACCTTCACTCGCATTTGCGGGTGCATCGCGCAGTGTGTATCGGCTCAAACCGCGGGATAACGGATATGGGCGCTGGATTCCGGTGCATGACGGTGTGGATGTAAGCAAATATAGACCCGTTACGCGAGTTCCGGCAGACGCTCCCCTGGCTTTCCTTGGGCGACTGGAGCGCTTTAAGGGGGCGCACAATGCAATTGAAATTGCGCGACGCTCCGGAAAGCGGCTGATCATTGCGGGGAACAAAGTGACTAACTGTCCTGACGGAAATTATTTCGATGACGTAGTGGCGCCACACCTCGACGGAGATCAGATCCGCTATATCGGCGCAGTAGATGATACCGGAAAGAGCGAGCTTTTCGGCAAGTGCTCTGCGTTCCTGATGCCAATTGAATGGGAAGAACCCTTCGGGATTGTAATGGCTGAGGCAATGGCCTGCGGTACGCCGGTGATTGCATTTAACCGGGGTAGTGTTCCAGAGGTCGTGCGCGAGGGAATCAACGGTTTTCGGTGTCAAACGATCGACGATGCCGTCGCCGCAGTGGCTAAGCTGGACCGGATTGATCGTAGCGCCGTGCGCATCGACTGTGAGCAACGCTTCTCGTCTGACTTCATCACCAGTTCGTACGAGTCATTGCTGCAGGAGATGGTGAGCGCGTGTCACCATTAACAATGGCGAGCCTGACGAAGCCGTTCTCGTCATAACGCATTGGCCCTACTTGCGGTACTTGTTGCATGCCCGCCACGACAACAGCGAGCGCAATCACTCGCAAAGATTTAGCCCGTAAAATATGGGTTCCAGATCAGCAAAAACAAGCACGCGATTAATGGCTACAAGATGGCTATGAGCATTTCGATAGGCCATTATTAGCTCACACGGTCTCGCTGCAACAACACCCGCGGCACTCAGTGAGAAAAGTAGCCGAGCAATGACAAAAATCCAACACTGCATCCGACCGCCGATGTTATGACCGTCTTCAGTCTCCATTCCCGCCAAGGCTGCGCTGCCAATATCAGGTATGGCAGCGACATACCTGTGTACCGGCTGGAGTACTGATGTGCGATGAACACAGGTGATACGGCCACGCACATTAAGCCGGCGTAGAGTGTAACGCGCGCTAGGTCTTCTCGAGCCTCCCAAGTCAGCCAGAGAAGCACAACGAGGAACACGATTCCACAACTCAGGAATAACGATCCACACGCGTTGCCATAAGCAGATACCACAGAAGCAGGAAGGTGTCGGTCAGCAAATGATCGAACCGGGTAAAGCGCGAAACCTCCCAACAATGCGTTAGCCGCCGTGGTGAGCACGACTAAGCCAATGAGAAGCTTCGCAGGAAGCAATCTAGATCGCGGTGCTAGTAGCAGAAAGCATATGCCTGTGTAACCTAAAGAGATGATCCCGTTTGTAATAGAGAGTCCTTGTTGCACAGCATGGTGTGATGGGGGTACCAGGCCCTTCCAGATTATGAAGAGCGGTATCGTAAATGCCAGTACAACACCGCTAAAAATCAATGCAGGTATTCGCAGTTTCCGCTCACGGAGTGCCAACAACACCGGTACGCCAGTAAGCAACAGGTATGGCTGTCGTCCCCAAACCGCCACGCCAAGGAAGATCGCACTGCCGAGGAACCACCCCACCGCGGATCGGCCGCAGCCCAAAGCTTCCAACCCTCTCAACTGCAGGTATAGGCTCAACGTGACGAACATTAGAGCCGGCATCTCCGATAGCGCCATTCCGGCTAACACCCATGTCATCGGAACCACCAGCACTGAACAACTGGCTACCAAATAGTCAGAACATCGCTGTCGTTTTAGCCACGCAGCTAATATCCAGACTACAGTCACCAGCAAGAGCACGTTTATCAGCCGCATTCTTGCCGGTTGCAGTTTTGTCAACGGCTCGAATGCAACGTGGACGAGAGCATACAGCGGCCCCACTGTTCCTGTAAGCGAGTTCAGAAATCTTGTGGTGGGTCCATATTGATGAAGCAGTGGAATGTAGTTCGCAAAGTATGGTTCGTCGTATAAGAATTTGCCCGGCGAAGTTACCACTAGCAGGACAAGAGCGAAAGAAGACACGACCAAAAGTCCACCCGTTACTATCTCCGCTTTCTGATTCCGCATGCGGCCAGCTTAACAGTTAGAATGCAATCAGGAACAGTTTTTTCTGGCCCAATGACGACACTCTGTATCTCGCTTGCCCTGTTACTATTGGCCGAACCTAAAATTACGATCCCGTTCATTCTTCGCAAATCCCCTCTGTCGCATGTGATAGGACTAGACGGTGATTTCGTTGCACGGAAGCTCCCGCGCAACGCGCGCTGTTAGATATACGCCATGCGGTCATTAGCGCCGGCGAACACAGACAGCTCGCTGCCGATCCGCGAGCGACTCTAGGCAGTCAGTCTGCATTGCTGAAGACCAACTGTTTCTGCGCAGCCACCTCTGAGTCGTATTCAAAATGACGCTTAAAGCGCAGACAGCGCACCTCAAGCAGGTCGTAGCTGAGCTTTGACGCGATAAGCGTAATCAGGAAATTGCTTCCCAGAGCCAGAATTCCGACTAACACCAGATTGTGAGTCCTGGCTTCCGCGTAAAGGACCTGAACCCATGCCGGTCGGAACAAGAGATGGAATATATAGAACCCATAGCTGTACTTGCCGAGGATGCGTAGCGGCTTTAGGTGAAAGAAATGAAATGTCGCCGATCCCGTTCGCAGCGTAGTGCAGATTAGTCCTGCGCTGGCCGCAGCAATGATGGTGAATCCGACCGTATGCACCCAGGGAGAATTGTATTCTGGTGAGAAGTAGAAGATGCTAAGTGTGACAGCTAGCCCCATCGCAAAGAACCACTTGCCGCTGCGCTGCCAGCGGTCTGCCGCAGGACCGCGCAGCAGCAAGGCCAGTATGCCGCCGATCAGCAGTGAGTCCATGCGGAAGGGCAGCGTGCGTACCACCCACAATGCGGCAAACTCTGCCGGAAAGTGCATGAACATGGCTATGCGTAGCCCCAGTGCCAGCAGCGACAGGCCCGCGGCCGTACGCAGAAGCACAACGCGATCCCGAATCAACAAGACGGCAAGAGGCCACAGCAGGTAGAACTGCTCCTCCACGCATAGCGACCAAAAGTGCGAAATCTCCACTGTTGCCGCTGGATGATTTGCGCTAATCAAATTGTATAAATTCCAGTTGTAGTTGCCGAAGATGTTGCCCACATAGGCGGGCCACGACAGGTACATGCAACTCCACTCATAGTGGAAAACTGGCGTAAGTAACAGCAAAAACGCGGCCACAATGTAGAAGACCGGAAGGATACGCAGAGCACGGCGCAGAAAGAATCGCTTGAAATAATGCGAATCTGTCCGGGTATCATACAGAATGCCGGTGATGAGAAAGCCGGATAGAGCGAAGAATAAATCGACCCCGGCCCAGCAGGGTTGTCGTACCATGTCCATCAGTCGCAGCACCATGCTGCCATGTGCCCCGCCGCCATAGTGATGGACGAAGACCATCGTCACCGCCAGCGCTCGTATGCCGTCCAGGGCTGGAAAACGGGTCTTAAAGTCAATCGGCGCAAATCTTCTGTCAGTTTCGGGGAGCATGTACTAGTATTTCATGGCAATTGGCAGTCTTGCCAGTCGCCTGCCAGTTCCATCGCGTTCAGCAATCGTCTTTCTGGTACTCTCCGCACCCCAAATACTTCACCGTTGTCAGCCACCCTTCGTTGTGGTAAACAAAACGGAATAGCTTACAAATGAAGACTGTCGCCATAATCGCACCGGATTTTTGTCCAAGCAGCATGCCCCCTGCGCTGCGCTCCCGTTTTTTCACCGATCATTTGGGCGAGTTTGGTTGGGACCCTGTAGTGATTGCCACTGCTCCAGAATTTTACGAGTGGGGCGTAGATCGTGAAAACGAGCACCTCCTGCGTGGTGATTACGAGGTGATTCGCACGGCGGCTCTTCGCTCCAGTTGGACACGAAAGCTTGGCATTGGCGATCTCGGACTACGCAGTCTCTGGCATAACTGGCGGGCTCTGAGTGCCCTTGTGAAGCGCCGTCAGGTTGATCTGTTGCTCATCACGGTACCGCCCTTTTACCCCATGATTCTGGGTAGGCTGGCAAACATGCGTTTCGGGCTGCCCTACATCATCGATTTTCAAGATCCTTATGTAACCGACTACTACAAGACAGTGCCGCCATCGCAACGCCCGCCCAAGTGGCGCATTTCCCGCGCAGTTGCTGGCGTGATCGAGCCGTTTTCGATCCGCCGCGCCGCTCATCTGGTTTCAGTGGATGCGGCGTACCTTCGGGACATGCCAGAGCGGTATGACTGGGTAAGCCCGTCTGACATCACCGGAATTCAGCTGGGAGTCGAACCCGCCGACTTCGACTATCTGCGTGTGCACCCAAGGAAGAATTCAATATTCCATTGCGACGATGGCCTGCGTCATATCAGTTATGTAGGACGCGGCGGCCCTGACATGCTGCCGGCGTTGCGTGTACTCTTCCGCTCAGTGCGACACCTCGCCGATATGGAACCGGAGCTTATGCGTTCGGTCCGATTTCATTTTGTGGGGACAAACTATGCTACCGGCAACATGGTGCGGGAGCTGGTTATGCCTCTGGCGCGTGAGTTGTCAGTCGAAGGTTTTGTTGACGAACACCCCGGGCGCGTTGCTTATCTGGAGGCGGTCCAGATTCTGCTCGATTCGGCGGCGCTGCTAATCCCCGGGTCGACCTCCTCGCACTATAGCGCGTCAAAGCTCTTCCCCTACATTCTCGCCAACCGGCCGTTGCTACCTATCTTTCACGCAGACAGCAGCGTGGTCCGCATCCTTGAAGAAACCCGAGCAGGAATTGCGATCGCCTTTCGCGATTCAGCCGTAATGGACGAAATCCAGTCAGAGGTGGAAAAACGCCTGCGGGAGTTGCTCAGCTTGCCGCTGGGCGCGCACCCCGCAACCAACTGGAAAGCTTTCGAACCCTACACCTCCCGCTCCGTATGTTCAGCGTTGGCGGAAGTCTTTGAACAGGCTATACTAAAGACCCCAGTAATCCAGAAGCAAGCCCAGTCCGCTGGTCGGGAGTGAGGCATTTTTCTCTATGGCATGAGCGCTGTAATGAGAAGTCTTACGTGGAATGCCATAGTGGCGGGGGTTTGTTCAAACATTGAATTGCCGGGACTGTGCTCCCACCAGTCTTTGACGGGAGGGACCGCGAAATGAAGATCCTTCTGTATCCAGGGACGTATGCATGATGGCGATGGATGCCGATGTTGTCGATCACGGTCAACACACTTCACGCTGCTCAGCGAAAGTGCCGCGGTTAGCGATTCTGGCAACTCACCCAATCCAGTACCACGCTCCCTGGTACCGCGCCTTAGCGGCCGATGCAAGGCTGCAGATCAAAGTATTTTTCTGTCACCAGGCTACCCCGCTGCAACAAGCGTCTGCTGGTTTCGGCGTTCCGTTTGAATGGGATGTTCCTCTGCTTGAGGGCTACGAATACGAGTTTCTGAAGAACGTGGCAGCCGATCCCCGGACCTCAGGTTTCAACGGGTTAGATGTGCCCGGTATTGGACAGGCTCTGCGCCGGGGAGCCTTCGACGCTGTCCTGGTAAATGGCTGGAACTACAAAGCCGCATGGCAAACCATCTGGGCGGCGAAGCGGCTCGGTCTTCCTATACTCACACGCGGTGATTCCCACCTGCATACACCCCGTTCCGCCCTGAAGAACTTGGTCAAGGAAGCATCGTATCCCTGGATGTTGCGCGTCTTTGACGCGTTCCTCGATGTTGGCCAATGGTCACGTGAGTATTACCTCCATTATGGTGTGTCACAGGACCGCATCTTTCACGTCCCCCATGTGATCGATGAAGGTAGCTTCCTGTTCAGGGCTGAAAGTCTTCGTGCTGAGCGCAATGCAATTCGGGCGGCTTGGGAACTGCCCTTTGACGCGACGGTATTCTTATTCGCGGGTAAGTTCATTGCAAAAAAGAACCCATTGGATTTTGTGCGCGCTTTCGAAATTGCTGCTTACTCAGAAGCTCGCGTAGCAGGACTCATGGTTGGGGATGGACCGCAGCGCTCCGTGTGCCAATCATTAGTCCGTGACGGCGGACTAGCTGTGACTTTCGCCGGCTTCCTTAATCAGTCCGAGATCACTAGAGCCTATATTGCCGCAGACTGCCTTGTTTTGCCGTCGGATGGCGGCGAAACGTGGGGCATCGTGGTGAACGAGGCCATGTGGTGTGAATTGCCGTGCATTGTCAGCGACCAAGTAGGGTGTGGTCCAGACCTGGTGGCTCGGCAGGGCACCGGCCGGATATTTCCGCTTCACGATGCAAAAGCACTGGCGGACGCCATGGTATCTTTCGCCCGCAGCCCGGACGAACGGCTTGGGTACGCTGTGCGAGCCAGGAAGCTGATTCAATCCTATTCCGTCGCTTCTGCGGTGGAGGGCACTGTCAACGCTGTTGCTGCCGTCAAGAGAGGGGCGCGCCCATAATGTCTGCTACTCCCGCGCCCGGTTTCCAGATTTCGCGGCAGAGTGCTCCGAGGGCGGCGCTTCCGGTCACAATCACGCTTGTTCCAGTACTTTCAATCGCCATATTGTGGGCATTCTCATCGCTTCCGGTTGGCCTCGTGGCAGCAACCTGCTCGTTCGTGTTGGTATTGCTGCCCTGGTGGTCGTATTCCGCTTGGCGGGAGGGCGATCAGCGGCGATTCCCGTTGTTTGCTGCTATAGGCGCAATGTACGCGATATCGTATGTATTGCCTCTGTATCTGGGCGATCATCTGGGAAAGACTTCGTTCGGTCCTCGGGTACTTTCTCCGGACGCAATGGGCGACACGATGCTACTCGCTCTCATGGGGGTGTCTGCGTTTGGAGTGGGTTTGGCCATTCGGATACCTGATGGGTTTGCAACTCAATGGAAATTGGAATTACAAGATAAGACACTCGCATGGAACTACACCCGTTTGGTATTTGTGGCGACGGCTTTTTTTTCCGCAATTTTCGGCATTGGCGCGTTGGGGCAGGGAGGGCGTCAGGCAATTGTGGACTTGGACACAGTTGTGTGCATGGCGGCATTTTTGCTGCTTTTCCGTCGTCACCTCTCGGGGCAGTCGGAGCGACTGGATCGGGTACTGCTGATCGGCTTTGCGATTCTGCGTCTCTATCGAGCAGTTGCGTCGGGATGGCTGGGTGATGCGGTCTGGGTTGTGGTCGTGATTGGAATAGGTTATTTCGATGTGCGTCGCCGCATTCCCAAAACGATCATAGCCAGTCTGGTGATCGTTATCTTGTTTTTGCAGCCGGGAAAGGCTGAATTCCGCAAACGATATTGGCGTGGAATTGGCAGCACGGTTGGCACGATGAGCGAACGAACGACATTCTGGCTCAGCGCATCCTTCCGTGCTTGGTCCAACGCCTTGGAACAACCAGAAAAACGAGGTAAGCTGTCCAGTGAAACTTTGACACGCGTATCTCTGTTCGAATCCACCGCGATGGTTATACAGATGACACCATCGCAGGTTCCTTATCAGAACCTACGCCTTTACAAGTATCTCGCAATCAGTTTGATTCCGCGTGCCGTCTGGAGGGACAAACCCACTTTTAGCGAAGCCAACCAATTCTATCAAGTCGCATACGGAATCACAGATCGCAGGGATCTGGGCAAAGTGTCAATGTCAGTTGGTGTATTGGCAGAGTCCTACATGAGTTTTGGATGGTTCGGCCCGTTGTTCGTCATGCTAATACTTGGCTTGCTGCTGAATTTACTCCGCCGCTATTTTCTCGACGCCGAGCAAGGTGAATTTCTTCGTTGCTTGGGAATTGCTTTGTTGCCAATCCTTCTCGCCGTTGGGAGCCAAGCGGTGCAATACCTTTCAGGAATTGTTCAAGCAGTACTGCTGACCATAGTGATCTTTATGCCTGCTTTGCGTCTCGCACGCCCTGGCGCGAAGAAGAGTCCTGTTTTGCGTTCCACGGGGGCGGTCATATAATGCGAGTCCTCCATGTTGCCCCATACTTTGCGCCGGCATTCTGCTATGGCGGACCTCCGCGCACCATCTTGGGGCTCTGTCAGGCAGAACGGCGCCTTGGCATCGATGTTACAGTCTTCACGACCACTGCCAGTGGGAGGGAATCGCTGCCGCCATCGGTCGATCATCCTGCCGAGTACGAGGGAATTCCTGTGTTTCGCTTTCCGCTAGGGTTTGCTGGGCGTTTCTTTCGTGCCCCAAAGCTGGCGAAGGCGATCACGGAGCACGCGCGCGATTTCGATCTGGTGCACATCCATTGTCTCTGGAACTTCACGGAATGGAGCGCCGCATCGGCGTGCCGCGCCGCAGGGATCCCTTATGTCATCTCAACCCGAGGGATGCTTCTTGGCGCAGCCCGTCGCCATCGAGCTTGGCGTAAGAGGATCGTTTATCCGATCGTCGAGTCTCGTGTTCTGCAGCGAGCCAAGTTCCTCCACGTTACCTCGGCAGAGGAAGTGAACGCGATCGCGGGATTAGGTGTAGGGCGCAAAGTTCTCGAATTGCCCAATGGTGTCGACGTTCCCGGCGATCTCTCAAAGTGCCGTGGTCAATTTCGCAAGCGGTACAACATCGGCGCAGACTCTCCCATTGTTGCTTGGATCGGACGCATTCACGCGATCAAGCGCCTCGATCTCCTGGCCTTGGCCTTTGCCAAAGCGAAATCTGTCGTACCGCAAATAAAACTCATTCTGGCTGGTCCGGATGAGCGGGGGTATCGCGCCCACGTCGCTCCACTGTTTGCAGCTTCTGGAGATGCGGTGATCTGGACCGGCGAGCTGGATAGTGCAGAAATGCTGAATTTGCTGGCTGACGCCAATCTGCTTGTCTCTTGTTCCAGTGTGGAAAGCTTCGGGATGAGCATTGTTGAAGCGATGGCGGCAGCCGTGCCTGCGGTGGTTACGCAGACCTGCCCCTGGCCTCAGATCGAACGCGAAAATCTTGGACACTGGGTTCAACACGATGCAGACAGTATCGCGAAGGGAATTCTTGACTTAGTCACCGACCTGCCGCGTGCACGTGAGATGGGCGAGAGAGCACGGCATTTTGTGATGGAGAATTACGCCTGGGATTTTGTTGCTCGCAACATGATTGCGGCCTATGAGAGCGTGCTTTTTCACAGACACAGGAGACACCAGTGAAATCGGAGCATGTATCTCAAGTGTTACTGCTGACTCCGATGTTCAACGGCCGCGATGGTATTTCGTTGGTATCTCGGGTCGCCGCCTCTGCATTGGCGGAGCATGGTTTGCCGGTGAATGTGTACAGCCTATGCAAGGAACCCTGTACCGAAGTGCCTGCAGGCATCACACTGTGGACCGCGGAAAACAGTTCTTACAAGTTTGTAGCAAAAGTCGCAAGTGAAGCGCTTCGAGCTGTCTCCGCTAATTGCCGCGTGCTAGCCATGCATGTGCATCTGGCAGGGACCGCATTGCCTCTGGTCTGGCGTGGGGCTGAAATGTCAATTTTTCTCCATGGCATCGAGGTCTGGAAGCCGTTGCGAATGAAGGAGCGCATAGCCCTGAGGGCCGCATCGAAAGTACTCGCAAACTCCGACTATACGGTGCAGCGGTTTTGCGAGACCAACCATGACTTCTCTGATCTTCCGATTGATGTATGTCCTCTCGGGATTTCACCCTTATTCGGTTCAGTGACTGGACCCTCACTGGAGGCTGGCCGCTTTGCGCTAATTGTTGGGCGGTTGGTTGGCGAGTCGCGTTATAAAGGCCACGATACGTTGCTGGAACTATGGCCTGCGATACTGGATAAGTTTCCCAATTTCAAGCTGGTGGTTGCAGGCGATGGACCTGACCGGCTGCGACTGCAGGAGAAGGCCTCAGCTCTGGGGATGCAGGATGCGGTGCATTTCACCGGGTTGGTGAACGACGAAGAGCTGAAACGGCTGTATCGTGACTGCGAGTTTTTTGTAATGCCTAGTATGGCAGAGGGATTCGGATTGGTTTATTTAGAAGCCATGCGTGCACGCAAGGCTTGCATCGGTGCTCCCGGTGCGGCAGCCGCCGTTATTGAAGACGGAAGAACAGGTATCATCGTGGATCCCCGGCACAGAGATGAGTTACTGGGAGCACTTCTTTCTCTCATTGGCCAGCCACAGCGCTGCGTGCAGATGGGTAACGCGGGGTACGAACGGTTTCTGAGAAAGTTTACCGCAGAGCACTTTGGCGAAATGCTGTTGGCTGCTCTTCACTGGGACGCCACGGGAGTTGCAAAATGTGCGGAATAGCGGGCGTGAGTTGTAGCAAAACCGCGAAGATTGAAAATGCGAGAACAGCCGTAGAACGCATGATGCGAAACATGCACCACCGTGGCCCTGATGATCAAGGCACGGAGGTTGTCAGCGCAGGGTCCGGAAACGTCGTTGTCGGAAATACTCGCCTGGCAATTCTCGATCTTAGCCCCGCTGGGCACCAGCCGATGCACGATTCCGAGACGGGCAACTGGTGCGTATTGAACGGTGAAATCTATAACCACCTGGAAATTCGCCAGGCGCTCGGTGATGTGCGCTGGCGATCCTCCAGCGACACCGAAACTTTGTTGCGCGCCTATGCGGCTTGGGGCACCGCATGTGTCGAACGCATGCGCGGAATGTTTGCCATTGCGATCTACGATGCCGCGCGGCAGAGCCTTTGGTGTGTGCGCGATCGTCTCGGCATCAAGCCGTTTTACTATGCGGCGGGACCGGAAGCATTTGCTTTTGCGTCAGAAGTGAAAGTACTACTCAGCTCTGGCCTCGTTCCGGGTGAACTTGACCGCGATGGGCTTGCGGCTTACATGGAATTTGGTTCCGTCATCGAACCATTGACCCTGGTTCGCGGAGTTCGTTCTCTTTCGCCGGGACATTGGATGGAAGTTTCGAACGGGGTCATCACACGGCAGAATCAGTACTGGTCATTAGCGGAGTGCGCAGTTGACAGCAACACGGATGATCGTGAGAGCACTTACGAACTGTTGCAAGCATCAGTTCGTGAACACATGATTTCCGATGTTCCCGTGGGCTGTTTCCTCAGCGGCGGAGTCGATTCTTCTGCAATCACTGCCTGTGCGGCGCGAAGTTCGTCGACCCCCTTGCGTACGTTCACTGTGGCATTCCACGGGACGAAAATGGATGAATCTCCCGACGCCAGGGCTATTGCCACTTATTTCGGAACCGAGCACACAGAAGTGCGTTTACCGGATAGCGAGGTTGCAGCTCAGGTTCCTCTCGCGGTTGCATCCATGGATCTCCCCAGCATCGACGGTGTGAATACTTTCATCGTTTCGCGCGCGGTGCGATCCAGTGGCATCAAGGTTGTGCTTTCTGGACTGGGCGGAGACGAAGTGTTTGGCGGATACCGCAGTTTTCGTATCCTTCCTTTTGCCATGAATTGGGCCCCTTGGATTGGCCGCTTACCGCGTCAGTTTGCGTCGATGGTTCCCGGAGGCGAACGGGGATTTGAAATGATGAGACCGGCGATTCCTCTTAGTGAGCGCTACAGCGCTCTGCGCGCGCTCTGGCCTCAGACGGAGCTGAGGCGAATGGGGCTGCCAGCACCGGCGAATCTGATCGACGAACCCGATTCTGCGCTCCCTCCAACTACTCGTGTCAGCCTGCTGGAACTGAGTATGTATATGCGAAGTGTTCTGTTGCGCGATAGCGATGTGATGAGCATGGCTCATTCCATCGAGTTGCGGGTTCCTTTCCTGGACCATCGCTTGGTGGCACATGCCCTACGGAATCATCTTGCGGGCGATGGGAGGAAGGAGAAACTCCGTGCAGCCTTGTCGGACGTACTTCCTGCTCGAACCTTGCGCCGTGCCAAACAAGGTTTCGATTTGCCCATGCATGCTTGGTTGCGAGGTATCTTACGCAGATTTTGTGATGAGGGGCTTGCGGTACTAGACCGTGAGGGGATCTTGACAGTGCCAACTTCTGAATTCATGGGGCGTTTCTGTTCAGGACAGCTTTCCTGGCCGAGACTGTGGCAACTCGTGGTCCTCGGCCATTGGGTAGGCCGTCTCAGGGATTATCAATCCGTGACAACCCCAACAATCGTGCAGAATGTGGTCAGCCAGGGCTAATAGAACGCTAGTATCCACAGAATAGATACCACCCGCCAGGGCGTCAGGCACAGGGAGTTCTATTGAGCTCCGCTCGTCAGCACCTGCTGCAACAAAGTCTTGCATCGAGGAACTCTCGCAAGCATAATGCAAGCAGTGCACTGATAGAAGAATCAGAAAAATACTTCGAGAGAGTACGGGATCGACGTTCGCCGGAAGCTTCAAAGCATTGGCCATGAAGTAGAAATGATGTTCTGTGCTGTGAAACTCTCACCATAGCTTTTGAACCACGGGCGCAGATGAGAATTCTTCTTCTTAACCAGACCTTCTATCCCGACGAGGTTGCAACCAGTCAGTACGCCTCCGACCTGGCCGCCGCATTGGCCGCCGCGGAGCACGATGTGACGGTCCTGTGCAGCGCTCATGGGTATGACGATCCTTCACGCAAATTCGCCAAGCGCGAGGTCTGGAATGCCGTCAAAATCGTGCGTGTTGAGAGCACTAGCTTTGGTAAGGGAGCGAAATGGCAACGCGCGGTTGACTTTGCTTCCTTTCTGATTGCTTGTGGACTTCGTCTGGCTCGGTTGGGCCGCTTTGATGTTGTCATCGCCCTCACAACGCCGCCCCTGATTTCCGCGCTCGGAGCCATCTGGAAGATTCTGTTTGGAGGACGTCTGATTTACTGGACAATGGACCTGAATCCAGATGAGGCCATTGCTGCAGGCTGGCTGGAACATCCCTCCAAAGTGGCATTTATGCTTCAGGCAATCCAGCGCTTCAGCCTGCGACATTCCGACTCGGTCGTGGTCCTCGATTCCTTTATGCGCCTTAGGCTCATCGAGAGTGGCGTTCCTGCAGACAAGATTGCCGTTGTTCCACTCTGGTCGCAGGACGACATTGCGTACTTCGATGCCGAGGGGCGAGAGCAATTCCGCCAACTGCATGGATGGGAGCACAAATTTGTGGTGATGTATTCGGGCAACCACAGCTTGTGTCACCCACTAGGCACGTTAATTGAGGCGGCTCGTCTTCTTCGGACGCACGAAGACATCGTATTTGCCTTCGTTGGTGGCGGCGGCGAGTATCGCAAGATACAGGCGCGCGCGGCGGATGAAGAGTGGGCAAACGTCGAGTGCCTGCCTTATCAACCGCGCGAATGCCTGGCGCAATCGCTTTCTGCCGCCGATCTACATGCGGTGGTCATGGGCGATGCTTTCGTGGGCATCGTATCTCCGTCGAAAATCTATAACATTCTTGCCGTGGGCGCGCCCGTTTTGTATGTCGGGCCGGCACACAGCCACGTAACCGAGTTGTTCCGTACGATGGACCCTACGCCTAGCTTTTACCCGTCTGAACATTCAGACGTGAGCAAGCTCGTCGGCCACATACTTGCGGCTAAGAAACAATCCCTTAGCCGGCCAGACATTCGTTATAACGCTACGATTTGCGGGAACGCGATGCTGCCGCTCATGTTGGCGATCGTTACCGGCGACCAGTGCCGGTCAACCACTGACCAGGTTGCTGCTATTAGCGTTCATCTTAGTCGTAAGACTTCATGAGCTCGGAAATACCGCGCAATCCTATCCTTCGCGTCAACGAGCCCGGAGACTCCCCGAGGCTGCGCATGATCCTTGACATGCCTTGGCTAGCAGCTACCGAGATTCATCGCGTACTGGCGCTCCCATGGATTCGTTTACGTTTCCTGTTCCTTGGAGTGCCCTGGGGAAGGGACTGGAGAATCCTCGGTATGCCGATGATCCAGCGACATCGCAACAGCCGAATTCGGATTGGTGAGCGGGCCGTGTTGCGTTCCTGGAAATCCAGTAATCCCTTGGCCCCATTTCATCCTGTCGTACTGTCCACTCGGTCGGCGACCGCTCAGATTTCCATCGGAAATGACTTTGGTATGACCGGTGGTTCGATTGTTGCTGCCGAACGGATTGAAATTGGCAACTCCGTTTTCGTCGGTGCGAACGTCATCATCGCAGATACCGATTTTCATCCGGTCTCGGCTGCGGAGCGCCAGCGGGACAGTCAGGCTGGAATTGTTCGCCCAATCGTGATCGAAGACCATGTCTTCATAGGTGCGAACTCCATCATTCTGAAAGGGGTTCGTATCGGCAAAGGAAGCGTGATCGGAGCAGGAAGCGTCGTCGTGTTTGACATTCCGCCAAACGTCATTGCGGCAGGCAATCCGGCTCGTCCGTTGGGTGGCTTGTCTTAAACGGCGCACAGCGCGGGTAGTTACGTGAAATGAGACTGAACTTATAGAGAAAAACGCCCTCGGCAACTTCTAGGCTCCGTGGCACCTTGGGGGGTTCGATCCATGCACTCGCGCTATAGTGAACTACAGAACTTACAGATATTAAGGGCAATCGCATCGACAAGCGTTGTCTACTGGCACGTCGAGTCTGTCCCTAGATTTGGCTGGTTTGGCGTGGATATCTTCTTTGTGCTCAGTGGCTTTGTAATGGCACTGGTAGTCGCGAATGGACAGACCACTCGCAATTTCGTAATCAGCAGGATGAGCCGCATCGTTCCCCTTTACTGGCTTCTCACTAGCAGTCGTCTTGCATTGAACGTTTTGGCGCCAGCACTTCTAAGCTCTCCATCCGCGAATGTATCGGATTACCTTAAGTCGATTCTCTTTATTCCATACTTCAGAGGGAATGGCGTGTTTCAGCCAATTCTTGCAGTGGGTTGGTCGCTGAATTACGAGATGTTCTTCTATCTCTGCATTGCCTTGTCCGTGTTTGCGTCACGAAAGAGATACTTTTTCCTTACCAGCGCCCTTATCCTTTTTTCGTATATTTGCTTTGGCAAGGGGCTTCATAACGATGTCGCAAATACGTTCTTTGGACGAGCGATAATCTTCGAATTTCTATTGGGGATGATTGCATTTAAAGTCTGGCAGAGGAAGTACTTAGACCACCGGCCCAAACACTTCTTTGTCGCTACTGGACTGCTCGCTTTTGTTTTTATGGCTACTGTTCAATCCTTGGGTTTCGATGCCAATCGGTTCTTACTTTTTGGAATACCTTCATTGCTTCTGGTGTTGTCGGCGGTTCGATTGGAAGGTCAATTCAGTTCAGTCAGTGATCGATTACGCACACACCTTGCAAGTATTGGAGATGCAAGTTACGCAACATACCTGAGTCATCTTTATGTGGTGGGGGGAATAAGAAGAATCCTGCTTAGTAGGTTTAAGCTAGTCAACGCACACGGGCCTCTAAGCATTATATTTATCCTGGTAGTTTCTCTTTCCGTCGGTCAAATCCTATACAGATTTGTGGACAACCCCCTGAGGATTCTCTTGAAAAGAGAACTTTCGCGCCATGGATTACTGTCGCCAGCTGTTCGGTAGCGGCGGCGTATCTGCCGAGAGCGTGTTCGCTGCTCCTACTTAGTTCGCGCCCAGCAGGCCATCATAAAACGCTGGCTCTGCCCGCGGATTCTTGCTAAACTGCTGCTTTCAAAGAGAAAATCTCAATTCGACCGGGGTTTGTGCACGTTACTGGCATCTTGATGCTAGTGTCCGAGTGCGATATTTGTTTGCGTATACAAACGGAGGGAACAATTCAACCAGTGTCTCTTTCTCCCGTGCCGCAGGCGTCCATAATTCCGCATTTATCAAGTTTCACACTTCCTGAGCCTCGGCTGCTTGAAAAGGCTCTTGGCATACGTCTGTTCGAACAAAGGCTATTGAAGCTTTTTGGCGAAGGAAGGCTTTTCGGCACTGTCCATACTTGCATCGGGCAGGAGTGGAGTGGAGTTGCACTGGCAGAGCATCTTGAACCGGGAGACACGGTTTTCAGCAATCATCGGTGCCATGGGCACTATCTGGCGCGTACTGGAAACTATGTTGGTCTTTTCGCGGAAATCATGGGGCGTGAGGCAGGTATTTGCCGTGGACGAGGTGGCAGCCAACACATCTGTGACGCGAATGTCTTCAGCAATGGCATTCAGGGAGGAATTGTTCCGGTTGCCGCTGGCATTGCATGTTCGAAAAGGTTGCGTGGCAGCAATGAGATTTCAGTCGTCTTCGTAGGAGACGGGACATTAGGTGAGGGCGCCCTATACGAAACTTTGAATATTGCTTCGGCCTGGGGCCTGCCGCTGTTGGTAATTCTTGAAAACAATCTATATGCGCAAAGCACATCGCAAGCTCAAACCCTCAGTGGAGATATTGATTCGAGGGCCAAGGCCTTCGGCATTCGTGCGCTGAACGGAGATACTTGGGATCCCGTCAAGCTGATTGCCACGATGGGCGAGGCTGTCAATTATGTGCGTACCGAACTACGTCCACTTTTTCTGAGGGTCGACACATATCGTCTGATGGCTCATTCGAAAAGTGACGACAACCGCGATAAGGACGAGATTGCGTCATACTGGGAACGCGACGTGTTGCGTCAGGCCGCAAAGATGTTTCCGGAGGTCTTGGAGCCAATCGAGAAAGGTTTGCTGGCTAGACTCGATCGCGCGCTGGAGGAGGCAGAGCGATCGCCGCTATCCAGCGATCTGGATTCGCCATTCACAGAACCACCGGCAGCTTGGACAGAGACGGCCTTTGATGGAGGCGAGCGCGTAGTAAACCGAATCAATGCGGGATTGCGTGCGGCCTTGGAGCGTGACCAACGCGTCGTCCTGCTTGGCGAAGATATTGAGAGTCCGTACGGCGGGGCCTTCAAGGCTACAAAGGATCTGAGCCAGCTTTTTCCTGAGCGAGTTCGCAATACGCCAATCAGCGAGCTTGCCATCACCGGCATTGCCAACGGTCTGGCACTCTCCGGTATGCGTCCCGTGGTTGAAATCATGTTCGGGGACTTCGTCATGCTGGCCTCGGATCAGTTTATTAATCACGCAGCTAAGTTTGAGTATATGTACGCCGGCCAAGTGAAGACACCGCTTGTGCTTCGGACTCCCATGGGCGGGAAGCGCGGCTACGGTCCGACGCATAGTCAGTCGCTTGAGAAGCACCTCTTGGGCGTTCCCGGAACGCGGGTGCTAGCGTTGCATCATCGATTTGATCCAGCCGTGGTCTATGACCGGTTACTGGGAGATTCTGTTCCACAGCTGCCGACGCTGGTTATCGAGAATAAGATTCTATACGGCGAGAAAGCCTCTGCTGATGCGGTTGCGGGCTACAAATGGTTCCACAGCGGACACGATTTTCCTGTGAGCTATATGCGCGCGGAAGCGCATCCTGATGCAACTATTATTTGCTACGGAGGCATGCTTCTGGATGTCGAGAAGGCAGTGGAACGCCTTTTCATGGCGCATGACATAATCGCGGAAGCGCTCTGCCTGATGCAACTTTATCCTCTGCAACAGAATGCCCTTCTGCCTATCGTGCAGCGCAGCGGAAAACTGCTTTTGGTGGAGGAGGGACACGGATTTTGCGGCTATACGGCGGAACTGATGGCATCGTTCTATGAAATGGATTGCAAGCTCACGATGCGCAGGGTTTACTCTCATCCGCAACACATCCCTTCGGCAAAGCCGCTTGAGCTATCAGTTCTGCCCAACATAGACCGCATCGTCGCGGAAGTTCTGGAGCTGGTGCAATGAGCTCAGCCACTCCCATAGTTTTTGACCGGGACAATGTAAATGATGAAACAGTCGTCCTAGTCCGCTGGTTCGCTAAGCACGGCGACAGAGTTGAAAACAATGTGTTGCTGGCCGAGATCGAAACTAGCAAGGCAAATCTAGAGGTGTTCTCGCCTCAAGAAGGATTTCTCGTCTGGGGTTTCCCTGAAGGCGCCGATGTGCCGGTATCTGCACCGCTAGGCCATATTTCGCCGGTAGCCCCAACGTCCCCACCCCGGTTCGATACTATTTCTGTAGCTTCATCCACATCCGCTATTGTTGAGAAACACGCGCCGATCGCGCCCTGTCCTGAGTTCCCGATCTCGACTGCATATCGCCAGCAATTCTCCGCAGCTGCGGCAGAGATGATGGAGGCACATGGACTGACAGCCTCGGACTTCGCAGATAAGTCGCTCGTGCGTCAGCAGGATGTTCTCGATTTTCTCAACCCGTTGGCAGTGCCTGCTAAGTCCATAGAGCGACTAGAGGCAGGAACGAAGATCGTGCAGCCGTACAAGGAAATTGTTCTCTCCAAGATGAAGCGACGCGAGGGCCGTTCGCTGGCTGCCGGTGTCGGAAATGCAGTTCAGAGTGCGGTATCCGTGACATGCGCAACTCAGGGGTTGCGCCGCGCGCTAGATGCAGGGACGGCTGGCGGGAATACCTCGTCAATCGTTGTCTATGAAGTCAGCCGACTGTTGCGAAAGTATCCTATGCTCAACGCAACCTACCACGACGGCGTAATGCTGCAATACGTTCAGGTGAATCTTGGTTTTGCGATGGACGATGGGCGCGGACTGAAGGTAGCTGTCTTCCAAAACTGCGATACGCTGTCGTTGCAGCAAGTATCGACTGAACTCCGGGACCTCACCTTGGCGTATGTAGAAGACCGATTGACGCCTACTCAAATCGCCAATGCAACCTTCACAATCAGCGATGTTTCCAGCGTGGGTGTTTCGAGCTTCTATCCGCTGATTAGCGAGTACCAGGGAGGAATTCTGGGCATCGGCGGCGAACAGTTTCTGCCAGGCAGTGAGTATGGCTCCTATACTCTGACCTTGGCGTTTGACCATCAGTTGTGCGATGGCCGTACCGCAGCACTGTTTTTGAACGACCTGAAAGGCCGTCTCCTAAGTTATGAAGGCGCGTCCGGGGGCAAGCCGGAACTCGCCTGTGCAGAATGCGGCCGCACTGCGAGTCAGCTGGCGGTCCTGAACAGATTTCTGTTGCGATCCGCGTTTCCGGAAGGTTATCTCTGCACGCTGTGTGCAGCGGGCTATTGAGACATGACAGAAGACGGCTTGCGTGAAATTGTTTCTAGAATCGCGCGGATAGATCCCGCGCAACTTAATGCGGATAGCCAGCTTAAGGCTGTTCTTGGCAACTCGCTGGGATTAGCAAAACTGGACGCAGCCTTGCGATCCAAGTTCGGCATTTCCGAACCGACGGTCTATGGGGTAAGGACGTTCGGAGATCTCTGCAGCTTGTTGAGCGTTGGTCCATCTTCCGACGTCATCACTGCTCCACTTGCGTCCAATCCTCCAATTCCGTCGACTAGGGGGCATGGCACTTCGAATAACATCAGCATTGGCGTGGATGTGGAATCTATAGCAGCGATGCAAGGCGTGTCTGATTACTGGGACGATGATTTCTACAAGAATACGTTCACGCCGCAGGAAATCGCGTATGCGCTACTGCAGGCCTCTCCACAGGCGAGCTTCGCGGCGATGTGGTGCGCTAAAGAGGCGTTCCGCAAGTCCAATGCAACACTGGCACAGCTCGACTGGCAGAGGATCGAAGTTGTCCATGATAACCAGGGCAAACCGGGACTGTTGTTGAGTGGACAGCCAGTTCAAGGCGCACTCAGTTTGAGTCACACCGACGAGATCGCTTTTGCGGTCTTCGTAGCAGTAGAGCAGTTCCAGACGGCCGCTCCAGCCATTTCAATTCCCGAAGTCTCCACCGGGAGATATCTTAACGTCAACAGCAGAGCCACCGCTATGATTGCGGCATTTGCCTTGATCGCTTCGATCTTGGCCCTTGTAGTTTCGCTTCTGCGTCATTAATGGGTTGCTTCGACTTCGGTCCATTCGGATGTAAATTCAACGCAGTAATTTTGAAGAAAGCGGTGCGATCTCGTACCCACGTTTGGCCAGAAATTGCAGGAGAACCCAACTGCGGTACACTCGTCAGGTTCTTCTGTCGAACTCAAGTCTACGGCGTGGCTGGCGACAAAGCAGTCGCAGGGGTGCTGCTACCGGAGGAGAATTCGCCCGTTGCCGCGAGTCCGACAAATGTTGCACCAGCTGCGCCCATAACTATCCACCAACCACAGGGGATGCGCTTTCCGGAGTCTCCGGAACGAAAGCCACAAATGCGATTTCTATAGGTGGGAGTTGGTGAGGTGCCTCTGGGGGCGCCACCTTGGTCCTGAGGTTCGGCCGCCATCAGTGTCTGCCCGCTCTCGAGGACCAAGCTCTCGCTACCGTTAGTGACATTCAGAGAGCCTGCCTTGGCCATCAACACCATATTGCTTCCTGAAGTCTGCATCTCGAGCTTTGCATCCGCTTGTGCAGGGGAGATGATGAGGTTGCCCAACTGCGCTTCAGTACCCCGTTGCGCGTTGATCAATGCTCGACCGTATTCGAGCTTCACTCGCTTTCCGCCGTAGGTGACGGAGGAGTTCTCGGGTAGGAGAATGGTTCGGCCTCTACTGGTCAGCGTGACCGTAGAGTCCTTGGCAGTTGCCACTTTGTCGCCGGCAAAAACCGTTGAGGTGCGCGGCGAAGTGGCTCCATTGACTTGCACAATGCCGGTACCGGATAGCATCGCAACATTTTCAACGTCAGCCGCGACTAGCGACGCCGGGAACACGACAAGAAGGCACCAGCATGTCCACTGAAATAAGTTGCGCATGAAATCCTCCGCGACCTTAACTTATATACCGCTATTGTGCTCTGGATCAAGAGTCTTGTTTGGGGGCGACGAATGGGTTCCGATTTGGGAACCCAATTCGCCACGAGGCCAGGAATGAATGCAACCCTGACCTTGGTTTCCGTCGGCTTGAGCCGCGACGCCAATTCCAAAACCCGCGCCGACAACGAATGTGAACGATATCAAGGCGTTAGAATGGCGTGTACGCTAGCTAGTTTAATGGCAGAGGTGCCATGGCCGATGAACTGACGTACGCGGAACGGCGCGCCGGTACTCGATCTCCAGAGCTGGAATTGCTTTTTTATTGCGCAGGCGGAGACGCGGCGGATGCTGGCAGCATAGGTGAGCGAGTCCAAAGGAACCTGGACTGGGACGCCTTGGCCGATGCTGCGGAGTTCCACGGCCTTACGCCAATCTTATGCAGCACAGTGGATCGTGACCGTTCAGCGTTGGTCCCGGAGAACGTTGCGCGGCGCCTTCGCAACTGCTACCGCGAATCTGCCAAGCGTAGCTTGTTTTTTACCGCAAATCTGCTCGCATTGCTTGAGGCTTTCGAAGCCGGGGGCATCGCCGTAGTGCCCTTAAAGGGGCCTGCCCTAGCCGAATCTCTTTATCCGGATCCAACGCTACGGCCGTTTTCAGATCTGGATATTCTTGTCCGAAAGCAGGATGTTCCGGCCGTCCTGCAGCTTCTTACGCGAGAAGGATATTGTCTCGGCCCCCACCTGGCCCGGATATCTTTACACGCTTTGCTGGGTCTTCGGGTTGAGTTGCTTCTCAGTCACGCGCAGATGGCGCCGGTAGATATTCAGTGGGAGACCAGTCCCGCGGATTATCCATTCCGCTTCGATGTACAGATCCTGTGGAGTTCGCTGAAGCACTCGCGAATTGCGGGAAGGGAAGTCCCTAGCCTTTCGCCGGAAAGCCTGATGCTGTTCCTGTGTATGCACGGCGCCAAACACATGTGGTCGCGCCTCCAGTGGCTGGGAGATGTTGCGCGGCTCATTCGCTCGCAACTGGATTGGGCACGTGCTATGGAACTGGCTGCCGAGGCCGGCTGCGAGAGGCCCGTACTGTTGGGGTTGCTGCTGTCGAGCGAACTCCTGAAGGCATCGGTTCCTGAAGCGATTCTGGAACGCGCTCGTGGGGTGCACGCTGTGCGGCAGGCAGCGCAGCAGGTAGCCCAGCGGTTGAATCGTATCCAGCCAGCGGAACCGGGAATAGTGGAACTCACCACGTTCAACGCCCGATTGGCAGAGGGGAGTTGGAAGAAGGTGCGGCATTACGCAGCACTACTCAAAGCTCCTACTGATGTGGAACTGGAGTTGCTACCCTTACCGGAGAAGCTGTTCTTCCTCTATTACCCGGTGCGCGGCGCGTGGCTGGTGTGGAAATACGGCTTGAGGTTGGCACGGGGATGAGAAGGCGCGCAAACCCTGATAAATACAGCCCCGAATGCGAATTGGGGCATTTTCTCGGCCACATTTCAGTAGATCGATTATCAAGGAAATGATTAGCAGAGTGGTGAATCGTTGAAGAACGCGAGGTAACTACAGTGGCAATGGTTACGCGGGTTTACGAAGGATTAGACGGGTAACTGGCACGCCAAGTGCCATTCCTGAATTCTGGTCCCTGAGAAGTCGTTCTTTCTTTAATACCTCTCCGCGGCGCGCTGCTGGCGTGGAAATACGGTTTGCGGCAGGCACGGGAATGAGAAGGCGCGCATTCCGGTTGTCTTCCGGTATCGCGCATGAAGTCCTAGGCGTGTTCTGGGACCGGCTGCATCGAGAACTATCCTTCCGAGGCTAAGTTTCCATCCCAGATGGGACAAAACTTGACGTTTTAGGTGCATCACAGGCCTATGTGACGCGCTCTACCAATCCCTTTCGTCCTTTATCGGCCTCGGAGCGTTCGCAGAGTCGACCGTGCGCTACGGCTTCCGATTGATTCTTTGAAGCAAGAACGCCTTCTGCGAGGCGAGAGAGATTCCTGTTGACCCTCGAACAAGATACTCAAAACGTGCAGAGCGAGTTCCGCAAAGAGCTGGGGCTTCGCAACCTGGTGATGAGTCAGATTCTGAGCATCGTCGGCCTGTATTGGGTCGGCGCCGCCGCAGGACTTGGGCCTTCGCACGTTGTGTTCTGGCTGATGGGAATCGTTCTGTTCTATCTGCCTTCTGCCGCAGTGGTGATCTATCTGAATCGGGTGCATACCCTGGAAGGAGGGCTTTACGAATGGGCCCGGCTGGGCTTCAACCAGTTTGCCGGTTTCCTGGTGGCGTGGAACTTGTGGCTGAATTGTATTGCCATTCTTTCGTTCGCGGGGATCCAGGCGACCACCATGTTCTCCTATATGTTGGGGCCGCAAGCAGCTTGGATGGTCGAGAGTAAATGGGTAATCGGTTGCGTCACGCTGGCTCTGATGGGAAGTTTGATCCTGGTCGTGTCTATCGGGCTGAGCCTGGGTAAGTGGGTTCAGGATCTGGGTGGAGCGATTATGGTGATCGTTTTTCTGGCTCTGATCGCGCTGCCGTTTCGCAACCACCTGATAGGCCGTACCACGCAATATCCGCCGTTCACGCTCGCTATGCCCGCGATCTCGCTACTCAGTTTGAACCTGCTGGGTAAGATGAGCTTTGGCGCCATGAGTGGCTTTGATTCCATGGCCATCCTTGCGGGCGAGTGTCGCAATGCCGCTAAGAGCATCGCGCGGTCGGTGATCATCGCAACACCGATCATTGCCGCGATGTTCGTGCTGGGAACAAGTGCGGTGGTGGCCCTGGTTCCCAAGGGCAAGATCGACCTGGTCAGCCCGATTTCACAGGCGCTGACGCTGGGCACCCGCGCGGGTGATCCCGGAGCGGCGCTGATTCCCCTGGTGATTGCCGCACTGCTGTTCTCGTACATCGCACAGAATGCGCTAACCTTCGCTTTAAGCACCCGATTGCCACTAGTCGCTGGCCTGGACCACCTGCTTCCGGCGTGGTTTGGCAGGATGCATCCGCGGCGGAGGACACCCACAAACGCGATTCTGTTCGTGGGAGTTGTAGCCTCCGCGATGGCCATGGCAGGCGTAGCTGGCGCCGGACAGCAGGAAGCGTTTCAGTTGTTGCAGAACGCATCCGGCATATTCTATGCGCTCGCATATCTGGCCATGTTCGCCCTGCCGCTTGCGGGGCGGCAAAGGAAGATAGTGAAACCGGCGCTTTGGCTGAAGGGCGCCGCCGCTACTGGCTTTCTGATGACCGCAATGTACCTGGTGCTGTCGTTGTTCCCAATCATTAATGTGCCCAAACCGCTGGCGTTCACCGAAAAGGTCGGCGGATTTGTCTTGGTGTGTCAATTGATGGCCGCAGGTTTGTTTTATTGCAACCGGCGAAAAAACGGAATACCTCAAGAGGACTCGACGGCAATTGTGGAGCCTTCGGTACCTTAGTTGAATCACTTCGGAAAGATAGGCTTGCCCGGAGGCGATTGTTGAGTTCACCTACCGCCGCTGTTCTCGGAAAAATTGGAGTTCCTGCGCCGGTTCACGAATTGGCCGCCCGCTCCTGGGACGTGATCGTTGCAGGTGCGGGGCACAACGGACTGGTGTGTGCCGCATATCTGGCCCGCGCCGGAAAACGGGTGCTGGTGTTGGAGAGCCGGGAGCGGGTTGGCGGGGCCTGCACAATTGAAGAACCTTTTCCTGGTGTGTTCATGTCTCCCTGTGCTTATCTTGCAGGGCTCTTGCATCCACTGGTGATTTCCGAATTAAAGCTGCGCGAGAGGGGCTTCCAATGGACTCCGGCAGTGAACGGTTTGTTTGTGCCTTTTCTGGATGGCTCGAGCATTCAGCTTTGGGATGACGATAGCGCTTGCGAAGCAGAGGT
Source organism: uncultured Acidobacteriaceae bacterium (assembly GCA_964559875.1). Lineage (GTDB taxonomy): Bacteria > Acidobacteriota > Terriglobia > Terriglobales > Acidobacteriaceae > TOLSYN. The sequence continues at coordinate 148,551 of CAZLJQ010000003.1, forward strand.
GCGGAGATTCGCACCGGGCGACGTGGGCGGGTGGCATGCGATGAACAATGTGATCCGCAGACTGCGGGATAAGCTGCGCCCGGCGGGTGACGGTGATGCGTGGATTGGCGAGCCTCCGACGCAGGAGCAGATCGAAGAGCGGTTGGGATCGGATGAAGAGGCGAAACACCTTCTGTTCGACTGGTCCATGGCGGAGTTTGTCGAGCGATATTTGCGGGATGAACGATTGCAGTCGGCTTATTTGGGTCAGGGCGTGATTGGAACGAATGCCAGTCCCTTCGATGCCGGGACGGCCTCGATTCGCTTCCATCACGCGTCCGGGCGGTTGGGCGGAATGCCTGGAATGTGGGGCTACGTGCGCGGCGGCATGGGGATGGTCTCGTTCTACTTTTGCGACGCTGCGCGGGAAGCCGGAGCGGTGATTGCCGCCGGTGTACCGGTGGCGCAGATTATTCCGGGAGAAGGCGTGGTGCTGGAAGGCGGTGAGCGAATTGCCGCTCCGGTTGTGGTGTCGAATGCCGATCCGAGGCAGACGCTGAAGTTGCTCGGCGCGAACGCGGATGCAACCTGGCGTGAGCGCGTAGAAAGCATTCCTATCGAGGGATGCACGGTGAAACTGAACATACTGCTGCGCGAGTTGCCGAACTTCACGGCGAGGCCGGGAACGGACGCGCCTCATCATTACGGGCAGATCAATGCCCCGCTGACGAAGGAAGAGTGGAAAGCGGGTTTTGCGCAGGCGCGGCGTGGTGAATTGCCTGAGAATCTGTGGTGCGAGCTTTATTTTCAAAGTGCGCACGACTCGACGGTGGCTCCGGTTGGATTACATACGATGAGCGTGTTTGCACAGTACGTCCCATACACGTTCGCCAATGGCACATGGGATGAGCGCCGGGAGGAAGTGAGGCGGCTGGCGCTGCGATCGCTGGGACGCTTCTGTTCGAACCTCGACACAGCAGTGATCGATGCGCAGGTACTGGGACCACCGGATATCGAGCAGAAGGTTGGACTGACGGGAGGACATATCTTTCAGGGGGAATGCCTTCCTCCGTATATGTGGTCGAAGCGGCTTTCGGCGAGGACTCCGATGCCGGGAGTGTACCTTTGCGGGGCGTGCACGCACCCGGGAGGCAGCGTCATTGGCATCAATGGGCGGAATGCAGCGATGGCGGTGTTGAAGGATGTCGGAGCATTTTAGAAGGGAGTTACATTTGCGAGCGGAGAGTACCAATTGCGTGCCTTGCGGGCCAGATGTTGAGTGATCCCGACTGAGAGTCATCGCGACACCGCGTTGTCGAGACTGCCCGGTGAAGGCAGATTGCACGAAGGGCCTGTACCGAATCGTTGCTGTTCACATCCACGAGGCGACACGACAGCGTGCGCATGAGATCGCGAGAACTCCGCAGTTCACACGCAACCACCTGCTGGCGTTATCCGGTTATACACAATTGCGTTTGTGGCTTCCTCCATGGAGTGAAAGACCCTTGCTATTCCCTCGAACGTGAAGATCGATGGTTTTGCTGCCGACTGTTTGGCCGACGCAGGAATGGTCGTCGAACTCTGTCTGCCTCCAGCGAGACGGGACGAAATAGTTTGACTAGTTAACAGGGCTAGAGCAGAATCATTCGTCAACTTCAAGAAGTAATATTCTGGCCCACTCGGCGTTCGAGCCAGCGCTACCCGTTCATCGATGATCGATTTCTTTGGGTAAAGGATGCCTAATGGGAACTCGCCAGTCGTCGTCGAAGTACTGGATACTCTTCCTGATCTTTAGCGGAAACGCAATCAACGCGCTCGACCGGTCCAGCCTGGCGCTTGCCAATAGCTTCATTGCTAAAGATCTGAACCTCAGCCTGACAACCATGGGTATGGTAATGTCTGCGTTCGGTTGGGCATACCTGCTTGGCAATTTGCCTGCGGGGCGGCTATGCGATCGCTTTGGGGAGAAGAAGGTCTATGGTCTGGGTGCAATCTTGTGGTCCTTCGCCTCGGCAGCTACTGGACTGGCGAAAGGCCTGGGAACCCTTCTTGTAAGCCGCATATTAATCGGCGTGGGTGAATCGGCAAACTTCCCGGCAGCCACGAAGATCATCACCGAGCGCTTCGACAAGTCGCAGCGCGGGATGGCGACCGGCGTCTTCATGTCTGGGTTGC
>CAZLJQ010000004.1:0-132226 GCA_964559875.1 uncultured Acidobacteriaceae bacterium
GTTGGCGTCTATTGGTTCGGCGCGCTGTCAGACCGCAAAGGCAACCGCCGGATCTGGTGCGCCAATGCTCTTTGGGGCTTCGGCATCGTGTTCTGGTTCGCTACCCTCTTCCCCAAACACATCTGGGTTTCCTATGTGCTCATCTGCGCAACCGGACTGCTCTCCAAAGCCATGCAAAGCCCCTGCTGGTCCATGCCCAACCTCGTCTTCCCCCCTGGAGTAGCCGGAGGCGCAAGGGGAATCGTCAATGGCATTGGCAATCTCGGAGGATTCCTTGGCCCCGTGCTGGTGGGATGGTTTTCCACAAAAACTGGAAACATGAACTATGGTATCTACAGTCTGTCTGTCATCCTTGTGATCGGCGGCTGCATAACCATGCTCATGCCTAAAATCACCGCAGGATACAAATACCAGGAGGAAGCGAAGCTGGCACAGAAGACAACGTAAGTTCGTTTCTGGCCATACGAGCACGTGAATGCATAATCTTTTGCAAGTTGGACGTTTTCCCCAGGAGCTGCAGGCCAGGATCGACAAGGAGTTTCGCTGTCACGCTGCTGAATCCGTCGCATCCGATCCTGGCCTGCGGTCGCAGATGGAAGGCATCATTACTCGGAGCGACTCCCCTATACCCGAGGAGTTAATCGCGAGTTTGCCGAACCTGAAGGTAATCTCCACGTCGGGCGTGGGATTTGATCGCATTCCGGTGAAGTTTGCCAATGATCGGGGCATCGTAGTTACCAACACTCCCGGCGTGCTGACTGCGGCGGTGTGCGAACTCGCCATTGGCATTCTCCTCTCGCTGCTCAGGGAGATCCCCGTCGCAGACCGTTTCGTTCGTGACGGCAAGTGGCGAACGCAAATTTTCCCGCTCACAACCAGTCTCTCTGGGAAATCCGTCGGCATCATTGGCATGGGCAGAATAGGACAGGGTATCGCCGCTCGCCTTGCTCCCTTTGGAGTTGATCTGCTCTATGCCGGGACCTGTCGGCCCCATCTTCCGTATCGTTATTTTGCGGATCGCTACGAGATGGCTTCCGCCTCTGACATACTCCTCGTCTGCGTTCCCGGAGGCGCGGCAACCAAGAATCTCATCAACGCTTCCCTTCTCGAAGCACTGGGCCCGGAAGGTTTTCTCATCAACATGGCCAGGGGTTCGGTGGTCGATGAACTGGCGCTGATCCATGCCCTGAAGCAACGGAAAATCAAGGGTGCCGGCCTCGACGTCTTTCACGACGAACCCAACATCAATCCAGAGTTTTTCGCCCTCTCTAACGTTGTTCTCACGCCGCATCTTGGCAGTGCTACCCGGGAAACCAGGGAAGCCATGCTGTGCTTGGCGCTTGATAATATTCGTGCCGTGCTAAGCGGTGCGCAGCCGCTCACACCGGTCTTCGGTTGATTATCGCTGGCGGCTCTCTCCCGCCTTCACCTTCTGGTTGTACGTCTCGGATTGGCCGCGCGGTATAGTCGGAGACTTCCAGCAGGAGTGCTGAAGGTGTTTGGCCAGAAACACGATCTGTCCGCAGTGATACGCGCAATGAACCAGCATTCGGTTGATCGCTTGCATCACCGAGTGCGCCTCGCCCCGGATGAAGATCGTGCGCGTCATGTCCTCTGGCGAGAGCGGTTCCAGCGCAGAGAACATACAGTTCCAGCCAGCCTCCCAAAGCTTCATCAACTCATCTCTGCCAGACGGCGGTTCCACAAACTCGCTGTCGCGTTTCCGGTCAGCCTTCTCCCCGTCGCTGGTCAGGAAGTCCGTCATACGCGACCGCATGTTCCCTGCCAGATGCTTAACGATCTGCGCAATGCAGTTCATCTCCGGGTCGAGCACCACGTAGAGTTGCTCGTCCGTCACCTGTACCATCGCCGCTTCCGCCAATTTCTTGTGATGGCGCAGCAGCGACAAAGAATCTTCAAGATAGGAGACCGTGAATTTTGCCATCGTGACATGGTATCCGAAAAGCCTGTTTTTCGGTCGGTCGCTGTGAGTTTAAGGTGGGGTAATTGGCCTTGCCGCAATGCGCCTTTCGATCCTGGACACGAACTTCGGGGCGAATCTCCTCACCATGTGCCCAAGGTCAGGCTCAAACGCGTGGAAGACATTGGCTCCCGCGTCGCCTCCAATGGTTGAACCAAAGTTGTTGAATGTCGCCGCAGCAGATCGCGCCCCATAGGGACGGCTGGAAGCATGGAGCGCGGCCGACGTCAGCACCCCCAAAAAGTACGCAGTGTTCAACCTCCCTGTTCCAGAGTCGTCATGCGTCACCAGAATGCGCGAAGCCGCATACATCGCTCGGCCCATAAAACTGTCACTCGTCGGACCCCCATAAAGTGGCGCCTGATAGAGTGATGGATTACGCGGCATCCCATACAAGTACCTACCCCAAAAACCGCCAAACGCCTTTCCCGTACCCGCCGCGTGATCGGATGCAGTGAGCCTGGGCTGCAATCCCCCGGCTGAATATCCCAGTTCCATCTCGCCAAGTGCCAAAGGCGAGTCTGCTTCATGGACGAAGACCTCAAACCTCTCCGCTTGTGTCGGGGCCTGTACCGGCGACGGAGCATCGGGAAGTGATTTCCAAACGCTCATCTGCTGGCATCGCGTTTCAGCCGTATTTGAAACCTTGCCTTGTGGTGGCTGTGGACAGTCAACCGAAGAACGTTTCTGGCACGGAGCCTCGCATGCAGCGAATAACAAGAAAGCGATGGTCCACATTGGTACCGGCTTCTTCACCATGGCTCGGCCCTGCAACGCATCCAGGCACTCTTGGCTGCGCGGCGTCCTTCCACCACCATAGAGATCAACTGCTCTGGTTAGGTTGCACCTGGAAGAATACAAACAATTACCTAGGGCGAAACCAACTCCCGAACCTGTCGCCATCCTGCGCTGGACAGCTCATCTTGCACTCCGGCGCATAAAGGCTGACACTGTTTGCCATGCTGAAAGTTGGCCTCACCGGTGGAATTGCCTGCGGAAAATCGACTGTACTTGCCATGTTTGCCGCGCTTGGTGCCCACACCCTGCGCGCTGATCTGGTGGCGCACCAGTTAATGGCTCCCGGTGAGCCGGTATATGACCGCATCGTCGCGGCCTTCGGCGCCAGGATCGTGGCAGAGGATGGAACCATCGCTCGCCCCAAACTCGCGGCCGTGGCCTTCCGTGACCGCATCGCGGAGTTGAATGCCATTGTGCATCCGGCGGTACAAACCTTTGAGGACAACTGGATGCACAACGTGGGCAATGACAATCCCCAGGCCGTTGCCATTTGCGAAGCCGCGCTCCTGATTGAGGCCGGAGGCCTGCCGCGCTACGACCGCCTGATCGTCGTCACCTGCACCATGGAGCAGAAAGTCGCGCGCTTTGCCGAGCGCTCGGGAATGAGCGTCGAAGATTCACGCAACGAGGTGTTGCGGCGCATGGCGGCGCAAATGCCGGAAGAGGAAAAGGTAAAACTCGCCAACTTCGTGATCGACAACAGCGGCAGCAAAGACCAGCTCAAACTCCAGGTGGCTCACATCTGGGAGCAACTGACGCAGGCAGCACGCAGGCATTGACTTGGTGGCCCACATCCGCCTTCCTTTGGCGAATGTGGGGAACAAACCTTGGGGGATCGCGGGTGCTCCGCTACTCCAGCCTCTACCGAGCCGTCGGCCTCGCTATCCGCCCTCACATCGTGCGTTTGAACAGCAGCACCGAGAGGCTCAGGCTGACAATGCCGAAGACCGAAAGATACAGCAGGTCCTGCGAGAACGCCCCCCACGATGCCTCTTTCAGCAGCGTCGCCTTCAATCCGTGCACCGCATAGCTGAATGGGTCCACATAGGAGATCGCCCGCAGCCATTTTGGAAACGCCTGTACCGGATAAATCGCCCCGCTCGGAAAATACAGCAGCGTGTTGAGGATGCCGAACATCGCGCGCGGGACCAGCGGGTCTTCCACCCGTACCATCAGCAGAAACATCATGCCGTTGAACGCAAACGACGTGGCGCAAATCAGCAGAAACCATTGCAGGATGCGGGTGGGTTGAAACGACGAGCCCAGTCCTGCAATCAGCGATCCCAGAACGGTGAGCGCGCAGCCCGCCAGGATGGCCTTGATAGCACCCGCCAGGTTCAGGCCCAGCACCATCTCTAGGCGAGTGATCGGCGTTACCAGGTAGCCCTCGTGCACACCGCGGGCCTTGTCGTCGATGTATAACATGCCGCCGCCGATCATCACCGAGACAAACATGGCCAGCGTGATGGCGCCCGGAAGCAGGTACTTCATGTATTCAATGTAGGGGTAGAGCTCGACGGTCTCCATGGCAACGCTGGTGGTAATGCGCTGAGCGCTGGCGTCGGGTTGATTCAGCGCCATCACCAGCGATTGCATCTCGTCCTCCAGCGAGGAGGACATGAACTGGTCGCTGTTATCGACAACAAAACCAAGTTGCGGATTTTCTCCCTCATAGAAGCGGCGCGAGAACTGCGGCGGAATGATCAGCGCACCCTGCAGTCGCCCTTGGCGAACGTCTTCGCGGGCGTGCACCTCGTCGCTGTAGGGGACGGCGACAAAGGTCCGAATGTTGGCCTGTACCGCGTGGAAGGCTTCGAAAATCCGCACCGCCTGCGGCCCATGATCTTCATCGACAATTGCTACCTGGGCATCGCGAATCTTGCCGCCGAAGGCGTTCCCTAGAATGATCAGCTGCACCAGCGGAAAGATCATGGCCGTAACCATGAGCGTAGGCGAGCGGAAGAACTTGCGCATCTCGCGCTCGATGATGGCAAACATTCGGGTCATGACTGCATTCCTGGACGCGGCGGCATTACATAGCCGTAGGCTTTTACCTGCTCGTCGCGTAGCTGACGGCCGGTGTAGTGAACGAATACATCGTCGAGCGAGGTGTTCTGTACCGTCAGCGTCTTGATCTCGATCCCTGCCCGCACTGCCAGTTCCACCAGTGCCGTCGTCGTCTGCGAACCGGTCGAAGTCAATACGCGGAACATGTTGCCGCCCTCGTCCTGCACGCCCTCCACTCCGGGCAGTGCCTTCAACTGCTCAGCCCACCCCACGGGTGGATTCACAAACTGGCTCTCCACCACGTTATTGCCCGGCACGCTCGACTTCAGAACCATCGGAGAATCCAGCGCTACGAGATTGCCATGATCAACAATTGCAATGCGGTCGCACAGCCGGTCGGCTTCGTCCATGTAATGCGTGGTAATCAGGATGGTGAGTTGGCGGCGGCTCTTGAGTGTGTTCAACATCTCCCACACCGCAACGCGCGACACTGGGTCCAGTCCGGTCGTAGGCTCATCGAGAAAGAAAATGCGTGGATTGTGTACCAGCCCGCGCGCAATCTCCGCGCGCCGCCGCATTCCGCCGGAGAGTGTCTTCACCTGTGCATCGCGCCACTTCGTCAAATCCACGGCTTCCAGCAACTCGTTGATGTTGCGCTCGCGCTCGGCCCTCGGAACCCCGTAGAGCTTCGCGTAGATGCTCATATTCTCCGCAATCGTCAGATCGATGTCGCTGGTCATCGCCTGCGGAATCACGCCCATCGTGCGGCGGGCCGCGTCGGCGTTTTCGCTCACGTCATATCCCGCGATGAAAGCCTTGCCGCTGGTGATCGGAATCAGCGTTGTCATCATCCGGATCAGCGTACTTTTCCCTGCTCCGTTGGGGCCCAGCAATCCGAAAATCTCGCCATCCTTCACATCGAAGGTGACGCCCTTCACCGCCGTGAAGTCACCAAATTTCTTGACGATGTTCTCCACCGAAATGGCCTGGCCTTCATGTCCGGCGTGCGGTCCCTTGCTGCGGCTCAGAATGCTCATCACCGTCTCCGTTACTTGCCCGCCACAAGGCGCTGCGGAAGCAGAACCTCGGCGGTCATCCCCGGCACGTAGGTCTCGCGCGGATTGTCGATGATCAGTTTCAGCCGCACCGTGCGGATGTCGCGCTTCGAGCGGCTGTAATCGCGCTGCGTGGCAAAATCGCTTTCAGCGGCCTTGGCAATCGTCTTGCCCGGAACCCGTTCCCCTCCCGGCATCCGCACCTCGAGCGTGTCGCCCAGCTTTACCGCCTGCGCCTGGGTCTCTGGAATGTCGGCGTAAACCCAAGTCTGCGTCAAATCCACGACGGTAACAATCGGTGTTCCCACGTTCACCACCTCGCCTTCGCGGGCGGCACGCACGCTCACAACTCCCGTCACTGGCGAGTAGATGTGGGTGTATCCCAAAAGCACTCCGGCGTCGGCAAGCTTCGCCCTTGCCGAATCCATCTGGCCCTGCGTGGCGGCTATATTGCTATGCGCCGCCGCTGCCTGGTTAATGCGCGCTTCCATCGTCACCAGCGTGGCTCGGGCGGCGCTCACCTGCTCGCGGTTGGCGCGGACCCGCGCCTGGGCGGCGGCTAGCGCCTGCACCGCACGGTCGCGGTCCTGCTGGCTGGCTATCCCCTGGTCTGCCAACGCAACCGTACGGTGAGTGTCCAGCGCCTGCTGCTTTTCATTAGCTTCGCTTTCCTCCAGCGAGGCCTGCGCGGCCGCCAGCGCGGCAGAGGCATTCTTCACCTGAGCATCCGTCTCGCCATGCGTGCTCGCATAGCTCTCGCTGCTCTGGCGCACCTGCGACTGCAATCCCTCCAGCGTGGCGCGAGCCGCATCGCGCTGAGCGATAAGATCCGAGTCGTCGATCTGCGCAATCAGCTCTCCCTGCTTCACCTTTTGCCCCTCGTCAACCAGCAGATGTGTAATCCGTCCCGCAACCTGGCTGCTGACAATCACCTGGTTCGCATCGACCGTGCCGATCAGAACCACATCCGAGGTGCCGCGCGTGGAGAACAAATAAAAGCCGAGCGAGAGTAGAAAGACAACCCCCAGCATTGCAAAGACACGGTACTTAGCGTTCATGATTGGTTTCCCTGCTGCCCGCGCGGCAGAGCCAAACGGGCAGCGGCAATCTTCTTGGCCAGCTTGATTCCGTAGCTGCGATCCGTGAACAGCGATGCGCCAATAAAATCCAGCGACATCGCGATGTGTCCGCGAATGCACTCCGGTGAAAATGGATCGACTCCGCGCACCATGCGCATAATCGGCGCGGAAACAAAATAGAAAACGTTCATGCCGAGGATGGCGCTCAGAGTTCCAGGCCCCGCGACCTTGCGGAATTCTCCCGATGCAATTCCATCCTCCACCGCCTTCAGCCCGGCGCGCTGCAGCGGAATGAAGTGTGTAGTGCTGATGGAGCGAAAATCGTTGGAGACTTCGCCCGTGGCCCGCGTCCGCGATAGCTCCTGCTGAATGAGCCGGGGATAGTTCGGATGATGGATCAGGTACTCGAAATGCACGCGCGCAAAGCGGAGCAACTTTTCGCCCGGCGTCAGTGGCCCTTCCAGCAGGGGCAACACGTCCTCCACCAGCCCGCTGAAGACCGCGTGCAGCGCGGCCGAGTACAGACTCCCTTTGTCCTTGAAGTAGTAATACAGCAGTGCCTTGTTGACCCCGGCGGCCTCGGCAATCGCCGCCGTGCGCGCCCCCGCCACCCCTTCGGTCGCAAACTCAGCAATGGCGTGTTCCAGAATCGCCATGCGAGTGGCCGTCGCATTACGGGCGCGTGGTGCTGCCGGAGTGGAACCAGGTCCATGCATAATTAACTAACTGGTTAGTTAGTCTAGAGAGTCATGGAAGGAAACGCAAGTAGACGTTCCGGTGGCACACATCCGCCTTTCTTTGGCGAATGTGGGAATCAGGTGGTGGCGGAGTAGTCGCTCGGGTGGCCCATACGGCAAATGTGGGACCGTTGACCCTGCCTTTGATCTTCAGCCTTGAACTTTGAAACCTGACTAATCCTTCGTGTACTGATTCCGCTTCTTGTCCGCATGGCGCTCCAGCGCCAGCTCAATCAGCTTGTCGATCAGCGCTGGATACTCGATCCCCGTAGCCGCCCACAGCTTGGGATACATGCTGATCGCCGTAAACCCTGGCATGGTATTTACTTCGTTGAGGTAGAAGTGCCCCGTGATCGGGTCCATCAGGAAATCCACCCGTGCCAGTCCCGAGCATTCCACGCTCTGGAAGGCGCGAATCGCCATCTCCTGAATCTGCCTTACCTGCGTATGGTCCAGCCGCGCCGGAATGATCAGCTCGGAGCCGGAGTCGATGTACTTTGCGTTGTAATCGTAGAATTCTTTCGCCGGGATCACTTCGCCGCAGATCGAGGCGCTCGGCTGGTCATTGCCCAGCACGGCGCATTCAATCTCGCGAGCCTTGTAGCGCTTGCCGCCCACTCCCTGCTCCACGATGATCTTGCGGTCAAAGCGCGCCGCTTCGTTGATTGCCGGCGCCAACTCGCTCGCATCGTGCGCCTTGCTAATGCCCACCGAGCTTCCCAGGTTCGCGGGCTTCACAAACACCGGGTATTTCAGCGCCGAATCCACCGCCTTCTCAACCAGCTTCGGCTGCCGCTCCCACTCCGAGCGCATTACCGTCACGTGCTTCACCAGCGGCAGCCGCGAGTCGCCGAACAGCCGCTTCATCACGTCCTTGTCCATCCCCGCCGCCGAGCCCAGTACGCCCGAGCCAACATAGGCAATGTCGGCCAGTTCCAGCAGTCCCTGCATCGTTCCGTCTTCGCCAAAGGTACCGTGCAGCACCGGAAAAATCACATCCACGCTGATCCCCTTGGGGCTCTCGTGATTGCGCGGCGTCTCAAACGGCACCAGCGAATTGGCCGAAGGCATTGGCGGCACCAGCACGGCTTCACCCTTGGCCAGCACCGCGGCTGCCGATGTGGCTGCCGGGTCGCCTGCTCGCAGGTTCTTGCCCTTGCCGCCGTTCACAAACTCGCCTTTGATCAACAGTTCGGCGTGCCGGTCGGTCAGCCACTGCCCCTGCTTTGTAATGCCAATGGGAACAACATCGTACTTGGTACGGTCGATTGCCTGCATAACCGACGCGGCGGACAAAAGGGAGACTTCATGTTCGCCGCTGCGCCCGCCAAACAGAACGCCTACACGGAGTTTCTTCACAGTCATAAGAGTGGGGCTTCCTTGTTGCTACTCCATATGATTATAAGGTCTTATTCGAAAAGGCGCGGTGATCCGCGCAACCGGGCCATCGGGAGAACAACTCTTGTACCAGAAATCACGTGATCGTTAGGACAGCGACATTAGTTTGTTTATCGGGAAACCAACACTCGTGATGTCCACAACCATGAACGTATGGACATTGCATGGAGAAGAAATCGATGGCTCATCACTCCCCTACAGTATCTTCTTCCCAAACGCCGAGCTTGCCAGTTCCACCGCCAGCTCCGCCGTCCGGTTGTACTCGTCGATCACCGGATTCACCTCGACAATATCCATCGAAGTCATCCGCCCGTGGTCCGCGATAATCTCCATCGCCAGGTGCGCCTCGCGATACGTCGCCCCACCCGGCACTCGCGTGCCCACCCCCGGAGCATCTTCAGGATCGACCCAGTCCATATCCAGCGAAATGTGATACCCCACCGTTCCCCGTCCCGCCATGCGCAGCGCCTCTTCCATCACCGTGCGCATCCCGCGCTCGTCGATGTCGCGCATCGTAAAAACCTCAATCCCCGTGCGCCTTATGTTTTCCTTCTCCGCCATGTCCACATCGCGGATGCCCACCAGCACGCAGTTGTCCGGCCTCACCTTCGGCGTCCACTCGTAAAGATTGGCCAGCGGGTCCAGTCCGGTCAGTCCCATCAGCGCTCCCAGCGGCATCCCGTGAACATTCCCCGAGGGCGAAGTCTCCGGCGTATTGATGTCCGAGTGTGCGTCAATCCAGATCAGCCCAATGTGCTGACCTTCTCTCCGGTAGTATTCCGCCACGCCGCTCACCGAACCCGCCGCCAGCGAATGATCTCCGCCGATCGACAGCGGAGTCTTTCCCTCCTCCAGCGCGTGCAGAACCTCATCCGCCAAATTCGTGCATGTAGCTGTAATCTCTCGCAGATACCTCGCGTGCGCCTCGCCAAAATTCTTCTGCTCCGGCAGTGTCACGCTGATATTCCCTGCGTCCTCCACCACATGCCCCAGTGCCTTCAGCTTTGTCTCCAGCCCGGCTACCCGAACCGCCGAAGGCCCCATATCCACTCCGCGCCTCTGCTGTCCTAAATCCAGAGGCACGCCAATCACAAGAATCTTCTTCTTGATTACATCTGGAAATGATGCGGGAATACTTACCATACCGAAATCCGATCCTTGAGACACTCTGCTGCCCCTGTCTGCAACCACTCTGCCTAATTACTCTGCTTCCGCCTAGCGCCAGCGGCCGAGGCGGCGTCTCTTGCTGCCGGGTGCCCTACCCTTCCGCCCGTCTTTACCGCGGAGGGACGGGTGGCCCACATCCGCCCGCTTTTGGGCGAATGTGGGGAAAGCCTACGGATACATCCGGTTCAGCATCCGCGGGAACGGAATCGTCTCCCTCACGTGATCCAGCTTGCAGATCCAGGCCACTGCCCGTTCCAATCCCATGCCAAATCCCGAGTGCGGCACGCCACCAAACTTCCGCAAATCCAGATACCATTGGAACGCCTCTTCCGGCAGCTCATGCTGATGAATTCGCTCCAACAGCCGCTCGTAAGATCCCATACGCTGCGAGCCGCCGATCACCTCGCCATATCCCTCCGGCGCCAGTACGTCCACACACAGAGCCTTCGTCGCATCCTCCGGGTCCGGCTCCATGTAAAACGCCTTCACTGCCGAAGGATACCGGTGAATCATCACAGGACGGTCAAATTTCGAGGAAATATAGGTCTCATCCGGCGAGCCAAAATCGTTGCCATACTCAAACTTCGCCTCCAGCTCGCCCTTGGCAAAGCCCTCGTCCAGCATCTTCACCGCCTCGTCGTAGGAGACGCGCGGGAACGGCGCTTCAATCTTCTCCAGCGGCGCAATATCGCGTCCAATCACGCCCAACTCATGCCGCCGCGTCTCCAGCACCCGCTTCACAATGAACGTGATGAAGTCTTCCGCCAGCTTCATGATGTCGTCCAGTGTCGCGTAGGCAACCTCCGGCTCAATCATCCAGAACTCGGTCAAGTGCCGCCGCGTCTTCGACTTTTCTGCCCTGAACGTTGGCCCAAAGCTGTACACCTTGCCCAGCGCCATCGCTGTCGCCTCAATGTAGAGCTGCCCCGACTGCGTCAGATACGCCTGCTCCTCGAAGTAGTCCACCGGAAACAACGTGCTCGTCCCTTCGCACGCCGCCGGAGTCAGAATCGGTGGATCGGTCCGCGTAAAGTCCCTTGAGTAGAAAAAGTCGTGCATCGCCCGCTCAATCTCTGAGCGTATCCGCAGAATCGCCACTTGCCGTGGTGAACGCAGCCAAAGATGCCGGTGTTCCATCAGGAACTCAACCCCGTGATCCTTCAGCGAGATCGGATACGGAGTCTCTTCACTCACCTTCTGCACCACATCCACATTCGCCAGGTCCAGCTCAAACCCTCCCGGCGCCCGCTTGTCGGCCCTCACCTTGCCGTGAATGATGACGCTCGATTCCTGCGTCAGTCCCTTCACCGTCTCAAAGATTTCCGGCGCGACCGCGTTCTTCGCCATCACGCCCTGCACCAACCCGGTGCCGTCGCGAAAGATCGGAAACAGCAGTTTGCCGCTCTCGCGCAGATTGTAGAGCCAGCCGCGCAGGGTTACATCCTGCCCCTCGAACTGGCCAAGGTGTTCAATGCTTGTAATGGGTGCCATGAATACTTCCTAATGCCACCGCGCGAAGAATTGCACGGCCATACAGCCGAACCGGGCAGCGCGAGGCGCAACCATAGATTGTAAGCTCTGCCACGCAGGATGGATAGCCATGTGGACGGCCAGCTCCCATCCGCGCTCTTTTGGCGAATGTGGAATTATGAACAGCCCTTGAATCCCCAGAAATAATTGGCAACCACCCCCCGCCGATTCTTGCTCTCAACTCAATGCCTGCAGCTGCGGGCTGGAGTCACCCCATGGCAATTCGCGACACGATCCTTCCTGAATTCGATCAGGAGATGGCCAACACGCGCAAAATGCTCGAACGCATTCCCGATGATCGCTTCGATTTTCAGCCCCACCCCCGCTCCTGGAAGACCAATCGTCTCGCCGGACACGTTGCCGACCTTCCCGGCTGGGTCTCGCACACCATGCGCACCGAGGTCCTGGAGATGGAGCCCGGCCAGTACGCGCCCTTTGAGCCCATCACCCGCAAGGAACTCCTTGAGCAGTTTGACCGCTATACGCGCGAGGCTCACGATGCCATCGCCGCCGCCACCGACGAACAACTCAATGCCATCTGGAACATGAAATGGTCCGGCAAGACCGTGATGACCATGCCTCGCCTTCAGGTTCTCCGCAGCATCATACTCAACCACCTCATCCATCATCGTGCTCAGCTTGGAGTCTACCTGCGCCTCATGGACGTCGCTGTTCCCGGCATGTACGGCCCCTCCGCCGACGAGGCTCCATTTGGAATGACCGACGAAAAGGCCGCCTGACTTCGCGGTCTAGTACCGGATAATCGCATCCACTGCAAACGTGAACTGGTTCTTCTTCGTGCCCAGGTCATAGGCAGGCATATTGTAGGCGCGTTCAAACCGAAGCTCAGGACGGAGGGTGATCAGGTCCGAGAACCAGTGCCCCCACATAATGGTGTGTTCCGTGTACCAGGTCTTGTAGCCTGTCCGCTGCCCCCTGGCATCGTCGAGAAACTCGTTGCGAATGGAGATGTAGTTCTTCGTTGAGAACTCCCTTTGCATGTAGTTCGCCGCGGACCACACCCCTGCTAGGCATTTCTCCTGCCCTGCCGGACAATACGCACCGTTGGCATTCGGCACCGTCGGCAGGTTGCCGAAAATACTCGGCACGTCTCTCTGGTACTCGTAATACCCTTCAGTCGCCGTGTGCCAGTGGTCGTTGAATTTGTGGTACCAGGTGCTCACGTAGAACTGCACATTGTTGTAAGCGTACTTGCCGCTGTTCGTTCCGCTCGCGCAAGGATAAACATTGTCCCTGCCATTGTTGAATGTATAGCTCACGCAAGCTGTCAACGAAGCCTTTGCCCCCTTTGCCCACGGAGCAATATCGTTCCCTGCCGAAACTCCCAGATTCATCAGCCACCGGTCATTCAGCTTCAGTGTGTTAATCACTCCCGTCTGCGTAAACGGGTCATACGAGTAAAGCAGTGAGTGGCTATACATATAGTTCTGCGGTGCCAGTTGCGCTTCAATGTCCGGCAGTGAGATATAGCGCCCGAACCTCACATTCAACCCCTTCGCCACCTTCGGAAAATACAAGTCGCCATAGAGCATCACCGGATCGTCCCCATACAACCGGTGCTGCTTCAGCAGTTGCTGGCTCAGCCATCCCTCTGCGGTCGTAAAGTGATAATCGATGCCGAAGAAATTCGCCGTCCTGAATCCCCAATCGAAGTGGCTGGTCTGTACCGTGTCCGGTACCCGCTCGATGTAGGTCACAAGCTGGTCGAGTTCCAAACGGTTGGGAACAATGCTGTACCCTTCCGGCAGATTCGAATGTTTCGACGTGCTCAGGTTGTAGCCGCCGTCGATCCACCCATACACCTGCACCCCGCTCTTCTTCCACGCATCCCCATGCGGCCCAGCATAGATCGCCCGCATCAACGTATAGTTCGTGGTATTCGTCTCGCCAATCACCGACGCCCCCCCATAAGTCCAGTCCGCACTCGGAAACGGCGGTGAACTTAGTGGCGACTCCGGTATCCGTCGCGGTGGCTCGGGCCCGCTCGCTCCGCTTTCATCCAGCTCTTGAGCGTAAGCCCCGTAAAACCGCCTTAAGAATCCACCCTGCAAGGTTTCGGACGTGGAAGCCGCGCCCGTAGCCGCGCCAGATGTCTGTGCCGCGCTTGCTTGCGGATCGCTAGCCGTCTCCGCCTCCGCGCTCTGTCCCCTCGCCCAAGGTGCCAGAAACGTAAGCAGAATCCACAACGCAACCGTCTGTGGAGGAACAACCCTGCGGAAGGCCGATAACCAGCTCAATCTGTTCTCCTCAAAGATGCTCAGACATAGAGGAGCAAAGTTTCAGAGACAGGGTTGTCCGGAGTTGCTGCTTGAACCGCCGCCTTTAGCAACTCTTTAGCCCAGCGCCAGCAGCTGGAGAGCCACCCCGTGGCCCTACGCCAGCAGCCATCCGTTGGCCCTTACCCGTCGCCAATCCGTCTGTCGAGTGCTTATTCCGACTCTGCATGCAACCCAAAAGGTGAGTTGCTCAATCACAATACTTGCAGGCCCGGCTCCAAACTACCGGCAAGCCCCTTCGTCCATGGAGCGCTCGTGAAAAAAGTCACGCCTTACATCCTCGCCATCCTTCTCAGCCTGATGGTTTCAATCCCAACCGTCGCCCGTGCTGACGCGCACAGCGCGGCGCAAAAGTCTGCGATAAAGTCCGCAAAAAGAAGCGAACGGCAGGAGAGGAAAGCGGAGAAGAAGGCGCAGAGATCAAACAAAAGATCTGCAAAGCGCTTCAAAAAGCAGCACCAGCTAGGCTGAGTCCCGGAAACTTGCACGCTACCCTAAAGCAGGAGGCCTGCCCAGCCTCCGATGCTCCGGACCATCATTCGGCCTACACTCTTACCTAATGAACTTGTCGAACCCCTCCGCCACAAGCAGGGCAGAATTCGAGTGCGCTTTTGAAAAGCCAGTGTAGAATCTGCTCGTACCTTCAGCTCAGAGTGGCTCGTCATCCTTCTTTATTGGCGAACGTGGATTAGTCAACTTTCCCTATTGGCGTGGAGGCAGAGATGAAGAACATCCTCGCAGCAGTCGCGCTCTCTATCGTTCTTATCTCGGCCTCTCTGGCAAACGCGCAGGCCGCCCCCGCCACTCCCGATCCCGCAATATTCGTCGCTATCCAGAAGGGCGATATCGCCCAGGTGCAACTGCTGCTCGATCAAGGCACCAGCATCGAGACCAAGTACACCAGGGGCGCCACTGCACTGGTCGCCGCCTCCGCCATGGGAAAGGTTGAGATTGTGAAGCTGCTGCTGGCCAAGGGCGCCAACCCTGATGTCAGGGATGATCGTGGCGACACCGCGCTCCACTACGCCGCCATGATCGGCCAGATCGACGAGGCAAAGCTGCTGCTCGCCAAGGGTGCCAACATCAATCTCCAGGAGGGGGATGGTCTCACTCCGCTCATGTTCTCGGTCGTAAGTGGCTCACCCGAACTTGTCAAACTGCTCCTCGACAACAACGCCGCCACCGAGGCCGCCGATAAACACGGCTTCACTGCTCTGATGGCGGCCTCCGGCGGAGGCCTGACCGACGTCGTAAAACTGCTGCTCGCCAAAGGGGCCAATATCAACGCCAAAAGCGACGATGGCACCACCGCCCTGCAACTAGCCACCAGCAATGGAAAACCCGAGGTCGTCGCCCTCCTGCGCTCAAAAGGCGCCCAATAGCAATTCGCCGGTGGGTTCCCACATCCCCTTCCTTATGACGAACGTGGTTCGTTGACCTTCGTCAGGTGGCCAATACTCCTCTCTAGGCCGCCACCGTCTTCCGTGGGCGAACACTGCCAATATCCGCTTTGCTCTTGGCTATGCGGAGGTCGTAATCAGCCTGCAGGTTCATCCACGTCTGTGCGTCCGTGCCAAAGTACCGGCCTAGGCGAAGAGCAGTGTCCGCTGTCACGGCGCGACGCTCCCGCACAATATCGTTCACCCGGGGAATTGAGATATGCAGCTCCTTCGCGAGCTGGTACGCAGTGAGCCCAAAAGGCTTCATGAATTCCTCACGCAGTACCTCGCCCGGATGGATAGCAAAAACCTTTTTCTTGACCATTTCGCTTCTCCTTCAGTGGTAGTCCACCATCTCGACAACATAGGCGTCGGTACCGGCCCACTCGAAGCACAGTCTGAATTGGTCGTTGATGCGAATGCTGTGCTGTCCTTCACGGTCGCCCGTCAGCGCTTCAAGGTGATTTCCTGGAGGAAAACGGAGATACTCGAAGCTCGTTGCCGCGTTCAACCACGCCAGCTTCCGGCCAACTACCGCCCGCAAGTTCGCCGGAATCCGGCGGCTTTTGCCCGACTCCCAGAACCGCTCCAGATCGGCGTCCTTGAAGGACCTAATCATTGGCACCATAGTAACGCATGGCGTTCATAACGTCATGCGTTATTTCGAACTCCGCGCAACCATTACTCACCCAGTCACCCTCCAATTTTCAACGATTGCCCATCCAGTTACTCATACTGCACCAAACACAGTGCAAATCCCTCAAAACACCATTTTTCATCTTCTCCGGAATGCTTTCGAAAACGCATTTTTCACCTTCAAAACAGCCGATTTCTGCCTAAAACCGTCCACTTTGCGCACCTTGTCAAGCTTTTTTCTTGGAGCATTCCACCTAACCATCTGATTCAACACCAGATAGAGTCAATCTCAAAATGACGGAATTACCATCTAATTTTGCTACTCTGGAAATAGGAGCACGAAGGCGCTGCGCCTTCAGATGTACTGGAAACGCTCGGAGACTCCTATATAACTATCTTGTTTTCAAATTTTTAGCAGGAAATATAGGAGGGGGTATGGTCAGTCAATTCTTGCGTTCTTAAGCCGCTTTTTGTCCCACAATCACCCGCGGAATTCCCGCCAGATCCGCGACCGAATGAACGTTTTTCCAGCCCTTAAGAAGCTCTATCACTGCCTTTTCCATCGAAAATCCAATTTCAATCAGCAGCCAGCCGCCCGGACGCAACGCCTCAAAAGCCTGCGGAATCAGCCTCCGAATCACATCGAGCCCTTCGTCTCCGGCAAAAACCGCCATGTGAGGCTCGTAATCCTTCACCACTTCCTGCACCTTATCCGCTTCGTTCAGCCCAACATAAGGAGGATTTGAGACCACAAAGTCAAAGCTGCCATCGCGTGCAACCGCCTCCAAAACGTCGCTCCGGGCAAAGCAAACGCGCGCATGGAGCCGCTCGGCATTGCGTCGCGCCACGCAAAGCGCAGCCTCCGAGAGATCGACTGCGTGAACCTCGGCCTGCGGCAACTCGCGCGCCAGCGAAACGGCAATCGCGCCCGATCCCGTGCCAACGTCGATCAGCTTGAGAGGCTTTCCAGATGGGAATTTGCGGACCAGATCGAGGACCGCTTCGATGATGTGCTCAGTCTCGGGCCTTGGAATCAGCACTGCGGGCGAGACCAGGAAGTCGGCCTTCCAGAACTCCTGATGCCCCGTAAGATACTGCAAAGGCTCGCCCGAAGCACGCCGCGAGGCCAGCCGATCATACTCAGCCTGCTCTGCTTCGCTCAGCTCGCGCTCGGGATGTGCAAACAGATACGCGCGGTCGCAGCCCAGCACATGGAAGATCAGCACCTCCGCGCTGATGCGCGGCTCCTCGATCCCTGAGGTTTCGAGTTGCGCGATAGCCGAGTGAAGCGCCTGCCTGAGTTGCACGAGTGTATTGTACGTCGTGCGTCGCGGGCGCAGCTTGCCTTACGCGCTGGCCGAATCCCCCTTCAGCTTCTCGGACTGGAAGTGCGTGACGAGCGCATCGACAAACGGCTGTAACTTGCCTTCCATCACCTGGTCTAACTGATGCACTGTCAGTCCGATGCGATGATCGCTCACCCGGTTCTGCGGGAAGTTGTAGGTGCGGATCTTCTCGCTGCGGTCGCCGCTGCCCACCTGTGAGCGTCGCTCCTTGGCCAGTGCTTCCTGCTGCTTGGCCTGCTCCAGCTCGTAGAGCCGCGAACGCAACACGCGCATCCCCTTCTCACGGTTCTTAATCTGGGACTTCTCATCCTGGCAGCTCACCACCGTGTTCGTGGGCAAGTGAGTGATGCGCACCGCTGAATACGTGGTGTTCACCGACTGTCCGCCGGGACCGGAAGAACAGAAAGTATCAATGCGGATGTCCTTGGCCTCGATCTTAATGTCCACGTCCTCGGCCTCCGGCAACACCGCCACCGTAACCGCCGAAGTGTGAACCCGCCCCTGAGTCTCTGTGTCCGGCACACGCTGCACTCGATGCACCCCGCTCTCATACTTGAGCTGAGAGTAGACGCGCTTGCCCTCAATGATGGCGATCACTTCCTTCAGGCCGCCGACCGAGGAATCCGAGCTGGAGAGGACTTCCACCTTCCAATGCCGCGATTCGGCATACCGCATATACATGCGGAAGATCTCCGCAGCAAATAGAGTAGCTTCATCTCCTCCGGTTCCGGCGCGGATCTCAAGAATGATGTTCTTTTCGTCGTTGGGATCCTTGGGTAGAAGCAGAAATTTAAGTTCTTCCTCGACCGCAGTGAGTTGCTGCTCGAGCGAGTGCAGCTCCTCTTGGGCATAAGTAAGCATCTCGGGATCAGTTTCGGCCTCGAGCATGGTGCGCGAGTCAGTGATGCCGCTCTGGAGCTTTTGGTACTCGTGATACTTCTCCACGATGGGGGCGAGCTCGCCCTGAGCTTTTGCGGTTTTCTGGTAGTTGGCCGAGTCGTTAACGATCTCGGGCGAGGCGAGGGCCTCGTTCAGTTCCTTCCAGCGGGCTTCTATTTGTGCTAAGCGATCAAACATGGTGTTCCTGAACTTTCAGGCCAGACGGAATGAACACGCCGCAGCCGGAGAAATGGATTCAGATGTAACGGGTGACGAGCAAGCAGGCTGGCGGGCACCGCTAAAGGTGACGCTGGGAGGCAAGACGTGAGAGGCTGGCAGCGACGGTAATCATGCGATCACCAGTTCCCCGCCCTGCCGTTGTTCGAGTTCCATCGCATGGTTCAAGGCGACGATGGCGCACTCTACCTGGGTGTCGTCAGGTGGTTGGGTGGTAATGCGCTGCAGCCAGAGTCCGGGAGCAGTCATGAGAGCAAAGAGCGACGAGCGCCTTCTGGCTGCATAGCGAATGATCTCATAGGAGCCGCCAGCAATCAGCGGCAGCAGGACGATGCGCGAGGCAAACCCCATCCAGAATCCATGCACCGGGACCAGCGCGTAAACAGCGATCGAGATGATCATGACAGTCATCAGAAAGCTGGTGCCGCAGCGCGGATGATAGGTGGAGTAAGGTTGCACGCACTCGGCGGTGAGCGGGGCGTGACTCTCGTAGGCGAACACGGTCTTATGCTCGGCGCCGTGGTACTGGTAGACGCGGCGAATGTCGCTCCAGCGCGAGGTAAGCCAGATGAACCCGAGGAAAATGATAAGGCGGATGACGCCTTCAACCAGAGCGAAGAGCACGGTGTTGGCAGTCTGCGGGGCCAAGTGGCGTAGTGAGCGCGCAGCCGCGTATGGCAAGAACTTGTACATGAAGATGAAGAAACCGAGCGAGAGTGTGATGTTGAGGGCCGCAACCCAGCCACTCATTTCGAGCTTTTCACCGCCGGCGGTCTTTTCGTCTTCCATGGCCACATCCGCCGAATAACGCAGGGCCTTAAAGCCAAGCACCATGGCGGAGCCCAGGGTGACGATTCCGCGAATAAAGGGCCACCCCTTCCAGGGACTCTTGTCACTGGGCTTTGTGAGCGGCTCGGAATGCACCGCAAGCTTCCCGTCAGGCTTGCGAATCGCAATACCCCAGGCGTGCGGCGAGCGCATCATAACGCCTTCCAGCACGGCCTGCCCACCAACGAGAGCCTCCTCGGCGCTTTCCAGTGCGAGGGAAAGCTGCAGGGCTGTGTGAAAGCGCAAATGCGAGCGGAGAGACATCATTCTCATTAGACGCAGAAATGGGACGGAAGAACCAGAGAGCGGATTCCTTATTAAGCGTAAGATGAGCGGGCGGGCGGTGTCAAACACCGGGCGACGGCGCGGCATCGTTGGGCAAAAGCAAGTTTTCGGTAGAGGAAACGCCGCCTATGCTGGCGAGGCAGACTCGGTTGCGTCCTGCTTCCTTGGCGACGTAGAGGGCGGTGTCTGCGGCACCCACAATGTCATCGCGGGTGATACCGTGGGCCGGGAACTCGGCAACGCCAATGCTGACGGTGATCGCGTAAGGAATTTCGCTAAACTGGGCGTTGGCGACGGCGCGGCGAAGCTTATCGGCCACAGAAGCGGCGCTGGCACCTTGGGTGGCCGGCAGAATGACGGTAAATTCTTCACCACCATACCGACAGACCACATCGACCTTACGGAGTTGACGAACGAATACCGCAGAGACGGCGCGAAGAACATCGTCCCCTAACATGTGTCCGAACTCGTCGTTGATTTTCTTGAAGTGGTCCAGATCGATCATGAGAAGGCTGACGCCTCCGCCGTAGCGGGCGGCGCGGGTGATTTCTTCAACGAGACGGGACTCAAAATAGCGGCGATTGAAGACGCCGGTGAGTCCGTCGCGATATGCAAGCTGACGCACCTTGTCCACGTAGCGTGCGTTCTGGGTGGCCGTAGCCAGAATATCGGCCACCGACTCTAACGCTTGAATGTCATTGGCCAGGAACGCCTTTCGCTGAGTGGTGGCGCAGGCCAGAAGCCCAATATCTTCGCCGAACGAGACTAATGGAAGGCAGACCTCCTCGCAGCCGGTAGGAAAGCAGCCAGCGGGGCAGAGCGAGGGATCGCCGGAATAGGGGTTATGGCCACCATCGCTCAGAGTGCACGCGGAGCCATGGGGTAGTACATCACCCACCTTAAACTTCCCGGGCAGAGTGCCTTGCTGAGCACGCAGGATAAGATTGCCATCTTCGTCGCGAAGAAAGATGGAAACATTTTCTACCGGAAACGACTGCGGAAGCTGGGTACAGAGACGATCAAGGAGTTCCTTGAGGTCGAGTTCCACAGTGGTGCGTTTCGCGATTGCGTTAATGGCCTCTAGTTGTGCCGCGCGCCGCTGTAGCATGGAGTATAGCTTGGCGTTCTGCAAGCCGATGGAAGCCTGTGTGGCAAAAAGCGTGAGCAGGTCTACGGTTTCATTATCGAAATATTCGGGACGATCGCTGTGGCAGTCGAGCACGCCGACGACCTCATCGCGCACCATGAGAGGGATGGCGAGTTCAGAGCGTGTGGTGGTGATCTTACCCAAGTAGCGTGGATCGAGAGTTACATCCGGAGAATAGATCGGGCGCCGAGCCTTGGCTGCGGTTCCAGTGATGCCCTTGCCGAACGGAACAAAAAAATCCTGAGACGAATAAGAGTCACCGAAATGAGCGCGAACGGACAACTGCTGGGTTGATTCGTCGAGCAGCAGAATGCCGCCGCTTTGCAGATGAAAATAATCCTGGACGATAGCCAGGATCTGGTTGAGCACCTCGTCGAGTTCAAAGGTGGACAGTACCGCCTGACTGGCGTCGTAAAGAATGGCAACCCGTTGCATAGTGATCCCAAAGAACGACGAAGTCGAGGGAAGTTCCAAACAATATTACATCAGCGACGGGGGCGAGCTGTCTTTTTGTGTCGGTACCAAAGTTCCAGAATACCCATTACTACAAGGCAAAACCAAAAGTCGACCACGAGACCCAAATCGAGTCCGGCAGTGTTGTGGCGCGCAGCTGGCGGAAGGAAACGCGAACAGGCGAAGTAGAGCGCATTGCCGATCAAAACCGCCGCCAGCGATCTCCAGAAGTTTCCGGGCACAACTATTTTGACACCGATGGGAAGTGAAAAGTTGGCAGCGCGGAGAACGCGCGGAGGACCCTGGCAGCCCAGAATGCGTTACCATGCGAGGCATGCCGGAACTCGATACCGAAGTCCAGTTCTTGAAGGGCATTGGCCCCAGAGTGGCCGAGACCCTGGCCAACAAGGGCATTTGCACCCTGGAAGACCTCCTTTACTACCTGCCATTCCGCTATGAAGACCGCATCAATCCGAGAAGCATTGAACAGTTGCAGCCGGGAGAGATGGCCTCGGTGATTGCCGAGGTTCGCACGAGTGGCCTGTTCCGGACCCGGCGCATGCCAATCTTTGAGATGACGGTGGGTCAGGGTCGAAGCAAGCTGAAGTGTCTATGGTTCCACGGTGGCTACCTCGAGGGAAGGTTCAAACCAGGTTCGCTGGTGGCGCTCTACGGGAAGGTCGAGTTTTCGAGCTTTGGCCGCGGCGGATTGCAAATGCTGCAGCCGCAGTTCGAGATATTGCACGAACCGGCCGGTGAGGGCGAAACGGAGACCGAGCGGGAGGAACAGAAGCGCTTTGAATCTCTCGAAACTGGACGCATCGTGCCCATTTACGAAGCGGCAGGAAAGCTCAACGCACGCTGGTTCCGGAGGGTGATCCGGACGGCGCTGGAGCAGATGCCGCCCGAAATATCCGACGCGATTCCAGCGGCAATTCGCGGGCGGGTGGGACTGATTCCACGGGCAGAGGCCTTTTGGCACGTGCACTGGCCGGATGAGGGAGAGAGCTTTGCAGACTTGCAGGCGGCGCGTACCCCGGCGCACCAGCGGCTGATCTTCGAGGAGCTGTTTTTCCTTGAGCTCGGCTTGGAACTGAAGCGACGCAAGGCACGGATGCAACTGGGCATCAGCTTTCAGATCAATAACTTAGTGCGAGCGGCGCTCAAACGGGTACTACCTTTCCATCCCACGCGAGCACAGAAGCAGGTACTGAAAGAGATAGCCGAGGACATGGCGCGAGCCTCCCCGATGCGGCGTCTGTTGCAGGGCGACGTGGGCTCGGGCAAAACGATCGTGGCCTTCGAGGCGGCTACGGTGGCAATGGAGAACGGCTACCAAGTGGTATTGATGGCCCCAACGGAGATTCTGGCCACCCAACATTATCTTTCTGCGCGGCAAATCCTGGAGCCGGCCGGCTATCGGGTGGTGCTGCTGACCGGATCGCTCGAAGAGGAACGCAAGCGCGCAATCCGCAACCATTTGGGGCGCGGACACGCACAGATGGTGATTGGCACACATGCGTTGCTGGAAGACAAAGTGGAGTTCGAGCGCCTGGGGCTGGTGATTGTGGATGAGCAACACCGTTTTGGAGTGATGCAGCGGATGAAACTGATGCGCAAGAACAGCGAGGTGCAGCCCGACGTGCTGGTGATGACGGCCACCCCAATTCCACGCACGTTGGCGTTAACCCTGTACGGCGATCTGGATGTGAGCGTGATCGACGAGTTGCCGCCGGGACGCACTCCGGTGAGCACCCGGGTACTGGCAGACGAGCGCGCCGAGGAAGTCTGGGAGTTCGTGCGCAAAGTGGTCTCGGGCGGACAGCAGGCTTACGTCGTCTATCCGGTGATTGAGGAAAACGAAAAAGATACAGGACTGAAGGCAGCGATCAAGATGCATGACGAGCTGCGCAAAAAGAAGTTTCCGGAGTTGAAGCTGGGATTGCTGCACGGTCGCATGAGCGCCGAGGAAAAAGACAACATCATGCGGCGCTTTAAGGACGGCGAGTTTCACATTCTGGTTGCGACCACGGTAATCGAAGTGGGCGTGGATGTTGCTAACGCGACAGTGATGGTGATCGAACACGCGGAGCGCTTTGGGCTCTCGCAACTGCACCAGCTGCGTGGACGCATCGGCCGGGGCAGCGCGAAGTCTTACTGCTTGCTGATGACCGGGGGCAAGGTCAGTGAGGAAGCACAGCAGCGGCTTGACGCCATGGCCAACACCTGCAATGGCTTTGAAATTGCAGAAAAGGACCTGGAGTTGCGCGGCCCAGGCGAGTTCTTTGGAACACGACAGACGGGCATGCCGAGCCTGCGGGTGGCAAATCTGATTCGCGATCGCAAGCTGCTGGAACTGGCCAAAAGCGAAGCTCGCGGGTTGGTGGAAGCAAGTCCCGGCGATGTGTCGGCGGAGGAAAAGCGGGCGGCCGTGCGGTATCTGAGGATGCACTGGAACCGGCGTTATGGACTGGTGGAAGTGGGATAACAGGGCTGCCGGGGTGGGACAGAGAATCGAAGAGGCGCGGTCATTTCGACAATCTGCCATTCTCGACAGGCAGTTTTTGCGTTGCGCCGGGAAGCACAGGCGGGCAATTGTCCCTGTGTTTCGTGTACGCTGGAGGGCATGATTGCTGGCATTGGAGTGGATCTGTGCGAGGTGGACCGGATGGAAACGGCGATTGTGCGGCATGGTGAGCGCTTGCTGACGCGCATCTATACAGAAGCCGAGCGCGCTTATTGCGAATCAAAGCCAAATCGCATGGAGCGCTATGCCGGACGATTTGCCGCTAAAGAAGCTGCAATGAAGGCGATTGGAACGGGATGGCGGAGGGGAGTTGGATGGCGCGATTTCGAGGTGACACGTGCCGCGAGCGGCCAGCCAATCATTCTCTTCCACGGAGTGGCGCGGAGAATTGCCGGTGAGCTGGGTGTGACGCGAGCACTGGTTTCGATCTCCCACACAAAGAGCATGGCAATAGCACAAGTAGTGCTGGAGGCGGAGTGAGGCGCGGGCGGCGGGTGAATTTCGGAGCAGGTTTGTTATGATTCCATTCAGTTGCGATTGGAGAAACCGTGCCTAGTCAGAAGCAACTTCACTGGGCTCAGCTTCGAGTGGGGCTGACCGTCGTATTCGCCGCCGTAGTCTTGGCGTTCCTCGTCTTTTTGATGAGTGGCACGACAGGGTTGTTTACCCCAACGCTGCACTATGTCTGCTACACGGACAGTGCAGGCGGCCTGCGCAATGGCGCACCGGTGCGGTTGCAGAGCGTCGATATCGGGAATGTGGAGAAGATCCGGATCATAAATCATCATGATGCGACCGGCGCAAGCACGCCGGTGGAGATCGTCATGAAGGTGAACGCGAAGTTTCAACCGTTCATCCATACCGATTCGCAGGTACTGCTCTCGACAGCCGGCGTGCTAGGCGAAACGTTCATCAATATTGATTCGACACAAGCCAAGGGAGCCGTGGCATCGAATAACTCCGAACTGCTTTCAAAGGAAGTGCCGGACATTCAGGATGTGGTTCGCTCCTCGCAGTCTACGTTGCAAAACGTAAACATCTTAGTCAGCCGGCTGGACCGCATTGTGACCGCGGTGGAAGATCAGAAGGGTTCGGTTGGAAAGCTGATCTACGACAAGCAACTCTACGACAACCTGAACAGTTCGGTAGCACAAGTCAACGGGATGCTCAACGACATCAACAATGGGCGCGGCAGCCTAGGTAAGTTGATCAACGACGACACGTTGTACACGCGGGCCAGCGCCACCATTGACAAGTTGAACTCAATCGCCGACAGCGCAGACAGCGGCAACGGAACGCTGGGTAAACTGATTCACGATCCATCGCTGTATGACAACGCCAATCAAACGCTGGCGAAGGCGAATCAACTGATGGACGGGATCAATCGCGGGGAAGGCGGACTCGGTAAGTTTGCCAAGGACCCGGTGTTCGCAAAAAAGCTTGATCTTCTGGTCACAAACTTGTCGACGATCTCGGCAGAGTTGCAAGGCGGACAAGGTACGGCAGGTAAACTGCTAAAAGATCCCGCGCTCTATAACAACGCCAATCAGATGTTGGTGGACAGCCGTGGGCTAATCACTGCGTTCCGCGAGAATCCAAAGAAGTACCTGAGCATCAAATTGCATATCTTTTAGCCAGGGAATGATTCGGTTCACAGGGTGGCCTGCGCACGTCGCAGGCTTTTCCGTGTGCGGCAGGAGTCGCCGCTGCTCCTATTGTTGTTTTGTTGTTGTCTTTGCGCTCTCTGCCTGCTCGTGCGCATGGTAGCTGGAGCGCACCAGTGGGCCGGATTCAACGTGCTGGAAGCCCATCTTGCAGGCCTCTTGCTTGAGAAAGGCAAAATCTTCGGGAGGATACATGCGCTTGACCGGCAGGTGATCGCGCGAGGGAGCAAGGTACTGGCCGATGGTGAGGATGTTTACTTTGCAGGCGGCAAGATCGCGGCAGACCTGCAGCAGTTCTTCCATGTCTTCGCCTAAGCCGACCATGAGTCCGGTTTTCGTGACAGCCGTGGGCGAAAGCTGTTTGGCCATGGAAAGCAGCTTCAAGGTACGTTCATAACGAGCACCACTGCGGGCTACGCGATAGAGGCGAGGGACGGTCTCGGTGTTGTGATTCAGGATGTTGGGCTGGGCCTCGAGCACGATCTGAAGGCAGTCTTCGCGTCCCTGAAAGTCAGGGATAAGTACCTCGACCGAACAGCCGGGCTCGAGACGGCGAATCTCGCGGATGGTTTCGGCGAAGACCTTGGCACCGCCGATGTTGTCATCGTCGCGGTTGACGCTGGTGACGACGGCGAACTTGAGTCCGAGCTGAGCAACGGCTTCAGCAACGCGGCGCGGTTCGTCGAAATCGATTGCTTCGGGACGCCCCTTGGGCACAGCGCAGAAGCCGCATCGTCGGGTGCAGACGTTTCCGAGAAGCATGAAGGTCGCGGTGCGATGGTTCCAGCACTCGCCGATATTGGGACACTGGGCGGATTCGCAGACGGTGTGCAAGTCGAGACCGCGCGCCAGCTTCTTCAGCTCATGGTACTGCTCGCCCATGGGAGCCTTGGCGCGAAGCCAGGACGGCTTGGGAGCGCGTGCAGCAGAAACAGCCTGGATCTGGATAAGCTCGGGGGTCGCCATTGGTGTTAACAGTTTACGATGCCGAGGCCCGGAGAGGCGACTCAAAAGTCTTAGAGCGTTTTAAGGTAGGCGAGCAGAGCCTCGATCTGTGCTTCAGAGAGAGAGTTGCCGAAAGCAGGCATTTTGGCACGGCCGCGCACGATGACTTCCGTGATGCGATCATCATTGGCTGGCATTCCGCTAGGCAGATACTGCTTTTTGTACAGGTTGTGAAGGCTGGGGCCGTGTAATCCGCGGCTGGAATAAGGCTCATGGCAGCGGGCGCAACTGGCATCAAAAACATGGCGACCAATGGCCTGGGGCGGGGTGAGTCCGAGTTCGGCATCGGACTTTCGGGGTTCGGCCTGGCAGCCAAGCATAAAGCAGGAAAGCAGGACGATCAGAGAGCTGCGAAGAGGCGGAGAAAAGAAGCGCGTGCGAGCTGTCATGGGCTGAGATCAGGTACTATCTTATCGCTGTTATATACGCTGGCCAAACCACTCAGGAGGAATCATTGATATTTCGAAACAGATTGGCCGCACAAGGGAGTGGCGGAGCGGTGCGCCCGGCCTTTGAGGCAATTGCCGAGACGCAGCAGAGAGCTACAGTGAGTGATTGGTACGTGACTCAGCCGGATCACGCCCACATTTCTGGCGAATTGGCGGCGGCGTTCGATTCACGCAAGGTTCCAAATCTGAGCAAGGCGGTTTTGCGCGCGATTGCCGTGCACGACGTTGGCTGGATGCCGTACGACGGAGACATGACGTCGCCCGGCAAACCAATAGAGCTCAACCCGGGCGGCGTACTTTCATTTGCGAATACCGAGCCGGAGATGTTTTTGCGAGCGTGGTTGGGATCGATTCAGGCGGCGCAAAGCACTGGGGCGTTGGGAGGATTGCTGGTGAGTGAGCACTTTGCGCGGCTTACGCACATGTACCTAAAGCGCGGTGCAGGCACCCCGGAACAGCGCACGCTGGTGGAACAATTTCTGTGCCGTGAAGCGGCCCGGGTGGAGCGCTTGAAGCCGCAGGCGGGACTGTCGGCCGAGGAGATCGAGGCGCTGATAGGGGTTCTGCAATTCTGCGATTTAGCCTCGCTATATTTTTGTGCCAATCCAGAGAGCCCCGTGGAACTGCCACAGACACTCAATGGGAGCCGAGTGCAGTTCTCCTTTGAGCAGGGCTCATTCCGGATGAGGCCGAATCTGCTGGACCATGTGCTGGTGGTGGAGATACCGTGCGTGCGCTGGGTGGAGGGACGGGCAGAGCGGGAGATAGTTCCCATAAAGGTGCAGTGATGTCGCAGTCTGGCAAGCAAGAAATCCTGGTTGCTTTCGCTTGCCGCTGGAACCATGCGAAAATAGATAAGTCCGCCTATGAACACCCCTGAAAAACAGTCGCAGATCACGCCGGAGGTCATTCGCAATCACGGATTGAGCCCGGAGGAATACGAACGCATTCTGAAATGGCTAGGCCGCATACCTACCATGACCGAGCTTGGCATCTTCAGCGTGATGTGGAGCGAGCACTGCTCCTACAAATCGTCGCGCGTGCATTTGAAAAGGCTGCCGACCAAAAGCAAGTTGGTCATGCAGGGACCGGGTGAGAACGCTGGCATCATTGACATTGGCGGCGAGTGGGCTTGCGCCTTCAAGATCGAATCGCACAACCATCCCTCGTTCGTCGAGCCGTTCCAAGGCGCAACCACCGGAGTGGGTGGAATCTTGCGCGACATCTTCACCATGGGCGCGCGTCCGGTGGCGGTGATGGATTCGTTGCGCTTTGGACCGATCACGCGCGAACACGAGTCCGGAATGGACCGCTCGACATTGCACAAGAATCACTCTGTGCTGGACGGAGTGGTCGGTGGCGTCGCCAGTTACGGCAACTGCTTCGGGGTGCCCAATGTGGGCGGCGAGACGCGCTTTGAGAGCTGCTACTCGGGAAATCCGCTAGTGAATGCCTTTGCTTTAGGTCTGGTAAAGAAGAACGAGATTTTTTACGCCTCGGCTTCGGGCGCGGGTAATCCAGTGATCTACGTCGGCTCAAAGACGGGAAAAGACGGGATTCACGGCGCCACTATGGCGAGCGAGGAGTTCAGCGAAGGCAGCGAGGCGAAGCGTCCGAACGTGCAGGTGGGCGATCCGTTCATGGAGAAACTGCTGCTGGAAGCTTGCCTGGAGGCGATGAAGACAGGCGCAATCGTTGGTATACAGGACATGGGCGCCGCTGGACTGACCTGCTCGACCTGCGAACTGGGTGGACGCGGCGGAGTAGGACTGGAGATTGAGCTGGACCTGGTGCCGCAGCGCGAGACCGGAATGAGCAGCTATGAGATCATGCTCAGCGAATCGCAGGAGCGCATGCTGCTGGTGGCGGAAAAGGGCCGCGAGGAGGAAGTGTTCTCGGTCTTCCGCAAATGGGGGCTGGATGCGGTAACGGTGGGCCGGGTCATCGGCGAAAACACAATGCGGGTGTTGCAGCACGGCGTTGCGGTGGCGGAGATTCCGAACGAGGCGCTGACCGACGATGCGCCGCTGTATCACCGCGAAGTGGGCGAGTGGACGGCTCCGGTGCCAAAGCAGAAACCCGGTGCACTGCAATTGGGAGCGAAGAGCCACTTCAATAGCGAGTTTCTCAAGCTGCTGGCGAGTCCGAATATCTGTTCGAAGCACTGGGTGTATGAGCAGTACGACTCGATGGTACAGACGAACACAGTGCAGGGACCGGGGTCGCTGGCGGGAGTGATCCGCATCAAAGGCACCGGGCGCGGGCTGGCAATGGCGCTCTATGGCAATGGACGCTGGTGCTATCTGGATCCGAGGCTGGGCGCCGCCCATAACGTGGCGCGGGCGGCGCGGATGGTGGCCTGCACAGGCGCGCAGCCAGTGGCGGCGACGAATTGCCTGAATTTCGGCAATCCGGAGAAGCCGCCGATCATGGGGCAGTTCTCCGAGGTGATTGATGGATTGTCCGAAGCGTGCATCGCGCTGGAAACTCCGATCACAGGCGGAAACGTAAGCTTCTACAACGAAACCCTGGGCGAAGCGATTTACCCAACTCCGACGCTTGGCATCGTGGGAATTCTGCAGGACGCGGCCAAGGCCGTGGGGGCAAATGCCGTTGGAGCCGGGCGTGTAATCGTTCTGCTGACGCCGGGACAGAAGGCACATAGCCGCGAGGAGCAGACCGAGTTTGGCTCCTCTGAATATGCCCTGCATGTGTTGGGCGAACTGTGGGGCGCGCCACCCATGCTGGACCTGAAGGCGGAAAAAGCTTTGCAGGAGCTGCTACAGACGTTGGCCGCAGAAGGACTCGTGGAATCTGCGCGCGACGTGGCTGAAGGCGGAATCGCCGTGGCGGTAGCTAAGTTAGCGTTTCCGCAGGGATTAGGCGCGGAGATTGATCTGATTTCGGCTGGACTCCCGGCCGAGTGCGTGCTGTTTGGCGAGGATGCATCGCGCGTGCTGCTGACCTGCAATGTTACAAACGTGAGAACAATTGAAGAGATCGCGGTAAAATATGGATTGAACGCGCAGGCAATTGGCACCACTACCGGCAAAGAGTTTACCGTTCGGATTGATGGCTCGTCTGTCATTGAGGGTGAGGCTTTGGCCTTCAAAGAGAGCTGGCGGCTGGCGCTGGAACAGGCACTGCAGCCGAATCCGGAGTTTGCGCGAGCCTGAATTCGTCCAGGAAGTCAGTGCTGATGCTGACAGAAGTGTCAGTGCGGATTGGGACGGGGAGTAATGATGCACGGAACAACAGGCACGGCTCCGGCCGTGCCATTGCCTTCCATCGCGGCGCACAGGGCACAAGGCGGGTATAGATGATCGAAATCGAGCTGGATAAGCTTCACGAGGAGTGCGGCGTGGTCGCCGTGTACGGCAACCCCGAATCGGCCAAGCTGTGCTACCTGGGACTGCACGCCTTGCAGCATCGAGGCCAGGAATCGGCCGGCATTGCGGCCAGTGACGGCCGGCGAATGACCGTGTATAAGTCTATGGGGCTGGTGGCGGATATCTTTAGCGAGGCGGTCCTGCAAAAGCTGGCTGGTAGCCATGCCATTGGACATACTCGCTACTCGACCGCCGGAGACTCGGCGCTGCTCAACGCGCAGCCGATTCAGGTGGACTGCAACAAGGGCCGGATAGCGATTGCACACAACGGCAACATCGTGAACGCTACAGAGCTCCGCAAACGCTTCGAGTTGGCCGGTTCGATCTTCCAGACCTCGAGCGATACCGAAATCGTACTACACCTGATTGCTCAGTCGCACGAGACTACGCTTCCGGATGCGCTTGCTGACGCCCTGCGCCGCATTGAAGGCGCATTTTCATTTGTACTGGCGACCAGCGACCACATTTTCGCCGCTCGCGATCCGCGCGGCTTCCGTCCGCTGGCGATGGGGCACATCCCTGGCAAGGACGGACTGCCAGACTCCATCGTGTTTGCCTCTGAGACCTGCGCCTTCGATCTGCTGGGCGCTGAATATGATCGCGACGTGAAGCCCGGTGAATTAGTAGTGGTGGGAGCCGAGGGCGTGCGCTCACATTTCTATGCTCCGGCGCTGGCTCAATCGCAATGCATCTTCGAGCAGGTGTATTTTGCGCGTCCGGACTCACTGGTGTTTGGCAAGAGCGTGCAGGAGTCGCGCGAACAGATGGGACGGCAGTTGGCACGTGAGGCCCCAGTGGACGCCGACCTCGTGGTGGGAGTGCCGGACAGTGGATTGACGGCAGCACTGGGCTACGCGCGTGAGAGCGGCATTCCATTGCAGTTCGGGCTAGTCCGCAATCACTATGTGGGCCGCACTTTCATCGAGCCAGAACAACGGGTGCGCGACTTTGGCGTGAAGCTGAAGTTGAACCCAGTGCGGCGACTGTTGGTAGGCAAAAGGGTGATCCTGATCGATGATTCGATTGTGCGCGGCACCACCAGCCAGAAGATTGTTCGCTTGGTGCGCGATGCGGGGGCAACTGAGGTGCACATGCGGATTTCATGTCCGCCGACAACTTCACCGTGTTATTACGGCGTGGACACGCCGGAGCGCCGTCAACTTATCGCAGCACGGAAATCGGTGGAAGAGGTGCAGGAGTTCATCGGCGCCGATTCGCTCGCCTATCTTTCGCTAGAAGGATTGCGTGCCTCCTGCGGAGAGCCGGTCGGCGATCCTCATTACTGCACGTCCTGCTACACGGGCCACTATCCGACCGGCTATGTAGACCTGCTTGAGATTCGTCCGGCGGTTGCAGTGGCAAGATAAGATTGCTTCCAGAGATGAACAAGGCCGCGGAATCTCCGTGGCCTTTGCTTTGCTCATTGTTCTGCCATTTATGCGGCGGGAGCAGCTCCGGCGAGAGATTCTCCCTGACGCCGCCCAAGGACGCGCAGAAAGGCGGTCAGCACGGCGCGCTGAGCATCCTCGAGGGCAAGCGGGGGAATGACCGTTATGCTTCCCAGAAGCTGGGCCAGGCGAAAATAGGAGTTTCGCGATTCGTGCATGAAATCCAACGAGTACTCCGGTTTGCGGGCGCGCGCGGCGACCGGATCGGTATCCAACAGGATGGCTAGCTCCGGACGGGGCACAATCCATGCGAGCAGCTTGGCGTAGAAGGCCGAGAAGCGATTATTCAGCGGTAGATTGGCCAGTTCATCATAGAGATAACGGTCCATCACAATTACCTGCGCTCCATCCAGACGGGCACGGGAGAGCACAAGCCGCAGGTGCACCGCGTCTGCCAGATAAAGCAAGTGGCGGGTCAGAGTGAGATAGGCGGAGTGCACATTCTTGTCGCGGCGCTCGACCGGACGGCCGGGCTCACCGACCCCCTTTTCGCTACCCAGAACCTTGTGCACGAACCCCTCGCGAAATCTGGTGGCAACCACCACGTCGTCCCAGAAGGTAATGAGCTCACTGGGCAGTCCGAGGTGAGCGATTGCTTCTCGCAGAGCAATGATCTGTGTCGTCTTTCCTGAGCCATCCAGCCCGGAGAAGCTGACCAGGATCGGTTCACTTAGATTCTGGCGCGATGACATGGCACCTACTTCGCTGCCGCGCTGGCAGAGTGCGGCGGTGTGCTGGGGGTGGCGTGAGTGAGGCCATAGACCGTTCCAACGGCGATTCCCGCGGCTGCGACGGCCCCGAGCTTGATGACAAGCGACCTGTATTGATGCTGCTTGACGGGCGCGATTGCGTTTCCGGCCGGGCGTGATGCGCCGCCTCCAGCGGTTTTCACCTGTTCAGCGGCGGCGGCGCCAAGCGGTTGCTGTTCTCCGGTTTGAGCAGGTTGAGAAGACTGCTTCGCCGGGGCTGCGGTGGCAGCGGGCTGCGGCGCGTCTGGCAGTGGGACTGTGCTTGGCTGCGAGTTGGCAGGGGGCGATCCACTGGGCTGCAAGGGACCGGCGGACGGATCGACGGAAACGCCGGACGTGGATTGCTGCTGCGGAGCGATCTGCTGAAACGGTTGGGCGGTTAAGTTGCCGGAGAACAGCAGCGCAACAACCAACAATGGGACTCCGAGACCGGTGGATCGTTGTTTCATCTTCACGTGAGTATCTCCTCAGGCCAGCGTGTGCCGATAGCGTCCTACTTTGAGTCTCCAACGACTTTCCCGGCGCGCACTGGGTTCATGCGGCCGTCGAGTGACGGGGCCCCGGATGCGTGAGACAGGCGGCGCAAGACGCGGCTAACATCGGCGTCGCGGTCATAAAACAGGTTGCGCAGGCGGTTCTGTCCGTAGCGCCACAGGTTGGGCAGATTCGTCTCGTACCAGCATGAGCGCGGCATCTGGGAGGAAAATCCGCAGAAGATCCGGAACTGATGGCCGAACATGCCTGGGCTGGCAAGCAGCGCAGCGGTAAGTCGGTGATTTCCTTCCAGAATGGTGACCGGATTGTGCTCATCGACCCCGATGAGTAGTACCGCACTCTGGTCGTGCTCATTCCGCAAGCGGTAGCTCAAGGCCTGTATGCGGGAGATAAACTCGCGCTTGACGCCGGAAAACCTCACCGTGCGAATGCGGTTCACAATGTCGCGAAGCAGGAAACTTTCGCCTGCAATCTTGCGCCACTGGGCACGCGGAAATACTCTGACGAAGCTGAGATCGCCAGATTCGAGTTCCACCTCCCACCACTGGGTATCGTCGGGCACCTCGCGCCACATGTGTCCGCGGCGGCGAAAGAGCAGGGCACGGCGCAAGGCGTTCTCATCCTCATTGCCAAGGTCTGCCTCAAGCACCAGGCGTTCAAAGCTATTGCGATCCGCTTGAAACTCCTCGTGGTAAAACTCGTTCTTCAGGAATTCGGCAATGACTTCGGCCTCAGTGGCCCGTCTTAGCTTCTTCATGCTGCCTCCTGACCCAGACCCGGAACACGGCGAAAAAAAGGAATCGAAACAGCCACGAGCAACAGGCCACGGAGCACCTGCTGAACAATAATTACCTGCATCAGTGAGGCATGAAAGAAGGAGACAGTGAGAACGATGAGCAGGCTCACCACCAGTTGCAGCCATCCAGTGTTGGCAATGCGTCGCGACATTTCGTAGGTGATCAACACGACGCAGACGGCATAGACAGCAGTGGCAACTGCATTCATGGCCAGCAAATGCTCCACGCCGGCGCCGACCGGATGAAAGTCGCTGCCGAAGAGGGTGCGAATGACCAAGCCGGGAAAGCTGGCGAGAAAGACCACGAAGACGGTGGAGAGTCCGGCAACGAATAAGAGAGGTACGACCAGCACGCGGCGGCTGTCGCTCTCCGCCTGGCTGCCGGCCGAAACGGGAAACATGGCACTGGTTACCGACCAGGTCGCAAAGTACAACAGGCGTCCGACCAGCGCGACGGCAGCATAGATGCCCGCTTCGCTGGGTGCGAAATAATGTTTAACCATTAGTATGTCGACGTTGTTTATGATGACTTGGCCGACAAAAAAGATGATGGCCTGAATACCTTCCAATAGCGAGCCGGGCTTGTAGAGCGCGGGAGCCTGGCGCAGTTCACGGTCGTCCGTGGGAAGCAGGAAGGCGGCAAAGACGGAGAGCGATATTGCGCCGACCGCCCCCATCACTCCGAAACCTCCCATTACAAGCACCATCGCTGCGATGAGCTTTACGAAGGCTTCGGCAGCCAGGTTAAGGCTGAGGCGAAGGAAGCGGCAGGTCCCTTGCATGCCGCCGCGGCGCACGCCGAGCGGTATGTAAAAAAGCATACCGAGGCCGAGCAGCACCACCAGCGTGGAAGAAGGCATTCGCAGGTAGGCGGCGATCCAGTTTCTGGCGCCAACAAAAAACGCCGCCAGCAGGAAGCCGGTTAGCCATGCGCGATGCATGAGGTATTGGTAGACTGCAGCGCGCTCGTCCGGAGGAGTCGTTTTGGCAATCAGCTTTGCAGTGACAAGCTGGTACGCGAGGTTAATGCAGGAGGCCAGCATGAGCAGCGTGACGGCAGCCGCAGCCTGGCTGAAATCTCCTGGACCGAGCAAGTGCGCGACCCCGATGTTGTAGCCAAAGTTGGCCAGCGACACAAGAACAGAACCGGCCAGCATGACAACGCCACCGGTAAACACCTTGCCCTCTGAGCCACCTGACCTCAGAGTCTCGATTGCGGTGCGCATCCGAGATTGCGGCCAGGAGCCCAATGTCTGTTCGCGAACGCTCACGCCGCCTTCCTTTCGCCATTTCCAGCCGCCACCGGAGTAGAGCGGAACTGGCGGACCATGTTGGGGAGATATCCACTGAAGCTGTGCGCCGCCTCGGCAGAGCTGGCAAAGATTTCAAAGAGCCTGCTCGCCCGGGTTAAATCCAATACGATCTGCGCCTGCGGACTCAGCGAAGCCAGCTTCAAATCGCCATCCCGGCGCGAGGCCTCCTTCATGCACTGAAGCAGCATGTCCACTCCGGCGGCATCGATCCTGCGCACCAGCGAAAGGTCGAAGACGATCTGAGGACGGTCATGCTCCAACAGCGGCTTTACTTCTTCCAGAAAGGCCCGGGCTTGCTTCAGGTTCAGGTTCTCTGGAACGCGCTTTACGATCACAGGTCTACTCGTTTCCATATCGCCTCCCGGCGGCCATTTCTCTATAAGACTTTGTCTGTGACTCGACCGGCGCCAGAGCGGCATCGGGCATAGCCGAGATTTGTGACATTGCCTCGGACGGGGAACCCAAATTGGTTTCCGTTCTGGAACCAAAGATCAACCTCCAACCAATCGTTGGCAGGAGATTGATCAGCCAGCTAAGCCCTGCGATAAGACGTACAGAAATATCAGTAGTGGTCGCACCAATCAGGTGCGGATCTTCGATGTTGACGGTCAGCTCCCGCGGCACGCTATGCACCTGGCGGAATCCCACGATGGAATGTTCCACATCCAGGCCTGCGCCAACCCGAGTGAATGGCATCACGTTGGAGTTTTCAATCACGGTGGCACAATCGACCTCGGAGTGATGCTCCAAAGAACTGCCGCGAGTAATCACCGCGTCGCGCCGCACGCTGCAGTAATCTCCGATGAAGGCCGGGGCAACCACGCGCGCACAACGATGAACATGTGCGCCTCGGCCGATCCACACACCGGGACGCAGTTCGCGGCCACAAGGATGAATCTCGCATTCGCCGGCAAAAGCATCCAGGCTGAGGGCACGCAGATCAGCCGGAGTGGCCAGCAGGTTTACATAGCCATCGCAGTAGTGCACGGCAGTGGCAATGCGCTCGTCGCGTAGTTCGCCGCGCAGGAGGGCTGCGGCCTCGGTCTGGTTGCCGGAGGAGATCACAAAGACATCGAGCGCCTCATTGGCCGGCGAATAGGCCCTCAAGATGGCAGAGCCCGAATCCCGGTGCTGGTTCACCATGGCGGCGAAATCCACCTCAGCCCAAGCGCCAAGGCGTAACACCAGGACACGCTCCGAATGACGGCTCAGGCGGCGGAACTTCTGCAAGGCATCGTCCCAAAAGTGCTGCGGGCTAGCAACGCTGAACTTACAGGTGACAGACTTGGGATGCGGCAAAGGATCGGTATCACTGACAACCGTTATCTCGGCCACGCCAGCGGCGCGGATGCGATCCAGCGTACGCATGAGCACGCTACGCCCCAACACGTCGAGCAGCGCCAGGGGATATTCGCCAAAACGCTCGGCTTCCTGCCTGCCGCCGACCAGCACCAAAGCATGAACTCCAGCAAGGCCACGTGACGCGGGAGCAACGCGATGAAGAGCTCCGGATCGAAGTTTGCGCGCTCCTAGGCCCATGGATACCACCTAGGCGCAGTGGCGCGGAAGATCGCCGAACGAAGCGGGACCCATCCTGGCAGCCTTCGGAAGCGCGTAAA
This sequence comes from uncultured Acidobacteriaceae bacterium, assembly GCA_964559875.1. Lineage (GTDB taxonomy): Bacteria > Acidobacteriota > Terriglobia > Terriglobales > Acidobacteriaceae > TOLSYN. The sequence goes on from CAZLJQ010000004.1 coordinate 36,754, forward strand.
GGGCTGCAGCGCCCGATGTCCCTGCTGCGTGCTGAAGGAGCGCAGATACTGACTGATGATCATTGGCATGGTTTGACGCAAAGCGACGGAAAAGTTTGCCTCGCCCATCTCGCGCTGTATCGCCGGACTTTCTAAAACGCTCACAATGCAATCGGCCATACTGTGTGCGTTGCCGGTTTCAAAGAAACTGATCGCGAGTTGCTCGTCGGCGCTCATCTCGCGGAAGTCGGCGATATCGGCGCAAACGATAGGCAAGCCGTATTCGCAAGCCATGTGAGCAACGCCGCTAGAGCCGGTGGCGGAAGAGTAAGGCATCACCATCAGGCTGGACGAGGCACAGAGTTCGTAAACGTCCTCCTCCGCGACGTAGCCTGTGAAGCGAATATTAGGGTTGTCGGCATAACGCTCGGCAATCCGCTCGACGTAGCCCGGAGCAGCCGGATGATTGCCGCCTGCAATGACCAGACGCGCCAGAGGAACGCGCTCCACGATCTCCGCAAAGGCCTCGATCAGCAACTCTAGCCGTTTGTAGGTACCCCACTTGCCAAAAGCAAGGATGCGATGTTCAGGGTTGCCGCGCTTTTCAAACGCAGGCGGCTCGGGCCGTGCCGAGAGAATGCCATGAGCACGAAAATGGACATTATCACCGTTGTACTTTTGCATCAGCGTGCGGCGATAAGCGGGCAACAGCACGGAAATCGAGTTGGCCATCAAGAGTGCGCGCGTGGCCAAGTATCCCGCGGCGCGGTAGCTGCGCGGATAGCGAATACCGGCATGTTGAAGATCCACGTTGTCCATCAGATGGTGCAGGGTGACGTGGGTGTAAGTCCCTGACAACCTAGTCAGTACCGGGATAGTCAGTCCGGCGAAGGCGGCCGCGGGCTTGGCCCCGAAGGTGGAGAACAACAGATTGAACCAGACCACGTCAGGCTTTAGCTCGCGAATCACGCGCAACAGGCGCACAGGGTTGCCGAGACTATTGAAGTCCCAGCAGCGGATTACCTCGAATTCATCCATCTCTGGCTGGACAGTCTCCAGAGTATCGCCGAGGATGGTAAGGCTCAGCAGCGGGTCGCTCTGCAGTTCGCGAGCGATATGGAATCCGTATTCGTTGAGCCCCCGCCGCGAAGGCGGGAACGCTGTCACCAGACAAATCTTCATGGGGCCCCCTGACCCTAAAACAACGTCAGACGAACTACCGGACGCAGTATCGTCTGGTTGTGGCCAGTAAAATTAAAGTAGTTCGCGTTCTGAACTCCGAGGGAGAACCGGATCGGATATTCCACCGGCACTCGCCCGAAGCTGTCGCTTACATCGCGACGCAGCGGTCTGGTGTAAGAGATGAGAAAACTGCTCTGCACGTTGTCATAGTCGTGAATTCCTTCCCCTCGCGAGAAAATAAAATCGCCGTATGCGCCCCAACGTCTTGTGGGTTTCCATTCAACCTCCGTCTCGGGACAGAAGGCCTGTGCAATCCAGTAGTTCAAGTCTTGTACGCGCCACGACCGTATATATGTGCCCAGCACGGCGAGGCGCAGCTTTTCACTGAACTCATGCTGCAGCCCGGCCGAGGTCGAGGTGGAATAGAACTCGCGGATCAGGGGGCGGAAGAGCAGATCGCGCGAGCTGTAGGCGGTGATGAACTGCGTGCGTCCCCACGGACGGCCAACGATGAACTGCAGGCGTGCGCCCAACTCTCGCGAATGCAGGTTCTGGTCGGTGAATGGGCCGGTCTCATGGAAGGCTTCCGCCTGTACCGTAAGCCAGTTTCCGAGCGCATTTGTGGACATGTAGGCAAACTGCCGGAAGAGGTTCTGATTGAGTTCGACCGGGCTCTCCTTGTCGCGCCGCAGGGTGAATTGCAGACCGGTATTGAACGTGATTGTGGCCGAGCCGAGTTTGAGCACAGGGTTAAGCGCACTGTTAGCCGTGTAATCCCACGTGTCGCGATTGATGATGAGCTCTTCGCTGGGCAGTGAAATCTGGCCGGTAGCATTGCGTACCTGGAAGAATCCGCTGACTCCGGGATACTTGCCGAGTCCGGCACGATAGCCATTGGTCCACAGAGTTTCGAGCGAGGAGCGGGGCGGCGGGATAGCCCCTCCCTGTGCGTTGTGAAAAATCTGACGGTCGAGGCCCAAGATGGTAGCGTCATCAATGATGCCGTGCACCAGAACATCGGAATTGACGCTAACCCTGCGGCTCACCTGCACACCCTGCTCTCCGGCTGCCTGTACCATAGCGAACTCGGCCGAGTCGTCTTCGCCGCCGAGCTGATTGGCGCGCGCAAAAGCCGTCATGGCCTGGAATTGCTGGTGTTCCTGACGGTAAACATTGGCCTGCGCCATGGTGTAGTCGAAGTTGTTCGCAAACTCCGCCGGGTTGCCCAACTTCGCAAGCTGGTTCTGGGCCTCTGCGGTGCGGCCTTCAGCGATGGCTGAGTTCGCCATGCCGATGGTCACAACTTCATCGGCAGCGCCTGCCTGGTGTGCGCGCTCGTAGTAACGCCGCGCAAGATCGAAGTCGTCCATGGCGAGAAAGAGATTCGCGGCTTCGAGGAAGTTGTCGCTGTTGACCGGGGAAGCTTCTCCAACCCGCGATTCAGCAAAGGCCAACGCAATCTGTTGCTGCGCCGCCTCATACTTGTGCTGCTTGACGAAGACGCGCGCGAAGAGCAGACGGGCGTCAACGCGGTTGGCATCCGGAGCCTCCAGCGCGCGAGCAAAACGCTGCATGGCCGCTCCCTCATCGCCCATGGTCAGCAGCGCGGTGCCGGTGTTGAGCAGGATGGACGATGTGTTCGGGCTTTGCTTTTCTGCCGCAGCGATATAACGCATGGCCGCGTCGCGGTGATGCAACTCGGCGTGAGCGTTGGCAAGCTGAGCGTAAATCTCAGGGTCATCGGGCGAGATGGCGAGCGCTGCATTCAGAGTCTGGATGGCAGCGGGATAGCGGCGCGAGTGAAATTGAGTGTCGGCCAACGCCAATTGGAGCTTCAGATTGTCAGGTGCATACTTGATCGCCGCGATGTACTCCTGCTCTGCCTTATCGAGCAAATGCAGGTCGCGATACGCGGTAGCGCGCGCAAGATGAGTGGCGCCAGATTCGCCAAGCAGCTTCTCGGCTTCGCCGGTTTCCTCCAGGGCGGCTCGACCGTGGTGTAGTTGCAACTCGGAGAAAGCCAAGCCAAGGTGGGCGACGCCATTGGAAGACTGCATCGCAAGCGCCGAGCGGAAGTCGCGCATCGCGGCGTCTGGGTTCTGCAGATCGTTAAGCACGTAGCCACGGTTTACGTAACCCTCCACCATCTTTGGATCGCGCCGTATGGCTTCGGTATAGTCCTCAACCGCCTGCTGCAGAAGCTGGTTCTGCTTGTGCACGTGGCCGGTGAGCAAGGGAAAGTTGGCCTCGTTTGGCAACAGTGCTGTGTAATGGGATGTTAGGGTGAGCACGTCGTCAAAGCGCCCGAGGTTGTACAAATCGTATGCCAGATAGACGGCCGCATTGCGGTCGTTTTGCAACTGGGACAGCACCTGGTAGCCAAGGCGTGCCGACTCGGCGTACTTGCCCTGATGAAACAGAACTCGCTCACGTTCGCGCATCACGCGGGGATCGTCGAGCAGACTTCCGGTGGCACGGTCCACCCAGCTACCGGCATCGCTGATGCGGCCTGCCTCGAGGGCGGCATTGGCTGCGTTGGCTATGACCACGGCATTGCGTGGTGCACGCTTGAATGCCTGCTCGTAGGAGGCGTTGGCACGATCGAATTGCCTAGCCGACGCAAAAAGGTCGCCCAGCGCGAGATACGGCACATAGTCATCCGGATAATCGGCAGCCATTTGCTGGAAGTAGCGCTCGGCGGAGGCGGTGTCGTTTTGCTCGCGCGCGATGTATCCCATTGCTTCCAGGGCGTAGCGATTCTTCGGGTCGGTTTCGAGAATCTGGGCGTAGAGCTTGCGCGCCTCGTCGCTCCGCTTGGCGTGCCAGAGCAGATTCGCGTATTGCAGAGTGATGGCGGGATTGCCTGGGTCCAGACGCATGGCTTCCTTCAGATCGCTCTCTGCTCCGTCCAGATCGTTGACCCCCAGACGTATGGAGGCACGCACACGCAAGAACTCCGCGCGAGGAGCGCCTTCGAGATGCAATTGATTGACCAAGGTCTCGGCAGATGCGATTTGCTGCTTCGCTGCCGCTTCATCGCCCGTCTCGTGGTAGATTTCCGCAAGATTCAATCGCAGCTCAATCGGGTAGAGCGGCCCCTCAGGCACCTCAGCATTGGGCAAGCTGGCAATCGCGGCTTGGTACTCGCGGATCGCATCCGGATTGCGGTTCTGCATGTGGGCAAGCTGCGCGTTGAGCGCATGCAGCCGGTAGTGATTGGGATCGATCTGCGTGGCGCGGGCGAGAAACGCGCGCGCGCCGTCCATCTCTCCCAGATGCAGCTCTGCCTGTGCCGCGCTCAACTGCAACCCGATCTGCCGTGGCAAAAGGTTGGCCGCACGTTTGTAGCTTTCTGCAGCCAGCCGCTGATCTCCAGCAAGTTCGTAAGTGTAAGCAAGATCGGCCAGCACCTCGGGATTCTGCCCGGATGCATTCTTGAGCGCCGCAATCGCTGCTGGGTAGTCGTGCTGCTCGCGGTAGAAATTTGCGACGGCGCGGAAGACCGACGGGTTCTTTGGGTCGTGGCTTTTCGCCCGCTCCAACATCTGCCGAGCGCGCTCGGGTTGCTTCAGCTTTAGATAGGCAACAGCCAGCATCACTTCGGCATGCGACGTAGGATGCACCGACTCGGCGCGTGCAAGCAGCGCAATGCCCTGCTGCACGTCACCGCTCTGCAGGAAGAGCTCACCTGCCATCAGCAGATCGTTCTCGCGTTGCGGCGCGGCACTTATGACCTGCATAAAGAGCCGCCGGGCGTCGCTTAGCTGTCCCATGCGCTGATACGTCTGAGCCAAACCGCTAAGTCCATCCAGATTGTTGCGCTCGATCTTCAATCCCTGCTGGTATGCATCCACTGACTTGGGAAATTGGCCTGCTAGCCGGGAAGCATAGCCCAAAAGAAACCAGAGCCGGGCGTTCTGCGGCGCAGCCTTCACCGCCCGCTCGGCAGCCACAGCTGCGCCTGCGGAGTTGCCTCGCTTCAAATCGTCTTCGGCAGCACGGGCGTTACGCCCCACTTCAATGCTCGTACCCCAGCCCATTCCTTCTGTGGCGGGCTTCTTCGAGTTCTTTGAACCATTTTGTGAACCGCTCCCCAGGTCTATCTCTTGCGCGCAGAGGAGCAGCGGCAAGAACAACAGAAAGCAAAGCGAGCTGGTGACCAACAGATTTTTTTTCACTGGGCTACTCAAAATTGCCACGCTCATGCCGATGAAGCGAGAAACTCGAATTCATCTGCTTGGGATGCAGAGAAGCCGCAAATGGTCTTATCGCTAAGGTTGCAGAATCAGGAAACTGCGCAAGATCGCAGGAATCTGGGGCTCGCGGCAAACCTATCAGCAGCTCTGGGAATCTCACTTAATCGCGGTAAGGCGGAGACAAATCCCTTGAATTCGAAGTCCATGCTTTCCTCAAGCCGTGGCATTCCACTGCTGGCGATTGTCCTGTTGGCCCTGGCGGTCCACGGCCCGTTGCTGCTGATGCAGCTTCCCGCCAACTCGTATGATGCGACCACCCACATTTTTTTTGCGGCTCACTACGCGCACCACTGGTTCTCACCGTGGAATGAAAAATGGTTCGGTGGAATGTCGCAGACCACCTATCCCCCGCTGACCCACCAATGGATTGCGTTGTTCTCGCATTTGTTTGGGTTAACCGGCGCTTACATGTTTGTGCAGCTGATCGCGATACTTCTGCTGCCGGTAGGGATGTTTCGCTATGCGCGACTCTGGATCCCAGAGCGCGAGGCCAGCTATGCCGCGCTAGGCTCGGTTTTTCTGGGATCACTGGCGATGCTGGTCTACCAATCCGGCCAGTTGCCCACCATCACGGCGGCGGCACTCACGTTGAACGCGTTACCCTACTTCTATCGGTGGACGCGCGATGGCGGAGCAGGCCAACTACTGAGGGGAGCTGCTATTTCCGTGGCAGGAGCCGCGGCTCATCACGTCACGTTTCTCTTCGGAGCCATTCTGTTTGCGCTGCCGGTAATCTGGCTGAGCGTGCTCGACCGCAATGAAAGTGAGCGCAAGTCATCGGCTGCAGGAATGCTGGGACGCGCGGCTGTCTTCGCCGTCATTATCCTGGTGGCAGGAATCGTAGTGCTGCTTCCCTACTTCATTGCTCTGCGCCATAACCCGATCACCCAAATACCCATTCCGCATCAGTCGCGCGACAACTACATCCTGGTGCCGCACAGCGGAATGAACTTCTGGATCATTCCGATGGGCGCGCTGATTCTCGCCATTCCATACATCCTGTTCAAGGGGGCTGCGGAACGCCGTCTGCGGCCGCTTATGTTTGGCTGGTATTTGACTACCCTGCTCGGGCTCGGCGGAACGACGCCAGTCGGACGCTTGCTGCTGGGCCGTGCGTTTGAGGTGCTCACCTTCGAACGGTTCACCTTCTGGGCAACCCTGATGGCGCTGCCGTTTGTGGGCCTGCTCGCCGCTTGGATGATCGATCGGTGGGGGCGCCGTGGAGCGGTGCTACTCGGGATTGCCGCCACTTATAGCTGCGCGATGGCAGTGGCATGGGTGGTCTTCAATCCGATCAACAGCGGAGACTTCCGGGTACAACAGGTGATCGACTTCCTGAACCGCGAAGATCACGCGAAGTATCGCTACATTACGCTCGGTTTCGGCAACCAGTTTGCCAAGGTCTCCGCCTACGCCAAAGCTGGAAGTCTTGACGGAGATTACAACTCGGCACGACTGCTGCCCGAACTGACCGCCCACGGAGCCGGCCAACTCTACAACTCAAAGTACTACGGAACCGGCGGAATGGAGGCTCTGCGCGCAATCCTGAAGCACGCCGACCAGTATGGACTGCGCTACGTTTTTGTGCGCGACCGCTACTACGAGCCGCTCCTGGCCTTTGCCGGATGGCGGCAGGCGGAGGTCTATGACAACGGCGCCACCGCACTGTGGACAAAGGACGATGTGCCCCCAGCGAAGCATTTGGACTTTGGCGCTGCCGTGCCGACCAGATGGGAGGGCATCATGTGGGGACTACTTCCAGTGGGCGCAAGCTTGTTTGCGATCTTCGTGGTTCTGCTTCCTGAGCGGCGGCGCTATTCGGAGGCAATCGAGTTCCCATCGTCATCCGATTCGCGCGAAATCTCTTTGCGGGAGGCCCATTAGCCATGAACAAGATCTTGCCCGTTCTGCTTATTGTTCTCGCCATGGTGCTGGTCGCCGCCTCTACCATACATTCCTCGACTCTCACTCCGGCCGCCACACCCCAGAGTGCGGTGGATTCGTTGCTGAACCATGTAAAGATGCGCGATGCCCCGGCGGCCTATCGTTACGTGGCCAAGGCCGGCAATACAAGTCCGGAGGATTTTGCGCGCGACGTCTTTGGCCAAGACAGCAACCTGCGCACCTACTCCGCATTGCAGCAGTTCAATACCAAGGTGCTGCATGAGGACGACCAGCAGGCTGTAGTGCGCGCCAGTCTGGAATGGGCCTCGGCGGTAGGCGCCGTGTATGACACACGCGACTTGAAGGTAGTGCGCGAGGACAACAGTTGGAAGGTTTTGTGGCCTGTGCAGCCACGCGCCAAGGTTCCGCCACAGGTGATTCCGGTGAACTATCTGCGCTGGGACATTGTGACTCGCGGCGCAGATGACGACTGGGGTGCGCAAAACGTGGACGCTCCGCGGGTCCGCATCATCTCCATGAATCCGGTGGAGCACGATGGCAACTTCATTCTTCTGGGCGAGATTGAAAATGAGGACACTGTGCCGGGGTTTGTCTCCGTGGAAGCCACGCTCATCGGAAAAGACGGCCAACCGTTCGCGCAGGAAGAGAGCTTTGACAAAATCAGCCACGTGCTGCTGCCCAAAGAAATTTCTCCCTTCCGTATCGACTTTCCAAACGTGAGCCGCAGCCGCATTCAGAGCGTACACATGCAGCCCAATGCCATGCTGGTTCCAGCCTCGACCGACCCAGTGATGGGAGTAATTCATCAGGCTTTGCAGAAAGATGCACGGGGACACCTAGTACTGAGCGGCGAGTTGATGAACCAGAGCGGGCAAACCGTGAACATCCCGCACGTACTCGCCACGTTTTACGACAACACAGGCAAGGTCATCTGGGTATCGGACGGTTATGTAGATCAAGCGCTGGTGCCGCAGACGCCAGTGGCCTTCAGCATCGGCGTGCGCGATGATCTCGCTCCGCAGATTCACAGCTACCGTGTCACGGTGAACCAGTACAGCCGTGACCGGGTGCAGTAACAGGAGGCGGTGATGAATACACTGCGGCGAGGGTTCGTTCTCGGAGTCTTCTGCGCGGCATCGGCATTTTGTACGGCACAGCTGCGGATCTCGGTCCCGGTCGCAGCCGGAGCGGAAGTCACGTTGCAGGCACCCGGCTCGGGCAACACAACGCTTTACCTTTTCGGCCCCGGCGGTGCCAGCAAACGTTCCGTACAGCGTGGCGCGATCAAGCTCTCTAGCGACGAATTGAAGACAGCCGGACATTACACTGCAATTCTGGATGGCAGCAGCACATCGTTTTTCGTAATTGCCGCGTCTCTCGATAACGTCTCTTTTCTCGCTCATCCCTCGCGCGTTCCAACCAATACCGGTAGCGCGGTAACTGGCACGGCTTTTCTATTCGACCGCTTTCACAATCTTGTGCTCACGCCAACTCCAGTCAGCTTCCGGCTGGCTTTGGAGGAAACTTCCGGCGAGGAGCGCAGGGTAACCTCGAGGGATGGAGTTGCCTGGGTGCAGTTGAATTCAGGAAGACGCAGCGGCCCGGCGCGGTTCACTGCATCCTCCGGCGATTTGGAAGTGCGGCGAGTGGTCCAGCAGGTAGCGGCCGATCCTTGCTCTATTCGCATGAAGGCTGGGCACGCACCAGACGGCAACATCCTGGTGGAGACCGATCCCATTCGAGACTGCTCCGGCAATGCCGTGCCTGACGGCACGATCGTTACATTCACATCGGTCGATGAGGCGGGACGCAGCACGGTGGATGCCCGCATCAAGCGCGGATTTGCGCGGGCTGAGCTACCCCCGTCTCACTCCGCTACGTTGACAGTGGCCGCCGGTGTTGTGCTGGGTAATGAAATCCACTGGGGAGGTGGCGAGCGATGAACCGCGTCCACGACTTCGCCCGCCGAAGCGGTATCTGGCTCGCCATGATTGGCTTGATCATTCTGTTCGTTCTTGCATCGATTCCGCCCTCGATGCTGGCCGCCGGGCCTCGGCTCTTACAATCCTTTGATGTATCTTCATCCGCGCCACGTGCGGTCGAACCTACTACTGCTCTCGCTATTCAGCGCGATTACGTTCACGCATGGCAATCGTTGGCCTCAGCTCTGGAAGAGAACCGCTCCGATCTGCTCGGCGAGGATTTCATTGGCGGGGCCCAGCAGCAGTGGCAGGAGGCAATTCGAGCCCAGCAGCAGAACGGTCTTAGCCGGCGCATCGTCGATCATGGACACCACGTGCGGGTCAGCTTCTACTCTCCGGATGGGTCCTCTCTTGAGGCCCTTGATACCGCCGACCTGGAGATTGAGTATCGCGAAGGCAGCCGGGTTCTATCCACTGAACACGTGCAGGCCCATTATATGGTTTTGTTTACTCCGGCAGAGAATAGTTGGAAGGTTCGAATCCTGCAGGAACTCCCCCCGAGCTAAATTCGCGCGGAGTGCCTGAACCAGGCAAGATTCGCAATGTGGAAGCCGACCCTACCCAACCTGTGCTGTTTCTTAGCCTAGAATAGAATAATGCTTCGGTGGTAGGCCTCAGCGCATCAAAGTACCACTGGCTTGGTGAACATGAAAATTCCAACTAGCTCGCTCGTTCTCGCCCTCCTTGTAGCTTCGGTGGCCGCATTCGCTCAGCAACCTGCGAGCGCTCCTGCGCAGGCTCAGCCGGCAAAGGTTCCGGCAAGTGCGGCCTCGCAGGCGGCACCGTCGAATGCTTCCGCCAAGAACTCACCTGCGGTGGATTCGTCAGTTCCGAACCGCGCCGATGCGTACTATCACTTCCAACTCGGACACATTTACGAGGAGATGGTAGCTGTCACTGGGCGCGCTGAATTCGCCTCTAAAGCCGTGGATGAGTACAAGGCCGCGTTGAAGGCCGATCCGTCGTCCGCCTATCTGGCCTCTTCGCTAGCTGAGCTCTATGCGCGCACGGGAGATGTCCGCGAAGCCGTTGTGCAGGCGCAGGACGTCATCGATCGCGACCCCGACAACCTGGATGCCCGTCGGCTGCTGGGCCGCATTTATCTCCGCTCCATCGGTGACATGCAGGGAGGCACGAAGGATGATAGCGAGAAAATCCTCCACCTCGCCATCGAGCAGTATGAACAAATTGTGCGCCTGGACCCGAGGAGTATTGAGGATCACCTCCTGCTGGGCCGCCTCTATCGTCTGAACAGCGAAACGGCCAAGGCCGAAGCCGAGTTCCGCACCGCCGTCAAGCTGCAGCCCTCGTCGGAAGACGCGGTTACCACGCTGGCGCTGCTCTATAACGAAGAGGGTGACGCCGGTCGCGCTTTGGTAATTCTGCAATCGGTGCCCGAAGCGGACCGCACGCCGCGCATCGATTCGGTGCTCGGATACACCTACGAGCAGAAAAAGGATTACGCCCACGCCATTGATGCCTACCGCAAAGCCGTCGATCTCGATAAGGACAACCTCGACGCAGTGCGCGGACTGGCGCAAAATCTTCTCAACGATAACCAGGTTGACGCAGCGCTGGAGCAGTACAAGGCAATTGCCGAAGCCGATCCGCAGGACGCCCAGACCCTGCTGCACATCTCGGAGATTTACCGCCGTAATGGGCAGTTCGACAAGGCCCTGGAGACGCTGGATAAAGCTCAAACGGTTGTTCAGGATTCAATGGAAATCGAGTACAACCGGGCCGTCATTGAAGAGGCGATGGGTAAGTATGACGACGCCACAAAACAGCTCGATCAGCTGCTGGAGCGCACGGAGAAACCAAACGGTGCGTACTCGACCTTTGAGCGCAACAATCGCGCCATCTTCCTTGAGCGGCTCGGTACCGTGTATCGCGACCAGAATAAGACGCAGTTAGCGGTCGACACGTTCCGCAAGATGGTCCCCCTCGGCGACGACTCGGCAGCGCGCGCTTATCAGCAGATTATCGAGACCTATCGTGACGCCAAGAACTGGCCGGGAGCTACGGCTACAGCAAAAGAGGCGGTTGCAAAACTTCCCAACGACCGGGGACTGCAAATGGTGCTCGCCGGACAGGAAGCCGACAGCGGCCAGGCTGATGCAGCAATCGCACGCGTCAAGGCGATGCTCAAGGGCAATCCCTCGGATGACCGCGAGGTCTGGATCGCACTGGCCCAGATGTACAGCCGCCTGCGCCGTTATCCGGAGGCGGAAAATGCCTTGGCAAAGGCATTGGAGTATTCCACCAAGCAGGACGAGAAGGATTATGTCAACTTTATCGCCGGCTCGGTTTACGAACGCCAGAAGAAGTATGACGAGGCCGAGAGCTACTTCCGGAAGGTGCTTGCCTCCGATCCGAAGAGCGCAACCGCCCTCAACTACCTGGGCTACATGCTGGCAGACCGCGGAACCCGTCTCAATGAGGCGCTCGCGCTGATTCGGCGTGCGGTCACGCTCGACCCACAGAATGGCGCATATCTTGATTCGCTGGGCTGGGCTTATTTCAAGATGGGAAGATACGATCAGGCCGAAATTGAATTGCGTAAGGCCGTGGATCGCATGGACAACGACCCAACGGTACATGAGCACCTGGGCGACGTCTACCAGAAGACTAATCGCCTCCGACTCGCCGCTACCCAGTGGGAGCGATCGTTGCAGGAGTGGAAGAAGACGACGCCCGCCGAGGTTGAAGCTGCCGACGTAGCCAAAGTGCAGAAGAAATTGGATGGCGCAAAAGTGAAGCTCGCCAGGGAAGAGAGCGCCGCAAAATAGGCTTGGCAACGTAGCTATTGAGCCGCCGGACGTAGCGATCCGGCGGCTTTCGTTTCTTCGCAACCCAGTGGTTTTTCCGAAGCGGCCAGAGTGGCGCCGCGCGAGGTGCTACACTTCCCCCATGCTGGCTTCTTACGCAGTACGAGTTGAGTCTTCTCTCGGCCGCCGGTATCCTGAACCACCGCACCCGTATCGCGACGACTTCCAGCGCGATCGCGACCGCGTGATCCATGCCCGTGCCTTTCGCCGTCTGGAGAACAAGACGCAGGTCTTCACCCGGCGGCTCTCGGATCACTTCCGCACCCGGCTCACCCACACCATCGAGGTCGCGCAAATCTCGCGCACCATTGCCGCCGCTCTGCAGTTGAATGAAACCTTGGTCGAAACCTTGGCCTTGGTACATGACATCGGTCATCCCCCATTCGGGCATTCCGGCGAGCTTGCCCTGCATCTGGCGATGCGCAAACACGGCGAGAGCTTCGACCACAACCTGCACGCGCTACGCATCGTCGAGCACTTTGAGCAGCGTTACGCATCGCATCCCGGCCTCAATCTCACCTTCGAGGTTCGCGAAGGAATCATCAAGCACTCGCACGACTACGCGCTCGCCGATTACCCTGAGCTGGCTGAATATCTACTCGACCGGCGTCCGCCGCTGGAAGCCCAACTGATCGACCATACCGACGAGATTGCCTACAACACTGCGGATCTGGACGATGGCTATGAGGCGCGGCTGCTCAAACTCGATGACATACGCCGTGGGGTTGCAATATTCGACCGTTATTACCGCGAAGTTGAGCGGGAGTTCACGGCCGTGCGCGAGAAGCTCAAATTCAACGAGGCGCTGAAACGCATGTTGAACCACCTTGTCACCGACCTGATCGAAAATACCCGCCTTCGGATAGAGAAGTCCGGCGTGCGGACGGTCGACGAGATCCGGCACTGTCCCGAGCGTCTCGCGACTTTCAGTCCTGCCACGGACGCCGAGCGCGCACAGGCAAAACACTTCCTCAATGAGAATCTCTACCACAGTGAGTCGCTGCGTCCGCAGAAGGCCGATGGGGAAAAGATTGTGCGCGAACTTTTCGGCTACTGGATCGAGCACCCCGCCAGTCTGCCCGCCAGCTACCAGCGCCAGATGGAATCCGAGAGCCCGGCCCGTGTGATCTGCGACTACATCGCCGGCATGACCGACAACTACATCTTGGACCTGCATCGCAAACTGTTCGTGCAAGCCTTGACAAAGTAACCTCAGGCACCTATAGCCGAGAGTTGCGCTCCTTCCACCCTGTAATTCCTACCTAACAAGCCCATTCCTACCGCTCAGCTTTTTCACTCCGTTTTTCGGTTCCTATTGAGCATAAGGGACTTACGCGAATTTCGAGTTTGGCATCTGAACTGTACTGTAAGACGGCATGGCGCCGCCGCGATGAGCGGTACGCAGCCTGAGAAGCGGGCTACTCCCGCCGGAGGTATGTAATGAAATTTCGTTCCCTGTATGCCTTGTCCCTGATTGCCGCGCTATCTTTCCCCGCCTTGGCGCAACAAGATAGCAGCGCGCCGGTTCAGCAGCCCACCGCTCAGGCACAGACATCCGCCGACGCCAACTCGCCAATGTCTAACCCCGACAAACAGCTAGAGCCGCTCCAGCCTGACACCCACGAAGGGTTTTGGGGACACCTGAATCCGTTTGCCCGCAAGAAGTACGTGCAACGCCAGATGGCTCCAATTCGTGATCGCGCCAATGAACTCGATGAACTGACGGCCAACAATTCGCGGATGTTGAAGGACGTTGACGCGCGCGCCACTGCCGGTATCCAGCGCGCCGACGCACACGCCACCCTCGCCGATCAGCATGCAGTGGATGCCGCGAACCGTGCCCAGATGGCCAACCAGACCGCCCAACAGGCCACCTCTCAACTACACTCCGTCTCGCAGGTGGTGCAGAACCTGGACCAGTATCAGAGCGCCAGCCAGATTGAAATTCGCTTCCGTCCGGGCGCCGCAACGCTCAGCAAGAACGCCAAGGACGCACTTGACCAGCTTGCCGAAACGATGAAAGACCAGAAGGGATATCTGGTAGAGATTCAGGGCTTTTCGCCTGGCCGCGGCGGCGCCTCCATCCAGCAATCGCAGCATTTGGCCGACTCGGTGGTGCGTTACCTGGTCATCAATCACCAGATCCCGGTCTATCGCATTTATGAGCTTGGCTTGGGCAATGCCCAGGTGCAGGCTGCCTCCGACGAACAGACAGCCAAGCCCTCACGTGGCAGCCGGGTCGAGGTCACGCTGCTGAAGAACGGCCTCGGTGATTTGCAGGCTACCCAGCAGGCTCCTGCGATGTCTCAACCCCAGTAGATCGAATGTCGTGCAGAGCGGAGGCGCGGGCCAACCAGCCCGCGCCTTTTGCTCGCTCGCTCATCGCCAGACGAGCATCTCTGCGACTTTCATGCTATCTTTTCCCAACCGATGCTATTCACCGAGCCATCCGAATTCTTCTTCACCACCGGCTACGACTCTCCGATCGGCCATCTCGAACTTGCCATGAGCGAGCGAGGCTTGACCGTGCTTGCCTTCGAGGGAAGATGGATGGCGCCACGTGGCACCGAGGGCGCTCGCTGGATTGAGGAGCCAAATCGTTTTGGCGATGTTACGCGCCAGCTGGATGAATACTTTTCCGGAACCCGGCGCTCATTTGATTTGCCACTTGATTTGCGTGGCCCGGCCTTTCACCAGCGTTGCTGGCAGGCTTTGTTGCGAATCCCCTACGGCCAGACGTGGTCTTACGCGCAGCTTGCATCCGAAGTCGGCTCGCCACTTGCATCTCGTGCCGTGGGCCAGGCGAACCATCACAATCCGGTCGCCATCATCGTTCCCTGCCATCGGGTCATCGCTTCAAATGGCACTCTGGCCGGCTTTGGCGGAGGCCTTGCTGCCAAGGAGTTCCTACTGAACCTCGAAGGCGCCCACTTCCGCGGATCTCCCCCGGAGCAGCGCAAATTGTTTGGTGAGTTCGCCGTTTAGCCGCCGCACACAACAAAACTCTTAGGCCGGAGTTCGCGAACAGAAAGCAGCTTCTATCGCGATGACATGCTGGGCACGACCTCGATGCGATCCACCAGCTTGCGATTCCAGGCGTAACTCTGTGCCAAGCGCTCTGCCTGCAATCGCTCCTCGGTCCCATTGGCCTTCCCAGCTAAAGTTACCTCGACATCGCTTACGTTTATCTGAATGGTCGAGCGTGCCAGCTTCGGGTCGCGAGCCAGAGCACTGGAGATTTCGCTCTGCAAGGTGAGGGCATCTCGCGTATCGGCCATAGCCCATGCAGGGCGGGCAGGAAGCTTCTGTGGAGCAGGCATTGCCTCTGGAGCTTCACCTTTTGCCGTTGTCTGAGTAGGCGGAGCCGACGGTATCACCTGTGTGGATGGCGCTGGCTTTGCCGCAACCTGCGTGGTCGGAGTCTTTCTCGCCCGCTTAGGGGCCATGCTGCGAGACTGATCTTCGGATTTCGCTGCAGATTGCGTTGCGGACTTCGCGACCTTGGCCGGCTTGGAGGCGACCACTCCTGTCTCCACCGCTGCTGGATGCGGTAGACGACGAGCGGGTGATGCTCGCCCATTCGTCGGCTCAATCACAATCTCCTGCGCAATCGCCCTTACGGCAATCAGGCCCACCGCCAAAATCAACAGCCAAGGTTGTTTGCGCATGAATCGCCCCCGCAGCAGGTGGCCATCGCTGGCCGTGCCACACTTTTGCTCTTTGTGTGAGATGCCGGATACGGCGCTCTCGCTGCCCTGTTAGACAATCACTCGCATCATGCCGGGCTGAATCCTTGTCACTCACCTTGCGGATACATTCCCCAATGCAGTACTCAAGAGGCGCCGCAATGAAGAGGTTTTACCACGCGTCTTGATGCCGATGGCTGCGCCGCCGTAAACTCCATCCATGCATTCCCATGCCGGACCATCCCATGGACACGTTCATCCGGTGCTTACCGCCAGGATGTTGCGTCTTGCCCTGGGATTCACGCTGGCTTATATTGCTTTGTTGGTGGTTGCGGGATTCCGGGCACACAGCCTGGCGCTGCTCTCAGAGGCCGGACACAATGTTTCCGACTTCTTTGCCCTCTTACTCTCCTGGGTCGCCGCTTTCTTCAGCGAGCGGCCTGCCACCAGCACCAAGACCTACGGATGGAGGCGCGCCGGTGTCCTGGCAGCCTTCGTCAATGCCATAGGTCTTATCGTCGTTGCCTTTCTTATTCTCTACTCGGCCATCCAACGCCTCTATCATCCAGAGCCCGTACAATCCGGACTGATGATGTGGGTTGCCGGCGCTGGCGTACTGCTGAATGGCGCCATTACCCTGCTGCTGCTTCGCGGCGCCCGGGACTTGAACCTGCGGTCAGTGCTTGTCCACGAGATTGGCGACACCCTCTCGACGGCTGCGGTTATCGCCGGTGCATGGGCCATTGCCGTCACCGGCCATAACTGGATCGATCCCGCGCTCTCCATCGCGATCTCTGCGATGGTGCTGTGGTCATCGACTGGAATTGTGCGCGAGAGCCTGAACATCCTTCTGGAAGGTGCTCCCAGCAGCATGGAGTTGCAAACCATCGACGCCGACCTGCGCGCTGTGCCCGGCGTCCTCGACGTGCATGATCTTCACATCTGGAGCATCGGCAGCGACACACACGCGCTTTCGTCGCACATCACTATTGCCGATATTCCGCCCTCAGCCAGCAATGTCATACTCGACGAGTTGCGCCATATGCTGGCTGGCCGCCACCATATCCATCACACCACCATTCAGTTTGAGAGTGCCGACTGCGACCTGGCACATGGCTGCATTATGCCTGTGCCTCACGAGCACCATCACGATGTTTCTCATCTTCCAGCGCCCGCAGCCGGAGCGGCGTCTGTTGCCGCGTACCCGGCTGAGAAGCCAGCGAACCCGCAACCGGGAAGCACGGAGTAAGGAACTCTGTCCATGCGTTTTCGACTTGTTGTTATCGTCGCCATCGCCGCCATAGCGTACTTTGCCTTTAACAAGTTCAGACCCCAACCTTCGGAGCTTCCACCTGCTCCGGCTGCGCTTATCAACAGCACACGTGACCGGCTCACGCCTTTCCGTTTCAACCTCACGACCGATCCTGCATCGCCCAGCGCTAACAGCTCAGTCCTGCTCAAGGTTCACGTGATTGACGGTGCGAATCAGCCAGCTGATGGTGTCACACTCTCGGCGGATGTTTCGATGATTGGCGGAGGCAGTATGCAACATCTGACCCTGGATGGCAACGGGGACGGCGATTACGAAGGACGAGTAAACCTGGATGCGGCGGGAAGCTGGGACGTGGACCTGACTGCGTCCAAGGATGGTAAGAGCCGTCAGCAGCGGCTTAACATCGTGGTTGGCGGATAGGCTTTCCCATGCGCGTTCGCACCATCGCTATCGTCGTCGTTGGCGTTCTCGCCTTCTTCGCCGTAACCCACAACGTCAGGCTAGCTGACCTGCGCGATCCCCGCGCGCTGATCCTTCAAATGCATAATTCGCCATTGCGCTTCGCACTCACCACGGAGCCGAAGCCACCCAATTATGACACCCCGGTCACGCTGAAGGTGCATGTCGTCGACGCCGCCGGTAAGCCAGCCGACCGGTTGACCGTAGATGCCTATATCTCCATGAGCAGCATGGATCACGGAAGACGACTGCTGACTCTGCGCGGAAAAGGCAATGGCGATTACGAGGGAAGGGCTGATCTCGATATGGAAGGTACTTGGGATGTGGATCTTACGGCCATGAAGGACGGCATCAAGAGCGAACAGAGAATCAGCATCGAGGTCTTTGCCCCACCGCCTCAGAGCACTACACATGACGATGATGATTCATAGTTAGTGGGCGTTGCGCAGTTCGATCTGTCCGGCCATGGTTCGAACTTCGATCGGCGGGCCACCGCCATGAATAGCTCCATCCGCGGAAATACTGCGCGGCCCGTACGCGGCAGTTCCTTTGGAAATCTTTAACTCCGGGAACTCGCTGAGAATGTGCCCAGTGGGACTCGTTCCGGTAACTGCATGGATGTTGCCCGGAGCGGTGGCCGCAAAATACACCACTACGTCGCCCATCGAGGTCACCAGTTCTGAGTCGCGCATGGAATTCCGGCCACCTACAAATTCGACAGTAATGCGCCCCATGCCGGTATGAGCTTCGGCTCCCTGCGAGAGCTTCCATAGCTCAATGTTGCCTAGGGCTGTGCTTGCCACTACCCCTCCGTGAGCAACGCCAATGCGGATGTTACCGCCGCCCGTCTCAGCAGTAACCGCTCCGTCCATCTCTCCAAGATTAATGTTGCCGCCCGCCGTGCGCACCAGCAGCGGCCCCAGGCAACGCACCACTTCAATATTTCCGCCGCCGGATTGCACTCGCCCTTTGGCAATTGCCTTCAGCCAGATGCTTCCACCGAGGGAAACGATTTCAAGATCGCCCACTGAGGAATCGACGCGAATGTCGCCACCACCCGTACGAATCAAGGAATCGCCGATCCGGTGATTCACCGTGACCGAGCCGCCCATGGTCACCGCACGTAGCAGCTCCGCATCGTCAATCTCAATGTCGCCGCCGTGAGTCTGGAGATCAAGATGCTTGACCTTGCCATGGATCGTGATCTTGCCAGCCAGGGTATCGACGTGTACGTTTTCCGCTTGAGGAAGCTGAACAATCAACTCGGCGCGAACGGCCAGTTCAAGCGGACCTACCGCTTGAAACAGAACCTCGCCTTTTCTCAGACCAACGCCGACATGAAAGTTGGCGAATTGTCTGAGCGCATCTTTTTCCAATGGCTCTTGCGAGCGCAAACGCAATGTATAACCGCTGGGCTGGGTTCCAGTCACCACCTGTATGGAACCCACAAAGCGTGGTACCTGCAGTGACTTCACACCGCTCAGAGGTCCGGTACTCTCCTGCATCCATCCGCTGCCATCGCGCACCACGCGCTGTTTGTGCTGCTCGGCCAGCGCCGGAAGCACCAGCGCAAACATCAGCAGGGCACAGCCTGCCCACGCCCCCGATCTTGCGCTTGCCCTCACCGCAGTCCTCTACTCAACACCGGCCGCCTGCGCCAGCACGCGTGAGGATTGCTGCCTGATATATTCGTTGGGATCTTCCTTGGCCAGTTGCGCCAGAGCCTGCCGGACGCTGGTATCGTTGCGTACCGTAGCCAGCACCTTCAGCGCGCCGGCACGAACCCCGGGATTGTTGTCATTCAGTAGCGACTCCAGCATGGCATTGCGAACGCGGATATCCTGCTTCACCATCGGACTCAGCGCCTCTTCGGCCTTAAGCCGCACCCCGGGATTGCTGTCAGAACGCAAGGAATACACCAAGCTCTCACGCACCGCCGGATCGTCGGGCTTCTGCCGCAAAAGCTCTACGGAGTCCATGCGCAGTCCCGAATTCGCCGTGCTGCGCGAAGCCATTACCAGCAATGCCTGTATCTGCGGATCGTTCACCGAGCCCTGGACCGTCTCCGGCAGCGCCCGTTCGTAGTCAATGCGCACGCGATCGCTGCCCGGCTCCTGAATGATATTGCGAATGCCACCGATTGAAGTTTGCTGTTGCAGCTCGGCCGAAAGCGCGCCGCCATGCAGTGATGCGCTCATGCGATACATGGTGCCAAGGCCGCCGCCGAAGCCCATGATGAAAATCACCGAAGCCAGTGCGGGTGAGAAACGGACTTGCCGCAGCAGTGCCATCGGGTCCAGCGCCCACCGCCAGCCGCGATGTTGCTCCGCCATCTCCAGAGCCTCTGCAAGCTTCATGCGCGCCGACGCTAGAAGATTCGGCGTCACTTCCAGTTGCGGTACTCCACTCATTTCGCCATGGAAGGCTCGCATCGCATGCAACTCGGCGGCGCACCCGGCGCAACGCTCCGCGTGTACTTCCAACTCGTGACGTGCGTCATCGGCGAGCTCGTTGTAGAGGTAGAGCGCGATGTTTTCCCGAACCCACTCGCAATTCATAAGCGCCTTCTTCAACGTGCACCTTTATTACCTAAAATCGGGCTACTTCAAGTCGGCCAGTGCCGCCCTCAACTTCTGTGTTGCGCGGAACAGCGTGTTCTTAGCCGTCTCTTCCGTGGTATTCAGGGCTTCGCCGATAGTGCGCAGCTTCAACCCCTGGTAATGCTTCATCTCAAATACCATGCGCTCGCGCGGACTCAGCTTGGATAATGCCCGGGCGATGCGTTTGCCCAACTCGCGCCGCATCAGGTCCTGCTCAGGACTGGCCCCCGCACGTACGTCCGGAAGTTGCTCCAGCAGATCGAACTCTTCACCTTCCGAGCTGACCCGCACCGAAGGTTCCTCTTTGCGGACCTGCTTCCGCCGCAGATAATCCATGCACAAGTTGGAAACGATCCGGTACACCCATGTGTAAAACGAACACTCGAAGCGAAAGCTCCCCAGGTTGCGATACACCTTCAGAAACGCTTCCTGGTAAATATCTTTGGCGTCGTGCTCAGAGCCGGTGAGATGCAACGCCAGCCGCAGTACCGGCTGATCGTACTGGCGCACCAGTTCCTCGAACGCAGCATGATCTCCCTGCTGCGCCGCGCGAATCAGTTCGGCGTCGTTTACCCGATCCGGGCCCAGCCCCACCATACTTTCCTTAGGGGAATCTTCGCTTTGCCCGGCGCCGCCGTCTTCCGTGCCCGCCCCGCTGAGGCAGAGCACGGTTATGAGTTGGACGGTACAAAGCTCACTCCGTTAGCAATCTATTTTGCAATCCTAAATGCAGAAAGGCCAGCGCTCACCGGCGCCGGCCTCCGCAGAATCAATTCGCCCACAGCTTAGGCGGTTTGTTCTTCGCTATCCTGCTTCGTTATAGTCACCTTAATCTGCACCGTGACTTCCTTGTGCAACTTGATGGCGACGCTGAACTCGCCCAACGATTTCAACGGTTGATCGAGCTCGATCTTGCGGCGGTCGATGTTGAATCCGCGGCCTTCGAGTTCGTGCGCAATGTCGGACGAAGTCACCGAACCGAACAGCGCATTATTTTCACCGGCCTTGCGGACAAAGTGCAGGCTTACGCCGTCAAACTGTTTGGCCAGCAGTTCGGCATCGCCTTTTTCCTTAGCCAGCTTGCGTACCGAGGAGGCTTTCATCTGGTCGATGACCGCCTTGTTCGCCTGGGTCGCTTCAACGGCGAGCTTCTTAGGCAGCAGGTAGTTGCGGCCATAACCTTCAGCCACACTTACCACTTCGCCACGCGCGCCAAGCTTGACCACATCCTCTTTCAGAATAACTTCCATGACTCAATCCCTCTCTAATCTCGAGCGACCGCGCGCCGCAACCAGGCAGCGACGACGGAGTCTAACGGGTGGCCGCGAAGGGCAGCAAAGCGATGTTGCGTGCCTGCTTAATGGCCTCGGTAACGCGGCGTTGATGGGGCGTACAGACACCCGTCAGGCGGCGAGGTACGATCTTGCCGCTCTCTGCCACGAAGCCGGAGAGCAGACGAACGTCCTTGTAATTAATATTGTCGATCTTCTCGGTGCAGAACTTGCAGACCTTCTTGCGCCGGAAGAATTTGCGGCCACCGTCGCGGCCGCTGCCGCCGGGACGGCCGCCTTGGCGCGGTCCCGAGGAACGGGGACCGGAGGGACGCGCGCCGCCCTCGGGTGCCGCTGCTTCGGATCTCTCCGGAGCTGTCTGTTTGGTGCTCTCGTCTGCCATAACTCTCCTTGTTGGCGCCCAAGGCGCCGAATCTTTCACCAATGTTTGGCGCACTGCTCACTCGCGCTACCCGCCCGCAGGCGAGCCGCTTGCCTATACCGTCGCCGGAGGGACTTCCGCCGGAGCTTCTTCGGAAACGGGTGCCGGCTCCACTGCCTGCACCGCCAAGGCTGCCGCGTTTTCGACCGTCTGGGCTGCCAAGGCTGCTGCGTTTTCAGCCGCTTGGGCTGCCACGGCAGTCGCATTTTCAGCCGCCTGGGCTGCCGCCGCGGCTGCGGCCTGGCCCTGCACTCCTTGGCCCTTGACCTTGGCGTCGCGCAGCTTCTTGACCTTTGCCAGACGCTTCTCTTCCTCGTCGGTGCGAACGGTAATAAACTTGATTACCAATTCCTGCACGCGCAGGCGGCGCTCCAGTTCCTTGAGCACCGAGCCCGGACCCTCCACAAAGGCCAGAATGTAGATACCATCCTGAAACTTCTTGACTGTGTAAGCCAGGCGGCGCTTGCCCATACGCTCAAAGCCGGTCACCTTGCCACCGGTGGCGGCAACGTTGGTCTCCATCGTCTGGAGAAGGCGATCCACATCCTCCTCGGGCGTATCCGGGCGAAGGATGAACATCACTTCATATTTACGATCCATCTGTTCTCTCCTGGGCTGCGCTGGCGCTTGCCCTCAATCTTTACTCCGCTTGTCCGGCCTCGTTCACTTTCTGATTGAACCGGTTCATCGCGGCTGACGCTCCCAGCGTCAAAATCATTCGAACTGCTTCACTGCTCGCGTCCAGGGCCTCGTCGGCCAATGGCAGTTGCGCCTTCCGCATCGGCGACAGCAGGTAATCCCTGCCATTCGTCAGCTTGTACTCCGGCGCGACCCCAAGGCGGATCCGCAGAAACTCCTGCAAACCGCCCAGACAGGCGATGATCGACTTCATCCCGTTGTGTCCGCCTGCGCTTCCGCGCTCGCGAACCCGGATGGAGCCGAACGGGAGTGCCAGCTCGTCATACAACACAATCAGGTCCTTCTCCGGATCCGCTTCATAGCGGTCCACTAATTCCCTGACCGACTCGCCGCTGAGGTTCATGTAGGTTTCAGGCTTGGCCAGCAGCACAGGCTGCCCCTCCAAGATTGCCCTCGCCGTAACTGCCTTGCAGTGGCGGTTTGCAAGCTTCACTCCGCACTGCCCGGCGATGCGATCCACCGCCAGATACCCCATGTTGTGCGGTGTGAACTGGTACTCGATGCCCGGATTTCCGAGCCCGACAATCAGTTTCACCGTCCCGCCTCTCCCCTAGCCGCGGGCCCGCCAGACCGTGCCGGCGAGCCCATCACGGTGTTACTTCTTCTTCGTTTCCTTTGCGTCCTTCGCATCCGGTTCCGTCTCTACCTTGCCCTTCTTAATGACTTCAGGCTCGGCAGTTACGGCAGCAGCAGTCTCATCCGCAGGTGCCGCGACTACTTCTTCCTTCACAAAGGTAATGTGCACAACCAATGCATCGGGATCATTCAAGTACTTCACCGAAGCGGTCTGTTGCAACTCGGAGACGCGAATCGCATCGCCCACGCCGAGATTGGTTACGTCTACCGTAATGTGGCTCGGAATGTCCGCAGGCAGGCACTCGATCTGGATTTCACGGAGCACCAGATCCAGCAGGCCGCCCTCTTCCTTGGTGCCCTTGGCTTCGCCCTCAATGTGCACCGGAACCGAGAGACGCATCTTCTGATCCATGGCGATGCGCTTCAGGTCGACGTGCAGAAGGCTTCCCTTCAGCGGTTCGTACTGCCAATCCACCACCATCGCCTTGGCATCTTCGCCCTCAATGTTGAGATCGAAGATCGTGTTGTGACCCGAGGCCGAACGCAGAATCTTTAGAATCTGTTTCGGATCCACGGCGATTGCTCGCGGGTCTTTCTTTGCGCCGTACAGCACCGCAGGAATCAAACCCGTGGTGCGCAGACGGCGCGCGGCGTTTTTGTCGGAAGCTTCACGGAGCTTTGCTTCCACTGTGTTTGTTGCAGTTGCGGTTGCCATCAGTTTCCGTTCCTTCTACGTCTGGGTTCACGTCGAAGCTTCGGCGCGCACCGTGCGCGTCAGAGCTTAGCTAAACAGCTTGCTCACCGAGGTCTCTTCGTGGATCGACTGGATCGCACGCGCGATGAGACCGGCGATCGAAAGCACCTTGATCTTCGGTTCCTTCTGTCCCGCTTCGCTCAGCGGAATTGTGTTAGTTACAATCAGCTCTTTCAGGTTCGACTTGGCAATCCGCTCCAGAGCCGGGCCGGAAAGCACTGCATGAGAAGCGCAGGCATAGACCGCAATTGCGCCGTTGTCCAGCATCGCCTGCGCAGTCTTCACCAGCGTTCCTGCTGTGTCCACAATGTCATCCAGAATCAGGCATGTGCGCCCACGCACGTCGCCGATTACATTCATCACTTCGGTTACGTTGATCTCCGTGCGGCGTTTATCCACGATGGCCATCGGAGCATCCATCTTCTTGGCGAAGAAGCGGGCGCGCTCCACGCCACCGGCATCGGGAGAGATCACCGTCAGATTGGGTAGCGCCCGTTTACGGAAGTGATCCACCAGAACGGGTGAAGCAAACAGGTGATCGACAGGTATATTGAAGAAACCCTGAATCTGCGGCGCGTGCAGATCCACCACCAGTGCGCGATTGGCTCCGGCCGTGGTCAAGATGTCGGCCACCAGTTTAGAACTGATCGGAACCCTCGGCTTATCCTTGCGGTCCTGCCGGGCATAACCAAAATACGGAATCACAACCGTGATGCGACGCGCCGACGCGCGCTTGAGTGCATCGATAATCAGCAGCAGTTGCACCAAATTGTGCGAGACCGGATCGCAGGTGGGTTGAATGATGAAAACATCAGAGCCGCGCACGTTCTCCAGAATCTGCACATAAATCTCGCCATCGGAGAACTGCGTAAGAAAGGTCTGTCCGAGTGGCAGTCCGAGAAAATCGCAAACCTCTTTGGCAAGAGCCGGATTCGCGGTACCGCAGAAAATTCTGAGCTTATCTTCACGGCGCGTGGGCACCGGTTTCTTGTCGCTTTTGGACTGTTCGGTGCCTTTCGCAGGCGTGGCTACTCCTGCCTCCGGCGCTGTTTGCGTGGCCTCGGCTGTGGCTGTCATCTCACTCGGCTTGACTACTGCGTCCATCGCTATCTCCGCTGTGGGGACTGGTTGATCCCTTGCTTGATTCGCGTAATCTCCAAGTTGGCCGCCGCGACGTCATTCACGGCACGACCAGCCTGGGAGCGGTACTGGCTGCAACATTTCTCCGACTCATCGACCTGGAATTCTGGCTGGGCGGCCAGGATTCGAACCTGGACGAAGTGCTCCAAAGGCACTTGACCTACCATTAGTCTACCGCCCAGTGGGGCAAGATTCGCCGAATCGCTACTTTGCAAATCTCTGCGCGCGATACTGACTACGCGGCAGCGTTTCGGTGACCGTGACTGCCAAGCCTTCCGCGCTCATCTGCTCGGCTGCCTGAACCGCGCGCTCGCGTGTGCGGTACAAACCGAACATCGTTGAGCCCGATCCAGAGAGCGAGGCATAATCAGCGCCTTCGCGCTCAAGTACACGCTTCACATCGCGCAATTCGGGATATTGCGGAAAGACGACTCTTTCGAAATCGTTTTCTATCCCGGCTCGGACGAGGTCGAGAAGCGGTGTCTCGGCCCGGTCCCCGCCACACTCAGCGGGAACACCGGATACATCCAGGTAGCTCAACCACTCAAATGCAGAGCGGTTGAACTTAGATAGTGTAACGGAGCCGGAAGGGGGCGTCAAATTCCATGCCGCGGCTTCACTCTCCATGAACGCATCCCAATCGCGAAAAGCCTGCGGCGTGGAGACCGCAACAGCAGGCGACACCAGCACACATGCGAGCGTGGGAAGATCGGCCAGCGGATAAACTTGTTCGCCGCGTCCGAGGCCGAGCACGCATCCGCCCAGCAGGAACAACGGAAGATCGGAACCTACTTCGGCGCAGATACGCAGCCGCTCGTCGGGCGGAAGCGGCTCCTTAAGTTCGCGCTCAAGAGCGAACATGGTAGCCACAGCATTGGATGAACCGGCTCCGAGTCCGCCCTGCACGGGAAGATTTTTTTCGATGGTGATGACGAGTTTGGCGCGCTGCTTCCAGTGGCGCAACATGCGGTCGGCGACACGATAGCAGGTGTTCGTTTCATCGCATGGAACCTGGGGATTCTTGCAGCGGATCTCGATGCCGTTGCCGCGCGAAGCCTCGATGCGAACTACATCGTGGGCGGCGACCGTTTGGTAAATCGTCTCCAGAGCATGGTAGCCATCTGGACGCGAGGGACCGATAGCTAATCCGAGATTGATTTTCGCAAAAGAGCGAACTGTTACGGCCATACAAGGATTCTACGCGTCAGGGCCAGGGAAAACAGCATGGTTCTTGAAGCCGCATAAATGCTGGATGAAACGAGATACGGCGACAGAATACAACGAAAAGTGGTGAGCGGGGGGATTCCGCCGAAAGGGGGCAACGATTGACTGATTGGATAATCGTGGGTTTATGAGAAAGTCAATGGTTGCGCGGATTTGCGAACGATTGGCTTTCTGGTGAACCTGGGCGACAAAACATTGGCGCATTGGTATATGGTTCCGGCGGAGAAGCGATGGCTTGTGAATGGATGGATGAAGATTTTTCGGCGGGCTGCTAACAAGCGAAGCGGTGGCGCGTCTAACAGACATACGAAGGACCTCCTCTGATGACTGAGGCGTGGATTGAATCCGCGTCTCTTTTTTTGCGCGCAAATTGCTCCGTGGTCTTTCGGCGTGTGCGATGGGTGACCGACGGGTGCCAGCGAAAAGCAGGGTGGAATAGGGATGGAGTAGGGTGCGCGAGGTAGGGGCTTCGTCTATGATTGAAACCCAGAGGAAAGCGCGCTGCGCGCGCCGCGTGGAGGCTGGCGATCGGCTGGCAAGCGGCAGCGAAGAAGCAGAACTGAAGG
Organism: uncultured Acidobacteriaceae bacterium; assembly: GCA_964559875.1. Classification (GTDB taxonomy): domain Bacteria; phylum Acidobacteriota; class Terriglobia; order Terriglobales; family Acidobacteriaceae; genus TOLSYN. The sequence continues at coordinate 63,576 of CAZLJQ010000004.1, forward strand.
GAAATGCGACGATGAAGAAAAAGATGGTAGCTGTGGTTACGGTGGTGATGATGATGGTTGCGGCCTCATGGGCGGCGGACACGAGCGCACTGCATCCTCCGAAGGGGAGCAGGATTGCGCTGGTGGTCTTCGAAGACCTGGAGTGTCCGGCGTGCGCCAAGGCCGAACCCTTGCTATTGCAGGCAGAACGTAACTATGGGCTGCCGCTGGTGCGGCATGACTTTGTTATCCCCAACCATGCGTGGAGCAAGGAAGCGCACATCATGGCGCGCTGGTTCGATACGCAGTCGCCGCAATTGGGCGAGGAGTTCCGGCATTACATCTTTACGAACCAGAACGCGATCTACAAGACGAACCTGCGCGGGTGGGCAGACAAGTTCGCCAACGCACACGGCCATCCGCTGCCGTCCTTCTACGATCCGACGGGTGCACTGCGCTCCAAGGTGGAGACCGACACGCAGCTTGGGATTGCAACCGGCGTGCACGTGACACCAACGATCTACGTGGTGACCGATTCGGCGCGTGTGCCGTTTGAACAGGTGGCAGACCAGGGGAAGCTCTTTGAGACGATTGAGAAGGTAAAAGGCGAGCTGCCGCCTGAGCCAAAGACGGCAAAGAAGAAGTAAGACAGCAAGGACACGCAACGATGAAGACGAAGGTCATGACGCTGGCTGCAGTGGTGGTGATGATGTTTGCGTCCGCGTGGGCGGCTGATATGAGCGCGGCAGAGACAAGCGCACTGCAGCCTCCGAAGGGGAGACGGATTGCGCTGGTGGCCTTTGAGGACCTGGAGTGTCAGGCGTGCGCCAAAGCCGAACCCTTGCTTATGCAGGCGGAGCGTAACTACGGGCTGCCGCTGGTGCGGCATGACTTTGTCATCCCCGTTCATGTGTGGAGCGAAGAAGCACACATCATGGCGCGCTGGTTCGATGCGCAATCGCCAGAGTTGGGCGAAGAGTTCCGGCATTACATCTTTACAAACCAGAACGCGATCTATAAGACGAACCTGCGGGAGTGGGCGGAGAAGTTCGGCAGGACACAAGGCCATCCGCTGCCGGTTACCTTCGATCCGGCACTGCGCTCCAAGGTAGAAGCCGACAAGCAGCTTGGAATCGCACTCGGCGTGCACGGGACGCCGACGATTTTCGTGGTGACCAATTCGCCGAAGGTGCAGTTTGTTCAGGTGATGGACACGGAGAAGCTCTTCGAGACGATTGATAAGGTGAATGAGGAGTTGAAGAACGAGCCGCAGCCAGCACCAACAAAGAAGAAGTAAGAGACGGGCGGGAGACGAGGGTGAAACTCCACACCTATGAGGTCCAAGTGGATTGGACCGGCAACGATGGCGAGGGCACGAAGAGTTACCGAGGCTATCGCCGCGATCACACGATCCGCTCCGCGGGCAAGACTTTGATTGAGGGTTCCAGCGACCCGAGCTTTCGCGGAGATGGTACCCGCTACAATCCGGAGGAGCTTCTGGTGGCGAGTCTTTCGGCGTGCCACATGCTCGGGTATCTGCATCTGTGTTCGGCAAATCACATCGCGGTTCTCGAATACAACGACGCTGCTTCTGGAGAGATGGCGGAGAGCGATGACGGCTCAGGAGAGTTTGTGCGTGTGGAGTTGAGACCGGCGGTGAAGATTTCCGCAGATGGAGACGTTGCAATGGCGAGGGCGCTGCACGCGGAGGCGCATCATTTGTGCTTTATCGCAAGGTCGGTGAAATTCCCGGTGGAAGTTGCGGCGGAGATTACGGCTGTTTCGGAATGACAATTTTCGGCGGTGAAAAATGAAGGCGCGGCTTCGGCTGCGCCTTTCGTGTTGCACAAAGACTCACAGTCTCACTGCTTTCCATATCCCAGAGTTGGAAATGCGCCAACTCTGGGCCACCCGACGTTGTTATAGATGAATGACACCTTAAGAAACAGATACACATTAAGGAACAAATTCATGGCTTGCGCGCGGAGCGTTTGGTGGAGCGGGTGGCGGCGGGAGTGAAGTACTGCCAGCCGAGAGGTTCGAGTTCGGTGGTGTAGCCGTTCTCGTGCTCCATGGAGATTTCGTCACCTTCGGTGATGTAGCCGATGAGAGAGAGCGAAACATCCTTGTATTCGGCGGGGAGACGGCGGCCGGGCGGGACGGTGAAGAGAAGCTGGTACTCGTCGCCTCCGTGGAGAGCGTGACGCAGTTCGACCTCGTGCCGATTGAGCGAGGCGATAGGGATGGCATTTTCCTGCAAGACGGCGCCAACGCCGGAGGCGCGGCAGAGGCGGGAGAGATCGAGCGAGAGGCCGTCGCTGATGTCGATCATGGCCGAGGGGATCTGCTTTTCGCCGAGGAAGCGGGCGAGGGCGAGCTGAGCCTGGGGATAGAAGTGCGCGGGATAAGAAGAGGCTCGGAAGCGGCGTTCGGGCGAGGCGTACATCTGCTCAAGCAGAGCGCAGGGTGCGCCGAGTTCTCCGCTGACGAAGATGCGGTCGCCGGGCTGAGCGGTGCTGCGCAGGATGGCCTTACCTTCGGCTACGGTGCCAACGACGGTGATGTCGGCGAGGACTCCGGCGGGGGATTGCGCCAGATCGCCTCCGGCGAGGGTGACTCCGGCTTGCTTGGCGAGGCTGAGAAGGCCGTCGAAAAACTGGTCGGCCCAGCGCTGGGGCAGCGCGGCGGGCAAAGCAAGAGAAAGAAAGGCGGCGAAGGGTTCGCCGCCCATGGCTGCGATGTCGGAGAGTCCGCGGGTGAGGCAGCGGTGGCCGACAGAGTCGGCGGGATGCCACTCGCGACGGAAGTGAATGCCTTCGAGCGAGAAGTCGGTGGTGACCAGAGTCTGGTGGCCGGGGAGAGCGGAGAGCAGGGCGCAATCGTCTCCGATGGAGCGGATGACGCGGGCAGGAACCGAGCGGCGCAGAGCGGGAAGAGCCGACTGGCTGGCGTGAGCAATGCGTTCGATGAGACGAGTCTCGGAAATAGGCATAACAGAGAGAAGCGTACTCGAAAAGACGGACGGGCGAAAGTGGAGCTTGACCAAGGAGCGGGCAGAAGAGAAAAGGCGGAGACGGGGCAAACGAGATTGTGGATACTTGGCGATGTATTGTGAGCTAACGAGAAAGGCAAGATCAAAAGCCCCACTCAAGCCAACAACGGGCTTGAATGGGCCCCCAGCCTGCTAGACGTTGGCGGATTCGCTGATCTGGGCGGTGAGTTCGTCGACCTTGCGCTCCAGGACGTGGCGGATGGAGAGGATGCCAATGAGGCGTCCATCGTCTTCGACCACGGGAAGGTGGCGCACCTGATGGTTGATCATGACGGCGGTGGCTTCGGCAATCGAAGTGGCGCGGGTTGCCAGGAGGACCGGGGTGGTCATGACTTCCCTGATGGGAAGCTGATGCGGGTCGCGGCCAGAGAGGGCAACGCGCTTCATGACGTCGCGCTCGGTGAAGACGCCGGCAACGATGCCGTGTTCATCCACAACGGCGGAGGCGCCCATGCGGCGGTGAATCATGGCCTCGATGGCATCGGCAACGGTGGCGGTGAGAGGAACTGAGGCGGGATTGGCAGCGCAGTAATTCAGAATGCTCATGGGGATCACGTGTATGAAAGAGTAACTCTAAAGAGACGCCGGTGGGCCGAAAAGTTTCTTGATTGCGGAAATGAGCATTGAAATGCGCGTTTTCCGGCCTGATTCCGTAGCTGGAACAAGCGGAGAGGTGCACTCATGAGGATTAGCACTAGTGGGTAGAGGCTTTTAGGTCGCGGACGCTGGCTACTGAGCTGGCGGGTACGCGGCAATGAACACCGCTCGGTCGCGACGCTGGTTAGCTGGCGCTCTGCTTGCCGACTTCCGCCATGGTGGTGCGGAGATACTTGTGAGGATTGACGGGAACACTCTGGATGCGGACCTCGTAGTGAAGATGAGGCGCGGTGACCCGGCCGGTTGTGCCTACGTATCCGATGACCTGTCCGCGACGGACATGCTGGCCGGGAGTGATGGCGAATCCGGAGAGATGGCCGTAACGGGTGGCGATGCCGTAGCCATGATCGACGTTGATGAGGCGTCCGTAGCCGCTCATAAACTCGGCGAAGGTAACGACGCCGTCGGCAGCAGCGTGGACCGGAGTACCGTAGGGAACCGAGATATCGACGCCGCTATGAAACGCACCTTCTCCGTTGAAGGGATCGACGCGCTCGCCGAAGGAGCTGGTGATACGGCCTTCGACTGGCCACAAGGAGGGAGCGTCGGCAATGCGAGTCCAATCGGAGAGCGAGGCGAGACGATGGGTTGGGTCCTGCAGGCCGGCAGCAGCGCTCCCGTTAAGGGCCGAGCCGCGAAGCGCGTAGAGAGTATTGAGCGAAGCCTGATATTGGCCGGGCTGCACGTCAGCATTGGTGGGCAGCAGGTGGGTGTTGGTCTTGAGTCCGTAGATGGCGGAGACTTCGCCGGCAATAGAGCCAAGAGATGCTACCTGAACATCCTTTTCCTTGGAGACCTGCTCAAGTTGCGAGTAGTTGCGCTTGATCTGGTCCTTCTCGGCACGAAGATCGTTGAAGCGTTCGACCTTCCACAACATGCGGGCGTAGGAGCCAGCCATGCCGGTAATGGTGAACATTCCGATGATGGCGCCAGCGAGGAAGACGTAAAGGTAGTGAACTGGGATGGGGATCTTGCGGAGCTGGCCTTCTGCGTCGCGTGCAACAAAAAGGATGTACCAGCGCTTCCGCAAATGAGTTCTCCTGAATATTAACGACAGGCACGGCCGGAATCGAGGCCAGCAGCGGGAATTCACAAGAGGCGACGTCCTGACAGGGCGTCTGTACGCCCCTCCCTTGCCCACTGATTTTGTTTTAGACGACTTGAAGAGACTAACAACCATGGTGTACTAGCGTCAACAAGAAGAATGCGTAACGGTTACCCAATAGGCCGATGAGATTCGAGTTACCGTGTAAAAGTTGCCCGCTGAAAAGCGATGAAAACACGAAGACGGCAGTGAAGCAAGCGATGAAAGCCTTCGCGCGGGCGGCACTGTTATAATCAAAGACTACGCCAATGCCGACGAAATCTACTACTGGACTTCCTGCCTTCGAGGCACCTTCCCAGAAACAGAAAATCCGTTCTACCACAGTGCTTTGCGTGCGACGCGCAGGGCGAGTGGTGATGGCCGGAGATGGACAGGTGACACTCGGTGATCATGTCATTAAACAGAGCGCGCGAAAGATCCGGCGCTTGTACCAAGGGAAAATTCTTGCAGGCTTTGCGGGCTCGACGGCGGATGCGTTTTCGCTGTTTGCGCGCTTTGAGACAAAGCTGGAGCAGTATGCGGGGAACCTGGGACGCTCCGCAGTGGAGCTGGCCAAGGATTGGCGCACGGACAAGAGTCTGCGCCAGCTGGAAGCACTGCTGCTGGTGGCCGACCAGAGCCAGACGTACTTGCTCAGCGGAAATGGCGACGTGATTGAACCCGACGATGATATTGCCGCAATCGGCAGTGGCGGGCCTTTCGCACTGAGCGCGGCACGCGCGCTGCTGCAGTTTACCGAGCTGGACGCGCTGAAAATTGCCGAAGCGTCGATGACAATTGCCGGACAGACCTGCATTTATACGAACGAAAAGTTCACGATCGAAGAGCTCTAAGAGCCTGCGTACGGCTTGCCTGCAAAATGCGGCAGGCTGGACGGAGGCGGAAGTATAAGGCGTCCGAAAAGGGGCTGCGGCCTTGGAGGCCGAAAGGAATTAGCAATGGCGATTTACCTGCCACAGACCGTGGAAGAAGAGTTGATTGCGTTGGACGAGTTGACGCCGCGCGAAATTGTGGCCGAGTTGGATAAGTACGTGGTGGGACAGCACGACGCCAAGCGCGCCGTGGCCATCGCACTACGGAACCGGATGCGGCGGCAGAAACTTTCGCCGGAGATGGCCGAAGAGGTGATGCCGAAAAACATCATCATGATTGGGCCGACCGGAGTGGGAAAAACAGAGATCGCGCGCAGGCTGGCAAAGCTGGCGAACTCACCGTTCCTGAAGGTGGAGGCTTCGAAGTTTACGGAAGTGGGCTACGTGGGCCGCGACGTGGAATCGATGATTCGCGACCTGATCGAGATTGCCATTGATATGGTGCGCGAGGAAAAGCTTGAGGACGTTGCGGAAAAGGCGGAGATGAATGCAGAGGAGCGCATTCTGGATCTGCTACTACCGCCTTCCCCGGGTACGGTGACGGCTCCGGCGGATGGCGCGGCAGCGCCAGCAGGCACAGGGCCGACGATTGTGAGCGAGACTTCTACCGTGGAGAGCAAGGCGATTACGATTCCAGCCGAGAGCAGCTCGCGGACTCGCGAAAAGCTGCGCCAGCAGTTGCGCGAGGGCAAGCTGGACGATCGCACGGTAGAGCTGGATGTACGTGAAAAGAACATGCCTGCCTTTGAGATCATCAGCAACCAGGGCATTGAAGACATGGACATCAACTTCAAGGACATGTTGCCCAACATCTTTGGCCAGCGCACAAAAAAGCGGAAGATGAAGGTGAGCGAGGCCTTTGAGTACCTGATTGCGGAAGAAGAGCAGCGTCTGATCGACATGGACCAGGTGACGAAGACGGCGCTGGACCGGGTTGAGCAGAGCGGCATCATCTTCCTGGATGAGATTGACAAGATTGCGGGACGCGAGAGTGGACACGGGCCGGACGTTTCGCGCGAGGGCGTGCAGCGGGACATTCTGCCGATTGTGGAAGGAACGACGATCAACACGCGCTACGGAATGCTGCGCACGGATCACATCCTGTTCATTGCGGCGGGAGCGTTCCACGTCTCGAAGCCGAGCGATCTGATTCCCGAACTGCAGGGGCGCTTCCCGATCAGGGTGGAGCTGAAATCGCTGACGGTGGAAGATTTCGTGAAGATCCTGACCGAGCCGAAGTCGTCACTGACCAAGCAGTATGTGGCGCTGCTGGATACGGAAGGATTGAAGCTGGAGTTTACGCCAGATGCACTGGAAGAGATTGCGATCTTCGCAGCCAAGGTGAACGAGAGCACGGAAAACATTGGGGCGCGGCGGTTGCACACCATCATGGAGCGGGTGCTGGACAAGATCAGCTTCGAGGCTCCAGAGCTGAAAGAGAAAGAAGTGAAGATCGATCGCGAATACGTAGGCAAGATGCTGGCGGATATCGTGAAGGATCACGATTTGTCGCGATACATTCTGTAAGAAGCAATTACTTTGGCGCCGCACTGGACGAAAGGTGCGGCGGCCAAAGCAAGCCATAAGCAAAACCACTGGCGACACCTCAGCCAACGGCAACGAAAATCACCCGAAAAAATCTAAGCACTCGCAAGCGTGGCAGGACACCCGCATGGGCAGCCTGTGTTTTTGCGTTGCAATGAGGAAGATAAACGATCAGCATGGATGCATTTCAATCTGCATGCTTAAACTCACAAAAGATTGGGAGACCGTTATGTACGAAGGATTTCATCAGTTTCGTTATTGTTTGTTCGCTCTTTTGTTTTTGATACCTGCGTGCGCAACGGTGCAGGCAGAAGAGATAAAAGTCTTCAGCGTAAATGGGGTCAAAGATGTGCTGATGAAGCTGGGCGCGGATTTTGAGACTGTAACCGGCAACCACGTGCAACTTACCTTCGGCACCATCGGCCAGCTCAACGAACGGATGAAGGCCGGAGATATGCCTGACGTACTGGTGGCGATATCGCCCGCGATGGTGAAGGCCGAAGAGCAAGGAACGATTGCAGCAGGCGGCAGCATTGAAGTTGGCCGCACAGGGATGGGCGTCGCGGTGAAGGCAGGGACGGCAGCTCCTGATCTATCTACGTCACAAAGCTTTCGCGATGCGTTGCTGAAGGCTAAATCGTTGGCTTATTCCGATCCGAAGACAGGCGCGGCAAGCGGAGTAGCGTTTGCCAAAATACTTACCCGGATGGGGCTTGCCGACCAAGTGAAGGATAAGACCACACTCGTAGGCGGCGGATCGGTTGGAGAGCTAGTGGCTCAGGGAAAGGTTGAGCTTGGCATACAGCAGATCACGGAGCTTCTTCCGGTGAAGGGAATTACTTTGGTTGGTCCGCTTCCGGCTGAATGGCAAAGTGTGACGGTGTATCAGGCTGGAGTTCTTCGGCAGACGGCGAAGGCGAAGGATGCCGCAAGCTTTGTGCGGTTCATCAGTAGCCCCGAGGAAGCCCGGAAGTTTACCGACGCTGGGTTTGGACGCTATTGAGGTACACATTATTGGTCGATGCGTTATTGATGGCACTTATTGGCTGATGCGTTATTGGTTGACAGCAAGAACAGTTATGTCAGACTACTAGGCCAGAAATAATTCATCAGAAGGCTCCGTATCCGAAAGGATCAGCAGTCCATGTCCATTGATGCCACAGTAGAGGTGTCGGCCAAGGCACAAAGCACCAAAGCGACGAACAAAGACAGAGGAACTCCAGCCGGTATAGATAACAAAAAGTTGTTTTTTTTGATACTAGCTTTTGCGGTGATGCTGGCGATCGCCTTTATGCCCAAGCCCGCCGGGTTGACCGTGGCCGGCCAACGCGTAATCGCCATTCTGGTTTTCGCGGTGATGGTATGGATCGCCGAGGCGGTCTCGTATCCGGTCAGCTCGATGCTGATCTTATCGTCTCTCATTATCTTCCTGGGAATCTCTCCGGCGGGGAGTGCCACGGTTGGCACTTTGGGGACGATCAAGGCAATTCCACTGGCGATGACGGGGTTTGTTAATCCAGGCTGGGTGCTGGTTGCGGCAGGGTTGTTTATCGCGGCAATCATTACTCAAACTGGGTTGGAGAAGAGGCTGGCGCTCAAGATTATGCAGATTGTGGGCGCCAAGACGAACAACTTTCTGGCCGCAATCATCATTATTGCCCAGGTGCTGGCATTCGTGATGCCGTCGCTGGTGGCGCGAGCTGCGACTATGACTCCGACCGCACTGGGACTGATCACGGCGTTGAAGTTGGACAGGAAGAGCGTATTCGCCAAACAGGTGATGCTGACGACCGGATTCGCAACGGCGATCTCCGGGATCGGCGTGCTGACTGCCGGCGGCTCCAATCCCTTCACGGTGGGAATTATTTCGAAGGCGCTGGGACGAAATATAGGTTGGGCTGACTGGTTCATCTATGCGTATCCGGTGGTCATCGTGATGTGCATCATCCTGTACTTCATGGTGATCAGCTTCAACAAATTCGAGTTCACGGAAATCCCTGGCGGGCGCGAAGCGATTGAAAAGTCTTTGGCCGACCTTGGCAAGATGAGCAAGAGCGAGAAAAAAATCTCAGTAATTTTTGCCATCACCATTATTTTGTGGGCGACCGAAAGGCTGCACGGAATCGACTCCAACACGGTTGCAGCCTTATCTGCCACAACGATGATGATGCCTTACATTGGAGTGGCAAACTGGAAAGACACGGTGAACAAGATTGAATGGGGAACCATTCTACTGTTCGGCGCAGGGCTTTCGCTGGGAGAAATCATCTTCAGTTCCGGAGCCGCGGTTTGGATGGCAAAGGTTTCGCTGGGATCGATGGGGCTGGAAAGGCTGAGCGTTCCGGTGATGATGGGCGTGATCGCACTGGCCATCGTGGTCATTCGTCTGGCCTTCTCCAGTGTGATGTCCGCGGCCGTGACGGTTGTTCCTACCGTGTTGGGGCTGCTGATCAGCATGAACAACCCGAGGTTGCCCATCTGGGGAATTCTTCTGGTTTCGTGCTATCTCACATACTTCTCGTTCATTCTTCCGGTCAACGCACCGCACGTTCTGCTTCCATATTCCACCAATACATTTGAAATCAAAGACGTGGTGAAATTGGGAATTCCGATCACGTTGGCGGGAGTCGCGGTGATTGTGCTGTTCAGTTATACCTACTGGCGCTGGATTGGAATGATGTAGCTCTGGTTAACTCGAAAGCGTTGCCGGGCGGCATGACGCAGAGCGTGCGGCCCGGAACTTTCGCGGACTCCGCATTCAAAGGTGTAGAGATCATGGAACAAACTCAAGACGCCGAACAAACTCAGAGTGTAATCGCCGATGGGATGCGCATCGAGTGGAACGCCGCGATCCCGATGGATGACGGCATCACACTGCGCGCCGATATCTTCCGTCCGCTGGACGCGGGACATTATCCGGTCATCATGAGCTATGGCCCGTATGGCAAGGGGCTGTCTTTCCAGGAGGCGTACAGAGGGAACTGGGAGCGGATGATTGAGGCCTATCCCGACATTGCCGAAGGCTCAAGCAACAAGTATCAGAACTGGGAGTTGGTCGATCCGGAGAAGTGGGTTCCGGATGGCTACGTCTGTCTGCGAATCGACAGCCGCGGAGCAGGCCGCTCGCCGGGGCAGTTGGATGTGTGGTCGCCGCGCGAAAGCCAAGATATGTACGAATGCATTGAGTGGGCCGCGGCGCAGAGTTGGAGCAACGGCAAGATCGGCATCCACGGTATCTCGTACTACTCTTCGAACCAATGGTATGTGGCTTCGCTAAGACCGCCGCATCTGGCAGCCATCTGCGTGTGGGAGGGTGCCGCAGACTACTATCGCGACTTCGCCCGGCACGGGGGAATCGAGTGCGATTTTCTGAACTCATGGTTCAACCGGCAGGTGCTGCCACTGCAGCATGGCTATGGTAAACGTGGCCGGAAGAATCCGATGACCGGCGAGTTGGTGGCGGGACCGGAGACGCTGTCTGCAGAGGTGCTGGCCGGCCAACGCCTCGATCCGGGCGAGGAGACACTGAAGCGGCCATTGGATGGACCGTACTATCGCAAACGCTCGCCACAGTACGAGAAGATCACGGTGCCGCTGCTCTCGGCCGCGAACTGGGGCGGCATGGGACTGCATCCGCGCGGCAACTTCGAAGGCTATCTTGCCGCAGCCTCTAAAGAGAAGTGGCTGGAGGTGCATGGCGATTCGCACTTTGCTCCGTTCTACCGCAAGCAGGGCGAAGTATTGCAGAAGCGATTCTTCGGGCATTTCCTCAAGGGCGAGAACACAGGGTGGGAGAAACAGCCTCCGGTTGAGTTGAGCGTCCGGTATCCTGGCGAAAAGTTTGTGATTCGCGCGGAAAAGGAATGGCCGCTGGCGCGCACGCAATGGACGCGCTTCTATCTCGACCCCAAGGAGCGTTTGCTGGGACGCGAGCCAAAGTATGATGCGGCGATTCAGTACGAGAGCACAGGCGACGGACTTACGTTTCTGCTGCCTCCGCAGGATGAAGAGTTTGAAATCACAGGACCGGTTGCTGCCAAGCTGTTCGTCTCATCGGAGTCGACGGATGCCGACTTGTTCCTGGCGTTGCGGCTATTCGATCCGGACAATAAGGAAGTGCTGTTTATTGGCTCGAACGATCCCTGTGTGCCGATTGCTTTGGGTTGGTTGCGCGCCTCTCAGAGGAAGCTTGACCCGGCGCGGAGTTTGCCGTATCGCCCGTATCACAGCCACGACGAAAGCTGGCCGCTGAAGCCGGGTGAGCCGGTGGAACTGGATATTGAGATTTGGCCGACTTCGATTGTGGTTCCACCGGGATACCGTCTTGGACTGACAGTGCGCGGGAATGATTACGACCATGGTCTTGGCGACAAGCGCTTCCCTCATGGCATGTATCCGATGACCGGTGTGGGACCATTCCTGCATAACAATCCGCAGGATCGTCCGGTTGAAGTTTTCGGTGGGAGGAACGGGCTGCACTTCGAAAAGGGCCGGGAGCCTTATCTGCTGCTGCCGATCATTCCTCGCTGAAGAGAGCGATGAGCGCAGATTTGAAAATCGCAGATTGAAGATTGGGGCCATGGGGCTCCGTCTTCAATCTGCGATCTTGCGTTTTCAGATACATGTGCACGGACTAAAGCTGTGCCTGGGCTCCGATGGCGGGTGTACGATTGAGTTACACGATAAGTCAGGTATTCGTATCCCACCCATGCGAGGTTGAGAATGGGTTCATCTGTTACAAATTTTGCAGCAGAGCTGAAACGAGTCATCGAAGGCGATGTGCGCTTTGACGCGCGATCGCTGGCAGTTTACTCAACCGACGCTTCCAACTATCGCCAAGTACCAGTTGGTGTGATCTGTCCGCGGCACGAGGCGGACGTGGTGAACGCCCTGGCGTTGGCCCGTGAGAACGCGGTGCCAATCGTCGCCAGAGGAGGCGGCACAAGCCTGAGTGGGCAGGCTTGCAACACGGCGCTGGTGCTCGACTTTTCGCGCTACATGACGGACATTAAATCCATCGATGCGGAACGGCGCACGGCGGTGGTTCAACCCGGCGTGGTGCAGAGCACACTGAACGCACAGGCGGGAAAGTTTGGACTCTTCTTCCCTCCCGATCCCGCGACCAAGGATCGCTGCACGCTGGGAGGCATGGTCGGCAACAACTCCTGCGGCGCGCACTCGGCGGCGTATGGCAAGACATCCGACAATCTGGTTGACCTCGACTTTCTGCTCTACGACGGAACAAAGCTGCACCTGGGACCGAATAGCGATGAGCAGATACGGGCGGCGATTGCGTCCGGTGGACGCGCCGGTGATGTTTATGGCCGGGCATACGCGATCTCACAGAAATACGGCGACCTTGTGCGCCAACGCTTCCCGAAACTTCCGCGCCGAGTATCGGGCTATAACCTCGATGAGTTGCTGCCGGAGAATCACTTCAACCTGGCGCGCGCGGTGACCGGCTCAGAAGGCACGTTGGGGTTGATGCTGCAGGCTACGGTTCAATTGGTTCAGAAGCCGAAGGAGTTGGTGGTTGTGGTGCTTGGGTTCGCGGATGTGTTCCAGGCCGCTGACGCGGTTCCGGCACTGCTTGAACACAGGCCGGAGGCGATGGAGGCAATTGACCATAACCTGGTCGAGTTCTGGCAGGAAAAGGGCTGGGCTTCAGTAAAACTGCTGCCGGAGGGTCGAGCCTACTTGATTGTGGAGTTGGGTGGCGAGACGGCGGATGAGGCGCGGGCACGCGGCGAACGCATGATAGCCAGCGCCAACAAAATGCCGGGAGTGGTTGGCGCAAGCCTCTACAGCGATCCGCAGAAACGAAGTGCGGTGTGGGGATTGCGCGAGTCGGCACTTGGCTCCGGCGCGCCACGAGACGGATTCCCGCGGACGTGGCCGGGAGCCGAAGATTTGGCCGTCCATCCGGAAAAGCTTGGACAGTATTTGCGGCGGTTCCAGAAGGTGCTGGAAAAGTACAAGCTTGCGATCAGCATGTACTTTGGCCACTTTGGAGAAGGCTGCACCCATGTGCGCATTGCTTTCAACTTCTCCACGCCGGAAGGGATTGCTGCTTTCCGCAGCGCGATGCTGGAGTTGGGTGACCTGATCGCGGAGTTTGGCGGCTCGGTGGCCGGCGAACATGGCGACGGCAAGGCGCGTTCGGAATTGCTGCCGAAGATGTTCGGTGATGAGGTGATGAAGGTCTTCGGGGAATTCAAGGAGATATTTGATCCCGGCTACAAGATGAACCCCGGCATCCTCGTCCATGCGCAACGGGTCGATGAGAACCTGCGCATGGCGAGCTTTCATCCGAAGCAGATTGAGACACACTTTGACTTCAGCTCCGACGGCGGATTTGGTGGCGCAGTCTCGCGATGCGTGGGGATTGGCAAGTGCCGGAAGACGGATAGCGGCGCGATGTGCCCGTCGTACATGATTACGCGGGACGAAGATTACTCGACGCGTGGCCGGGCCAGAATGCTGTTTGAGGCGATCAACGGCCAGATGCCTGGCGGATTGACCGACGAATCAATACACGAGAGTTTGAAGCTTTGCCTTTCCTGCAAGAGCTGCAAGACGGAATGCGCCGCTACGGTTGATATGGCGCTGTACAAGGCGGAGTTTCTGTCGCAGTACCATCGCGAGCATCCGCGGGAGTGGAAGGCGCAACTGTTCGGAAAGATTTACGAGTGGGCACCACTGGCCGCCAAGTTCCCCGGCCTCACGAATGCGATCTCCGGCTCGGCGCTGGGGCGCGCGATGAAGAACGTGTTGGGGGTGCATGCGGAACGTCCTCTTCCGCGCTTTGCGGCATGCAGTTTCCGCGAGTGGTTTGCCGCTCACAAGCAGCCGACGGAAGGGCGAGAAGTAGTGCTGTTTCCGGATACGTTCAACAACTTCTTCGACCCCGAGGTTGCGATTGCGGCGGTGGAAGTATTGGAGCGCGCGGGATGCAAGGTGGTGGTTCCGTCCAAGTACGTTTGCTGCGGGCGTCCGCTTTACGACCAAGGGATGCTGGACGAGGCAAAGCAGCAGCTTGCGGAAGTGATGCAGGTACTGAGGCCGCACATTGAGCGCGGCACGCCGATTGTGGGACTGGAGCCGGGATGCATTCTGACATTCCGCGATGAGCTGCTCAGGTTGTATCCGAACGATCCGGTGGCACAGGCTCTTTCGCGGCAGTCATTCATGTTCGAAGAGTTCGTCACCCGCGAACTGCCTGCGTACACACCGCCGAAGCACAACGGCACGGCGCTGCTGCAAGCACACTGTCATCATCGCGCGGTAGTTGGCATGGAGACCGAGATCAACCTTTTGCAAAAGGTCGAGGGGCTGAAGCTTAACGTGCTCGACTCAGGATGTTGCGGGCTGGCAGGCGCATTTGGCTATGAAAAGGATCATTACGAGATCTCGCGGGCACTGGCAGAACGCGTATTGCTGCCAGCGATCCGGGCGAATGGGCCAGAGGCGGTAGTGATTGCCGATGGATATTCATGCCGCTCGCAGATTCGGCATTTCTGCCCGGGAAGCAAGGTTAGGCACCTTGCGCAGATGCTTAACGACTAAAGCTTCTGAGCCTGCCGGAAGGCGGGCAGTGGGCAGTTTCCGGATTGTCAGTCATCCACTCGGAACCCGGCGCAAGCGCGGTTGCAGCTTGTAAGTTCCCAGACCCCAACTTCGAGACAGCGTCGCAGTTGAGGTCGGCGTTTATGGGGACCGATACTATAGAGGGGTGGCCTTATAGAATTGAAGAAGCGATATTCCTCTACTAAATGTCAGCTTGGACCGATATCTCAAAACGCCCTGCGCCACTCGCGTGGGCCGTTGTCGGAATCTGGCCAAACTGTCTGACAAGCGACATTTGAGTCTGTGGGGAGATATTGGCGAAACTGAACTCGTAGATAAGCCGCATGGTGCCAACGAACTTCTCTTCTCGAACAAAACCGACAGCCTCTGTAAATGCCGTAGATGATATTGTGAAGGGGATCGGCACTCGGGGCATGCCGGGAATGCTGATCGCTGTTCCCGCAGGCACCGTATTCGTCACCATATTTTGAAAGATGCTCGGGTGTTCTGGATCGTCCGAGAGATATTCTGTAGCCGAGAAAAAATCGTAGCCATCGGAAACTCCCATAGCCAAGTTAAGTTCATGCATCAATGGAGCAACTTTCGCCACCTGGACGTGGCCTACGATTCGTTTGTCGTCGGCACGCGCAACATAACCGCCCGTCACGGGTAAGCTCAGTCCATTAACTGTTCCGACCTGGAGGAATGGGTGGCTTCCGGTGTGTTCTTCATACGTGATCTCGCCCCCAATAATGCGGAGCCTCGAAGCCAAACCCTTGGCCAACGGTTTTCCGGGATCCACCAGAGTCATTACTGCTCTCTTTCGAAATGCCGCAGGGCTCAAGATGTTAAATAGGCGAAGCAGATTGTCGCCTTCGTCTTCGAAACCCCACTCAAGAGCGGGCCGTTCAAGCTTTGCTGTCTCATAGAGACGGAAACATCGGCCGTTCGTGATCAGAAAAAATGAAGCGGCGATCTCTGGATGCATGGCATAAGTGTGGGCCTGCTCCACAGTATCTTGCGAGAGTTCCTCAGATGGAGATTTCACCTCGATGACCCATCTGCCGAATGAGATCACCTCGCAGATGTAATCTGCTCTGCCTGTGAGTGGAGGATCCTTCTTGGGCTTCTTACGACCCAAGAAGCTACGATCATATCGCAGTGTTTTTTCTGTAAGAATCGTTGCATCAGTGCCATGACGATAGCCTAGGCGCTCAAGCAGAGGTCTCACGATGACCTCGCGAACGTCGGTCTCGTTCATTGAATCGAAATCCGGGCGTTGATTGATTTTTCTCCTCCTCTCGATTCCAATCTGCTGTTCCGATTATTCGCAAGAGATTCCCAAGTGCAACCACCGAAGCGGCGAGGTGATCTCCTCAAATAAAGCTCTCGCAGGCCAAAGCCAATTGTATTTGCTTTCTGACCAAACGCGGTGACTGCTCCAATGCCGCGCAGGCGGAAGATCGGGTTAGATTAGTACAGTAATGTCGGCCAGTGTCCCCCGGGACCCGATCGCTCTATGCCTTGACACCTTCTTTTGACGGATCGGGCTGCAACGACAATTCCAATCTCTTGATGTCGGGCACAATTACAAGGTAAGAGAGTGCGCCCAGCATTCCCATGGCTCCGACAAAGATGAGGGCGCCGTTGAATGAGTGGGTACGGGTGAGAATGTATCCAATGGCGATTGGGGTAA
The DNA here is from genome assembly GCA_964559875.1 of uncultured Acidobacteriaceae bacterium. GTDB lineage: Bacteria > Acidobacteriota > Terriglobia > Terriglobales > Acidobacteriaceae > TOLSYN. Next base: position 80,048 of record CAZLJQ010000004.1, read on the forward strand.
CGATGGCGGCAATGTTGCCGACGAAGTTAAAGATTCCGCCGCTGAGGCCCACCATCTCTTTGGGCGAAGTGTCGCCGACAACGACCCATCCTAGTGCGCCGAAGCCTTTGGCAAAGAAAGCCAGCGACATTACGGCGATTACGAAGGCTGGAGCCGACACGTAGTTGGCGAGAATGATGCTACCTGAGAGGATGAGTCCAAGAATGATTGGAGCCTTGCGGGCAAAGGTGAGGGTGTGGCCATGCCTGAGCAGCCAGTCGGAGACGGCTCCGCCGAGAATTCCACCGGCAAAACCGCAAATCGCCGGAATGGATGCAGCAATGCCCGCCTTCAGAATCGACATGCCCTTGGCACGAACCAGATAGGTTGGGAACCACGTAAGGAAAAACCAAGTGATTGTGTTCAGGCAGAACTGCCCGAGATAGATGCCAATCATCATCCGGTTGGTAATGAGTGCGCGGATATAAGACCACTTGATGTCCGACTTCTTGTCGCCGAGGTTGGCCAGGCCGCCACCGGCTTCAATGTACTCCAGCTCCGCCTTATTCACCCGGGGATGGCTCTTGGGATCGCGAATGATCTTGAACCACATGAGCCCCAGCACGACTCCAACCAAGCCCATGGAGTAGAAAACGTTTCGCCAGCCGAAGCCGGCCAAGATCCAACCCATGATTGGACTGAAGGCAGCCAGCGCGAAGTATTGCGCTGAATTAAAGATTGCCGCGGCAAGTCCGCGCTCGCGGGCCGGGAACCACATGGTCGTGATGCGGCTGTTCGCCGGAAATGCGGGAGCCTCGGCTGCGCCCATCAGAAAACGCAGGATGAAAAGCATCGCCATCGCACTGATGCCGGTGATGAAGCCCACGGAGCCCTGGAAAAAGGTAAACAGCGACCACAGAATCAAACCCAGTCCATAGACCAAGCGGGAGCCGAACTTGTCCAGGAGCCAGCCGCCGGGAATTTGCAAGGCAGTGTATGACCATCCGAAGGCAGAGAAGGCGTAGCCCATCGCCAAGGCATTCAAGTGAAGATCTTTGGCCATGGCCGGAGCAGCCATCGAAAGAGTCGCCCGGTCCACATAGTTCATTGCGGTGACAACGAACAGCATGGCGAGCATGGAATAGCGGACATTGGTCTTAAGAGAGCCAGGTGCGTGTGTCGCATTGGAACTGTTCATCAGTAACCCTCGGATCACTGGATAACTGTCCAGGAAAATTTATCGTCGCGCAGGAAATCCTTCTCCGAAGAGAAGGTCTTTCCGCTGCGGCTTATGTAACTGGAGCCGGATTGAAGAGCGCGGGAATGTTGTGTAGTCCCCATTGATCGGCCCAAGTTTGCTTGCGTCCACTCGCCACATCGAGGATCAGCTGGAATATCTCCCGCCCAACTTCTTCGATACTCGATCCGCCGGTGGCGATGCGTCCGGCATCCACGTCGATGAGGTCTCGCCAGCGCTCGGCTAGTGCGGTTCGCGATGCGACTTTGATGACCGGGACCATGGCCAATCCGTAAGGCGTTCCCTCTCCGGTGGTGAATACGTGCATGTTCATTCCGGCTGCGGTCTGCAGGGTTCCGCAGATGAAGTCGCTGGCCGGAGTGGCGACAAAGACCAAACCCTTGCTGGTGACGCGCTCTCCCGGGCCAGCAACCGCCATGAGCGCGGTGGTGCCGGATTTGGCAACCGAGCCGAGCGCCTTCTCGACGATGTTTGCCAACCCGCCACGCTTGTTGCCGGGCGTGGTGTTGGCGCTACGATCCGCGCCTCCAAGGCGGAGGTACTCGTCGTACCAGGCCATCTCGCGGGTAAATGCACGCGCTACGTCAATATTCTTGGCACGTGGCGTGACCAGGTGCACCGCATCGCGAACCTCGGTCACCTCGGAGAACATGACGGTCGCTCCTGCCCGAACCAGCAAGTCCGCCGCGTAGCCGACGGCGGGGTTCGCCGTGACTCCGGAGAATGCGTCGCTGCCGCCGCATTGCAATCCCACGCTTAGCTCTGAAGCCGGACAGGTGACGCGCTTGCGGTGGTTGAGCCGTTCGAGCCGCGTCTCGGCCATCCGCATGATGGAGGCGATCATGTCGCCGAAGCAGTGATATTCCGCGTCCTGCAGGCGCACCACCCAGGGCTCATTCTGCAGTACCGGCAACGCGTCTTCGGTAAAGAGGACGGAAGGTTGCAGCTTTTCACATCCCAGGCTGACGGCTAACACCTCTCCGCCAAGGTTCGGATTGCGGCTGATGTTGCGCAGGGTACGAATGGGAATTGCCGCGCCGGGAGCCGCGATTGCCACACCGCAACCGTAGGTGTGAGTGATGGCGACAACATCGTCCACGCCTGGATATCGCGGCAGGATCTCCGCCTTGATACGGCGCACGGCATAGTCCACGGTAGGCGCGGCGCATTGAACGGTGGTCGTAATTCCCAAAATGTTCCTGGTGCCGACGCTGCCGTCCTGGTTTCGATAGCCTTCGAAGGTGAAGCCTTCCAGAGGCTCTAAAGGTGCGGGGATGGCGGTTGCAAGCGGGACATGGTCGAGTTCCGGAGCAGACGGAAGGGTGACGCAATCTTCGCGCACCCACGCCCCGGCGGGAATCGAACGGCTGGCATGACCGATGATTGCGCCATAACGCAGGATGGGTTCGCCTTCTGCAAGATCGCAGAGAGTAATCTTGTTGGCCTGTGGGATCGCTTCGAGAGCCGTCAGCCCACAGGAAAACCGATCGCCTTTGACCACACCGCCCGCGTTGGCGATGATGGCAACATTGTCACGAGGATGTACACGTACATAATGAGGCTGCATATTCGTAATCACCAGGCTGCTTTTTGTGGGTTCCACTCTGAGCATCCTTTCTTCGTTCAGCAACACACTCCGTGAACCATTGCGGCTAGCTTGAGGTTGCAACTCGCTGCTTGAAGTGAGCTGCCAGATTTTCCGTGCCGCGCGCCAGCACACCCACGTCACTGCCGACCGCGACAAAGGTGAAGCCGGATTGCAGATATCGCATCGCTTCTTCGGGATCGGAGGTCAACATGCCTGCTCCTTTTCCAGCCGCGCGAATCCGGGCACAACCATCGGCGATGGCAGCTTGCACTTCAGGATGGCGCGGATCCGCAAGGTGGCCGAAATCGGCGGCGAGATCGCTGGGGCCGATGAAGATTCCATCCACACCTTCGACCGAGGCAATTGCCTCGATTTCCGCGAGTGCGGAGCGGGTTTCAACTTGCAGCAATACGCAGATCTCAGCGTGGGCGGAGCGGTGGTAATTGGGGACGCGTCCATACAAGTTCGCGCGAGGGGCAACCGAGACGCCGCGGATCCCTTGCGGCGGATAACGCGTGGCAGCCACGGCGCGCCGGGCTTCCTCGGCATTCTGCACGAAGGGCACGAGCAGAGAGCGTGCTCCGACATCGAGAATGCGTTTGATTAGCACAGGGTCGTTCCAGGCGCAGCGCACGACGGGTTCGGCTGTTCCCTTCTCCATGGCTTGCAACTGGGAGAGCAGTCCCGGAATCTCGTTCGGGGCATGCTCAATGTCGAGGACGATCCAGTCGAAACCGGAGCCCGCGATGATCTCGGACGCGATGTTGCTGCAGAGTGCGCTCCAGAGACCAATCTGTTGTTTTCCTTCACGCAGAGCGGCTTTGAATGTGTTCGGCGGCAGGACGGCGGAAACATGAGGCATTTCATTTCTCCAATCGATAAGAATTTGCGAGAGCGACGCGGCGCGAACCGAAGCATGCTCTCTTACTTTGTTGTTTTGGCGATGTCAGGTTGCGGTAAGCGCTTCACTTCCACTTGCGCCATGGCTTCGTAAAAGCGGACCAACGCGCCGTGGTCTGAGTCGCCGAGACCTCCAACCTTTAGAGCTTGCATCATCTCCATCACCGCGGCAGTTTGAGGAAGCGGCGCGCCGATGCCATGGGCGGTGTCCAGCGCGTTCGCCAAATCCTTGATCATCAGATTTATGCGGAAGCCCGGATTGAATTTGCGATCGAACATGAGAGGCGCTTTTGCGTCCAGGACAGCGCTGCCGGCAGCGCCTCCCCGGACAGCTTTGTAAACTACCTCTGGATCCACACCCGCCTTGGTTGCCAGTACCAGCGCCTCAGAGACGGCAGCGATGTTGAGCGCCACCATCACCTGATTCGCAAGCTTGGTGACGTTGCCTGCACCAATGCCGCCAGTGAAGACAACCGAAGCTGCCATCGCCTTCATGACGTCGTAATACTTTTCGAATACCTCTCTCTTTCCTCCCACCATAACGGCGAGGGTTCCGTCGATCGCCTTGGACTCGCCACCGCTAACGGGTGCGTCTAGCATTTCGACACCGCGTTGGGCTAACTTCTGCGAAATCTCCCGGGTTGCAAGCGGGGAAATCGAGCTCATGTCGATGACCGCCAGACCCAGCTTCGCTCCTTCAATTACGCCATTTTGACCCAGCACCACATCCTTTACATGCGGAGAATTGGGAAGCATGGTGATTACGACCTGGACCTGTTCAGCAACTTCCTTTGGGGTTGCGGCAGAGCGAGCGCCCAAGGCGGCAAGTTCATCGAGGACGCGCGGGTTTCTGCCCAACACAACCACCTCATGCCCCGCCTTTATTAGATTCTTACTCATGGGCTTGCCCATGATTCCCAGACCGATGAATCCAATCTTCACGTCTTCATCCTTCCATAGTCGACCGTGCGGATAATGTCAGACATCATACAACTAGCTCGGGAAACCGCAAGGAAAATCTTGAAATTTCCTTCAGGCAAATCCACGTGCACGACTCGTTTGGAGCGGCATGTTGCCTTGTTTCGCAGCGGTGACGCTCGCATGATGTGGCTTAAGTTGTTGATTGGCAGGTTATATGATGTCTGATAAGATGAGCTATGGCTTCGCCGGTTTCTAGCGCTACGAGAAGACGCGCGGGTACGCTGACTCAGAAACTTGTATCCTCGATGTCCGAGCAGATCCGGAGCGGCGCGATACGCGCGGGCGATAAACTTCCGACCGAGTTTGAAATTGTTCGAGAACAGGGCGTCAGCCGTACGGTGGTGCGCGAGGCAATCTCGCAGCTGCAGGCGGCGCGGTTAGTGGAGACACGCCACGGAATTGGGACCTTCGTTTTAGAACCGCCAAGAGAGACAGACCTTCGCATCGATCCGAGTGAGATCGTCACGGTTCGAGACGTTTTGGCAATGCTGGAGCTTCGCATCAGTCTGGAAACCGAGGCGGCTGGGCTTGCGGCAGCGCGCAGAAACGATGAGCAACTCAAGGATATGCTGGCTGCGCTGGATGCGTTCCGTTTGAATCTTGAAAACGGCGGCGACACCGTGGGGCCCGATTATCGCTTTCATCTGCAGATGGCCCAGGCGACCGAAAACCGCTACTTCACCGAAATCATGCGGAACCTGGGGTTGGCTACAATTCCACGGTCGCGCGTCAGTGCGGTGCCAAGCTCTGCCGAATACGTGCTATATCTGCGGGGTGTGAACCGGGAGCACGAGCAGATTTACCAGGCAGTCGCGGGCCGCGATCCAGAGGCCGCACGTGCATCCATGCGGAATCATCTGACGAACAGCCGCGAGCGCCTTCGTCGGGCGCACGATGCGGCCGCCGTTTCGATTACTCATCCCTAGAACCAGTTCCGTATAAGTCCGGCGTTTGAGAGAATTAAAACCACTGGCCGGATTAGAGCAGTTTCAGAGAGACAATATCCTGTTGGGTGTTTGCCCTGCCGTTGTTTCCTGATGACGGCCAGCGGCTTCGGGATACAGCATCTCCGAAACCGCTCTGGCGACGCCGTAGCGCTCCGTTTTGGCGCCGAAGAGACAGCAGATGCTTGACGATGCTGAGCGGTGAAGGAAGCCGGAAATGCTGAACGAGGAAGTAACGATTGAAAAACCGACTCTGTACAAACTCTTCCTGCTGTTTCTGCGGCTTGCCAATTTAACCTTCGGCGGCGGAGATGCAATTATGGCCGCCATGAATACGGAGTTGGTGTCGGCCCGCAAGTGGCTATCCCAGGAAGGATATTCGATTGCGTACGCTCTGGCTCGCATTACGCCCGGGACGAACGTACTGGCCTGTTGCGCTGGTACGGCATGGCAGATCCGGGGATGGTCTGGCGCGGTGGCGGCGGTGTTGGCGGCCAGCACTCCAGCGGCAATAGCAGTGATGGTGTTGACTGAGGGATACGGTGCCCTGCAATCCAGCGCGGCAGCACGGGCAGCCATCGCCGGCACTTTGGCAGCCGCCGTGGGAATGATGGGAACAGCGGCATGGAATCTGCTGCAGCCTTATCTGGACCGAAGGCGATGGCTGCCTGCGGTGGTGATTGCAAGCATGTCAGTGGCGCTGCTGGAGTGGCTTTCCTTCTCTCCGATTCGAGTCCTGGGAGTGGCGGCGTTAACGGGGCTGGTCTGGAGGATTCCAGAGTGAACTTATTCCTCCTATACCTGCTGTTGACCAAGGCGACGCTGACTTCGTTTAGTGGCACAACTTCACTGCCTGTGATCCGGCAAGATTTCGTTGAACACTATCACCAGCTTACGGACCGGCAATTGAACGCAGCGATGGCAGCCGGCCAGGCAGCGCCCGGACCCAACGGCCTCTACGTTGTAAGCGTTGGATACTTTGTGGATGGCGTGCCGGGCGGCTGCGCCGGTTTGCTGGCCGTGATGACGCCACCCTTTTTGATTATCCCCATGTTGCAATTCCTTGGGCGCTGGGCTGATAACCCAAGAATCCAAAGCGCGCTGCGTGCCGTGACCGTGGCAGCGGCGGGCCTGGTGTTAACCACGGCGCTGCCGCTTGCGCGAGATGCCCTGACAGGACCGCTTCCGGTGGTCATTGCGATTGGAAGTTTTGCCTTTCTGCTGTTCAGACAGCGCGCGACCGTCCTAGTTATAGGAGTGGCCGCTCTGGCGGGATTGCTTGGACAAGTGCTGAAGTAGGCCAAGGTGCTTGTGCCCCACGTTGACAAAGCAGAGCACGACCCAATACTTTGTCTGGATATAAAGGACCTCATATGACTTACGACTATTGTGTGATTGGCGGCGGAATTGTCGGCTTGGCCACGGCCATGAAGCTGCTGGAGCTGCAACCCGGTGCGAGCCTCGTGCTGTTGGAGAAAGAAGCCGGGTTGGCGAACCATCAAACTGGACACAATAGCGGCGTCATCCATGCGGGCATCTATTACGCGCCAGGAAGTTTGAAGGCGGACTTTTGCCGCCGGGGCGCAAAGGCCACCAAGGAATTCTGTGACAAACATGGCATTCCCTACCTGACCTGCGGAAAGCTGCTGGTGGCGACGAACGACCTTGAGTTTCAGCGGATGGGCGTGCTGGCTGAGCGCGCACACCTGAACCAGATCGAAGTCGAACGGCTGGATACGGCCGAATTGCGGCGGCGGGAGCCCAATATTACCGGGGTCGGAGGACTTCTAATTTCCGAGACCGGTATCGTCGATTACCGGCGAGTCTGCGAAAGCATGGCCACGGTCATCCGTGATGCCGGCGCCGCCATCGAGTTGGATGTTAAGGTCACGGCGATTCGCGAGACGGCGGAGAGTGTGATGGTTGCGTCGGGCAAGCAAGAGTGGCAGGCCAAGAAACTGGTGGTTTGCGCGGGCTTGCAGTCCGACCGGCTGGCAAGGATTGCAGGCATCAAAACAGATTTTCAGATCGTTCCGTTCCGCGGCGAATACTACCGGCTGGCGCCATCGAAAAACAAGATTGTGCAGCATCTGATTTATCCGATCCCCGATCCAAAGCTTCCCTTCCTGGGAGTCCACCTGACGCGTACGTCGGACGGCGGCGTGACGGTCGGTCCGAGCGCGGTGCTTGGTTTCGCTCGTGAGGGCTACCCGAAATTCTCCTTCAATCTTCACGACGTCGCCGAATATTCCGCGTTCCCGGGCTTCTGGATCACGATTGGCAGGAACCTGAAACAGGGGATCAGGGAGATGAGGAACTCGATATTCAAGGCAGGCTACCTGGAGGAGTGCCGCAAATATTGCCCAAGTCTTACACTTGAGGACCTGACGCCCTGCGAGGCTGGAATTCGCGCCCAGGCCGTGATGAAGGATGGCTCGCTGGTGCATGACTTTTTGTTCCGAGAAACTGCCCGCATGCTACACGTCTGCAATGCGCCATCGCCAGCCGCTACGTCGGCCATCCCGATAGGTGAGATGATTGCGAACAAAATGACGGCGAAATGAGAGCGTCCAAGGCGGAATGTGATTTAGTGGGTTGTTAGCGCCCGTGCGGCTTCGGTTTTTACTTGCAAGACTACTCACGGCGAGTACAATTCGGCTAAACCCTAGGAGATACCGCCGTGAGCACTTCTATCAATTCAACCAATAAGCAGGGTCATGCCGCGTGGTTTACGGAGTTAACTCCGCCAGAGCGAAGCACCTTTGTCGCAACCTTTGGCGGGTGGGCGCTCGACGGCATGGACGTGATGGTCTACAGCTTTGTGATCCCAAGCTTGATCGCAGCCTGGGCCATCAGCAAAGGCCAGGCGGGCTTGCTGGGAACGGCAGCATTGCTGATCTCCGCCGTGGGCGGCTGGCTTGCCGGACTGCTGGCTGATCGTTTCGGACGCACCAGAGTCCTGCAGTGGACGATCCTGTGGTTCGCGGTGTTCACCTTCCTGAGCGGATTCACCTCTAACTTCTGGCAGTTGCTCGTTGTCCGCGGATTCCAGGGACTGGGCTTCGGCGGCGAGTGGGCCGTGGGCTCAGTGCTGATGGGCGAGACGATTCGCGCCGAGCACCGCGGCAAAGCGGTTGGAACCGTGCAGGGCGGCTGGGCGATCGGCTGGGGAATTGCCGCGGTCGCTTCGGTCATCTTGTTCTCGTGGCTTCCAGCAAACATCGCGTGGCGCGCCATGTTCTGGATCGGCATTCTGCCGGCACTCCTGGTCTTTTACATTCGGCGCCACGTTCCAGAGCCTGAGGTTTACACCCGGACACGCAAGCAACTCGCTGACGGTGGCGACAAACCTCATTTCCTCGAGATTTTCTCTCCGTCGATGTTCAAGATCACCTTCCTGACATCAATTCTGAGCATCGGCGTGCAGGGAGGCTATTACGCGATCACGACCTGGCTTCCAACGTATTTGAAGACCGTGCGGCACCTATCGGTCCTGAATACGGGCGGATACATGATCGTCATTATCATCGGATCCTTCTGCGGTTACATAGCTGGCGCCTATCTTGCCGACGGCATCGGACGCAAGAAATCGCTGATTCTCTTCGCCGCCTGTTGCGCCCTGTCGGTGACGGCCTACACCTATCTGCCCATCAACAACGGAGCTATCGTACTGTTGCTGGGCTTCCCGCTGGGATTCTTCGCCTCCGGCTCCTTCAGCCCAGTCGGCGCGTTTTTCACCGAGCTGTTTCCCAGCCGCCTGCGTGGTTCGGGCCAGGGCTTCTCGTATAACCTGGGCCGCGGCATTGGCGCCTTGTTCCCGACGCTGGTCGGCTATCTCAGCGTGCGGCTGTCGCTGGGAAAAGCGATCGCCATATTCGCGGTGTCAGCTTACGTCGTCATGATCCTGGCGGTAATGCTGCTGCCTGAGACGCGGGGCAAGGAACTGAAAGTGTATGAATAATAGCGAAGGCGAGGCGGCGATCCCGGTTTGCGAGGCTCCGAACTCAGAGCCCGGCAGGCCAAGGATCTCCGCCCCGCCCGACGCCTGGGATTGCCACGCGCACATCTTTGGCCCGCCGGAGCAATACGCTTTTGTTCCGGGACGCAGCTACACCCCTCCAGAAGCAAGCATTCAAAACTATCAGCGAATGTTGGGCGCCCTCGGACCAGGACGGGCCGTCATCGTCCAGCCGAGTGTGTACGGTACGGACAACCGTTGCACCTACGACGCAGTGGCCGCATCTGGCGGAAGGTGGCGCGGCGTTGCGGTAGTGGACGCCCGCACGAATATGCACGAACTGCGGCGGCTACACGACGCGGGATTTCGCGGAGTGCGATTCAACCTCCTGTTCAAGGGAGGTTTGGCGATGGAGATTCTGGAGCAAGTGGCCCGGCTGATTGCGCCTCTTGGCTGGCACGTGCAGTTGCTGCTTGACGGCCGCGACCTAGTTGAGCTGGCGCCGCGACTTCGAGCTCTACCGGTTCCTTTTGTCGTTGACCACATGGGACACATGCCCGCGAAGCTGGCACCGGCGCATCCGGGATTTGCGACGCTGCTCGCGCTGGTGCGAGAAGGCAATTGCTGGGTGAAACTCTCCGGACCGTACCGCATCTCTGCCCGGCCTTACCCGTATGAGGATGTCGCTCCGATTGCGAAGGCGCTGGTTGAGGCTTCGCCCGAGCACATGGTCTGGGGAAGCGACTGGCCGCATCCTTCGTTTCAGGGCGCCATGCCGGTGGATGCCACTCTGCTGGATCTGCTCGGCGAATGGGTTCCGGAGCCGCTGACACGGCAGCGTATTCTTACTACAAATCCCGCGAAGTTGTATGATTTTGCAAGCTGACGCTGAAGGCTGAGACGTAAGACTGTTGCCGAAGGCAGGTAGGCGGCAATAGAGACCGCTCCGGCCGCAGGCGCTGGGCTAAGACGAGCCACCGTGCGCACCGAGGCGAAACAATCCTCGCAAGGCCAGCTCGGGATTGTGGCTTTTGCGCCCCAGGAGGCGAGATGACGACGATAGAAACTCTGCTTGGTGGTTTCCCGGCGAAGAGCAGTCGTGGGTATCTTGGCTGGAGTGCGGTTTATTTGGCAACCACTGCAGAGGGCCGGACGATTCTCTTTGATACGGGCGGGTACAACGAGCGCGACAGCTTGCTGGCGGCTCTCAAGCAGCGCGGTACGGTGGCCGAGTCCGTGGATACCGTCGTGCTCAGCCATCTTCACTTCGATCATGCGGTGAACTGGGATCTGTTTCCCAACGCCGAAGTCATTGTGCATGAAAACGAGATGGAGTATGCGTTCTCTCCCCAGGCGGACAGTTGCGTGCTTCGCTACCACGCGAAGGCGCTGAAGGAAGATCGGAGATTGCGTCTGGTGGCGCAGGATTACAAGCTGAGCAGCGAGCTGCAACTTCTGCACATGCCGGGACACACTCCAGGCTGTATGGCACTGCAGATTGGCGAGTCGGTGCTATGCGGAGATGCAGTGAAGAACCGCTGGGATCTGGAAGGTGAGGTGTCTCCGCCGGTGTGGGACGCCAATGGCTTCCGCGCTTCGGTCACCAAACTGGCCGCGCTCGGGAAAAAGCTCTATCCCGGACACGATGTCCCGCTGGAACTGGTGGAAGATGGCTGGCGTCCCGTGGGTACGCCGGAGATACGGATATCTTTTCCCACCGGCAAACAAGAAGACCTTGCGCTGCTCCCATAATAAAGAACGATTGCAAGCTTTACGGGAACCGCATCCCGCCACGAAGGCCCTGGGCGTCAGGCAAGCGGTACAACAGGGGGATGATGCAGAAAATTCGCATGTTGAAAGTCGGTGAGCAAGGGCTGGTCGTGGAGTTCGGAACGGAGATCGATCCGGCGGTCAATGCGCAAGTTCATCGGCTGGCCAAAATTCTCACGGATGAAATGCCGGAGCAGATTGTGGAGGTGGTGCCAACCTATCGCTCCCTGATGGTCTATTTCGATCCGCTTCTCATCAGCAGGGAGAGCTTGCAGGACGACATCGCGCGGTATCTGGCTGGGCTTGAAACCGCTGCTGCCGCCAGTGACACGACGAGGATCATCACGATTCCAGTGAGTTACGGTGGCGAGTTTGGGCCGGATCTGGAGTTTGTGGCCCAGCACAACTCGCTGACAGAAGATGAAGTCGTCGCCATTCATACATCCACGCCGTACCTGGTGTACATGATCGGATTTACTCCGGGCTTCCCCTACCTGGGAGGGATGTCAGAGCGGATTGCCACTCCGAGGCTCAAGACGCCGCGAGTGAAAATACCTGCGGGTGCGGTGGGAATCGCCGGCAAGCAGACTGGAATTTATCCGATAGAAAGTCCCGGCGGATGGCAGCTGATCGGACGCACCCCGTTGACGGTTTTCGATCCTTCGGCCAAGAGTCCGTTCCTTTTCGCCGCCGGAGATTATCTACAGTTTGCCGCGATAAAAGCAGAGGAGTATGGTGCCCTCAAGGAGCAGGTTGTCTCCGGGAACTATGCTCCGGTGGTGCGCAATGTCGCAAGAACGGGGGCCTGATCGTGTGCACGGTAATAGATCCGGGAACGATGAGTACCATTCAGGACAAGGGCCGCACGGGATATCGCGCCTTCGGCATGCCGATCTCCGGCGTCATGGATCGCTATGCGTTCACCATGGCCAATATTCTGGCCGGGAATGAGCGCGACGCGGCGGTTGTGGAGATGACGATGTGCGGCGGACGCTTCCAGTTTCCGAATGAAGCATACGTCGCGGTTTGCGGCGCCGACATGCAGGGGACATTGAACGGGAAGAAGATCAAGAACTGGTCAGGCTTTTATATCCCGGCCAATAGCGAGCTTGCCTTTGGCTATGCGGTTGGTGGATGCCGCGCCTACCTCGCATTTTGTGGGGGAATCGCCGTGCCGCAGGCCATGGGCAGCCGGTCAACCTATCTGCGCGCGGAGCTCGGAGGGCTTGAGGGACATGCTCTGCAATCCGAGGATGTGCTGGAGATTGCGCGGGTCGAAGAGTTGCCGTGGAAATTGAATGAACTGGCACAGTCGCTGGTTCCGAGATATACAAACGACCTGCGCCTGCGGGTCATCATGGGACCACAGGATGACCTTTTTACCGAAGACGGAATCGCTACCTTCCTGAGCAGAGCTTACGCAGTCTCCACCCGCAATGACCGAATGGCATATCTGCTGGAAGGGGCAACCATCGCCCATAAGACCGGAGCGGATATCGTATCGGACGCACTGTGTCCCGGAGCGGTTCAGATCCCGGGCAGCGGCACGCCGATCGTGATGATGGCCGACTGCCAGACAACGGGAGGATACGCGAAGATTGCAACGGTGATCGGTCCTGATCTGGCGAAATTGGCGCAGGCGAAGGCGGGCGATAAAGTCAGTTTTGTTTCTTGCAGCGATGCGGAAGCCGTAGCGGCATTGATCGCCGAAAAGAAGTCATACGAAAAAGCGGCCAGTGTGTCGCTGTCGAAAATTAACGCGTCCGTTTGAACGACGCTAACAAATCCATTACGAACGATTACAACGGATGAGGATTAAGCCATGTTATCGATTGATTTGAACTGCGATATGGGAGAAGGATTTAGCGTTTACAAAATCGGCAACGACGAGCAGGTGATGCCGTTCATTACCTCGGCAAACGTTGCCTGCGGCTTTCACGCATCAGATCCAGTGAACATGTGGAAGACGGTCAAGCTTGCAGCGCGGCACGGAGTCGGAATCGGAGCGCATCCCTCCTACCCTGACTTGGTCGGCTTTGGACGGCGGGCGATGGATGCCACGCTGGATGAAGTCTCGGCCGATGTTACTTTTCAGATTGGAGCACTGGCGGCTTTCTGCCAGCGCGAAGGAGTGAAGCTCCGGCATGTGAAGGCACATGGAGCAATGTACAACAAGGCTGTGGATAGCCAGCCTGTAGCGATGGCCATTGCGCAGGCAATCAAGGCTGTGGATCCGGAGTTGGTGATGGTATGCCTGAGCAACTCCGCCATGGTAACGGCAGCGAAAGAGGTAGGCGTTCCCTATGTCGAAGAGGTCTTTGCCGACCGCGCTTATACCAGCGAGGGAAAGCTGGTGCCGCGCAGCCGTGAGGGAGCAGTCCTCCACGATCCTGCGGTCATCGCGCAAAGAGTGTTGGACATGGTAAGGGATAAGACGGTGGTCGCCATCGACGGAACGAAGATTCCCCTCAAAGCCCAAACCATCTGTGTCCATGGGGATTCGCTTGGCGCCTTTGAGATGATCAAGGCCATACGAAGCAAATTGGAAGAGAACAATGTCGCGCTCAAGCCCTTCGGGCACTAGAAAGTGGTCGAATGATGGCAGAGGGTAAGCTCTTCAAGAAAATGTTGATCGCCAACCGGGGCGAAATTGCCGTACGCGTAATCCGCGCCTGCAAAGAACTGGGAATCCAGACCGTAGCGGTCTACTCCGAAGCCGACCGGGCCGCATTGCACGTGCGAGCGGCCGATGAGGCGTACAGTATCGGCCATCCGCCCAGCACCCGGTCCTACCTTTCGGTGGACAAGATTCTGGGGGTGGCGAAGAAGGCTGGCTGTGACGCGATTCATCCTGGTTACGGCTTCCTCTCCGAGCGCGCAGAATTCGCGGAGCGCTGTGCACAGGAGGGGGTCACGTTCATCGGACCCAACCCTCATGCTATTAGGGTGATGACAAATAAAATCTCTTCCCGGCTGGTGGCCGTCGAAGCAGGAGTACCCGTGGTTCCAGGGACACTGGAAAAACTGCTGAACGAGAGCCACGCAAAGGAATGGGGCGAGAAGATCGGCTATCCACTGATGCTCAAGGCCGTGGTGGGAGCGGGCGGCAAGGGAATACGCAAGGTGAATCAGGCCGAAGATTTGACGGCTGCCTTCCGAGCCGCACAATCAGAAGCTCGCAATTCCTTCGGAGACGACGCACTCTACATGGAACGTTATATGGAGAGTCCGCGGCACGTGGAGATACAGGTACTCAGCGACCAGCACGGCACGATCATCCATTGCATGGAGCGCGAACGCTCCATCGAACGCCGCTATCAGGCGGTCATCGAGGAGTCTCCCTCGACGATTCTGGACGACGAGTTGCGAAACAAGATGGGAGAAGCTGCCGTTCGCATCGCTCGCGCCATTCACTGTGATTCGGCCGCCAGCGTCGAGTTCATTGTCTCCGCTAAGACCAGGGAGTTTTTCTTCCTGGGAATGCATAGCGGACTGTCAGTGGAGCACGCAGTTACAGAGGCGATTCTAGGCATTGATCTCTGCAAAGAGATGATAAGAATTGCCGCCGGGAATCCCCTGAGTTATCGGCAGGATGAGATCGGAATCCGCGGACACGCCATCGAGTGCCGCATCTATGCTGAGGATACTGGCAACTCATTCCTCCCCGCGTTTGGCAGGATCGCCGAAGTGAGGGTACCGGACGGACCGGGAGTGCGGAATGAGTCCGGCATTTACCAGGGGCTGGATGTTCCCGTCTACTATGATTCCCTGCTCTCCAAGCTGTTGGTTTGGGGAAGCACTCGCGAAGAGTGCATCGCACGCATGCGGCTAGCTCTCTCTGAGTATGTGGCGAAAGGGATCAAGACCACGATTCCGTTCCATGAGCGGGTGATGCGAAGCGAAGCTTTTATTGCTGGAGACTACGACACGACCTTTGTCGGCAGCACGTTGGCAAAGACTGATGCAGGACGCGAGGAACACGCGGATGTAGCTCTGGCCGCTGCTGTCATCAAAGCCTTTCGCCGCGACAGAGAACGCGAATTGCGGAAGCCGCTAGCGGATGCGGGAGCGCGGGTCTCCGCCTGGAAGTTGAGTGGCAGGGTAATGAGTTGATGCACGCTCCAGCGGCCAGACCAAGCCGTTGTGCTGAGTACGGTTGTGGCGCCCGGCGATTCCCGGCTTACGCGAGAGGAAAATATTTGTAATGTCTTACATCGTTACCTATAAAGGCGAAGAACTGAAGGCAAACGTCGAGGAAAGCCGCCCAGGATTTTATACGGTTGCCATTGGCGGTAAGGAGCTCGAGGTTGATTTCCTTGAACCCCAGCAGAACCTCTACTCACTCATCATCGAAGGAAAATCCTATGAGGCCGAGGTCTGCGAAGACGGCGACACCATCGGGGTAGACGTCCTTGGCGAGCATTTCGAGGTGGAGGCGGTGGAGGAAAAGAAGAAGAAGCCGAGCCTCAAGGTGGCGGTCGATCTCGCCGGACGGCAGGAGATCAAGTCGCCCATGGCCGGAAATGTGTGGAAGGTGCTGGTGCGTCAGGACGATAAAGTGGAGGCCGGCCAAGTACTCATTATTCTTGAGGCGATGAAAATGGAGAACCAGATTAAGGCCCCGGCTGCCGGCATAGTGACTTTCGTAACTGCCGCTGAGGGAGCGCGCGTTGCTGCTGGCGACCCTCTCTGTGTAGTGGAATCTTCCTCCTAACGCGTATTCCACGTCGGGGAAAGTAGTTTTGAATTTGAGTTTCAGACCGCGATTTATCGAAACCCTGGGTTCGGCATACTCCGTAGCCACGTATGAAGCGATTCCAATTCTCTACTTTCATGCGCGTCCCCAAGCCGAGCCTCCCTTCGTGTAGCCTCCTTGTTACTTTCGTACATTGACCTGAAAACCAGCTCTGGATACCTTTGTGTACCAAGGTGTCCATGAAGGTCTTAGTCGCAGACGACTCAGATATGTATCGAAAGATGTTGAAGGGCCTGCTCGAATGCTGGGGCTACGAGGTTGTGCTTGCCTCCAACGGCTACGAAGCACGAGACATCGTGGACAGCGACGACGCGCCCCGGTTGGCCATCTTGAATTGCTTCATGCCGGGATTGGGCGGGCTTGAACTCTGCGAACTAATCCGCTCCCGCAAGCAGCCCTATGTGTACACAATTTTGTTGAGTGCGGCCGACCAGGAAAGCGACGTGCTGGTGGGATTTGAATTGGGGGCAGATGATTATCTGTGCAAGCCCTTCAAGGAACCCGAACTCAGAGCACGGCTTAACGTTGGGGAACGCATCATTCGCAGTCACGAAGAGTTGATTGAAGCGCATGAAGCCATGCGATTTGAGGCTTCGCGCGACACGCTGCTGCCGCTGTGGAATCGCAAAGCGATCATGGATTTGTTGAACACGGAGTTAAGCCGGGCAAAGCGCCTGCAGACGCCTCTTAGCGTATTCTTCACTGACTTGGATTTGTTCAAGCTCGTCAATGACCGGTACGGCCATTTGGTTGGTGATGAAGTGCTCCGGAGTGTAGCGGAAAAAGTGTCCTGCACCGTGCGGGAGTACGACCACGTCGGCAGATGCGGCGGCGAAGAGTTTCTGGTGGTACTTCCCGATTGCACCTCCGAAGCAGCGCGGGAGGTAGCAGAACGAGTGCGGATGTGTGTTGCAGCCGAAGCCATTGTGATTGGTTCCACAAAGGTAAACATTACGATCAGTATTGGCGTATCGCAATGGCATCCAGGCCAGGGAATTCGCGATCTCATCCATCAAGCTGATGTTGCGCTGTATCGAGCCAAGCAGGGCGGACGTAATCGCGTGGACGTGGAAAATGCCAGCGCTGCGGGCAGCGTCCCCATGGGAAAGCTGTACCGACCCAAGCCCAGCGGGCGCAATCGCGCAGACCTATTGAGCGCCAGCAACGGGAACAGCAATCCGAAGGGCAAGCGTCAGGAACTTCGTCACAGCCTTACCCTGCCCGTCCGCATCTGGGGCATGGACACGACGGGACAGATGTTCGAGCAGGATGCAACTACGGTCGATGTCACTACGACCGGGGCGCATATTACAGGCATAAAGTATAGGTTGCAGCGTGGATGCGTGATCGGCGTGGAACATTGTTCGAGCCGCGCGCGCTATCGTGTCACTTGGGTTGGAAAGAAAGAAGACGGCCAACCCGGTGAGGTTGGCGTGCAGCTTATCGAATCCGGCAAGCTCATCTGGGGCCGTGTGATTCCCCGCGTGTTTGGGGATTCCGCCTCGGGCCGGATTCACAAGTCGTCATGATTTGGGGAGCGTTTACAGCTCCCCAAACCTAGCATGTGCAATTCTTCTCGAAGCAGTTCGAGTCTCTAGTGTTCAGCGGGAACCGTTCCGCGCAATCCTGCACGCTTGACGGCTTGGGCAATCTTTCCATTTTGCTGAGCTTCGCTCAAGAATTGATTGAGTAACGGCAATCCCCCTTCTCGTCCTTTGGGAATGCCTGCCGCAAACTTCTCGTACCCCCAAGCACCTTCCAGTACTTTCGAGCCAGGTAAGCGATCGGATAGTTCATACAAGATGGCTTTATTGGTGGCGAATGCTTCCAACTCGCCGGACTTGATCATATCGGCTGCTTGATCCAGGCTTGGAACTGCCAGCACTTGCGCATTCTTCAACCTATTCCCGAGGGCCTTTTGGGAGGTGCTGCCCACGCTCACGCCCACCCGAACGCCCTTAACGTCGACGTCCTGAAGACTCTTGATGGCGCTTCCGCTGGGCACTAAACAACTCTGCTCAACGCGCAAGAACGGGTTTGAGAAATCCATATCCCGAGCTCTGTCGGGGGTAGCATTCGTGAAGGTAATATCCGCTGCACCCGCCTTGACTGCGGCGAGGGAATCCGCATTTTTCGGAAAAACGACGGGCTCAAACGGTATCCCAAGACGCAATGCGAGCTCGCGGCCAAGGTCGTAGCCGACGCCTTTGGATTCCGCCGGCGTTTGTCCGGGAATGATGGAGGTCGGGCTCCCGCGATAGACGGCAACTCGCAGCTTTCCAGTCGGCGCCAGGATTTTTCTGGCCAAGTTAAATTCAGCTGTCTCGCCGGCCTTGCCTGTTTGCGAGGGGAGCGGCTCCGGCTTCACTCCCGCCGCTTGATAGGCGGGAGTTTGGGCGGCGAGGGCCATACTAATACACAGGCCCGCAATGCTTACGCAGATGAGCTTGAACTTCATCGTTCTCTGCCTTTCTTACATGAAGGCGCTTAGTCGCGCAGCTGCTTCGACAGGTAAATCTCGATTCCCATTTCTTCGACAGCGTGAAGTTGAGCTTCCAGGAAATCGGCGTGCCGCTCTTCGTCTTTAATCATGCTCTCGAACAACGCACGAGTACCGTCGTCGTTTGCTTCCCTGCAGATCTTGACTGACAAGTTGTAATTCTTCACCGCGTCAAGCTCATCCGCGAGATCAATTTCGAGCTGCGACTTGGGGTTCGTTCCGAGTCTTGGAGTCAGCGCGACATTGACGGCAGGGACGCCATCGAGAAAAATAATTCTTTCAATGAGACCTTCGGCATGCTTCATCTCTTCGATGGCACGGGCTTTCGTGATGCCGCCAAGGCGAGCATAACCCCAGCCCTGACACATCTCGGATTGAGCCATGTATTCAGCGATAGCCGTCAGTTCTGAAGCAAGAGCAGTGTTCAGCTGTTCCAATACTTTTTCATTTCCACGCATCGTTCACTCCCAATATGATAGTCAGAATACGGATAATGAATTCTACATCCACTCACGCCGTTTGAAGGATGGCAAACAGGCGGTAAACCCTGATACGAGGACAGCCGGGAGTTCCGGAGATGCCGTTACGCAATATGATTGACGGCGGTTTCAAGATGGTTTCCTATGGGATTGGCATTGCTGTTGGCAATTTCAGTGAAGGACCAAGCGTGTTCGGCGCCGGTCGTTTTGGAGGTTGAGAATGGATACCACCGTCGCAGCAACTGCCAAACGAAAAGCTTATCTAAACATCATACTGCCGTTATTCATCATCTCGGTCATAGCCTATATCGACCGCGTGAACATTGGCTATGCGGCCCTGACCATGAACAAAGACCTGGGCTTCAATCCCCAGATATTCGGAATGGGCGCAGGCATTTTCTTCGGCGGATATTTTCTGTTTGAAGTTCCTGGGGCTCTGATCGCAGAAAGGTACAGTCCTCGGTTTTGGCTGGCGCGCATCATGATCACCTGGGGTTTGATCTCGGGACTCATGGCCTTCATGCACACCGCCTGGCAGTTCTACCTGATCCGTTTTCTTCTGGGCGTAGCCGAGGCGAGCCTCTACCCAGTCATCTATGCTTCCTGTATCCCGCGCTGGTTCGCCGCCAAGGACCGGGCCCGCGCCATAGCCGTGCTTTTGGCTTCGCTGCAAACTGCCGGTATGATCGGCGCTCCGCTGGCGGGGTGGCTGATTGGCGTGCCGCTGTTCGGGTTCAAGGGCTGGCAAGAGCTGTTCATTCTGGAAGCCATTCCGGCGATTGTTTTTGGCATCGTAATTGTCTTTTGGATGGCCGATTGGCCGCGCGAAGCCAAGTGGCTTACCGAGGAAGAAAAACGCTTCCTCACCGAGCAGTACGAACGTGAACTGGCCGCCAAGACTTCAGCCAAGCGTTACACGGTTCTGCAGGCGCTGAGGGACCGCGAAGTTCTCAAGATGTGCCTTACCTATTTCTTGTGGATCACCGGCTTCTGGGGATTCAACTACTGGATGCCGACGGTGCTGAAAAGCATATCCGGCTGGTCTAACCTGGCCATTGGCCAACTATTTGTAATCCCCATGGCGATCTCCTTGGCAGCTTCGGTGTTCACCGGACACTCTTCCTCGAAGCGCGGAGAGAAGCGGTGGCATGGCGCTATTCCACTGTTTATCGGCGCCATCGGACTGGGCGTGGGCGTCTTCGTGCACCAGCCCTGGATCAGCTTCCTCTTCGTCATCATGGCGGCAGTTGGAACGTATGCTCCCATGGCGGTTTGGTGGTCCTATCCCACCACATTCTTGTCAGGGTCAGCCGCGGCGGGCGCCATTGGCATGATTAATTCCTTTGGCAACCTCGGCGGCTTCGTCGGCCCTTACATCACTGGCTGGATCAAACAATCTACAGGCTCGTTCGCGGGAGCCTGGGTGTACCTTGCTCTGTCACTGACCGTGGCCGGATTGCTGATTCTTACGTTCAAGAAGCAGTTGCCCACCGATGCCGTGGAAAAAGAAACCGCTGCCGGGCAGAGTGTCGTTGTGAACCGGTCATAAATACAACTGAGAAAACTAGCTGGGATTGATTCCCGTACTGCCCGGCCGAGGGACGGCAACTCTGCCCAGCGCCTCTGGCATCTCAGAGGTCTTAAGTATGGGCGTCCCTCACAGCGGAAAATGCTCACTGAAATTCTGCAGAATCAAGCCGGGAGATGAATCGGCGAAGCACCGCCGGACCATTGCCAGGAGGGTCCAGGCTAGTGGTTATTCATCACCATCGTTTTCGTTCCGTGCCGTCATTATTTTTCTACTTTGGAGTGCATGGCCTCTGCTGGCTCAGGTGAACACCGGTGAGCTTCGTCTTAGAGTGACAGATACGGCGGGACTCGGTCTCAAAGCACTGGTAAGCGTTGCAAGCGAGGAAAATCAGTATCGCAATAATTTTGAGACGGACGGTTTCGGCATCGTCACGATCAAAGCTCTGAGATATGGACAATACCTGGTCCGTGTAGAAAGTCAGGGCTTCGCGACAGCTTCAAGAACAGTGGAAGTGAGATCGGCAATTCCCTCGGAAAGCATGTTTCGGCTCGAGGTTACTCCCGTTCGTACTGTGGTAAAGGTGCGAGAGACAATGGCCCTGATCGATCCGTATCTTCCATCTTCCATCATGCAGATTGGCTCGCAGCAGATTGAGACGAGAGTGGCTTCGCTGCCGGGCAGGTCATTGCAGGATCTGGTAAGTTCCGAGCCAGGTTGGCTCTATGAGGGGAATGCGGTCCTGCATCCGCGAGGCTCGGAGTACCAGACCCAATTTGTGATCGACGGCATTCCTCTCACTGACAACCGCTCACCCAGCTTTGGCCCTGAGATAGAAGCCGACGACGTGGAGTCCATGAGCATCTATACCGCCGGCGTGCCGGCAGAGTACGGGCGGAAGATGGGCGGAGTGGTCGAAATCAACACTCGGCGGGAGACCGGCACTGGAGTTCACGGCCAACTGATTCTCTCAGGCGGCAGCTACGGTACCGCGCAGTCGTCTGGCCTTCTGCAAGATGTTTGGGGCAAGAATGCGCTGACGGCGACGGCTTCCGGCAGCATGACCGGGCACTACCTCAATCCCGTAGTTCCGGAGAACTTTACGAATCACGGGACCACCGGAGACTTCTCCATTGCGTACGAGCGGGAATTTACGCAAAGCGACCGGCTGACCGCAAGCGTTCGCCATGAACTCTCCCGATTCCAGATCCCCGACGAGTTTGTGCAAGAGGAGGCAGGACAACTCCAGAGTGGCGACAACTTCGAAACCATCGGGAAGGTAGATTACCAGCACATCTTCTCAACCGACATGCTTGCCAATTTCTCTGGAATGGTCAGAGACAGGGCAAGCGATCTCTACTCAAATCCGGAGTCCACTCCAATTATTGCCTTCCAACACAACCTCAATCGCCAAGGGTATTTCAAGGGCGCGATCTCACTGCGGCAGAAAAACCAGGAGTGGAAGGCAGGGATCGAATCGGATGTGGTGCTTCTTCACGAAAACTTCAGCTATCTCGTTACCGATCCGCAGCAGTTCGACGAGGGGACGCCGCCCAGCCTTATGTTCACAGAGAGCCGTCCGGACCTTGAACAATCAGCGTTTCTGGAGGACCTCGTTCGACTGGGAAAATGGACGGTGAGCGTTGGGCTGCGATGGGATCATTATCAACTGCTGCTGAATCGGAACGCGTTCAGCCCGCGAGTATCTGTGGGCCGGTATTTTCCAACGGCAAATACGGTCCTTCATTTTTCCTATGACCGGATCTTTCAGACACCTGCGAACGAGAATCTACTTCTTTCCAGCGCGCCGCAGATCAGCTCGCTGAATCCGCAGGTGCTGAGGCTGCCGGTTGCACCCGCCGACGGCAACTACTACGAAGTCGGCATGGCCAAGGCTTTTGCTGACCGCGTGCGACTCGATGTGAATGTCTTCCGCCGAGATATCAGGAATTACTGCGACGACGACCAACTCTTGAACACAGGTGTCAGCTATCCCATAGCTTTCAGGAAGGCAGTTATCTATGGCGCTGAGGGCAAGCTGAATCTGGTCCGATTAGGCAAACTCACAGGGTACGTCAGCTATTCGTATACTGTCGGCAACGCATGGTATCCGGTGACGGGCGGACTCTTTCTGGGGGATGACGTCACCAAGGCCTTGACGCAACTAAACGGACATTTTCCGGATTCGCAGGACCAACGCAATACGGTGCGAATGCGTTTTCAATATCGAGCTGCATCTCGCGTTTGGCTGGCGGGCGGGATGACCTCGGGCTCAGGCCTGCCGTTCGAGTACGGGGGGACGTACAACGAAGCGCTGGCGCAGTATGGTCCACAGGTGGTTAGCCGGATCAATTTTGCTCGGGGCCGGGTTGAGCCTTCCCTGGCGGTGAACGCGTCGGTGGGAATGGATGTGTATAAGGCGGAAAAGCGAAGCGTACATCTCCAGATCGATGGAGATAACTTGAACAATCGGCTGAATGTCATTGATTTCGGCGGCCTGTTCTCCGGAAATGCGATTGGGCCTGGACGGAGCTATGCTTTGCGCCTCAACACGAACTTCTAAAAGAGCAACTGCACGCCGTGCAGCTGGATGCGACAGAGCAAGGTGGATCATGGCTCGCGTGACTGCCAGCGGAGACCCAAGCGAACGAGGGCTGGTGGAGCAACGTTGAGAGTGGGAGTGCGGGCGATGGCGTATCGGCGATTGAGCAGGTTGTCAGCGGCAAGATAGGCAGCAAAGCGCCGCGGCAGCGAACGGGTGATGGCGGCGTTGGCAACGAAGGCTCCGCCCAAAAGAAACTGGTTGAGGTCGTCGTCAAACTGGCGTCCGAAGTAGCGGGTGTCGAACACCAGAGTCCAAAGCTGGCGCACGTATGTAACGCGAGCGGTCGCGGAGTGGCGAGGAACCTCGGGAACCCAGAGGCCTACGAGGGCTGGGTTGGCGGCAAAGCTGGTTACGGTGGAGTGCGAGTACTGGTACGCGGCAACGAATTGGAAGGCGCGAAAGCGGAGGCTTGCAGCGGCTTCCATTCCTGCGGCGCGAATGCTGCCAAGGTTCTCACGCTGGTCCGTGATAAGTGTAGGCGTCGATGAGAGAGTGACGCTGGAGACTGGATCGTTTATTCCATTCCAAAAACCTGTGGCGCGGAACGATGCAAGCGGATTGGGCGAGTAGAGCGTGGATGCCTGCACGACGGTGGAGCGCTCGTCTCGCAGTGAAGGATTGGCGAGTGTCGATATATCTCCGACACGGAAGCTCCGGTAGAGCTCGTTGAGAGTGGGGGCACGGAAAGCGCGAGCGGCGGTGCCAGAAAATGTCCAGCGCGAGTTCGGCGCAAAGGAAAGTGCGATGCGCGGATCAAAGGCAAACGCACCGCGTGAAGGAAGTGGCGTGCGGGTGGTTTGCGCGGGATTGGCAAGGGGCTCCGTTACGGAAAGCGCATCCTCGTTCGACCAATGATCGATACGTGCGGAGACATTTAGCAGGAGTCTTTGCGAGAGGCGCAGGCGATCTTCTACAAATGCGCCGTAGCGAAATTGCACGCCGCCATTGCGCAGGTAAGAGACCGGTTTCCCTCCCAGATAGGCGTACTCATCGCTCTCTCCTGCGATATGACGGAAGTCGAGGCTGGCGACGAAGAGCTGGCGGGCGGCGGCTGGACGCGACCATAGAAGACTTCCTCCTAACTGATTGGCGGGAACTCCCTGGTTGCGGGTGATGGTCTCGCTGTCGCGATTAGTGGTGATGGATGTAAAGATCTGGCGAAGAGTTTCGGTGCCTCCGTAAAGCCGGGCGGCGAGGGAGCCAAAGCGTGCGCTGTTCAGGTCCAGTCCGGTGCGAAGGTCGCGCAGAGTTGCGCCGTTGGTTTGCAGCTGAGTCCCATTCTGGCGGGATTCGCCATAGAGTGAGGCGGCGAGAAAAGCGGTTCCATTCGTGCTGAATTTGAGATCGATGCGAGGAGCAAACCCGGTGCCAGTGGAGTTAGCGTTGGAATCCACTGTGCCACGGAGTGCAAAAGGCACCGGGATGTAGCCGTTGGTTGAGCCTCCGAAGAGCGAGACCGAGGCCGCCCATCGGCCCTGAGTGGTTGAGACAAAAGCCGAGCCACTGGGTGTGTGAAGATTGCCGTAAGAAAAATCCAATGCTGCGTGTGTGGCATTTGGAACGGAAGCAAAGGGACGGGGCGAGATGATGCTGACGGCTCCGCCGATTGCGTCACTGCCATAGAGTCCGCTGCCGCCTCCGGTCTGCAGTTCGACGCGCTCAGGCCCAGATACGGGAATACGCTGCCAGTAAACCCATCCTCCAAATGGATCGTTGAGAGGAATTCCGTCCTGCAATACCAGCGCGCGACTGGCGGCGCTGGAGCCGGTGCCCTGAAGGGAAACGCCCTGCGTGGTGGGGTTGGCAGTCCAGGATGGGGAGCGACGGTAGAGCGAAAAACCGGGAGATAAGCGCAATGCCTCGTCCATTGAGTGGGTGGGCGAAAGGCTAAGGGAGGCTGCGCTGAAGGTTGTTGTCTCCGGCGCAAGCATGCCGCTGGAGGCGCTGACGCTAACGAGTTCCTCGGGGCGGGCGATGGTGAGCCGAATGGTCAGGTTTGCGTCACGGGCCGCGGGATTTGCGGAGAGCGCCATGCGTTCCTCCGCAAATCCAGGAGCGCGCACAGTGAGTTCGCCAGATGCGGGGTCGAGACGGAAGTGACCCTGGGCATCGGTGCGCGCGAAGTGCCCCCGCGAATCGCTGAGAGCGGCATTGGCGATACCGGCTCCAGTGGAGTCCACCACCGCTCCGCTGATGTTGGTTGCCTGCGCGAAGGCCGCAGCGGCCAGCAGGAGCACGGCTATCGAGGCGAAGAGCAGAGGTTTCCGCATGGCGACACAGCTCAAGCCAGCTTAGATGCAAGCTGCTGGAATCTGTTTACCGGCAAAGTACTAAGTAAGCAGACACGGCTATCCGCACGAACCCAAAAAAGTGAGCAGCACGAAGGAAGCACGCAAGCTGCTGGGCAGCATCATAGGAGCAAAGCTGGCAGGGCGAGTATTTCCGCGCGTCTTGGTTCTGCTCTGATTAACTCCGACCCGAGTAACTGTTCAAATGCGGGTGGATATCGTGAGGTGCACGTTGAGGGCAGTGTTCGCATCGAGGCTGTTGCTTATTCTTTTGACCCTGGTCACCGGAGTGACTACTGCCGCGAGCGCGACGGAAGTGGTCACCGTAACATCTCCTGCCGACGGAGCCACGGTAGCTTCTCCGGTTAGCGTTCATGCCACTTTTAACGGCACTGCAAGCTACATGAAGATTTGGGTGGATGGTGTCGCCGGAGTGTTTCAAGACAACACCAGCGTCTTCAACACGACGGTTACACTTGCCCCTGGCAAACACTTGCTTCAAGTGCAGGCACATGATCCCTCGATCAACACGACCTTTACGACGTCGGTCGATATCACGGTCATAGCCGGTGTCACGATAACGCCGGGCTCGGCTAGCGTGGTGGAGGGAGGCACACAGCAGTTCACTGCAAACGTGCCGGTGACGTGGGCAGCTACAGGCTCCGGCACCATAAACAGTTCTGGATTGTTCAGCGCGGGACAGAACGCGGGAACTGCAACCGTCACCGCGACGGCAACCAGCGGCGGCGCGACTGCTTCGGCGACTGTCCTGGTGGCCGCACTGGCAGTGACACCAAGCGCAACCAGCACAGTAGTGGGAGCCACTCAGCAGTTCAGCACCAACGCGCCGGCAACCTGGGGTGCGAGCTGCGGAACAATCAGTTCGAGCGGCCTCTTCACCGCACCCAGCACGCCGCAGACCTGCACGATCACCGCGACACAGAGCAACGGCCCGTCTGCAACTGCCACCGCGACGGATAACGTTGTCCTCAGCTCGGTTCCACTGGTGACGGTTCAAACTCCGGCCGCAGGAAGTATCGTCGGCTCGCCTGTGATCGTCCACGCCAGTTTTAATGCTCCGGCCAGCTACATGAAGGTTTGGTTGGATCATGTTGCGGGGCCTTATCAGGACAACACCTCTGTGTTCAATGTTTCGCTCAACGTTGCAACGGGAAGTCATTTGATTGAGGTGCAGGCCGACGACTCGAACAATAAAACGGTTTACACCACGCCGGTGACCTTTACGGTCTCCAATGCCGTGACTGTGAGTCCAGCGGCTCCGAGCCTTGCGGAGGGGGCGACTCAGCAGTTTACGGCTAACCTTCCGGTGACATGGTCCGCGACAGGGGATGGAACGATCGACGCAAATGGGTTGTTTACCGCCGGCCAAACCGTAGGAAGCGCAACCATCACTGCTACCGATGCTGGCGTGTCGCTGACCGGCACGGCGACCGTTAGCGTGGTACCGCTGGCAGTTTCTCCGAGTGTGGCTAGCACGGTAGAGGGCGCCACGCAACAATTCAACGCGAACGCTTCCGTTACATGGAGCACCAGCTGCGGAGCGATCAACGCGGGCGGCTTATTCACGGCTCCGGCTACAACCGGCAGTTGTACCATCACCGCTAACCAGAGCAATGGCTCGGGAATAACGGCGACGGCTACCGACAACGTAATTACACCGCCAAATCCTTCTACGTTGAGCTATACCACATGGAAGAACGACAACGCGCGGACCGGCCAGCAACCCAATGAGAGCGTGCTGACCCCCGCCAATGTGAACAGCACAACCTTTGGAGTGCTATTCTCGGCAGCGCTCGATGGCCAAGTCTTTGCGCAGCCTCTTTACTTGCCGGGCCTCTCGATCAATGGTGCTACACACAATGTAGTGTTCATAGTCACCCAGCACGCCAGTGTTTACGCCTTCGACGCGGACACTGCAGGTCCGGCGTTGTGGCACACGACATTCTTGAAAAGCGGTGTTACAACGGTGCCGCCTTCATTCCTCGGCACCGGCATTCCGATTACTACTGAAATTAGTTGCACGGGAACTCCGGTGATTGACCCAATTGTAGGAACGTTGTACCTGGCCTGCGAAACGCTGGAGAATAATGCGGTGGTTCACCGTCTGCACGCGCTGAACGTCCTCACCGGACAAGAAGTTGCCGGAAGTCCCGTGGTAATTGCTCCAAACGGCTTCCAGGGCAAAGAGCAGTTGCAAAGGCCAGGACTGTTGCTGGCTAACGGCGAACTCTACATTGCACTCGGAAGCCAGGGAGATATTCCGCCTTATCACGGCTGGATTCTGGCTTACTCACCCACTAGCCTGATGCTTTTAAACACATGGAATGTAACTCCGAATGGCACAGAGGGGGCCATATGGATGGCGGGGCAGGCGCTTGCGGAAGATTCTAACGGCGACATTTATGCGAGCACGGCGAACGGCACCTTCGATGGCGCGACGGATTTCGGCATGAGCTTTGTACATCTGGACCCGAACCTGAATGTACTCGACTATTTCTCTCCTCATAATGAAGCCGTACTGTCTGCGGGGGATGAGGATCTGGGATCAGGAGGTCTGCTGGTGGTTCCTGACCAATCTGGACCCTTCCCGCACATTTTGATCGGAGCCGGCAAGCCAGCTTCCATTTACGTTGTGAACCGCGACAACATGGGGCACATCAACACCGGCTCGAACAGCCAGATCATCCAGGACCTGCAAAATGCAGTGGGCGGAGGAGGACCGCGGCAACCGAACGACCACTGCTTCATGACCCCGGCATTCTGGGAGCAGAACCTGTATTTTGCCTGCAACAACGACGTGATGAAGGCATTCAGTCTGAGTGCAACGACCGGAATGCTTTCAACCGCGCCCACCTCGAAGGGAGGCTTCGTCTTTACATTCCCGGGAGCGCAGCCCGTGGTGTCTTCCGACGGAAGCACGAACGGAATTGTGTGGGCTGTTGATACCAGCTCAAAACTTCATGCCTTTGATGCGACCAACGTAGCCAAAGAGATTTACACCAGCGGCGCACTTGGCTTCAGCAAATGGGCCGTCCCGACGGTAATCAACGGCAAGGTCTACGTAGCAACGCAGGGAAAACTCTGGGTGTTTGGATTATTTTAGAAATGCGTCGGACCAAGCCGCCGTGAGTGTCGACGCGTTCCGGTTCGACGACGCGCAACGCCAAGTTAATCGATAATAGTTTCTTCAAGGCTGTGTCGCGATAGGTATCTATTCGTTGCAGAGCTGTTGCTGATATTGTTGCGTTTTGATAACTTCCAAAAGTTGATTGATAGTGGGCGACGGAGACGGTGTGCCAAGAGACACGCCGAAACGCGGAGCCCGATGGAGGAAATATGCGTACTTCAAAATGGAAAACTGTTTGCGCGATGGCTCTCTTGACCTTCGTTAGCGCGGCCAATGCGCAGCCTGACGCAAAGCGGCCGGTGCCGGATACGATCGAAGGCCATTTTGCGGCTGGCAAGGACGCGGCGGGAGGTCGCGACAACACTCCCGATTTTTACGGCCTGGTCACCGCAATCTGCGTCGCACCAAAGAGTGCCCCCAATGAGGACGCAGTTCCCAAGCCGAAGCCCAACCGGACTAGCTCGTACCTCCAGCCGAAAAAGGTTTTTGACGACCTATATTGGATGGGCACGCAGAGCCGTTCGACCTGGGCTCTAACCACCAGCGACGGAATCATCCTATTCGATACGCAGGAAGTTTATGATGCCGAGGATCTGATTGTAGGCGGTTTGAAAAAGCTTGGCCTCAATCCCGCCACCGTGAAATACGTCATTGTTTCTCATGCCCATACAGGCGAAGTGGGCGGCGCGAAACTGATGCAAGAACGCTATGGTTCGCATATTGTAATGGGAGCAGGCGATTGGGATATGGTCGACAAAGCCGTCCACAGTTTTCCGATTGGTAAGCCCAAGCGTGACATTGTTGCCACCGACGGCATGAAGATCACACTCGGTGGCAGAACGGTGACCATATATCTGATGCCCGGCCATACGCCTGGGACAATTTCATGGATTTTCCAGGTGCATGACAATGGCAAACCGCTGACCGTCGCTTATTCGGGCGGCACCGAATTCAATTTCGTGAACAACGTGCCGAATTTTGACACCTACATCAAATCAGAGCGAAAATTTGCAGCCATTGCGGCTGCTGCTGACGCCACCATCATAATGAACAGCCAATCTCAGTTTGATAGTGCGTCTGCCAAGGCCAGAATGCTGGCCGATCGGCACCCGGGTGAGCGGCATCCCCTCGATGTCGGCGAGGAAGCAGTGGCGCGCTATTTCAAGATTGAAGACGAATGCGCGCAAGCAGTGCGCCTCAAGCTGCTCAACGCCCACCACGATGCCTCCCAGTAATCGGATCGGCAAAGTACAAAGACTCCGTTCAGCACTCGTCGCCCCAGGGTTACCGGGCCCTTACAAGAGTGCCAGTTCCTTGGCGCGGGCGAAGACGGCTTCGAACATGGCGACGGTGAGTTTTCCGGTAGCGGTGTTCTGGTTGGAGGGGTGATAGGAGGCGAGCAGAGTGATGGCGTTGGGCATGACGTACTCAGCAGCGTGGAAAAAGGTGTAGCGGGATTTGGGCGCGATGATCTGCCGGTAGCGGAGAGAGCCGAGATAGGCATCAAAAGCAAATTTGCCGAGGGCAACGACGACCTTGAGGTGCGGCAGGGCAGCGAGTTCGCGAACGGTGTATTCGGCGCAGTTGGCGAGCTCGGAGGGGAGCGGTTTGTTGTCGGGCGGAGCGCAGCGGACGGCGGCGGTGATCCAGAGATTGTGGAGGGTAAGGCCATCGTTGAGGTCGAGGGCGACGGGTTGGGAGGCGAAGCCGAGGCTGTGCAGGATGGGGTACATGAACTTACCGGAGGCGTCTCCGGTAAAGGGACGGCCGGTGCGGTTGCTGCCGTGAGCTCCCGGGGCGAGGCCGAAAACGAAGATGCGGGCGTTGGGGTCTCCGAAGCCGGGGACGGGACGGGCCCAATAGGTGCAATCGAGATAGGCGCGGCGCTTCTCGGTTCCGATGCGTTGGCGGTACTCGACGAGTCGAGGACAACGTTCGCAGTGGACTATGTCACTGTGCAGGAGTTCGAGGGGAGTAGGGCGGTTCATTGGGATATCCCTGGGTTTTGCAACAGGGAAGAATTAAGCTTACTCCAGTTCTGGGGATATGTTCTAGACAGAGATGTAGTGTTTGGGCTAGTCATGTCCTCCACCTTAACCGAGGTAATGGGATGGCTCCGGTGAAATCAATAGCAGTGCTGGCGTGCTGCGATACAAAGTACCCCGAAGTAAAATTCCTTTGCGAAATGATAAGGAAATCGGGCTTCAATGCTTTTGTTATTGATGTCAGTACCAGTCCGGGATTTTTGTCCCCAGTTGAGATTTCAAGGGAGCGCGTGGCTGCGGAAATCGGTATTGTCTGGAGCGACCTTAAGGGGCTTCTGAAGCACGAGCTTCTGGATATCGTTTCCCGCGGAGCTGCCAAATTGGTGCCAAGGATGTATCGGGAAGGGCTCTTGGACGGCGTTATTTCGATTGGGGGTCTGCAAAATACGATGGTAGGGAGCAACGCCATGAGGGCGTTGCCGATCGGTGTTCCCAAAGTGATGGTATCAACGGTTGCAACCGGACAGCGAACCTTCGACTTGATTGTAGGCAGCAGGGACATCACGGTTATACCGTCCATCTGTGACATGGCCGGCATGAATATCGTCAGCGAGACGGTTCTCAGCAATGCGGCCGGCGCAATTATGGGAATGCTTCAACATGCAGGAAAGGAGCTTCCCAAAGCCAAGACCGCGATTGTCGGAACAACGTTGATGGGAGCCACTAATGATGGTGTTGTTCATGCCGTCCGCTATCTGGAGGAGAAGGGATATCACGTTATCTCCTTCCATTCGACTGGAGTTGGCGGGAAGGTTATGGAAGAGCTGATCGCCAACGGGACCGTTACCGCGACGATGGACCTGACGTTACATGAGATCGTGTACGAGTATTTTGGTTCAGGCTTTGGTTTCGGTACGGAAAACCGTTTGAAGCAGGGAGTGGACAAAGGAATACCGATGGTAGTCTGCCCTGGAGGCATCGACTTTATCTGCCAGTGGAAGAACGAACTGTTCCCAGATGTTGCAAGACGAAAGATGATTTGGCACAACGCATCGCTGGCTCACGTGAAGTTGTCTGTTAAGGAAGTTACGGATATAAGTCGTATGATCGTTTCCAGGCTGAATAAAGCAGCTACTGGAAAAGTCGTGGTTCTAATGCCACGCCGGGGATTCAGGACATTTACGAAGGTGGGAGAACCGCTTCATGATCAGGCTGTCGATCAGGCAATCATCAATGTCTTTGAAAAAGAGCTAAGCCGAAGTGTTCCTATTAAGTATGTGGACGCCAATCTCATCGATGATGAGTTTTCCAAGTGCGCAGCTGACGAAATGAGCGCACTTCTTACTGGTGCGGCGGTCTGAGTCTAAGGTAGGGAAGAACAGATGGACGACTTACTGGAATTAAAGCAGCGCGTTGTTGCGGCGGCAGGGATTTGCTACAGACGGGGAATGCAGACTGGAAACGGCGGCAATTTGAGCGCTCGCGTCCCCGGCATGGAGTATATGATCATCAAGGCAAGCGGGGTTTCGTTTGCCGAGTGTTCCGCGGACACATTGGTCGTGGCGGACTTTGATGGCAACCTAGTTGCCGGGAATGGTAAACCCTCACGTGAAAGTCTTCTTCATGGAGCCTTGTACAGAAAGCTTTCCCGCGTGCAAGCCATCGTCCACTGCCATTCGCCTTGGGCAACGGGATGGGCATCTACATCCCGCCCAATGCCGTTTGCTACCTATCATTCGGAGATCAAGCTAAAGGGAGAGATAAAGGTCTTTGATACGGGAGGCTACGCTGTGCCTCCCTCTTTCTTCCCTGAAATCCTGGGGCTATTCGATTCCTGCCCCGATCTAATGGCTTTTCTGTTAAAAGGGCACGGGCAGGTTGCGCTGGGCAGAGATATTAAAGAAGCAATCCATACAGCTGAATTAGTGGAAGAAACCGCTCAGATCGCTGTTATTGGGAGGCTGTTGGAAAAAGCGTAAATAGCAATTCGAAAACCTGCGAAATCGTATGTTCGGATCTGCCGAGACAACTTGGGCAGTGCCACTGCGTCTCCCCCTCTAATGGAATGCATCCCAAGGAATATCCATTGGAAGGTCGTGACAGATTGCATCGATAACCGCAGTGGCGAGCGGGAAAGCTTTTCGATCCAGGCGCCCCTGCCTGAACAGGTAGTCCAATGCAGGACCAATCACGAACGCCAACTCGGCTCCTTCCACTGTCTCGTTGGCCATATGGTTCGCTTTTGCCTCGCTATAACGCAAGCCGCTTCCGAGAAGGTTCCCCATGCGACTGTTTCGCCCCGCCTGGCACGTTACATACAGATCACCCGCACCTGCCAGGCCCATTACGGAATCTCGCGTGCCGCCAAGAAAGCTCACGGTCTGGGTCATCTCCGTAAGTGCTTGTGCGAACAATCCGGCGGCCAGGTTATGCATAAGTGCCCCGTTTTCGGCTTTTCCTTGCTTGGCCAAAAAGCCGGCGGGATACCCAATGGCAAGCGCGTAAAAGTTCTTCAGAGCAGCACATGCTTCAATACCTACCAGATCCGTACTCGGGCGAACATGATAATAGGACGTAGCCAACAGTGGCAGGATCGATTCCAGTAACCTGGCGTCGGAGTATCCAATTACTACTCTAGTATCACGACGCGCCGCCAACTCACTTGCAATGCAAGGTCCAGCAACCGCCCCGACGGGCACGTTCTTGATCCCATGGTCGGCCAGTCCGGCTCGGACCGAATCAGGCAAAATCTGGAGAGTATTTTCTCGAGTTTGAAGCCCCTTGGTCAGCAGAAGAATCGGCGTTGTATCTTGAATTAACGGAGCAAGTTGTTCCACGGCCCAAGGGATGCCCGCAGAATTCACGCCCAACACAATCAGATCGCATGTCGAGATAAGTACTCCGCTGAGCTGGTCGTGAGTGTATGGGCGGACCTGTTCCGGGAACTTCATTTTGAGCTTGGGGTGAATTCCCGTTTCGCGCACGCTGTGGATCCAGTCCAAGTCAAGATGAGTGCCGACCAAGCGGACAGTATTCCCGGCATCGGCGGCCGGGAAACAGAAGGCACTACCCATCGCCCCTGCCCCTAGAACCAGAATTTCCGCCACTTTAAAGTCCTTTCTCAATCATCGCCCAAGACATTTAGTAAGTAAGTTCGACGGTGAACTCGAAACTCCAACGGTGACAGACCTGCGGTCCCCTCCGGCGCTTGGTGGCGGACCGGGAGATACAAGCCGGCTTCTTATGCACTAGAGCACTTTCTTCCCGAGCTCACTCAGCCACGCGATTTGGGCAGTCTCCTCAACCATCTCGGCGACATTTTCTGCATCCAACACGTTCTTGCCAACCGCTACAAGTCCGTGAGCCACTAATAGAAAGGCTGGAAGGTTCGGATGTTTCTCAAATAGATTGATAACCTTCGGCATCTCCTCCAGCGGAACCACTGGAGCATCAATATCGAGAGTTGCCACGGGAACGACGAATTTCATCCGCGCGTGATAAGTCACCAGCGGCAGATCCTTTTTGGAGAACGACCACGATGTTGCCCAAGGTGCGTGACAATGAACAACCCCATTAATTGACGGCACATTGCGATAGAGGACGCCGTGCAGCAAGGCTTCGCGGCTGGGCTTTCCGCTTCCGGCAACTACTTTACCGTCAAAGTCGGTTACAACCAGATTTTCTTGAGTGCAGTCTATAAAGGAAATGCCGCTTGGTTTCACAACCATTAAGTCTTCATTCGGAACGCGGGCGCTTAGGTTCCCGCCACTTCCAGTTTGAATCCCTCGCCGGTAAGCTCTCGCGGCTGCCTCAATCAAGTCTTTCTTCACACCTTCTAAACCAATCATTACAGAGTTCTCCATTTTCGACCCGACTTTCATTCTGCACATAAACCTTGCGCAACTTTTTGTTGCCAAACTGGTAAGACCTGCCGTATGAGCGCATCAAAGGCTGAGGCCTCCCACGCGGCACGTCCCACGAAAAGCCCGTCAATGGCCGACTGGGTGATGAGTTCGCACGCATTGTCCGGATTGACACTTCCACCGTAGAGTATCGGCACATTGTGCCCCTCGCGGGGAAAGAGCTGGAGCAAGGTTTCTCGGATTACACAATGTTTCTCGTTCGCATAATCGGCTGACGCGGGTATTCCATTGACCCCGATGGCCCAGACGGGCTCGTATGCCACCCATAGATTCTTGCAATCTGCTTCACTTAACCCATGAAGTCCGATTTTTAGCTG
Source organism: uncultured Acidobacteriaceae bacterium (assembly GCA_964559875.1). Classification (GTDB taxonomy): domain Bacteria; phylum Acidobacteriota; class Terriglobia; order Terriglobales; family Acidobacteriaceae; genus TOLSYN. The sequence continues at coordinate 114,955 of CAZLJQ010000004.1, forward strand.
TTGCCGGAGGCGATCATTCCCGATATCTAATTGCTTCTCGTCACCAGTTTCTCCCACGCAAAACAATGCGATGAAGCCGTGGTTGATCGCGGAGACGACTTTCCTGTTCTCCTCGATATCGGTCTCGCGAAAGATTTGACGCCGTTCGGAGTGACCGATCTCGACGATTTTGAGACCGAGCTCCTGTAACATGAGGGGCGAAATCTCTCCGGTGAACTGACCTTTTTCTTCCCAGTTCATATTCTGTGCACCTAGCCTGATCCGGGCTTGATCCACCGCAGCCGAAGCCGCCGGAAGCACGGTGTAGGACGGAATCACAAACAAGAAGAGATCGCTGCAAATGTCCTCGGTCATTCGCTGCAGGTCTTCCAAGTAAGAGACCGTCTCCTTGATGGTCTTGTACATCTTCAGGTTGGTGCCGATATGAAGTTTACGTTCCGTCATGATTTCACGTGACCGGCTACGGCATAATTCGCTTTCTCAATGGCGGCAATCTTTTCAACCTTCGAAAGCGATCGGCCTCCCTTAAACTCAAGGCTCAACCATTCCCGCAGAACCTTCTTGGCCAGCTCTGGACCTATAATACGAGCGCCCATACAGCAGACGTTGCTGTTGTTGCTGAGCCGGGCCCGCTCGGCAGAGTAGTTGTCATGGCAGACTGCGGCATAAATACCGGGAAATTTGTTGGCGGTAATTGCCATACCGATGCCGGTACCACAAATAAGAATGCCTTCCTTGCCGTAATTACTCGCGATGATCTTATCGGCAACACGTTGAGCGATTACCGGGTATTCGGTCTTATCCTCCGTACTATCTACACCGACGTTCTCAAAGGTACGCCCCTCCTCTTTTAAGACGCCAATTAGAACATTCTTCAATTCAACTGCGGCATTGTCGCATCCGATCACAATCGATTTCACGGCCATATAAACTTCTCCTTCCCGCACGTATTCAACCCCAAACTTCCATCGCCTTTTGCAATTCAGGACATTGGCTCGCCGCCTCTTCCAGGGTGACACCTTTTACCGCCGCTTCCACGGATCGAAGCATGGCTCTAGCTCCTGCGGCAGCCCCATCGGGATGCCCCTGAATGGCTCCTCCAACACCTAGAATCGTGTCAGGCCCCAGATCACGGCAGATTGCCGCAGCATTGAGAGGCGTGACTCCACCGCCGACCGCAGTACATACCTGCCCCATGCAACCGATGGGTAGCCTGTGCGCCTGCACCGTCTGGAGGTACTCTAAATAGCCGGGACCACTTCTCTCCGCAGGGTGCATGATCATCACCGCATCGGCCCCCGCCATCCTCGGAAGCAGCCCGAGCATGACAGCGCTGCTAACTCCCTGAGTTGGCGCGTTCATCATTCCTACCCCGGCGTAGTGGCCCAAGAAACAAAGGCTCTCACCGAACTCCGCTGTCAATTCGGCCAAGGAGTCCAGACCCACCGTAATGAAGTTGACCATCACCGCTTGGGCACCAGCGGCAAGAGCCACTCTCGCGTTCTCGCGCATCCTGGCTGGACGGTCTGTGATATTGACGATGTACACAGGAGCCCGCCCAGTTTCCTCCAATACTCTTCGCGCCGCTTGCAAGTATGCCCTCACCCTGCCTTCCACTCCGCTAAGGCTGGTATTCCCCATTACCTCGTCATCCTTGATCAGGTCGACGCCGCCTCTGCCAGTTTCGTAAAACAGGCCCGCGCCCACCTCCGGAGAGAAGCCCAAACAGGGTTTGATCATATTCAAGATGAGTGGCCGATCCGTGACACCCGTCAGGCGGCGCAATCCCGCAAGGCCCTGTCTTGGACCGGGGAAAGAGTGTATTGCCTGACCAACAAGTTCCAGATCGATAAGTCTTATTCGGATTGCGGTCGATACGTCATTTCCGGCAAGCCCGACCAACAGCATCGCCAGACTCCCGCCGAAGTTATCAAGCGGAAAGGCAATGCGCAAAAGAGTAGTCGAAGAGTCGGCTCCAGGCATGGGATAACATCCGAGGACCCGGGCTTGATAGTTTTCGACCATTGTCCTTGTAACACCTGGTAACGGCAGCCAGGTACCTACAGTTTGGCCTGTCGCAAAATTCCCTGCCCGCTTCAAGACATCCTGGTAAGTGACGCCGAAGGCAAGGTAAGTGGCAAGGACAAAGCTACCTTCACTCAACGATTCCGGGTGATCGAAAGGTAAATCAAAGTAGGGTAGCAAAGTGTTGTCTCCTCTCCACCGTTTCGCGATTACTGCTCTCTCTTGTCCGCAAGCAATTCACGCATGGCCTCCGCTGCCGCTTCGCTGAATTTTATGTCGTTAATATTCGTGTCGATTTCGATGATCTTGATTCCGGGTTTTAAACGTGTGCGCAAAATCTCGATCAAAGCGTTGTCGACTTCTGTATCCCATAAGGGTCCGCCTTGCGAAGCAGCCTGGCAAAAACCGCCAAGTGGTATCAGGACCGTGACGGAGCCGTTATTTCTGTTGAGACGTTCAACGATGATCGATCCAGCACGCACGATCTCGTCTTTGTGCAACTTGATGTGCGCGATATCGGCGTTATGGAATACATATTTCCGCCTATCCATATCCGCCGGCAGTTCGTCGACTCCATAATCGATAAAGTCGCACCCCCCCGGTGCGATCACCTGGGGAATGCCCGCCTTGCAGGCTGCCTCCAGCCGGTTACTTGCTCCTGCTGAAAAACCTCCCGCAAACATTTCCGCGACAATCTCGTGAAGGGTGAGGTCCATCACGGCCTTGATGGTTCCCGCGGCGACCAACTCTTCCATGGCCCGGCCGCCTGCTCCGGTCGAATGGAAACTGATCACCTGGTATCCGTTTTTTTCAAGAAGCCTCGCCGCTTGGACCACCCCGTTAGTTACTCCCATCAGCGTGGCGCCGATAATTAACTCATCTCCAGCACAAAGCGGTTTTCCACCGTGGTTGGCCATCCCAACGATGGCGGCGACTGCATTCTGCAGAATCGTGCGCGTCAAAACATTAATTCCCGCTATGTCCGCCACCGAAGGCAACAGGATGATGTCTTTGCTTCCTACCAGCGGTTCAAGAATTCGCCGTCCACTTGCCACGGTGGAAACCATCAGCTTGGGAACACCGATGGGGAGCGCCTTCATCGCTGCAACGCCGATCGTGGTATTCTGCACTCCGCCAATCGACAAGATCGCGTCAAAGAGCCCACGACTGTACAGTTCGGGTGCCAGAATCGAAACCCCCTCTGACAGAGCCGCGATCTTCTCGTGCTTTTCTTTAGCTTGAAAGCTCTTCCAGTCTGTGCCGCCTGCTCGTATCACATCCTCCCGCGAAACATCCGGGAGAATAGCCGACCCACCCAGAGCACTGACGTCGATGATCAGCGCCCGGCACCCCAGACGCTCAATCATCTCCTTCATGAAAGAGATTTCAGACTCTTTCGTGTCCAAGCTGGCCATAACTGCAATGGTCTTCTTCATGACTGCACAGCGCGTACGCCCCCGCGACCGAGAGCGGCTCCGGTTACAAACCCGAGCCGCCCCCGGCGCTGCTGAATGGAAAACCTTCTACGATCCGGCGTCGAACTCACGCCTCGCAATCATGCGAAGCGCTTCATTCAAAACCACTCCATCAAAGACCCAGTACGGGTGTCTTCTCAAAGCGCTCTACAAACGCAGGCTCGTGGCACGGAAGCAACAGTCCTTCGTTCGCGACCCTATTCTTGTGGAACTCGATGCTCTTCCAGCACTCGACGATATTGGCAAACCGAGCTGGAGGAGTGATCGTGTAGTGGATCTGGGGGATGGGTTTGAGATTTGCCAAAAGGAAGAATGCATCGCCCGCGCAGATGTAACTGCCGTCTTTAGTGTCAACCTCAACCGACTGGTGCCCCGGAGAATGTCCCGGAGACGGGAATACCCTTACCCCTTCCATGATCTCTTCCTCGCCATCCACCACGTCGATCTTGAGTCCTTCAAAAGGACGGCGGAGGCCCAGGGCGGGGTACTCGTAGGACTTGTAATAGAGCGGTATGGGATTCAAAGCAAACTCGTATTCCACGCGGCTCGCAATAAACTGGGCTTTGGTGAATTTCTCCATGTAATAGATATGGTCCCAGTGGAGATGGGTGAAGATTACCTTGTCGATGTCCGCACATGAGTAGCCTATCTTTGCCAACTGTTCGTGGATGGCCATCCCTTCCGGCTGGTACGAGCCGCCGTGATGGTATTTGTCAGCCCGCTCGGTCCAGGCCATGCCGGTATCGACCAGAACAAGTTCTTTTCCACCCTCGATAAGAAAAGTAAATACCGGAAGGGCAACTTTCTTATCGCTTACGTTCTCAAGAAATTCAAGAGTTGAATGATGGAAATGGTATTGCTTGGGAAAGGTGGGAATAAACCCGGTATTGATTGGCCTGATCGTTAAGTTCGCCATCGAATGAAAAACCTCCAATTACAAATGAGTTTGTAACAGTTCGTAAACTACGTTAAGTTCTTGCACGGCGAAGCCAGCAGGTCAGTCTGACCATTTTCGCGTGACAATATCAAAGAAGACTGCCACCAAAATCACGCCCCCGGTAACTAATGGATGAACCATGGAAGAGACTCCCATAAGGTTCAAGCCATTGACCACAAGCGTCAGAATAAGTGCTCCGATAATCGTTCCCGGAATACCACCTTCTCCACCCATCAGGGAGCTTCCACCCATTACTACCGCCGCAATCGCCTGCAGCGTAAATGGCTCCCCCATTCCCTCTTCGGCAGCGTCCAGCCTGGCCGTCATCATAATTCCCGCGATGGCTGCCGTAAGCCCGCTCAGACTGTAAACCAACAGCAGTGTCTTCGTTGTCTTGATTCCTGAGTAGCGCGCCGCATCACGATTGGCGCCCAACGCATAAATCTCTTGACCAGGGACTGTCTTTCTTAAGTAGAAATGGAAGACAATTGCCACCACCACCGCAATGATGACCGGAATAGGAATGATCGACAGGTAGCCCGAACCGAGCCACAAAAAGCTATCGGGAAGCCCGAAGATGATCTTCCCCTGCATCAGGATCATGGCCAACCCATCGGCAATCCACATCATGCCGTAAGTTGCCACAAACGGTGGAAGGCCGAAGACGCATATCAGGACTCCGTTCAGTAAGCCAAATACAATGCCCATGGCGAGGCCACACACAATTGCCGGAGCAATGGGCATACCGTTGACAATCAGTTGGGAGGTGAGGCAGCCAACCAGGGCCATCACTCCACCTACGGAGAGATCGATCCCAGCAGCAAGAATCACGACCGTCATTCCGACCGACACCACCACCAAAATCGTCGATTGCCTTAAGACGCTGATGATGTTCTTCAGGGTGAAGAAGTTCTCGCTTAGAAATGATAAAAGGATGCAAAGGGCCAGAAGACCGAGTGGCCGCAGCAGGGGCCCGATGAAGCGTTTAAGGTCGGCGCCATTCCACTTGTCCAGAAAGCCTGCGCTTTCAGCTACCTCGCTCATATTACCGGCTCTCCTCTGCCCCGGACAGGCGCCGGACCATAATGTCAAAGATGATTGCGCCGAGCACCACCGTTCCCATCAGGGCAAACTGGTACATATTCGGCACGCCTGCAACATTCAGCCCATTGCGCAGAACGGCGATGAGAATGACTCCGAGAATCGTATAGCCAACGCCGCCCTTGCCTTCTTCAAATGAAGTTCCACCTATGATGCAGGCGGCAATCGCATCAAAGTCCCAGCCCAACCCCGAGGCGATATGACCGGAAGCTGTACGGGATGCGACCAGAATTCCTGCAATCCCAGCCAATAACCCGGCCGCGACATATGTCACGATCAGTGCCGCCGTTGAGTTGGCGCCGCTCAACCGAAGTGCTTCGGGGTTTCCGCCAAGAGCATAGATGTTCCGCCCGAAAGCGGTGTATCTCATCAGGAACAAAACCCCGCCAAAGATTACAAGTGCTATTAGGATAGGCATCTTGATTCCCAGCAGCGTCCCGTTCGAGACGAAATCTAAGAAAGTGTCCCTCACCGCGATGGACAATCCCTGGGTGGAAATCAGCCCGGCACCGGTAACAACACTCGCCATGCCTAACGTAGCGATAAAAGGCGGCAAATGAAGTGAAGCGACCATGACACCATTGATCAGGCCGCAGAGCCCAGCCAGAAGTATGCCGCCCAACATGGCGAGCCATACCGGAACGCCCCGCTGCACCAGCAATGCGAATCCGACGCCGGCAAAACCAAGAACAATGCCGCACGACAGGTCAATGCCCTCTGTCAGAATCACAATCGTCGATCCAATCGCCAAAACCAGTAACGGCGCAGCCTGAACCCCTATATTCCATAGATTGCTTGCCGAAAAAAAACCTGGAGCGAAAAATCCGTACACAATGAACAACACCAGTACAATCCAGCTCACTGGTGGGATGTTCGCGATGCGAAGATGAAAGTTATGCTTCATTGCGTCCCACACCCAGCATTAAGGAAGCCACCTTATCCTGGGTCGCTTCCTCATGGCTGAACCTTTCACTCAGCTTCCCCTGGTACATCACGTAAACAGCGTCGCTCATCCCCAAAACCTCCGGCAAATCCGACGAGATCATCAAAATCGCAATATCGTTTTGCACCAGGTTATCCATCAAGGTATGGATTTCCACTTTGGCCCCTACGTCAATTCCGCGTGTAGGTTCGTCGAAGATCAGTAATTTTGAATCCGTGTTCAGCCATTTCGCCAGCACGACCTTTTGCTGACTTCCCCCACTCAGATACTTCACCTGTCGACTCACCGTAGGGGTTGCAATTCTCAACTCCTTTACAAACTTCTCGGCTAGCCGGGATACCTTGGAATAACTGACCACGAAATGTGGAAAGTGGAGTTTGAGACTTGCAATCACGACATTCCACGCCACGGAAAACTTCATGGTCAGGCCTAAATGCTTGCGGTCCTCGGGAATCAACCCGACCCGTTTTCGTACCATCTGGGCCGGTGAGCGCGGCGTCACTTTATCCCCGAACAGGGTGATCTCCCCCTGCTCAATCTGCCCGATGCCAAAAATCGCCCTGGCTAGTTCCGTGCGGCCAGACCCCACTAACCCGGAGATTCCAACAATCTCGCCTTTGCGTACAACCAGATCGACGTTCTTGGGTCCGCCTTTTACCGAAAGCCCTTTTAAGTGAAGCGCCTCTTCCCCAGGTAGCCGCCGATTCCGCGGGTACATTTGCGAGATATTCCGCCCAACCATGATCCGAACCAGTTCATCGTTGCTGATTTCGTTCATCAATCCAGTAGCAGCATTCTTTCCATCACGCAGAACCGTAACTCGGTCGCCAATTTCCCTGATCTCCTGCAGGCGGTGGGAGATAAAAATGATCGCAATGCCTTGCTCCCGCAGCTCTCTGATTCGCTTGAACAGGCACTCGACTTCGCGTTCAGTCAAAACGGCCGTGGGCTCATCGAGAATCAATACCCGGGGATTTGACGCCATCACCTTGGACAATTCCACCATCTGCTGGATGGCCGTACCGAAATGTTTCAACGGTTGCGTCGTGTCGATATGCACATCGAGAGAGCCCAGCAATCTTCGGCTCTCCTCATGCATCCGCTGGTGGTCGACCACAATACCCCAGCGCCGCGGTTCTCGGTTCAAAAAGATATTCTGGGCTACGTTCAGCCACGGAACCAACATGAACTCCTGATGTACTCCCCCGATACCGTACCGCAAGGCCTCCACTGGACGGTTAATCTTGATTGATTTTCCTTCCAGTAGGATTTCACCGCTATCGTGTTTGTAGGCACCCATCAGGATCTTGCCCAAGGTGCTTTTCCCGGCGCCATTCTCGCCAATCAGGATGTGTACCTCGCCGGGATAGACGTCGAAGTCGACGTTTTCCAGAGCGCGAACCCCAGGAAACTCCTTGGAAATTCCCCGTGCCTGAAGAAGTGCTGCCTGACTTGCCATGCTTTCCCCTTTGGGGAAGGCTGAACGCATCAGCCTCCCCCAGCTTCCTCTATTTCTTCCACCAAGCGGAGTTCTTCAAATAGTCGTCAATGTTAGCCTGGGAAATTAAGGGCTTGTTTTGGGCAGAGGGGAAAGGCATAAAGGCCTTTGCCGGCTTTGCGCCATTGTTGAGGTTTTGCACCATAAATGCTGCTGCACAATAGCCGCTTCCATAGGGGTCGGTATTGTAGGTAACAGCCATCTGACCTCTCTTAATGGCCCAGCTTGCATCTTCGTTTCCGTCGAACCCAGCCACAATGATGCCTTCGTTCTGGCGTCCCGCAGCCTTGATGGCCATGATGGCGCCCAGGGCTTCCTCATCATTAGCTGCGATGACCGCATTCACCTTCGAGAACTTCTGCAGCAAGTTCTCCATTACCTGCATGCCAGCAACCCTCTGGAAGTTTGCGGGCTGCGAGGCTACAACCTTGATTTTCGGATAATTCTTCAGCGTTTTATGAATGCCGCGTAGACGTTCCTGGGCATTGTCTGCCGCCGGGGGGCCTTCGAGGATGATCAGGTTGCCCTGACCGTTCATCTTTTGTGCCACCCATTGCGTAATTACCTCTCCGCTTTCCGCATAGTCCACACCAGTGCGGAAGAGCACCTTGTTGCTATTCGCCGGAGTTCCGACGGTCGCAACGGGAACTCCCCTGGCAACAGCTTTTTCCACGGAGGGAACAATCCCATTCGAGTCGGCCGGATGAATGATCAAGCCGGAGATTTTCTTCTGCAGGAGGTCTTCAACGATTCTTCCCTGCTCTTCAACGCTATCCTGCTTAGCCGGAGCAAGGGTAATTGCCTCGAAACCCATGTCCTGCGCCGCTTTTCTTACGCCCGCCAATTGAGCCACCATATACGGGTTTGTCGAATTCTTTACGATGCAGGCGATCACGTACTTCTTCTTCGCCTTTACATCCGTTCTTACCTGCATTCCCAACCCGGTCACCGGGTAAAGACTCTTGATTTGCGCCGAAACAAATAAGGCCGCTACGGCAATAACAATCAGAACAGTCCAAGTCCTCTTCTTCATTGCCTTACCCTCCTTCTTAATGTTTCTATTTCCGTTAAAGCTCTCAATATCAAAGACAGCACATGTTATGTCCGCTTTTGATGTGGCCTTGGAAGATCATGCCAAGCATGGGACTTACCCAAAGACCGCGACAGAGCGGGGCGGAACTATCTACACGACAGGCTCAATGACTTTGATCTCATCCCTCCCGCAGTATCCGTCATTGCCTGGATACGTGCGGCCAGGAGTTCTTCCAAAGTCTCCAACGCCTTGGTAAAGCCGACAATCCCTTCGGAAAGCTTGTCTGAAGCCATACGGTCCGCGGAATGCATGCGATCGAAGGTTAACTTGTCGACGCTAATTTTCTTGATCTGTTCAGTTGCAGAGACGCTCGCATCCAGTTTGCGCAGAAGTAGCGCTTCTGTTGATTTCAGTTCAGCCAGTAGAGACGGTGCGATCGTCAAGAGATCACAACCTGCCAGTTCTGTGATTTCGCCTAGATTGCGAAAGCTGGCACCCATCACCTCGGTCTTGTAGCCAAATTTCTTGTAGTAATGGTAGATGTGGGTAACGGAGAGAACGCCGGGGTCTTCCTGAGGCTCGTAGAAATCGCGACCAGTATCTTTTTTGTACCAGTCGAGGATGCGGCCGACGAATGGCGAGATCAATGTGACTCCCGCTTCTGCACACGCAATGGCTTGATGCAAACCGAACAGCAGGGTCAAGTTGCAGTGAATACCCTCCTTTTCCAGAACGGTGGCAGCCTGAATGCCTTCCCAGGTTGCGGCGATCTTGATCAGAATGCGCTGGCGTGACACACCCTTTGCTTCATACTGCGCGATAAGTTCCCGACCTTTTGCGATTGTTGCCTGAGTGTCAAATGACAAACGTGCATCTACCTCGGTCGAAACCCGTCCGGGGATGATCTGAAGGATCTTGAGGCCGAAGGAAACCGCTAGCCGGTCAAATGCCAGTGTTACAACCTCGGCTGTCTTTGCCGCTTTACCGAGATCCTGCTGGGCCTGGTGCAAAGTCTCGTCGACTATGCTCTGGTATTGAGGCATCTGGGCGGCAGCGGTAATTAACGACGGATTCGTCGTCGCATCACGCGGCATAAAGGCTTCGATGGCTTGGATATCTCCGGTATCGGCCACAACGGTAGTCATTTCCCGCAATTGATCAAGCAAACTCTTTGGCAAGATGAACTCCAACATTAAATTCTCGAGAAGCTAGGAGAGATTCGACCGCCTCAGCCACCTTTGCTGCCGTTACACCGAGGAATTCAAACACTTGATTGGCCGGACCGCATTCGCCGAAGCGATCAACACCAACCACGGCGCCCTCGAGTCCTACGTATTGCCGCCAGTAGCCTGTGACCCCGGCTTCGACAGCGACGCGCGGCACGCCACGCGGCAACACCGAGTCGCGATAGACGGCGTCTTGCTGGTCAAAGACGAAGTTCGACGGCAACGAGACGACGCGGACAGCGATTCCCTTTTCGGCAAGCATCTGCTGGGCGCTTGCGGCTAAGCAGACTTCGGACCCGGTGGCAATGATCACCGCCTGAGGTGCGCCGACGCAATCCTTGAGCACGTAGCCGCCGCGCCGGATCGCCTTCACTTGTTCGGCATTGCGCTCCTGGTGCGGCAGGTTCTGGCGCGTGAGGATCAGCGCCGTCGGGCAGAGGCGGTGCTCAATTGCGACTTGCCAAGCGACGAAAGCTTCGACGCTGTCGCAGGGACGCCAGACGTCGAGGTTGGGTACCATGCGCAAGGTCGCTGTCTGTTCGATCGGCTGGTGCGTCGGGCCGTCTTCGCCGACGCCGATTGAGTCATGTGTGAACACGTAGATCGGGTTGATCTTCATCAGCGCGGCCATGCGGATGGCGTTGCGCGCGTATTCCGAGAACATCAGGAAAGTACCGCCGTAGGGGCGGAAGCCGCCATGCAGGACAAGCCCGTTCATGATCGCGGCCATACCGAATTCGCGCACGCCGTAATGGATATAGTTGCCACCTTCGGACATAGCTTCCGGGCGAACTTCACGGCACCCTTTCCACTGCGTCAGATTGGACGGTGCCAGATCGGCCGAGCCGCCGATGAAGTCCGGCATCACCGGCGCCAATGCCTGAATGGCGTTTTGCGACGATTTGCGCGTGGCAATGGTCTCTGCCTTTTCGACAATGGCTTGCAGCGCCTCAGCCGATTTCGCCGCGTATTCGTGATGCAGTTCACCCCGTGTGCGGCGTGCAAATTCGGTCGCCAGCTGTGGGTATGCGGCGCAGTAAGCAGCAAACAGCGTTTGCCACTCGCCCTGGAGTTTGGCGCCCTTGGCGCGACCGTCCCAAGCACCGCGAATATCTTCCGGAACTTCAAAAGGTCCCCAAGTGATGCCCAAGGCAGCGCGTGTTGCGGCAACTTCGTCCTTGCCCAGCGGCGAGCCGTGCACGCCGTGCGTTCCGGCCTTGTTCGGCGAGCCTTTGCCGATCACTGTCTTGCAGCAGATCAGCGTCGGCTTTTCTTGCTGCGACTTGGCGGCATTGATGGCGTCTTCTATGGCGTCGATGTCGTGGCCGTCAATGCCACGTATCACGTTCCATCCGTAGGCTTCAAAGCGCTTCGGTGTGTCGTCGGCAAACCAGCCGGCAACGTGGCCGTCGATCGAAATGCCGTTGTCGTCGTAGAATGCGACCAGCTTGGAGAGTTTCCAGATACCGGCGAGCGAAGCGGCTTCGTGCGAGACGCCTTCCATCATGCAGCCGTCGCCGAGAAAGGTGTATGTGTGGTGGTCCACAATCGGAAAGCCGTCGCGGTTGAATTCGGCGGCTAGCAGTTTTTCTGCGAGGGCGAAACCAACGGCGTTGCTGAAGCCCTGGCCCAGCGGTCCGGTTGTTGTTTCGACGCCGTCCGTGTGGCCGTATTCCGGATGGCCCGGCGTCTTACCGTGCAATTGGCGGAAGCGCTTGAGTTCTTCGAGTGGCAGGTCGTAGCCGGTCAGGTGCAGCAAGGCATAGAGCAACATCGAGCCGTGCCCGTTGGAGAGCACGAAGCGGTCGCGGTTCGGCCATTTCGGGTCGGCCGGGTTGTGCTTGAGTTTGCGGTTCCATAAGGCCACCGCGATTTCAGCCATCCCCATCGGGGCACCTGGGTGTCCGGAGTTGGCTGCTTGTACACCATCTATGGCCAGCACGCGAATTGCGTTTGCCAGCGAAGACTGCGAAAACATTGGTTACTCCAATGTATTAAGACTATTCAGCCTGCATATCGATCAACGAAGCACTTTTGTATCTTCTATGCGACAAGTGTACATAGAAATGTTTTTTGGGGTCAAGAACTTTTGTATATTTTATGTGACAATTGTAAATAGGAGTGACCCTCTTGGAACGTGTGAAGGTGAGCGACGAATCGAATTCCCTGAGCGGGGATCAGTTGCGAGCGCGAATCGCTTGGTACTACTACGTTGCGGGGCTGACCCAGCAGGAAATCTCCGATCGCCTCGGCATCCCGCGTGCGCGCGTCAATAGGATCGCCGGGCAACTGCAGGCGGACGGCTCGGTGGTCGTCGATATCCGGTTACCGCTGGCCAGTTGTGTGGAACTGGAAGAGCGGCTCAGACAAAGCTTCAAGCTCAAGTCAGTGGTCGTTGTCCCAGCAGCAGACAATGACGAGCAACAACGGCGCATGCTTGGCGATGCAGCCGGGGCCTTGCTCGACGAGCTGCTGCTTGATGGGCAGTGCATTTCGGTCGGCTGGGGGCGCACGCTGATTGCCAGCATAAAGCAGATGCGTACCCGGCAATTGCGCAACAGTTCGGTCGTTTCACTGATGGGCGGACTGACCAAAGGATCGGAAACCAACACTTTTGAGGTTTCCACCGAGCTGGCTAAGACGCTCGGTGCCGACTGTTATTACATAACAGCGCCGATTTACTGCCCGAGCGATGAGAGTCGTGGAATTCTGCTCACGCACAGCGGCGTAAACGAAGTCATGGAACGCGCCCGGAATTCCAATGTGGCGATTGTATCCTGTGGCGATTTGACCCCTAGAACAAAGCTCACCACCATTGATACGGTTCGCGAACGACTCGCTGAACTCAGGAAAATCGGTGCGATTGGCGAAATCCTCGGGACTTTCATTGACGCGCAAGGTATTCCCGTCGACCACGATCTCAATCGCACCGTTATCGCCATGCCCCCGGCAGACCTGAAAGCGATCGCAGACAGCATTCTCATCTCAGGAGGGATGTACAAGGCAAACATCGTTCAGGCCATCCTCGCGGCAGGCTATGTGAATTCGCTGGTGACCGATGAAGCCGTGGCAAAATTCCTCATGCAGGCGCGTCCGTAAAGCGTTGGGGTGAAGTTGTCCTGATCGGCGTCCGAGGAACGTCAATACAATTTCTATGGCCTAAGGACGGAACACGCTCACCCCCATAGACTGAGAAAGCGGATTTTAGAAAAACGGCCGCCTAACGTGATTCCACGGACTTCTCTGTTTTGCTGTGAACGCGGGTTATCAGGAATCCGCAGCTCTCGATCCGCAATTCAATCAATAAATGAACAGTTAACCTTGCAAGTTTGACTGCTTAATGCAATCATGTAATTGCTATGTCGCGAAAGACCCTTGATTCGGAAGTAATCGACCTGACCCAATCCCTTGGCCTGCTGCTACGCCGTGTGCGCGCGGCGGCGGCTGCGCATGAGCTTTCATTAACAGAGAGTGCTGTCATGGCGCGGCTCGCCAATGAGGGTCCTGCTACGATCGCCGATCTGGCGCGGGCGGAGAGCGTCAAGCCGCAGTCCATGGGAACCACGATCGCGGCACTTGAGGACAGAGGATTGGTCGAGCGAAAACCGCATCCTACCGATGGGCGACAGATGCACATCGAGCTAACTGCCGCGGGCGTCGCTTTGCGAAACCGCGCAAAGGAGGCAAAGCGCTCTTGGCTGGCGCAGGCTATCGCCCAGCTTGACGGCCGGGAACGGGAAACTCTCTTCGCCGCAGGCAAGATCATTCGACGGCTAGCACAGTTGTGAAGAAACCCGGCAGCCGCGCGGTTTTGTTGGGCAACCCTCGACTCGCATCGGTGTCACATGCTTGGCGAGCGCTGCGGCATCGTAACTTTCAGCTCTTTTTCTTCGGGCAGGGTGTCTCGCTCATTGGCACCTGGATGACGCGGCTGGCGACGAGTTGGCTGGTGTACCGGCTGACCCATTCGGCCCTACTGCTTGGTGTGGTCAGCTTCGCCGGGCAGATTGTCTCGTTTGTGCTTGGACCGTTTGCCGGGGTTTGGATTGAGCGGCTCAATCGGCGCAGGCTGCTGGTCTGGACGCAAGCTGCCGCCTCCGTGCAATCCCTCGCCTTGGCCGCGCTCACGCTGACACATGCCATTACCATCGGCGAAATCATCGGTCTCAGCATCTTGCAGGGCTTGATCAATGCGTTCGATATGCCTGCCCGGCAGTCCTTCCTCGTTCAGATGGTTGATGATCGCAACGACCTCGGCAATGCCATCGCCATCAATTCCTCGATGGCCAACGGAGCACGGCTGATCGGCCCCTCGATTGCCGGCTTGGTGATTGCGGTGCTCGGCGAAGGCTGGTGCTTTCTGATCGATGGCGTCAGCTACTTTGCGGTTATCGCATCTTTGCTGATGATGCGTATTCGCCTCGTGCAGGTCCAGCACCACACTACTGGCATGATCGAACAAATAAGCGAAGGATGGGAGTACATTCGCACATTTCGTCCCATTCGCACCATCCTCTTGCTATTCGCGTTTATCAGCCTGATGGGCTATCCATACATGGTGCTGTTGCCGGTCTTTGCCGGGCAGCTGCTGCACGGTGGTGCATCCACCCTGGGATGGCTAACCGGAGCATCCGGAATAGGCGCGCTAATCTCGGCAATTTCCCTGGCAGTTCGCAGGTCGGTCGTGGGATTGGTCAGCATGCTGCAGATTTCAGCCGCAATTCTTGGAGGCGCGCTGATCCTCTTTGGCCTCTCGCACACATTGTGGGTGTCACTCGTGCTGATGGTCTTTGCGGGCTTCGGCCTCATGCAGACAGCATCCGTCAGCAACACCATCATCCAGTCGCTGGTAACGGATGACAAGCGCGCCCGCGCCATGAGCTACTACACGATGGCCTTTTTCGGCGCGGCGCCCTTCGGTAGCCTACTGGCCGGCGCGCTAGCTCACCGCATGGGGGCGCCCTTCACCGTCATAGCTACTGGCGCATTTTGCATCGCCGGCGCGCTCTGGTTCACTTTTGAACTGCCGAAGCTCAAGGCGAGCATGCATCCGATTTATGTAGGGATGGGCCTTGTTCACAGATTGGACCCGGATTCCGTCGTGCCGCCGAGCACTTTTTCTATTGGACCTGATCAAAAAGGGGGACCGCAATGAACTGGTACAACTACATCGCTTGTTTCTTCTCTGGCATCTTCCTCGCGAACGTCGTGCCTCACTTCGTGCATGGCATTTCTGGCGATCGTTTTCCAACACCTTTCGCGCACCCTCCTGGCAAGGGATTGTCTTCGCCAACGGTGAACGTTCTCTGGGCACTTGTGAATCTCGCCGTCGGTTACGTCCTGTTGCAGCTGGGAAAAGTTTCGCGCGCCGATGTCTCGTCGCTTGCTGTCTTCTTCGCTGGCATCGCAGTCATAAGCATAGTGTCGAGCATGCGATTTGCCGAGAAAGAAACCAGATAGTCGCTTCTATACCTCTTACCTGGCCGCGCTCCGCTCTTACTTGGGCTCCTCGCTACCAAGCTGCACTCGCGGTCGGAGACATGATAGCCACTATTCCTGCTTCAATAACAAGTGCATCGAGAGTGTTAGCAGGCTGGCAACCACCATAAATCCGCACATCACAGCCAGTCCCGCACCGAACGAACCTGTCGTCGTCTTCAGCCATCCCATGACGACCGGGCCGAAGAATCCACCCATTGTGCCAACGGCATTAATAAAAGCCAGACCACCCGCCGCGCCCATACCGGTCAGGAAACGCGGAGGAATAGACCAGAAGATGCCTCGGGCAGAGGTAATGCCGATCAGAGCGATCGATAGGCCGATCATGGACACGATAAGGGTTGGGAATTTGACGGCGACCATCAATCCAATCGCTCCCACGAAGCAGGCGAAGGCAAGATTGCCAATCCGGCGACCGCTATGATCGACGCGCCTAGCCCAGATAATAGTGCCAGCGCAACCGAAAACGTAAGGGATTGCGGCCACCCATCCAATGCTGAAGTTCGATAGATGGTGCCCCTTTAGGATCAGCGGTAGCCAGATAGCTACCGCATAGGATCCGATTGTGAAACTGAACTGTATACCTGCCAGAATGAGGACGCGTGAATCAGCCATCGCTGCCCACATCTTTTTGACAGGGCGCTCGCGCTTTTCAGCAGCGAGCGTACGTATGACCACATCGCGCTCCTCTGGGGTGAGCCACTTCGCCTCCTCCGGACGCTCGGTTAGGAGAAAGTAGAAAGTCACGCCTATTACAATCGCCGGTGCGCCCTCAAGGATAAATAGCCATTTCCATCCGGCTAATCCGAGGAAGCCATTCATCTGCATGATGAGGCCTGAAATCGGTCCGCTGGCCAAAGACGCTATCGGAAGTGACATCTGGTACCAGGACATCAGGCGGCTGCGATAGTGCACCGGGAACCAGGCGGTGAAGAAGTACATTGCACCGGGAGTAAAGCCCGCTTCCGCCACACCGAGAAGGAAGCGTGAGACATAAAAGCTGTGCGGTCCCGTGACCAGGGCGGACGCCGCAGCGGCAATCCCCCATGTGATCATGATTCGCGAAAGCCATATCCGCGCGCCTACGCGGCAGAGAAGAATATTGCTAGGCACTTCGAAAAAGCAGTAGCCAAAAAAGAGAATACCTGCGCCCCATCCGAAGGCTAACGCGGAAAGCCCGAGATCCTTGTTCATCGTCAGCGCTGCAAATCCAACATTTGTGCGATCGATGTATGCGACGATGTACCCAAGCATCATGACCGGCAGGAACCTCAATATAATCTTCCTGAAAGCTCGCTCACTCAGCGCGCTATCAAGTCCCTGCGACGCTGCGTTGGCCTGGTCAGTTGTGTCCTGCATATGAAAGCTCCCGAAAGTTTAGGCTTACTGGTTCGCAAACTCGCCGAGTTTACATCCGCCATTGTACCGTGTCACTGTAAAATACAATACTCCGCGAGATAGATCGTCGTACTGCGTGAACAACTAGACCGGTTCCTGAGTAGTTATATCCGGGAGAGATAAAGTGGAGTAAGTTT